>NZ_CP032050.1:0-613750 GCF_003687485.1 Euzebyella marina | reverse complement strand
ACTGAAAACGTGGGTAGTGTCGAAACCAGTGGTTTTGAAGTAAGCCTAGGCTACAACGATTTTGAAGGCGACTTTACATGGTCGGCCAACCTGAACCTGGGCACCTCGAAAAACGAAGTAAAATCTTTGGGTGCCAATGAATCGCTCTCGGGTGGTACCTTCGAGGCCCAGGATATTTCACGTGTAGAAGTCGGTGAACCTCTGTTCTTCTTCTTTGGTCTAGAAACCGATGGCCTCTATCAATCAGAACAAGAAGTAACGGCACATTTAGGTGCAGATTCAGACAAGTTGCCGGGTGACATACGTTTCGTAGACCAAAATGGTGATCAACAAATCAATGCTGATGACAGGATGAAAATTGGTAATCCGTATCCAGATTTAACATACGGTCTCAATCTGAATGCCAACTACAAACAACTCGACCTAAATCTATTCATTTCAGGGGTTGCCGGTGTTGACGTTTACAATACCAATATTTATGATTTGGAAGGAATGCCCCGTCTCTTCAACGCTGGCACCAATGTGCTCAACCGATGGACAGGACCTAATACTTCCAACTCGGTACCACGAGCCGATGGTAGCCCACAGAACTTCAATTCGATTTCAGATCGTTTTGTCGAAGACGGTTCTTATACACGTTTGAAAAATATAACCCTAGGGTACACCTTGCAAGGTAGTTCGGCACTTGACCAATATTTCTCTAAATGTAGAATATATGTGAGCGGGCAGAACTTGATTACCCTAACCGACTATTCCGGATTAGACCCCGAAGTGGGTAACCCATTGACCAATGATGGTGGTGGCAGACAGTATGAATTGGGTATTGATAGAGGTAACTATCCTCAGCCAAAATCAATCTTACTCGGAGTACAATTATCATTCTAAAAAAAATTACCATGAAAAACAATAAGATCATCTTAACGATTCTTGCCAGTTTAGGCTTGGTATTTAGCTGTAATGAAGATTCCTTAGAGCTGACCAACCCCAATGAACTGTCACCGGATACCTTCTTTCAAAACCCTGTACAGGTGCAATCGGCAGTCAATGCAGTGTATTCGAACCTTCAAACACAAGGTCTTTATAGTAGGCACATGTTCTTTATGATGGATAACATGGCCCATGAAAACGGAGGAAACACCCAATTGGAGGCCGATAAAAGGCAATATCTCGATTTCTCTTTCGATTCGAGTCACGGTGCTATTGGTGCGTATTGGGAAAGTTGCTACCGAGGTATTAATAAGGCCAATTTTGTAATCGAAAATGCAGAGACCATCAACGCTATTTTGCCATCGGTCATGAGCACCGAAGACAAGCAAAAGGCGATGGGCGAAGCGAAGTTTTTAAGAGCGCTGTTCTATTTTCTAATAGTGACCCGATTTGGTGATGCTCCCTTGATTACCACTTTGCCTCCTGATGACGGAGTTGGTTTTCCCAAGAGTAGTGCAGAAGAAATTTATGCTCAAATCATTCAAGACCTGCAAGAAGCTATTCCGACTCTAAAATTAAAAGGTGAAGAAGAAAATGGTCGTGCCACCAAGGGTGCTGCCCAAGGATTGTTAGGCAAAGTATATCTTTTCTTAGAGCGCTATGACGATGCCCTAACCCAATTTAATGCCCTTAATGGTTATTCATTGGAAGACGACTACTTCAACAACTTTAAGGAAGAGACAGAATTCGGGCCAGAGTCTATTTTCGAAATTCAATACGATGACGACCTTGGTTTTAGTGCCCAATGGAATTCAGACCGTTCAGGTGAAGGACCTAACGAGGCCACTTTTAGAGGTCAAGAATACGGTTTTAATGATTGGTTTAACGTTTTTCCGTCTGACGATCTTTTGAACGAATACGAAGAAGGTGATATTCGCTTTGAGCAATCGTTCTATGTCAACGGTGATACTTTTGGCCCTGACAGCACTTTGACCGTCGACCACTTTCCGAGTAACGCCGGAGGTAACGCGGGTTGGTCAAAATACAATAACTACTACAAAGATGCCAACGAGGATCAAACTTCGGGTATCAACTTTAAATACATGAGATATGCCGACGTTCTATTGATGATGGCCGAATGTGAGAGCATGAGACCGGGGGGTGACCAAGATACCGCAGTAGGGCTCATCAACCAAGTTCGTGAACGGGCAGGTCTAGACCCTTTACCAACCGGTTTATCTCAAACCCAAGTATTCGATGCCTTGATTCATGAGCGAAAAGTGGAATTGGCCGGTGAGCAGTGTAGATTTAATGACATTATACGCTGGGGCGTGTCTGATACCGAATTGGCAGGAACCAATTTTCAAGCGGGCAAACATGAATTATTACCCATTCCACAAGCAGAAATTGATGCTAACATCAACTTGACTTCTGCTGATCAAAACCCAGGATATTAGTTATTTTTTCAGAATAGTTTCTTTAAGTTAGTTTAGTTTTTTCAGAAAACAGCGTGTAGGTAGCACGCTGTTTTTTTACTATCATTTTTACAGTGCAATCGAAGTAAAATCAAACAGGTGAAAAAGAAGGTTATCAACATATGCTCATTGTTAATTCTAGGTAGCCTTTTTATAATAGGTTGTCAAAAAGAAACGAGACCCGCCCCAACAGAGGAACAAAAGATATTTTCTGCCTTGAGTGCTGCAAAAAGTGGTGTTCATTTTGAAAATACCTTGACCGAAAATGATAGCCTTAATTACTTCACTTACTCATACCTATACATGGGTGGTGGGGTAGCTACTGGTGATGTGAACGGCGACGGACTTTTAGACCTTTATTTCACAGGTAACCAAGTACCCAATAAGTTATATCTGAACAAAGGCAACCTGCAATTCGAAGATGTAAGCGACAAGGCGGGTGTAGCTGGCGACTACAGGTGGTATACAGGCGTGACGATGGGCGATATTAATGGGGATGGCCTATTGGATATTTATTGCTCTGTTGGAGGTAAGTTTGAGCCACGTGAAAATCAACTGTTCGTCAACAATGGCGATGGCACATTTTCGGAAAAAGCGAAGGAATATGGCTTGAACGATATTGGAAACAGTGTGCAAGCCACCTTTTTCGATTACGACAAAGATGGTGACCTTGATTTATACGTAGCGAATTACCCGCCTACCAAATTCGACTCCCCTACTTTCGTGTATACCTATAAAATGCAAAATGTCAAACCCGAAGAGAGCGATCACCTATACCGAAATGATGGCGGTAGTTTTACCGATGTGACAGAAGAAGCCGGGCTTTTGGTTTATGGTCTTTCTCTAAGCGCCACCGTTGGTGACTTAAATAACGATGGTTGGCCCGACATTTATGTGTCAAGTGATTTCAACTCCCCCGATTTTCTTTACCTGAACAATCAAGACGGAACATTCAAGGAGGTAGTCAAACAGGCCACCTCACATACGGCCTTCTATGGTATGGGCACCGATATCGCCGATATGAACAACGATGGTTTTCTTGATATTTTTCAAGTGGATATGGATGCCAAAACCAACCGCAGAAAAAAGGCCAATATGGCCAGTATGAACCCCCAACTCTTTTGGGATGTGGTCAATGCTGGTTTTCACTACCAATACATGCACAATTGCATGCAATTGAATTCTGGCGTTTTTGGCCCTGAAGGCATACCTCATTTTTCGAATGTTTCCCGAATTACCGGAACCTCATCGACCGATTGGAGCTGGGGGCCTCTTTTCGCAGATTTTGATAACGACGGCCATAAAGATTTATTCGTAAGCAATGGCACGCGGCGAGAAATCAATAACAACGATTATTTCAACCGGTTGAAAAAGGTTGAGCTAGAATCGGACACCTTATTGCTGCTAAGTTTGCAGATTCCTTCCGAAAAAATCGACAATTTCATGTTCAAAAACAAAGGTGATTTGGGCTTTGAAAGAACGAATAAAGAATGGGGAATTGAATTTGAAGGATTTTCAAATGGTGTGGTATATGCCGATCTCGATAATGATGGTGACCTTGAGGTAGTGACCAATAATATCGACGATGTTGCCTCCATTTTTAAAAATTCCAGTTCTGACAACAAGAACTTTTTGCAGGTTGCTTTTAAGGGTAAAGAAGGCAATCGTCTAGGTTTGGGTAGCCGGGTTTATCTAACCAATAACGGCATGCAACAACTACAAGAATTAACAATGACCCGAGGTTTTCAGTCTTCGGTCGCACCTGAAATGCACTTTGGTTTGGACCAACTTGAAAAAGTAGAACAACTAAAGGTAGTATGGCCCGATGGAAAAGTTCAACAACTTGAAAATGTTGATGTTAACCAAAAGTTAGTTTTAAACTACTCCGATGCAACCGACAGCAACGAATCTGAATTGATTGACAAAACCCTTTTTACTTCGACCAACACAACTCCATTTCCATCTTTCAAACACAAAGAGAACGATTACGATGATTTTGACAAGCAGGTATTGTTACCCCACAAAATGTCGTCATTTGGCCCTGCTTTGGCCATAGGAGATATTAATAAAGACGGTTTAGACGACTATTTTGTAGGGGGTGCCGCCAATAATTTAGGCCGACTTTTTGTTCAAAACGATGAAGGTTTTCAAGCAGTAGACAGCTCCTTTTTAAAGGATGATGCAAGAAGCGAAGACGTGGGCGCCCTATTTTTTGATGCCGACGGTGATGATGATTTAGACCTGTATGTGGTTAGTGGCGGATATGAGTTTCCATCGGATTCTGAGTTGATGCAAGATCGTCTCTATTTGAATGATGGAAAAGGCCATTTCGCCAAAGCACAAAACTCGCTTCCTAAAATGTGGGTAAGCGGTTCAAAGGTGTACACTTCTGATTTTGATCTTGATGGAGATGACGATTTATTGGTTTTGGGGAGGCAGGTTCCCGGTAAATATCCATCGCCTGCCAGTTCTTTCATTTTATCGAATAATAGCACCAACGGCCAGGTCCGGTTTGAAATTGACACAAGCCTTCAACCAGAGGAGTTTGGTGATTTAGGAATGGCCACTAGTGCGGTCATTACCGACCTTAACAATGACAAACGACCTGATATTATAGTCGTTGGCGAATGGATGCCCATCAGGGCCTTTGAGAATAACGCAAATGGATTCAAGGAAGCATCAACCAATCTAGGTCTAGATAAAAATACCACAGGTTGGTGGTGGAGCATAGCCCAAGGTGATTTTGACAATGACGGCGATATGGACTATGTGGTAGGCAACAACGGACTTAATTATAAGTATAAGGCGTCAGAAGAGGAGACTTTTGATATTTACGTAAACGATTTTGACGAAAACAATAGGCAAGATATCGTTCTTAGCTATTACAACGAAGGAAAGCAATATCCTTTAAGGGGTAGAGAGTGCTCTTCCCAACAGATTCCGGGTATTAAGCAGAAATTTGAAAACTATGCCAGCTTTGCAGATGCTACTCTAGCCGATGTCTATACAGAAGAATCATTGAATACCGCCCTACACTACCAGATCAAATCTTTTGCAAGTATTTATCTTGAAAATCAAAATGGGAAGTTGGTTGCCAGAAAGTTGCCCGTAGAGGCGCAATTATCGAGTATCAATCAATTCTTGGTCGATGATTATGACAATGATGGCAATCTCGATGTATTAATCGCCGGAAACCTCTTTGCTTCTGAAATTGAAACCCCCAGAAATGATGCAGGTCATGGTTTGCTTCTAAAGGGTGATGGCCAAGGCAATTTCCAAAGCGTTAGCGCCTCTAAAAGTGGCTTTTTTGTACCCGGGGACGTGAAGGATATGCAACCCATCAAAACAAAGAACGGCGACTATATTTTGGCAGCAAAGAACAATGATTTTCTGCAGGCCATTAAGCTAAATTAGGCCCCGTATGGGTTTAAGGTTTCAATAGTACTATCTGCCCGGTAATTGATTTGCGCGACTTTAATCGACCTCAAATGCGTAACGCCTTTCGATAGGCTTGAGTCATGATAGAAAAGGTACCATTTGCCATTTACCTCGCAAATAGAATGATGCGACGTCCACCCTACAACAGGGTTTAATATTCTGCCAGAGTAGGTAAATGGGCCGTACGGGTTATCTCCAATGGCATAGCATATAAAATGGGTATCTCCTGTAGAGTATGAAAAGTAATACTTACCGTTATATTTGTGCATCCAGGCAGCTTCAAAAAACCGCCTCTCATTGTCTCCCGAGAGCAATAAATTTCCTTTTTCGTCTACAATTTCAATCTCTTTGGGCTTCTCGGCAAACTCTAACATGTTATCGGTTAGTTTAGCGACGAAAGGTAGTAAGGCCGGTTCTTCATCATTCGGAATATGTGCTGTTGGGCTTTCAGGAAAATCCGGATTGAAATGACCTGTACGCCATCGCTGCAATTGACCTCCCCATAATCCCCCGAAATACATATAATAACTACCGTCTTCATCTTCAAAGACCGCAGGATCAATACTAAAGCTATTCTTGATGGCATTAGGTTGGGCCTTAAATGGCCCAACCGGTGAATCGGCTACCGCTACACCGATGCGAAATACGCCATTGTAATCTTTTGCAGGAAAATAGAGATAATACTTTCCGTTCTTATAGGCTGCATCGGGTGCCCACATTTGCCTTTCCGCCCACGGTACATCATCAACATGCAAGGCAACGCCATTGTCTATAGCTTCAGAATCAACTCCCTCCATAGATATGACATGATAATCTTCCATAGCAAAATGACTTCCTAAGTCATCAAAGGCCTCGCCTGCATCAATATCATGTGAAGGATAAATATATATTTTACCATTGAATACGTGTGCGGATGGGTCTGCCGTGTAGATGTGGCTTACCAACGGCTGGGACAGGGCTACTTTGTTAAGGTGTTCAAAATCTATATGATCAATAGAATCTTCAGGCATCTTTATTAATTTTTTATTTTTTAAGGATTAATACGCCTTTTATTTAGATCAGCTTCAATCTGTACTTCCATAGCTTTATTTATTTCATAGAGAAACAATAGAGCGGCGCCTACAACAAAGGGAATGGCGGGGAAGATACTCACCAGTAGTTTGATGCCCTCTACGGCACTATCGGTTTGTAATTCTGCATTCGGCACATAATCAAAAACCCCCAACACCCAAGTGGTTATGGCTCCACCAATACTGAGTCCGGCCTTTAGACCGACCATCATGGCAGAAAAGATAATAGCTGTAGCTCTGCGATTGTTCTTCCAATCGGAATAATCGGCCACATCGGCAATCATTGCCCAAAGAATAGGTATGGTTATACCGTAAAAGAAACCATGTAATATTTGAGCTAGAAACATTAGGCCGACGGCATCGGGCGGAAGTAGATAAAAAAACAATATGAACAGCGCCGATATGAACAAAAAGAGACCAAAGACATCACGTTTACCAAATTTATCGGCCAAACTTTTTGAAAGTGTAATACCGACTATCATAAAAATAATGCCCCCAGCATTAAATAGCCCAAAACCTGCCGACACTGGATCTTGACCGAACTGGTTCAACCCGATGGCCGATAAAGCATGAAGAATGGGGGCTATAAATTCGGCCAGGCGTGTTTCTTCTACATAATTTTCGAAGTAATATACATAAGCCCCCCCTTTCATTGCCAGGGTTATGAATACCAGCGTAGTCAAAGTAAGCATGATCACCCACGGCCTGTTTTTGACCAAATCGCTCAAATCATCTTTCAGGCTTGATTTCTGCTCCGGCTTGGGCACTATTCTTTCTTTAGTGGTAAAAAAAGTGATAATAAGCATTAAGGTGCCTACAATGGCCAAAGCGGTCATTACCTTTTCAATACCTACGGACATGTCTCCGCCACCAGCACTTTTGATAATTCCCAACATAAAGACCTGAACAAAGAATTGTGCGAACATCACCGCTACAAAACGATAGGAAGAAAGACTGTTTCGTTCGCCCATATCACCGGTAATTACCCCACTTAATGCAGAATAAGGCAAGTTATTAGCGGCATACAATAGAAGAAGTAAGGTATAGGTTACTATGGCGTAAACCACTTTTCCCTTATACGAGAAATCGGGAGTGGTAAAGGCGAAAAGAGCAACGGCCCCTAAAGGTATCGCGGTAAAAATAACCCAAGGCCTAAATTTACCCCATTTAGTATGTGTTCTATCGGCCAGCGCCCCAATCAAGGGGTTAAACACGAAAGCGGCTATAAGGCCCACGGTAAGCATTATGGCCGATGAATCTTTGGGGGAAAGACCATAAATATCGGTGTAGAAAAAAGCCAAATAGGTTATGAGCGTCTGAAAGACCAAATTGGCCGCTAGATCTCCTAGGCTATAGCCAATTTTTTCCTTTACGGAAAGTTTCTGAGTTTTGGTTGTCATAGTTGAGTTGAGTTATTCCAATACTATTTCTTCAGCCCCATAACCTCATGATAAGCAGCTTTTGGACTATAATTTCTATCAAATAGCAGCGGGTAGTTGGTTCTGTTTCTGATGGGCCAACCGTTGAGCCATGAAGCCCCATCTTGTATTCCCCAAAAAGTTACCCTGTCGATTTTTTCACGGTGCTTTAGAAATAATTGGAAAATGCTTTTATAACGAGAAGCAAGCTGTTGCTCTACTGAATCGGGCAGCGATTGCGGAAAAGGGTTCATCTTTTCATCACCTTCAAAATTTTGGCTTACTTCGGCACCTTCTAAATCCCAAGGGTTCGGTAAAACCGTAATGTCCAGTTCTGTTATGGCTACCTTTACACCGGCATTGTAATAATCGACTATACTTTGTTCTATTTCTTCTAAAGTAGGCCCCTTCAGGTTCCAATGCCCCTGCATACCCACAACATCTATTTTGATTCCCCTAGATTTTAAATTTTTTACAATTGAAATTGCTCCTTTTCGCTTATCGGCGGCTGTAAGGTTATAATCATTGTAAGTTAGTTGGGCGTCAGGGTCGACCTCCGATGCCAACCGAAACGCTAAATCCAAATATTGCGGACCTATCGTTTTCAGAAAGACGGATTCGCGAAGTGTTCCGTCTTCATTTAGTGCTTCATTAACAACATCCCAAGATTGTATTTTCCCTTTATATCTTCCCATGATGGCATTGATATGGTGTCTTAAAACCTCGACCATTTCTGTACTGTCGCTTACCTCTTCCACCCAATCGGCCAATTGACTATGCCAAACCAACGTGTGCCCCACAATAAACGAGCTGTCTCTCTGGCCCATAGCAACATACTTGTCGCTCATTTGAAAGTCAAAACCATCTTCTTCCGGATGAATGTACATCCACTTCATTATGTTTTCAGGAGTTATGCTATTAAATTCACGTTTGAGCAGGCTCGTGCCTAGCGAATCAACTCCATCAATCAGTCGACCGTTGACAGCAACACCCATGTAAAAATCATCGACGAACGCATCTGAAAGACCCATTGCTTTACTCTCGTCAACCTCAGCATTTACTTTTTCTGAATTTTTACAACCAAGCAGTAACCAAAAAACTATGATAAAAAAGAATATAAGAAACCTTGACAGTTGTATCATAATGCCGCTTTTGTGATAATTAATTCTTGATTAGAAAGTAGGCACCCTGTTTGCTCAATTTCGAAATCGACAAACAACAGACCTGTATTTTAGCAACTATGTAAAAATCGCTCTTATGAAGTGGATTGCCTATTAGTTTTGAAGCAACAAATAGTACAGATGTGGCATGCGCCCACAATGTTTAAGAATAGGAACATTATGGCTTTAATTAGCCTTGTTTGAGCTCGGTAGGAAGCATACCGAAGTGAGTTTTAAAGCATTTAGTAAAATACGATGGGGATGAAAAGCCTACTTTAAAACACACTTCACTTATAGATGCATCCCCATTTTCAATCATTTCCTTCGCTTTTTCCAATCGAATTTTTCTTAAAAATTCATTCGCAGTAAATCCGGTCAAAGCCTTGATTTTTCTGTATAGTTGACTACGGCTCAAATTTAATTCCTCAGCCAATAGCTCTACATTGAGGTTTTCATCCGCCACATTCTCAACTATATAATCAATGACCCTTGCGATGAAGTTTTTGTCCAGTGTAGTCGTGTTTTCAGGTATCTTCACGTTATTGGTGTCATTACCCAACTTATCCAGAAGTATTTGTCTACTTTTCAATAACCTCTTGAGCTGCGAGCGCAGCACGGTCATATCAAAAGGCTTGCTTAAATAGACATCCGCACCTGAGTCGATACCCATAACCCAATCTTCGTTCATGGTTTTGGCAGTTAACATTAATAGGGGAATGTGACTCGTTTTCAAATCGGACTTTAATGCTTCAGAAAACTCGAAACCATTCATTTCCGGCATTACGACATCGGTTATTATTAAGTCGGGTAGGCGCTTGTTTGCCGCATCTAGACCCATTTGCCCGTTTGCGGCCTCTATTATATGATAGTCAGACTTTAGTTCTTGTTTAAGATAAGCCCTAAGTTCGGTATTGTCTTCAACTACCAAAACTGTCTTTTTACTACCTACATCTTTAAACGTACCTAATAATTCTGTAGCAGCCTCTGGTACTGAAAATTCTCCATTAGTTGCTACACTTTCTCTGCGCATAAACTCATCATCATTGAAATGATCTTTACCCAAAGGCAAAAACACCCTGAATTTGGTGCCAACGGTTTCTTCACTTTCAACAACAACAATACCTTTTAGCAGGTCAACAAAACTTTTTACCACCTCTAAGCCAATTCCTGTTCCGCCATAATATTGACTATTCATATTCTTAACCTGATAAAAGCGCTCAAAAACACTTTTTACCTCTTCTTGACTTATGCCACTACCCGTATCTTCAATACTGATTTCGATTGCCTTGATTACCTGGTTTTCATCAATTAAGGGAAACTTTTTTCCATCTTTACAAATGGTTACACCCACGGTGATAGTACCATTATCAGGAGTTATTTTAAAAGCGTTGGATAGAATGTTGAACAATACTTTTTCGAGCATACCTTGATCGCTCCATAGTTCTATATCCGTTTCCTCGGTATCAAAGAGCAAGGCAATATTTTTTAAGGCCGCCTCTTCATTAAAATGGTCGGTAATCTCTTTAGTAAAAGCCACACCGTCGAACTTAGAAACTTTCAAAGAAAATTTATTTAGTTGCAGCTTCCTGAAATCCATTAATTCATCAATTAATCGCTTAAGCCTACCAGTATTCTTTCGTACCGTATGCAACTTCTCTTTAATATTCTTCGGAAGTTTAATCTCATTACTCGTCATAATCGACTCCAATGGATTCAAAATCAAGGTCAGTGGTGTTCTAAACTCATGCGAGATATTGGTGAAAAATTGAATCTTTCTATTATTCAATTCCTCTTCTTGAAGTCTTTTTGCCCTTTCGAACTGAATCATTCTTTTTTCTCGAACTCTTTCTCGAATCAAACGATAACCAAGAAATGAGAACAACCCAAGTAATAAGATATAAGTGCATATAGCCCAGTTGGTTTTCCACCAAGGGGGCAGTACGGTTATTTTTAAGGCCTTCACATCTTCGTTCCACACCCCGTCATTATTCGAAGCCTTGACCATAAAGGTATAATCACCCGGTGAAAGATTGGTATAATGGGCACTGGTAGTATTTCCGACAAAATTCCAGGTTTCTTCAAGCCCCTCTAAGTAATAAGCGTATTGATTTTTTTCGGGCCTTGTATAATTAACCCCCGCATATTCAACTGTAAAAACCGACTGTTTGTGGTTCAAGGTTACATGTTGCGACTTACCAATGGCTTCTTTGAACGGAGACGTCTCGTTGATATCGTTTGAAGCCTTATTATAAACTTTAAAGTTTGTAAAATATATGGGCGGACGACTCTCATTGATTGCTATTTGGTCAGGTTCAACAATGTTGATACCCTTATAGTTTCCAAAATACAAAGTGCCACCTTCATCTTTAAAGGCGGCATTAAAATTGAAATCATCTGAAAGCAACCCATCATTGGTGTCAAAATTCACAAATCGCCCACTGTCTTTATCCAAATAAGACAAGCCATTATTACCGCCGACCCATAAGGTGCCATCGTCACTTTCGATAATGTTAGAAATCGTTTCTTGCTTCAGGTTGGCCGAAGAACTGTTATACCAATCTATTTTATGGCTTCTGGTATCATATTTCCACAATCCGGCCCCATCGGTACCAATCCACAAATTGCCGTACCGATCTTCAAATAAAGAAACAATCATATCGATCATGGCCTTCTCCGCAGGAATACCTTTCTCTTCGGCTACCAAATCAAGCTTTGAGAACGGCTTATTGGAGTTATGCTCTCTTTTTAGAAGCCCCCTATTGGTTGCTACCCAAACAGTATTCTCTCTATCAACCAGTACTTTTCTAATTTCAGCCTCACATTTGAACAAATTATCCGGAACATACCCGAATTCATCTGTTTTTGTGTCAAAATAATGCAAACCACTTGAGCTTGTACCTATCCAGACTACCCCGTCAATGTCTTCGGCAAAAGACATAACCCGATACGACCGTAACCTTCCTTCGACATTCGTTATTTCAAAATGCTTAAAGGTCTTGCTTCCTTGGGGCAAGTAGTACATTCCTGAATTCCAAGTGGCCACCCATAAGTTACCCCCGCTATCAAGAAATAAGTTCTGTACATCAAGCCCGGTCAACCCTTGGGCAATTTGGTTGTTCGGGTCAATCAGATGATGAAATTTTTTTCTTTCAAGATCATATACATCGATACCACCACCATCCATACCGATCCACAATCTATTTTTCTTGTCTTTGATTATACTCGTAACAGAAGAAGATTGCAACGAATTATGAACGTTCTGTATGCTCTCTAAATCTTTGAACTTATCGTACTGCTTATCATAGACACTTACACCAGCATTATACGAGCCCATCCATATTCTATCTTGATCATCTACAAACAAAGACCAAATCGAATTCGACTGTATACCGTTTACCTCAAACTTATCATAACGGTAATTTTTTACGACTGAGCCGTCTTTAGCAAGAACGAATAGCCCATCGTTCTCGGTACCACACAAAATTTTTCCATCGGGAGCCTGCACCATAGTGAAGATTCGAACATCGGTAATTCGAAACCTAGTAGCAGAATAGGTATTCATCGCCCCCGACTCTACTTTTAGTAAGCCATCGGAGAAAGTCCCCATCCATAATGATCCTGAGTCATCGATTAATATAGTCTCAATACCAAAGGGTGCACCATTGTCCGTGACTGCGCCTTTTAAAACCACTGATTTAGCCTGATTACCGTCGTATTCATACAAACCATTACTGGTGCCCATAAGTATTTTACCATCGGGTCTTTTTGTTAGGCATCGAATTCGAATGGGATCAGATGGTCGGGGATCAATGGCAACCGATTTTCCGGTCAGATTTTTGGGATCGACTTCATATAGCCCATGAGAACTGGTTCCGACCAAAATTTTACCGCCATCTGTCTCCGCAATAGCCCGTACAACCACTTTTTCAAGTGCCTTTTCCCCTTCATAAAAAATGACCCTATTAAAATGATCATGGTTTTCATCATAAACATTGAGTCCCACTTCGGTTCCTACCCAAACCCTGTTATTACTATCAACGAACGCCTTTTGAACCAAAGAACTGTTCAGCGAATTCGGGTTTTGAAATTCTTGACGATACGAAATTAGGTCAGCGCTATAATTCTTATATATACCCGCCCCGTAGGCTCCTATCCATATTATACCATTCTGATCTTGAACAATGGTAGATATTGCCTTTTGAGTAATGTTTTTATCAATATCAACAAATGAATATTCAACTTCGTTATTTTGGGAATAACCAACTTGAACAAGGCCCAAAAATAGAGCTGTTAATTTGAAAAGCCACTTTAACGATTTCATTATAATCCCGCTTTGAACCTAAGGTTCTTTTAATTCGATTGCGTAAATTTTGCTGAGCCTTAAAAATAGTTATTTAGAGTTAACAATCTCGCATTAGAGCCTTCATTAACAGTTTTCTTGGTTGAAACACGAAGAACTTATTTGCCTCAATATAAATCACTTGTAACAATCATTAAAAGTAGGCATGCTTCAAATGTTGTATAAATGGACACATAGTTTTTAGTAAAGAGGTGACCCTTTTTTAAAATTTGCATACGTTAATTCATGTACATTGAACACTTAATGTATTGGTGAATTCGTATTTTTAGAGGTAAAGTTCATGGCTTATCTCAACTAACTCCAACTCAAAATGCTTCTAAACAGATTCTTTCTTGTTCTAGTCTTTTTCGCCTATAATCTTCTGCTTTCACAAACCCCAGCCGGTTATGAACTATGGATGGATTATAAAAAAGTCGAAATGCCTAGTTTGTCTTCGCAATATTCAAACATCGCCAACGAAGTAACTGTTTTAGGTGAAGGGGAAACCATTCAAGTGATTAAGAATGAATTACTATTGGCCCTGCCGCAAATGTTGGGAAGCCAATTTGAAATCAAAAAAGAGGTCGGTGAAAAATCAAGTATGATAATTGCCACTTGGGCCCAGCTGCCTCAAAACATTAAAAAACAAATTGAGCTTGATGATGAAAGTTTTGGCAATGAAGGTTTTACCCTTAAGTCTTTAAACACAAAAAAAGCACAAAAAGTAATAGTGACTGCCAATTCCGAAATCGGCCTGCTTTACGGCACTTTTAGGTTGTTGGCACTGATGCAACAGCACAGCGACCTTACTAATATAAATCTAGTGGACACCCCTAAAATAGATATTCGTATGCTTAATCATTGGGATAATCTAGACCGTACCGTTGAGAGGGGCTACGCCGGATTTTCGCTTTGGAATTGGCAAAAACTACCTGAATTTATAGACCAGCGCTATGTCGATTATGCACGTGCCAATGCATCGGTAGGCATCAATGCCGTTTCACTCACCAATGTGAACGCAAATGCCCTTATTTTAACTCCCATGTATTTAGAAAAGGTAAAGGCCTTGGCCGAAACCTTTCGCCCTTACGGCATAAAAGTTTATTTAACAGCACGGTTTTCCGCTCCCATTGAAATTGGCGGATTGGAATCGGCGGATCCACTTAATCAAAAGGTGATTGAATGGTGGCAGGCCAAAGCGGATGAAATTTATGATTTGATACCTGATTTTGGCGGATTTCTAGTGAAGGCTAATTCCGAGGGACAACCAGGACCGCAAAATTATGACCGTAACCATGTAGACGGCGCCAATATGATGGCGAAAGCGCTCGCCCCCCACAAAGGGAATGTTATCTGGAGGGCTTTTGTGTATTCCGAACACGATGCCGATGACCGAGCTAAACAAGCTTATTCAGAGTTCGTACCCTACGACGGTCAATTTCTTCCCAATGTTTTGGTTCAGGTTAAAAATGGAGCCATCGACTTTCAGCCTCGGGAGCCTTTTCACCCCATGTTCGGCGCCATGTCCAAAACGCCCATTATGATGGAGTTTCAGATTACCAAAGAGTATCTGGGGTTTAGCACACATTTGGTATACCTACCCAAATTGTACGAAGAAGTATTGGAAGCCGACACCTATCAAGAAGGGAAAGGGTCTACAGTAGCCAAGGTCTTGGACGGTTCGTTGCAAGGTCAACAAATTACGGGAATGGCAGGGGTGGCCAATATAGGAAATGACCTTAACTGGACGGGGCATCCTTTTGGGCAAGCAGATTGGTATGGCTTTGGTAGGCAGGCATGGAATCCTTATCTAGACTCCGAAAAGATTGCCGACGAATGGCTGCGAATGACCTTTAGCAACGATGAAAAGTTTGTAGAACCTATCAAAGAGATGATGGTTACTTCCCGAGAAGCGGTAGTCAATTACATGAATCCTCTGGGTCTCCATCACATTTTTGATACGGGCCACCACTATGGCCCCGGGCCTTGGGTAAGTGAACTCAGCAGACCGGAATGGAATCCTGTTTATTACCATCAAGCAGATGAAAACGGAATTGGTTTTGACCGTACTCCTTCAGGGAGTAATGCAACCGCTCAATATGCCCAGCCTGTGGCAGAAATGTTCAACGACCCCAAGACCTGCCCCGAGGAGTATTTACTTTGGTTCCATCACCTGCCTTGGGATTATCAACTAAAGAACGGGGAGACACTCTGGAACGGATTGGCAAGGAAGTATCAAGAAGGCGTGAACCAAGTGGCTAAAATGCAAAAAACTTGGAACCAAATCAAACCTTATGTGAGTGCAGAGCAACACAAAGAAGTTAACATGCTGCTCACTATTCAGCATAAAGAAGCTAAATGGTGGCGCGATGCCTGTTTGCTCTATTTCCAGACCTTTTCCAAACAAGAATTGCCCGTAGGTGTAGAAAAACCGGAGCACGACTTAGAATACTACAAATCTTTAAAATTTCCTTTTGCACCTGGTATTAGGCCGCGCTGGTAAAGACAACTTATAATCATCCTATTATACATGAAATATCTATACACCTCCTTAACTTTTCTTTTCTTCTGCGTTAACATACAAGCCCAGGAAAATATTATAACCGTTAAGGTAAACGAACCCCAAGACACCATAAGCAAACATATTTATGGCCATTTTGCAGAGCACTTGGGCCGAGGAATCTATGATGGTTTTTATGTGGGAAAGGATTCGAAAATTCCCAATACCAATGGAATTAGAACCGATGTGGTAGAAGCGCTTAGAGAGCTACAAATTCCGGTTTTGCGTTGGCCCGGTGGATGTTTTGCCGAGCAGTACCAATGGCGAGACGGAATTGGCCCTGTAGATGAACGCCCCTTGGTGGTCAATACTTTTTGGGGAGGCGTTACCGAGGATAATTCCTTTGGCACACATGAGTTTTTGGAACTCTGTGAAATGCTCGATACCGAACCTTACATTGCTGTAAATATTGCTAGTGGAACCGTAAAAGATGCCAGCCAGTGGATTGAATATGTAACCTCTGATAAGGATAGTGAAGTAACCAGATTGCGGAAGCAAAACGGTCGAGAAGAACCTTGGGATGTAAAGTTTTGGGGAATAGGGAATGAAAATTGGGGCTGTGGCGGCAGTATGGATGCCAATTATTACACCAACGTTTTTAAACGGTACAGTACCTATTGCAATGCCGAATATAAAATTGCAAGCGGAGGTGAGTGGGACGACCTTGACTGGACCCGAACCTTCATGACCAAAATAAAAGAAGTACCCAATTTTATTGATATTGCCCATGGAATGTCGTACCACTACTATACCATCGCTAATGATTGGGCGGTGAAAGGATCTGCTACAAATTTTGTTGAAGAGGAATGGTTTAGAAGTATGGACCAGACCATGAAAATGGAAGACAACCTCAAAGACCATATCGCCATTATGGACGAGCATGACCCTGACAACAAAATTGCACTTATTGCGGATGAGTGGGGAACTTGGTATGATGTGGAAGAAGGTACCAATCCTGGTTTTCTATACCAACAAAACACGCTGAGGGATGCCTTGGTGGCAGCCTTGGGCCTCAACATTTTTAATAATAATGCCCGGCGAATAAAAATGGCCAATATAGCACAGACTGTAAATGTACTTCAGGCCATGATTCTTACCAAAAAAGAGCAAATGGTAAAAACACCTACATTTTATCTGTTCAAAATGTATAAAGAGCACCAAGATGCGGTGCAACTACCAAGTGATTTTCAAGGAAAAACGTATAAAACAGAGCAAGGGGAAATTCCTTCGGTATCGGTTTCGGCATCCAAGAACGGCAAAGGTGAAATTCACATTTCCATTGCAAATGTACATCCTCGTGCCGATTTAAAAACCACCTTGGACCTACAGGGGTTGGATAAACTGAACAACGTTTCGGCCTCCATTATTTCAGCGGACAAAATGAACTCCTTTAATGATTTTGGCAAAGAAGAGCAGGTGAAGATTGCTTCCTTCGATGCATTCAAAAAGAAAAAAGCTAAGTTAGAGATAGAAATACCAGCGAAGTCGGTCATCCAATTTAAAGTTCAATAAACCACCTTGTAATGAAGTATTTCACCTGGCGCTCATTTTATTTAAGTACCCTCTTTCTCTTTGTTGGTAGCAGCAGTCTTTTTGCTCAGATTAAGCTACCCAAGTTAATAAGTAATGGTGCCATCTTTCAGCGGGATACTGAACTTAAAATTTGGGGATGGGCCTCTCCGCAAGAAAAAATAGAATTAACATTTAAAGGCGATATTTTTACCGCCACCACTAACAGTCAAGGGGAATGGGAGCTTATACTACCCCCTCAAAAAGCAGGTGGGCCTCATCAATTTATATTTAAGGGAAGCAATGAAATTACCCTAAGCAACATCCTGTTCGGGGAGGTTTGGGTATGTTCAGGACAATCGAACATGGAACTGACCATGAACCGGTTACGTGACACTTATCCGGAAGTTATAGCCAACTCTAAAAATTCACAGATCAGGCAGTTTTTGGTGGCCGATAAATACGATTTTAAAGAGGCGCATTCCGATTTTGATTCAGGCGAATGGAAGGAAGCCAACCCTGAAAGTCTTATGAATTTTTCCGGAGTTGCCTACTTCTTTGCCAAAGATATTTACGAAAAATACGATGTTCCGGTAGGCTTGATTAATTCCGCTTTGGGCGGCTCACCCGTAGAAGCATGGATGAGCGAAGATGCCCTAAGAGAATTCCCTAAAGCCTATGAAGAAATGCAAAGGTATAAAAATGATGACCTTATTGCCTCTACTGAAGAAAAAGACCAATCCCGTCAAAAGGCATGGTATCAGAAATTAAACACGGAGGACCAAGGCTTTCAAACCGGAAAAGAATGGTTTCAAAAAAATCTAGATGACTCCCCATGGAAAACCATGAAATTGCCCAATTTCTGGGATGAGCTAGGATTAAAAAATACCAACGGCGTAGTTTGGTTTAGGAAGCACATCAATCTACCAAAAAAATGGTCTGCCGAAAATAATAAACTGTGGCTGGGCAGAATGGTGGATCAAGACCATGTCTATGTTAATGGACATTTTGTTGGTACTACAGGTTACCAATATCCGCCCAGAAAATATAAGGTCCCTGACTCCCTATTAAACGAAGGTGACAATGTAATTACCGTTAGACTCATCAGCGAAAGCGGAAAAGGAGGTTTTATCAAAGACAAGCCTTATTTTCTAACTAACGGGAAGGACACCCTCGATTTGAAAGGAGATTGGAAGTATAGATTGGGCACTAAAATGGAACCTTTACAAGGGCCTACTTTTATACGTTGGAAACCTGGCGGACTCTACAACAAGATGATTGCGCCTTTGTTAAACTATAAAATCAAGGGTGCCATCTGGTATCAAGGGGAGTCTAACACCAATGACCCCAATAGTTATTTTAAAACCTTTCCGGCACTTATTAAAAACTGGAGGGCTAAATGGGATATGGGCGATTTCCCTTTTCTATTTGTTCAATTGGCCAATTTTATGGAGGAAACCCACGAACCGGTAGAAAGTGATTGGGCACAATTAAGGCAGGCCCAGTTACAAACTTTAGACCTTCCGAATACCGGAATGGCAGTCATTACAGATATTGGTGAGTGGAATGACATCCACCCTTTGAATAAAAGAGATGTAGGTAAACGTTTGGCCCAACTTTCTTTTGGATTAGCGTACAAAGATGAAAATGCATTGACCAGCCCGGTACCCAAGAACGCTGATTTTCTAACCAATCGTGTTGAAATAGAATTCAATTATTTGAAAGAAGGATTAATGTCGAAGAATGAAAAGCCCTTGCAAACTTTTGAGGTTTCCGGCGATGGCAAAACATTTCAAATGGCACAAGCAAGGCTTGAAGGTGACAAGGTAATTGTACACCAAAAAGGAATCAAAAACCCGGTTGCAGTACGCTATGCATGGTCTAACAACCCCGCAAAAGCCAATCTGTTTTCAAAAGAAGGTTTGCCCGTTTCTCCATTCGAGTTAAAAAAAGATTAGTTCCATTTAAAGGCGAAGTAACGACAAGAACCTTCCCCAAGATTTTTGATGCCGTGTAAAGAGCCTGATTTCGCCAAGTAAAAATCACCGGGGCCTGCCTGATACGTTTTACCTGCAATGGTCATCTCGGTATTACCGGCCATCATTAAAATAATTTCCGTTTCATTGTGGGTATGCGGCTCGTGACTGGGGCCTAATTTATCCAGTTGGGTTACATGCATTTCGTAACGCTCGCACATGGCCGTTTCCCTATCGAAATAGGGTACACCTCCCCCTCTCGAACTTGGCTTATAGGTGAGCGAATCGGCATTGATCATTAAAGAGCCTCCCGCTTTTGTACCCCGCTCAATATTCATCGGCTTTTTAGATCGGTACCGAATCACATAATAGGTCAAATCGGTATCGCCCACGTTTTCCATTTGGTGCATCTGTTGGGGCATCAGTAAAATAACACCCTCAGGACCTAAAATTTTACTTTCGCCCTCAATGGTAATTTTCATGGTGCCTTCTCGAACGATAATACATTCCTCAATATCTTCATTTGCATGTGCAGGGCCAGGAGTTGCGCCCGGTTTCTGGGTGGTTGCATGCATTTCAATGTATTCTAAATGTGGTGAAGTGCCCTCAAGAATGGCGCGACCTTCCTTTAAATCAGATTTTTTTACCGGAAATTCGTCCCACGCGTAAAGTCCTTCTTTTATAGGTTCCATTTGAGCATTTGATATTAAAGAGAATAGTATGAGCATGCCAGTTACCAATGTTTTCATGATTGTATAGTTAAGTTGATTTGAGGCCCTATCTCTAGCACCCTTACTAATATAATGAAAAAGAAGGTTTTAACGATGGATGAAATGGCACTTATAAAATAGCCTTTCCTGAGGATAAGAAGATAAATGTCTATCTTTATCCTCAAAATGTAATCGATTACTTTATTAGCTGTTATGAAACTCAACCCAACCCTATACAGTAATTTATTTTTAGTTTTTCTCCTACTTATTACTTCATGTAAAGACGAGACAAAACAAACGAAGAAAGATATAGCTACTGCTGATCCATTTGCCCAAGCCGATTCTATCATCAGGTCTATCAAGGTACCCACATTTCCCGACAAAACATTTGATATTACCGATTTCGGTGCCATTAATGACGGAGAAACCAATAGCACAGAGGCTTTTAAAAAAGCGATTGAAGCCTGCAACCAAGCTGGTGGCGGTAAGGTGTTGGTGCCCTCAGGCACATTTCTAACAGGCCCAATTCACCTGTTAGATAATGTAAACCTGCATCTTTCAGAAGGTTCTGAAATTCTATTTTCCACCAACAAGTCTGAGTATTTACCAGTAGTTCACACTTCTTATGAAGGTGTAGAACTTATGAATTATTCTCCCTTGGTATATGCCTACCAGAAAAAGAACATTGCGCTTACCGGCAGGGGTACCTTGAACGGTCAAGCAAACGAGACCAATTGGTGGCCATGGTGTGGAGCTGAACGTTATGGTCACAAAAAAGGAGAGGCTCAACAAAGAGACGACCACAACTTGCCCCGATTGCGAAAAATGAACGAAGAAGCTGTACCCTATCAAGATCGTGTTTTTGGGGAAGGACATCAATTACGACCTGCTTTCTTTCAACCTTTCGGATGTGAAAATGTGCTCGTACAAGGGGTTACTTTCACGAATGCCCCGTTTTGGGTAATGCATCCGATTAAATCAACGAATGTAACCGTTGATGGTGTTATCGTTAGTAGCCACGGGCCAAATAATGACGGTTGCGACCCCGAATATTCGAAAAATGTACACATTAAAAACTGTGTTTTTGATACTGGTGACGACTGTATTGCCATCAAATCAGGTAGAAACGATGAGGGGCGGCGGGTCAACATTCCCAGTGAAAATATCGTGGTAGAAGATTGCCGAATGAAAGACGGGCATGGCGGGGTGGTCATGGGAAGTGAAATATCGGCCGGAGTTCGTAACGTATTCGTTAGAAACTGTCGTATGGATAGCCCTGAACTCGATAGGGCTATTCGCATAAAGACAAATACACTTCGAGGTGGTTTTGTTGAGAATGTGTTTGTAAAGAACATTCAAGTAGGCCAAGTGAAGGAGGCCGTATTGAAAATCAACACTTACTATGGTATTTATGATAACCAAGAAGGCGAACATATACCGACCATACAGAACATTCACCTAGAAAACGTAACGGTTGCCAAAGGTGGAAAATACGGCATTCTAGTTCAAGGACGAGAAGAACGGCCCGTCAAGAACATCACTTTGAAAAATGTAGAAATCAAAGGTGCGGAAACGCCTATATTAGTGGAAAACTCAGAGCCTATTCAATTCGAAAATGTAACAATCAACGGCCAGTCGATGAAGTAAGGCGAAGAGCAAGAAATTACATTCTTAGACCCATAGTTGAATCAGGCCCTCTGTTTCTCCAAGAAGTGGATCTGCTTTTGGTATGGGAAGGGCAGCAATGTTTTTGTCCGCTTCAGGCCTTTCGCCCGGTTCTCCTTTCAATAAATCCCAAGAGCGACCTTCAGGATATGCGCCTACAATACCTAAATTTTCACTTTTCAAATTTTTATGACCTACCCCCGCGGGAATGATAATCACATCACCAGCATCTATTTGAACTTTTTCGCCGTCCTCACCGCCTAGATGGACCAATGCCTTACCGGAATAAACGCCGAGTACTTCATGTGATGTACTGTGGTAATGGTGGAAGGAATAAATACCATTACGCCACGAATTGCTCCATCCGTTCTTTAAAAATCTTGATTCGATCCATTCTGCTCCCGCACTGTTGCGTTCTTCAAAAGCATTTTTGTAAATCAATAGCGGAAATTTACTGTTCGGTATTTGACCATCATCTTTAAAAAGTAACTTTTTTGGTGTCTTTTGCATAGCTCTTATTTGAGAAGGAAAAAAGAAAGCCATAGCTACTAAGCCAGATGCGGTTATAAATTTTTTCCTGTTCATATTCTTTAGACCCTGTGATTTTACAAATCAATTCTTCGCCCTTCTTCTGCAGATTGGTAAGCGGCATAAATCACGTGTACACAATCTACCGCCAAATCGATACCCGAGAGAGGCTGTCTATCTTCTTTTATTGCATAAATGAAATCTGAAATTTCTTGAGAAAAACCCCTGAACCAATCTTCATCGCAGCTAGGGCGGTTCCAACCCGCTTTGGTCTCCAGTTTTTCGGTATAATATTCATTTGCAAAAGTGTTGGGGTCTACCGAATAGGTCTCAACAGCATCGTTCAGCGTCATATTGGCCTTGATAACGCCATCGGTCATGTATGCGGTCACCCTGGTGTTCAGCCCCCCAAGACCCACATCGCTGACCATTACCGTGGCCCTGGACCCATCTTCAAAACGGATTACCACATTTGCCCAATTTTCTACATCAACTGGATTTGAACTTATCCATTCGTGTGCATTGACCACCTTGGCACGGTTAGATGCATCGGAATGCATTAAATCGGCAGTATCGGCAATGACCGAGATGGGCCTTATGGGCCGACCTAACCGCTCATAGCCTTCAAATTGTTTTAAATAGATACAGGCACCTACCGAATGGGCGCCCATACGCAATAAAGACCCTCCGCCCATAAACCTCCATTCCTTTGAGAAAAAAGAATTTGAACCTGAATGGTTTTCCTCAGCCCTCAACTCCAATATAGAACCTTTTGAAGCTCTGATTAATTTCTGCATTTTAAGAATAGGCGGGGAGTATACCCAGTTCTCGGCATAACAAAACTTCACCCTGTTAGACGTAACGGCTTCACGAACAGCTTCGGCATTTTTTGAAGCGCCCCTTCTCATTTTATCACGAGAAACATGCTTACCGATAGGTTGCTCATCATCGGGCTCGCCAAAATAACCCGTTAATGGTTTTTCCATGATAATATGCTTACCCGCATTCGCTGCCTTAATCGCTATTTCATGGTGAGAAGCCGGAGGGGTACATATATCGATAATGTCAATGGCGGGATTGGCCAGAAGTTCTTCCAAACTATCGGTCGCCATAGGAACTTGATAAGCGGCTGCATAGTTTTGGGCACTCTCTTTGGTCAATGCACAAACCCCTCTAATTTCAACTAGCCCATGGGCTAGCTTACTATAATTTTCATAATGCATGCGCGCACCGTATCGCGCACCTACCATTCCAATGCCTAATGTTGCCATAAAGGTGTATTCTGGTGAGTTATTCTTATCTTTTATTCGCTTTTAAAAATTACTAAAAATTGTTTGCCCAAAGAATTAAACTTTTGGGTAATCTGCCTTACCATTAACCCAATGAGCCTACCCTTGCTTTTACGAACTGTACAGACCTTTATCAAATCACCCCTTTTCATTTTTTATGTGGCCATTTGTTTCCCAATAATTTCATTTCAAGGTTGCACCGAACCACCAACAAAAAAGGAGTTGCCTAGAATTTTAATCAGCAGCGATATTGGCGGTACCGACCCGGACGATTTTCAATCGATGATTCACTTGTTGATGTATGCCAATGAGGTTTCCATAGAAGGGCTGGTTTCTTCCCCTTATGGACCGGGGAGAAAAAAGGATTTTTTGGATATCATCGACCTATATGAAAAAGACCTGCCCAAACTCAAGAAACACTCCGAAAGCTTTCCTCACCCGGATTCGCTGCGTAATATCACCAAACAAGGGGAAACAGAACTTGCTCCTTTTAAAGGATTCCGTGAGGCTACCGAAGGCTCGGATTGGATTATTAAATGTGCAAAAAAGGATGATGACCAACCCTTATGGGTATTGGTATGGGGCGGCTTGGAAGATGTGGCGCAAGCCTTACATGACGCCCCGGAAATAAAGGAAAGAATAAAAGTATATTGGATTGGTGGGCCCAACAAAAAATGGGGTGCCTATGCCTATTCCTACATTGCTGAAAACCATCCGGATCTCTGGATGATAGAAGCCAATGCTACCTATCGCGGTTGGTTTATGGACGAGGACTCTCCTGAAGACATTAGTTCTAAAAATTTCTATAAAAACTATATCAAGGGCAAAGGCCACATGGGCAAAGACTTTGTGAATTACTACAACGGAGAAATAAAGATGGGAGACACACCTTCTTTGGCCTATATTCTGAACGGGGATCCCAATGACCCAACAGGTGAGAGCTGGGGCGGAAGTTTTGAGCCCATTAATCGCAGTTCAAGAGCTGTTTTTAACGAAATAAGTGCGAAAACCGATACGATAGCTGCCTACGATATTATTGAATGGCACTTTAAAGGCCCTGAGAAGGAAGTTCCTCAAGATTCCGTTTGTTTTCAATTTGAAATTTGGGAACAAGTTTGGAATGGATACTATTTGGGCAATGGTACTTACGGAGCCCGATATTCACCAAAAAAGCCAGAAACAGGCACTTTTAGAACCACAAGTAACATTTCTGAACTGGATGGTCTCACAGGTTCGTACACCAGTATAACGCCTTGGCCGCACAGACCTTCTAAAACCGATTTTCAACTGGGGCCCAACTGGTACGGTGATAAAAAGGACCCCGAGCAGTTTATCGATGTGCAACAGGGAGCCAAAACGGTGGCCAAACATCGGAAAGCTTTTTTAATGGACTGGGCCGAAAGGTGGAAGTGGTTTGAATAATGGCCTTCCTATTTCAAAACCTTTTTTAGAAAACTATCCATAGCCTTAACGGTAGGCTCAAACCATGGGTGGTACAACACAAAGGAGTGTGGGGCATCATCAAATGCCACTACTTCGCTATAAATATCATTTAAGAACAGCGCCTTTCGAAAATCATCTCTCCCGGCATGCATTCGCTCTACTGAACTATTTATAAATAACGTTGGCGGTGTATCTGAACTGGCATAACCTAGTGGGGATGCAGCCTCCCAAAGCATCGGATTCTCTTTCTTGGCATAACCAAACCAATAGGTCGCTGCTGAAGTACCATTGCTATCATCTCCTTCTCCACTTTCCGGATGCACGAAAGACAAAGTTCCATCCATATCAATGATGGCATTGACCGATGTATTCACCTTTGTTGAATTTGCACGACCTTCAAACAAAGGCATATTTTGGGTAACTCCTAAAAATGCAGCCAGTTCTCCTCCGGCAGAAAAACCTGCCACCGCAATTTTATCGGAATCAAAACCGAATTCTCGTGCTCTGGAGCGAACCCACCTTATAGTTTCCTTTAAATCATATACGGCTGCGGGAAATAAGGCTTCCGTAGATAATCGATACTCAGGGGTAAAACAAACATAGCCCAACCCGGCCAGCTTTTGGGCCATAGGATAATGTTGCGAACGGTCACCAGACCTCCATCCGCCCCCGTGGATAACAATGACGGCCATTCCGTTTTTACTCTTCGAGTCGGCGGGTTGAAAAACATCTAACAAAAGCTTTCTATCGCCCATTTCCCGGTAGACAACATCTCTTTTTTCTTTAATACCTACATTCTTAATCTCTATAACGACCTCAATCTGCGGATAGTTCTTTACATCGTTTTGATAAGCAAAAGAAGTAGTATACGAAGTGTCTTTAAAACCCGTAACGCCCTTCATCGATTGGCACCATCCGTTACAGGCAACAAGCAAAAAAAGAACAACCGGAACTAGTTTTTTTAGAATCATTTTTCAGCTATTTGACCGAACTAGGGGTTCCCGCCTTTTCACCGATAACCACTTCGTTCATACTCACATTTTTTGTATTGGTAAGGGTCAGTCCGTTGGTCGCCTTTTCAATCGTTATCTGGTCAAGAACCACATTTTCTACTTTCTTGGTCGGAAAGCCCTCGATTACAATGCCCGTATTACTAGCGCTCTTGCAGTAGACATTTTTGATGGTCACATCAGATATTTTAGAGGGATGTTCACCACTTCCCTCCCCATGATAATTGGCCGTCATAAAAATAGTGTCCTCCGTTTCACCCAAAGTAAGGTTAGAGATATAAATATTCTTGATATACCCTCCCCTGTCGGAATTCGTCTTAAAATAAATTCCACGTTTTAAATAGCCACTGGCCTTATTGTTTTCTATAAAAACGTTTTTTACGCCAGCAGACATTTCACTTCCGATTACCACCGCATGCAAACCTTTAAAAAAGTTGTTTCGGGCGATAATATTTTCTGAAGGTATATGGCTGTTAGATCTTCCTTCTACGTCTCTACCCGCCTTGATGACGATATTATCATCGGCATTATTGAACTGTACATTTTCAATTAGAACATCACTGGCATATTCCAAATCTATACCATCATTGTTCTTATTGTGCGCGTCATAGGAAATGCCCCTCACCGTAATATTTTTAGATTTGAGAAAGTGAACACACCAGAAGGGGGCGTCTTCAAACTTGACGCCTTCTACCAATATATTTTCGCAATCAAGAAATTGAACCAACTGAGGCCTTAAGAAATGCCCACTACCGAACGTTCGCTCTTTAACAGGAATTTGTTCATGGTTCATCTTCCTGCTAAGCTGTTTGTCTTCATTTTCTTTGGCTTTCCATGTTGCCCACTCGCCATGACCTTCGCCATCGATAACGCCTTCGCCAGTTATAGAAATATTGGTCTTACCGTTGGCATATACAAGCGGACTGTAATTATAAAGCATAGTACCTTCCCAGCTGGTCTCTACCACTGGCAAATAACTTTCGGGCCGGTCATTGAACCTGAGTACCGCTCCTTTTTCTAGATGTAAATTGATGTTGCTTTCTAAATGTATGGGACCGTTTAAAAGGTAAATACCCGATGGAACAACCAACTGTCCACCTTTTTTTCGGCTTAAATGCCTGATAGCTTTCTCAAACGCCCTTCTGCAATCAAAAACGCCATCACCTTTCGCCCCGAATTTGACCACTGAAACCGAATAATCAGGAATTTTAGGTAATCGAATTCTGTTCTCAATGGCCGCAATGGCCGAATCTTGATCAATTTTAATTTGTGCCAACCCTATATTGGTGGCCAAAAAGAGAAAAAAGAATATCAATGGACCGTTTCTCATTTTTGTAAAAAATTGGTAAGCGGAAGTTGTAACGATTGCATTTCTTCAACTGCCAAGCCGGCCACCAATAATGCCCCTTTTTCAGAGAGATGGGTATTATCTGCAATACCTTCGGGATAATAAGGCTCTTCACCAGGTTTGAAATGTAAGTGTAATTTTTTTGAGTTCTCTGGGCCGTAAGTCGTTTCGAGAACTTCCGTCAGATATTGCAAATCGATAAGCGGAACGCTCATTTCATTAGAAACCATTCTAGTTACAACCGGGTATTCGCCGTGGGTATCAATCAGAGAACCGAACTCATTAAAATTCCTTCTCACGATACTGGTAAAAAGTATGGGAGTAGCTCCTTTTGCCCTGGTTTCCTTTACAAAGCGCATTAAATTATGCCTATACGTAGTATGCGGATTGGTAAACCTGCTGGAGTCTTTAAATTTTTGGTCGTTGTGCCCAAATTGGATAAACACATAATCACCACTTTTTAAGGTGGTCAAAACAGAGTCCCACCTATTCTCGGAAATAAAACTTTTTGAACTTCTGCCGTTAACAGCTCTATTATCGACCTTAACCTCATCTGTAAAAAAAGTTTGCAGCACCTGCGCCCAACCATGTTCAGGATTTTTTTCCGGTTCTTTCTTATCGGCCAT
The DNA here is from genome assembly GCF_003687485.1 of Euzebyella marina. Classification (GTDB taxonomy): domain Bacteria; phylum Bacteroidota; class Bacteroidia; order Flavobacteriales; family Flavobacteriaceae; genus Euzebyella; species Euzebyella marina. Next base: position 585,259 of record NZ_CP032050.1, on the reverse strand, counting down.
CGTCGAGTCGCCAATACAATACACAGTAACCTCTTGCGCATTGACCATTAGGCCCACCATAAACATTATACCGGCCAAAACCGATTTTGACATTTTAAAATTTTTCATACCACGAAGGATGTTTCTCGTTTCCTAAAATATTTTCGATTGTATATTCAGACGCCTCGGCAGCGGTTAATTGCTTGGCCCAAGCCACTCGTTCCTTTGGATTAAAACCTGGGCCGTTACACTCGTATTCGGCATAAAGAGCTTCCTTTTCAGCTTCTTTATTAGACCAATTATCCCATCCTTTTGGCAATATATGGTCACCCATCGAACATTGTATAAAAACGGTCTTGGCGTAGGTACGCCAAGGTCGACCAAGATATACTTCATTCGCTTCTTCAGCGGCGGTCAAATTACAGTTCTTAAATACATAACCGAAAGGTTCTCCTTTTGGGGTAGAAGCCGCAGTGATAAAAGAATTTGATTTACTGTGGATGGTACAATCTTGAAACAACACCGTTGCCTGACCGAAAATAAAATCCGTAGTACCTTCTATGTAGCAATTTTTGAAGTACTGCTGAAAACCTTCACCTGTAACATACAGCGTATCCTGATTTCCAGTAATGGTACAGTTTTCAACCAACACTCGATCAGCATTCACTGCCAGCGCCACCGCTTGGCCCACTTCACCTGCCGTATTTTCTATGGTAAGGTTCGCCGCATAGAAATCATTGCCCTGAACCAAAACTGTTGGGGTATGAAAGGTGCTATTTCTACCCAAATTCAGTTTATTGAAATAATCGTCATAAGTAATTATGGTCTTTTCGCGGTCTTCACCAATAAGGCTCATGCGATTGTTCCATTCATAAACTTCAATCTTCTCTCGATAAATCCCGTTTTTTATTTTGATGATCACCCTTTTATCAGGGAAGCCTTTGGCACTATTGATTGCTTCTTGAATCGATGTAAAATCTCCCGACCCGTCTTGGGCCACGGTCATATTATAGATGTCAACTTTTTTCTCGGGATTATTCTGGGCGGTGACCTCCGAGCCGAGAATAAGAAACAGAAAGCAAAATAGGCTACATACAATAGACTTCACGAAACTGTTCATACCATCAAAGTTTTCGCCTTATCAATTAAAAATTGAAGCTCATTCTTTTCTTCTTCCGAAGGCATTACCAACGGCGCCCTAACCGACCCGGCCGGTTTTCCAATGATATCGGCACCTGACTTAATGAGACTTACGGCATAACCCGCCTTTTTACTCCTGAGGCGCACAAAAGGGATAAAGAACTCCTTTAAAATAGACTTTACTTTATCTGAATCGCCTTTTCTTAAAGCTTTGTAGTAGGCTAGTGCCAACTCGGGTACAAAATTGAAAACCGCCGAAGAGTAGGTATTTACCCCTATGGAAAGGTAAGCTTCTGAAATAATTTCTGCCGTGGGCACACCTCCAATATAGGTCAATCTATCCCCTACCGTTTTAATAGTGTCGTTCAAATCTTGCATATTTCCCGTTCCATCTTTTAAACCTACTAGATTAGGGCACTCATTTGCCAATTGAAGTATGGCATTGGCAGATAAAATTCCGTTGGAACGATTGTAATACACTACCGGAAGCTTGGTGCCATTGATAATGGTCTTTGCGTATTCAATGAGTCCATCTTGCGGACAACCTGTTAGATAGGGCGGCATTAAAAGCAACCCATCTACACCTGCCTCCTCAGCCATTTTCGCAAATTCCAAGGCTTCGGGAATACTCCGCCCCACACTGGAAATAACAGGTACCCTTCCCTTATTTTCCTTTACTGCAATTTGTATAATCTGTTGATATTCTTCCTTTGAAAGGGAAAAGAATTCTCCCGTACCACCCGCTACAAAAATGGAGGAAATATCATGCTCTAAAAACCAATCGATTCGTTGGGCATAGCTATCGGCATTAAAACGCCCATCAGCATCCATATCGGTAATGGGAAATGATAAGAGGCCGTCTCCCAAGGCTTTTTTTACTCTTTCAAATTGCATAGTGTCGTGTTTTAAAATTATGTCAATGGCCCTGGATTAAATAGTACCAGGTCATTATGAATACCTAATTGGTCACAGGCCACTTTGGTTTTACCACTGGCCACTTCTAAAATAAGATGAAACAGTTCCCAACCCAATTCTTCCACCGTTGCATTTCCCGTCGCCACCCTACCGGCGTCAAAATCTATTAAATCATGCCAGCGGTTGCTTAACTCAGTATTGCTGGACACCTTTATAACCGGCACCATCGACAAGCCGTAGGGCGTACCCCTACCCGTCATAAAAATATGCACGTTCATTCCAGCTGCCAATTGCAATGTTCCGCATACGAAATCGCCCGCAGGAGTGGCGGCAAAATGGAGTCCCTTTTTCTTGATCCGTTCTCCCGGGGGAATAACGCCTACAATAGGGCTTGTGCCCGATTTGGCAATGGAACCCAACGATTTCTCCACAATAGTACTCAATCCGCCCTTTTTGTTTCCTGGTGACGTATTTTCACTACGGTCTACTTTTCCGGTCTCCAAATAAGCATCATACCATTCCATCTCGTTCAGCAAATCTTTACCCACCTGTTCAGAGGCCGTACGGGGCATTAGCAAATGAACGGCATCACGCACTTCGGTTACTTCCGAAAAAAACACACTGCCACCTGCCCTTACAATTAAGTCGGAGGCATAACCTGCCACAGGGTTCGCCGTAATACCCGAAAAAGCGTCGCTGCCGCCGCACTGCATCCCCACCACCAATTCCGAAGCCGGGCAAACGCTTCGTTTTCTCGCATTTAATTTTCTTAGGTGCTTTTCGGCCAAATTCAAAGCCCCTTCTACCATTTCAGAAAAGCCCTTGAACTTTGGGTCTTGCAAGTAGAGTATATCGCTCTCTTCCCCGTTTTCGGGAACAAGTACTTCTGGGCGTAATTTTTCGCATCCAAGACCAATTACCATCACTTCTCCCCCAAAATTGGGGTTTTTGGTAATGTTCTGAATGGTTCTGATAGGAACAATAGCAGTTGGTGCATTAATGGCCACGCCACACCCATAGGTATGGTTAAGCCCTACCACATCATCTACATTGGGAAAATTAGGTAGAAGCTCTGACTTTATTCGCTTTACTACAAAATCTACCATTCCGGACACACATTGTACGCTGGTGGTGATGGCCAAAACGTTTTTGGTACCCACAGTGCCATCAGCGTTTACATAACCCTCAAAAGTGTAGCCCTCCAGTTTTTCTGGTTCAGGAAGATGATTCTCCTTTATAGTTATCAAATCCAGTTTGGGTGGTTCCGGCAGCGTAATATTGGTCTCGTTTACCCAAGAACCTAGGGATATTGTCTTAGAAGCATAGCCGATGGTTTGTCCGTACCTGATAACCGCATCTCCTTCTTTTAAATCGGTCAACGCCACCTTATGGCCCATAGGTACAAACTCATTTAATTCAATGCCATTTTGGGTTACGCTTCCCGTTTTTATTCCAGCGGGATTGATAACAATACCTACATTGTCATTCTCTGAAGTCTTTATGAGGATTTCATATTCCGTTTTCATCAGACAAAGGGTGCCAATTTAGATAAAACCATCACTGCCAAAAGCCCCGAAAAGCCCATAACCAATAATAAGAGACTAAAATGCCTTATGGTCTCTTTTTCTTCCATCCCGCTCATTTTAGTAATGATCCAAAAGGCACTATCGTTCATCCATGCAAAAACTTTGGAGCCGCAACCGATGGCCAAAGCAATATAAACGGGATGAAATGCCAAATCTGCCTGTGCCATACCACCTATTACCCCAATAGCGGTGACCATCGCTACCGTAGCAGAGCCTTGGGCCGTTCGCACCCCGGCTGAAATAAAAAACGCCAAAGGAAGAATGGCCATTTGGTAGTTGGCGGCCATTTCACCAACCCGAATACCAATGCCCGTTTGTTGCAACATCTGACCGAATGCCCCTCCACAAGAAGTAATAAGAATAATCATTCCCGCACTGCTCAATGCTTCAAAAATGAACTTTTTAAAGGTTTCCACATTTTTAAGACGTACCCACAAAAGATACATGACAATGAGGGTCGATATCATTAATGCAATGTTCGCATCGCCTACCGCAGCAAAAAACTGTGCCAACTTTACCTGAAAAACCGAAGCGTTTTCACCTGTGGACTCTAGTGCCATTTGTGAAAAGGTATTCCCGGTTATTAAAATAATGGGCAGTACAACTGGCAGAAGCGATAGCCAAAGTGAAGGTAATTCTGCTACCTCCTTTTCAGAAAATTGCTTTAAATCGTTAATGGAAATATCAGGCGTATCGCGCATGGGCAAATCCCATTTTTTATTCGCCCACAGGGCATAAAAATAACCGCAAATAATGGTTACCAACCCTACCACCAATCCGCCAATAATCATGGCTCCTAAATCTATTCCCATTTCCTCAGCTACAAAAAGAGGACCGGGTGTGGGCGGAATTAAAGAATGCGCCATAACACCCCCGGCAATAATGGTCATTAGATAAAGTGAAAATTGCTTGGGATTACGCACACCAATGGATTTGACCAAAGGAATCATCAGATAGAAAACGGTATCAAAAAAAACAGGAATGGCCAATGTGAAACTACCCGATAATAAAGCAATGGATGTTCTTTTTTTTCCAAAAAGCGACAACAGCGCCCTAATAATTCTTTCTGCGCCACCACTTCTCATTAAGGCCGTACCTATAATGGAAGCTAAAGCTATAAGAATACCAATTTTACCACTCGTGTTACCAAAAGCGGTCGCCAAACGTTTTCCCAAGCTCATATTTACCAAGGAATTTACTTGGCTTTCTGCCATACCTTGACTTGCGGCAAATTGTGCAATCTGTTCGGGCGATGTTAAAAGTGCGGTAACCAGCGCCGCAAGAAGCAATGAAACCGCCGCATGCAATTTTAATCTAACGATACAGAACAGAACTGTTGCGGTACCTATTAAAATAATGAGCAGCGAATCCATCAAGAATTTTTATTTTCCCATTTCTAAAGAAGCCATCATAAAAGGTCCGGTTCCCTTGGGATCATTAGATCGAATAATTTCGTTTACATAGTAGTCAAAAGAGCCGTCTCGGTATGGATCACCGCCTAAACCTGCCACACCACAGCATCTGTTAAGGTTGACCACGCCATTATCTTCTACAGTGATAAATTCGGTCAATATACCTTCGTAACCTTTTTTTGCGTTCTCCATGAATTTTTCGGGAAGATAACCTTTGTTCACTCCTTTGGCCAAAGTATAGGTGAACATGCAAGTGCCCGTGGCTTCTAGATAATTACCCTCTCTTTCCGGCAAATCCAATACTTGGTACCAGGCACCGGTAGCGTCTTGATATTTCACAATGGCTTCCGCATATCGATTTAGATAGCCCTTTATTTTTTGCCTACCGGAATGGCCTTCCGGTAAAAGCTCGATGATATCAACCAAGGCCATACCGTACCAACCCATACCTCGCGACCAAAAATGTTGTGACAGTCCGGTATCTTTATTTGCCCAACGTTGCTCTTTACTTTCATCCCAACCATGAAAATACAATCCCGTTTTTGGGTCACGGCTGTGCTTTTCAATCAGGTCGAACTGCAATACGATTTTATCGAAAGTTTTCTTGGCCGCTTCTCCTTCCATAAAAGTGCTGGCGTACTTGGCATGAAAAGGCTCTGCCATATACACCCCATCCAACCACATTTGATAGGGATACCGTTGTTTGTGCCAGTAGCCCCCTTCTGAAACAGTAGGCTGGTCTACCAATTGCTGGTGCAGGGTATCCATAGCCATTTTAAATCTTGGTTCTTTTTCTTGTTGATAGAGATAGAAAAGCACATCACCTGACTTGATCATGTCAAGGTTGTAATTGCTTATGTCATATGTTTCGATACTGCCATCTTTGTTGACCATTCTATCTGCATACTCATAGATATAATCGGCAAGCTCATCATGTGGAGTGCTACCTTGAATACGACTCATGCCTTGAAGCACCAATCCGTTCGTATAGCTCCATCTTGATTTATCTTGAAAATCGAGAAGCGTCGGGTCAGGAAAACGATGAACCTCGGAAAGGGCCATACGTTCCGACCATTTAAGATTCTCCGGAACTACCTTTTGTTCTGTTTTTGTTGTAGGAACTTCTTCCTTCTTTTTTTCAGACTTGCAGTTCACAAGAGTCAATGTTAGCATTGCAATACCAACTATTGATGTTATAACGGTCTTCATTTGTAGTAGTTGAGTTTATCGAGGCAATTTAAAGTTGATTCAGCACCTCATCAATATATGTTACAAAACCTTCTTTCGTTTTGATACCGTCTTTTTCTTTTTCCCAAGCGGCGGCAAAATGATAGGTAATCGGTGTTTCGGTCGGTTTGAAAACAACCAAATGATCATCGGTTGCTTCGGTGACCATTGCAACGTCGTCTTTTTTATAAAAAAGGACCATTCCCAACTGATCGGGAACCAATGTTTGCTCACCATAGGTAGCTATATAAGCCCATTCACCATCCTCACTGACCTTTTCCATTAGTTCAATACCCTCAAACTTTACGATACCGGTACATAGGCCATCAATGGCCTTCGAAGGGGTTAAAGTCGCTTTGGTAATGCGCGAATCTGGTTCGATAAAAAGTTCGGTCTTTAAATCTACCTTTTCGTCAAAGGCTGTCCAGCCTTTATAGTTCAGGGTCACTCCAGAACCTGCCTCAGAATTGCTGACAGCTACATCGCGTGCCTCAACATTTTTAAAATGTTCTACGGTCGATTCGCCATCAAACCTGCCATAAGAACCGATCCCAAGAGAGCTACCGGCTTTAAGCACATCCATACCCCAAGAACTATCTTCGTGGTAAGAGTCATAATTATTTACACCGACTTTTGACAGCACCATGGTATCTACCTTTTTACCAAAAATATCGATGGCATTTCTCCAGTCGAAATACAAACGGTACCCCACCTTATTACTCTCCCAACCTGGCCCTTCATAACGGATGTAATATGAATGATCCGTTAAACTATCGGGGGCCTGCAAAAATTCAACATTCTTGAATGTGAGATTATCTCCTACATATTTGGTTCCCTGCCACTCGCCTCCTTCCTTGACAGAGATTTCGGCATATGTCTTTGAAGCGTTTTCTGAAACTTCGGCAGACGCTTCAATAGAATCAGATTGCTTCTTAGGGCTTTCTTTGCATGAACTGACGGCAACCAACAATAGGGCTGCTAAGGGCACAAATAACTTCATATTTTAAAAATATCAATAATGTTTACTAGATAGGAAATTTTCAAGGACTTTAACTTCAATTAATTAGGCGCATCAAATCACCTTTTATCTTAAATGTAATCGATTACGAAAATAAAAATATAATAACAACTTCCTAAATATTGATTATACTTTTTGTGAGTGAGAGAAGTTTTTACGACCTAAATTCACAATTCGATTCCATCATCAATTATAAGTTTGTCAGATTTTTCTATGAAAGTCTTGATATTATTAAATTTTATTCTAAATTTATGCAATCGATTACATATTGAATTTGATTTCTTTTCTTTTTTAGAGTTGGAATCTAAGATTTGATAGGGATTGATTCTTTAGGATTAGTTTTAAGTTAGTTTGGATTCGAAGGGCAACCAGCATAATCTCAAAAAATAAATTAGATGTTCCCGTATTTAGTTTAGTCGAGCAGAGATTGGGTTGCCCTTCGTAATTTTCTAGACTAAGACCAATTTACCGTACAGTTTTTGACCAAATAATTTGAGTAAAGGCGATTGACCTTGAGGGTTTCGCCAATTAAATTCTTTTTACTTAAATTGAACGGATTTTCACAAATACACCCTAAAATTGTTTTAGTTGTTGCATTTTTGCCTTTAGTGAAGCTTAAAATGGCGTAATAATCAGTTTTAATGGCCAAACCAACAATACAGAATTTGTGAATTTTCAGCCAAACCGCTTTCTACCCATAAACCAGTGTAGATGAAAAAAACTACAATCTATGACATTGCCAAAGAACTAAACATAACTGCGGCAACAGTTTCTCGGGCCCTAAATAACAACCCAAGAATAAGTGAAGATACCAAGAAATTAGTGCAAGAAACGGCCCAACGGCTGAACTATAAACAAAACCGTGTCGCTCAAGCCTTAAAGAGCGGCAAGAGCAACAATGTGGGGGTGGTTGTACCTTACATCAATAGAAACTTTTTTTCGAATATCATTCGTGGAATCGAAGAAGAGCTCAATCCGAAGGGGTATCATGTAATCATTTCACAAACGCATGAGAAAGCCAATAAAGAAATTGATATTGTCCAGAATCTACTAAATGCCCAAGTAGATGGTATTCTCATATCTATATCAAGGCAGACCAGTAGCGATGAACATTTTGTTCAGGTTCTGGAAAAGAATGTTCCCTTAATATTTTTTGATAGAAAAAAGGAAATCAAAGGTGGTAGCTCGGTGACTTTAGACGACTTTGATGGTGCCTATCAAGCGACCAAGCATTTAATAGAGCAAGGTTGCCAGAAGATAGCCCACATGACCATTGACCTTTCACTATTAATTTACCAAAACCGTTTGGCGGGTTATAAAAAGGCCCTTACCGACCATGGCATGACATTCAAGCCGGAATATGTAATAGGCTTGCAGAGCGAGATAGTGGCCGGTAAAGATGCCGCGCAAAAACTGATGGAATTGCCAGAACCGCCAGATGCAATTTTTTCTTCAACCGATCTTGGGGCTTTAGGTGCCATTCAATATCTGAAGGAAATAGGATTAAAAATTCCCGATGATTTCTGTGTAGTCGGCTTCAGTAACGAACCCTTTACCCAATTTATGGAACTACCCATTACCTCAGTTGATCAAGCCCCTTTGACCATGGGCAAAACTGCCGCAAAGGTGTTCTTGGAGCAAATGGATTCAGAAGGAGTGAAGATTGAAAAGAACGTGGTTCTCAATCCTACTTTAGAGATAAGAAAATCATCACTGAAAAAAGGCAAATAGTTGCTTTTGCTAAAGCGACACCCCTCTTTTCCAAGGAATAAAATCATTCTGATTAAGGGCGTCAGCTTTAGCGGTAATTTCACCACTGGCGACTTTGATTACATAGTCCAATATTTCTTCGCCCATCTCAGGTATTGACTTTTCTCCCCTTATCACTGCACCTGTATCGATATCGATGATGTCTGACATTCTTTGGGCCAATGCAGTATTAGACGAAACTTTTAGAACTGGTGCTATCGGGTTTCCCGTGGGTGTACCCAATCCTGTAGTAAATACAACTATGTTAGCGCCAGAGCCTACCATACCCGTTGTACTTTCGACATCGTTCCCCGGGGTACAAAGAAGATTGAGACCAGGTTTTACTACATACTCGCCATAATCTAAAATGGCCTCGATTGGCGAGGTGCCTCCCTTCTTGGCCGCACCTGCAGACTTCATAGCATCGGTTATCAGTCCGTCTTTGATATTACCCGGTGAAGGATTCATATCAAATCCTGATCCAGCAGCTTCTGCCGCCAGCTCGTAGGCTTTCATCAATTGCATGAAACGTTCGGCATCTTCGTCATTCACGCAACGATTGACCAACTCTTGTTCCACACCGCAAAGCTCAGGAAATTCTGATAAAATTGGTGAACCCCCTACCGCTGCCAATAGGTCGGAGGCATACCCCAAAGAAGGGTTGGCCGAAATACCCGAAAATCCGTCAGACCCCCCACATTCCAATCCGAGTTTCAATTTAGAAATCGGGGCCGGTTGACGTTGAATTTGGTTCGCTTTTTTAATACCATCAAAAGATTCTTTGATAATAGTATTGAGCATGTCATCAACTGTACCCATTTGCTGCTGCTCATAAATAAGAACCGGCTTCTCTAAATTGGGGTCTATAGTATTGATGGCATTCTTTAATATCTCTATCTGTAAATTTTGACAACCTAAACTGAGTACGGTAGCACCGGCAACATTGGGATTTTTTATATAACCCGCCAGCAGTCGTGCCAAGGTCTCGGAATCTTGCCTTATGCCCCCGCAACCGCCTTGGTGTGTTATGAACCTGACCTCAACGTTATCGAATGTCTGTTGGCCCTCTTCTTCCTCGCCATCCGCTACGGAAGAAGGGTTACCGCTGATTAGATTTCGAAGTAGTCGCCTTTGTCTGCTTACTTTGCCAATGGAGAGTTCTTTCTCGAAAACATCCTTTAGAATTTCGATATTTCTGTTTTCACAAAAAACCAAGGGAAAAAATAACCATACGTTCGTCGTGCCTACCTGGCCATCAGGTCTATGATAGCCCATAAACGTGCGGTCTTTCCATTTAGAAATATCCGGTGGCGACCAGGTGAACCTTGCTGTTCTTTTTTCTACGGGACTACTTTCGTGTCTTACATTATCAACTGTTAAGGCATCGCCCTTTTTGATTTCGGTAACAGCTTTTCCTACTAGAACGCCGTACATGATAATTTCATCATCAACATTCAAGTCTGTCAAAGTAATTTTATGCTTTGCCTTTACGTCAGATAATATAATAAGCTCTTCATTATCTAAAGAAGTCCTATCACCCTGCACCAAATCTACTAGCGCAATGGCCACATTATCGTCTGGCTGTACTTTGATCAGTTTAGTTTGCATAACTTTTAGCCTTTAGTTCACTTTCAAATTTAGCAAAACCTTCTTTGATGCCCTTTTCTTCAATAGATTTTAAAGCAACCGTGATAGCTGAAGTCAAATTAGGAATTTCGTTTAAATCGCTACCCCAATAATTCGATTTTGCAAGTACCTGCTTACTGACTTCTTCAACCGGTGAAGATTGCCAAATACGAGCAAAGTCAGAAACTATGGCCTCATCATCATTTACAGGCATATCCCTACCCTCAAAAGTTCCTTTATAGAATCGGATGAGGCAGGCAAAGGAGAACACCATATGAATCGGCAAGCTCTCTTTTCTAGAGACATACTCCAGCAAACTCGGCAATACCCGCACTTTAAACTTAGAGACAGTATTTAAGGCGATACTGGCCAATTTGTGCTTAATAAACGGGTTTCTAAACCGGTCGAATACAGCCTCGGCAAAGGCTTCGAGTTCATTAAGTTCCATATCCAACGTAGGAATGATTTCCTCAAAAACAACCGAACGAATAAAGGGGCCCGTGAAACTTTCATCAACGCTCTCTTTCACCGTTTCATTGCCATAAAGAAGAGAAAAGGGAACCATTGCGGTATGTGCCCCGTTCAATATGCGCACTTTTCGGGTTCTAAAAGGTTGCATATCGGCAACTATCTTCACATCAAGGTCTGTTTTTTGAAAAGGCAGCTTTTGCTTAAGCTCTTCATCGCCCTCGATTACCCATAAAAAGAAGGTTTCTGCACTTACAATGAGATTATCGGCATAATCAAGCTGCTTGTTGTACGCCTCTATTTCGTCTTTAGGATACCCTGGCACAATACGGTCGACCAAGGTGTTGTGCCATGAACAAGATTCGGTAAGCCAAGTTTCAAATCCTTCAGGAAGGTTCCATATGTCCACATAGCTCAATACAACTTTCTTTAATGTATCGGCATTGTAATTAATTAGCTCGCATGGTATTATGGTCAGACCTTTCTTCTTATCGCCCTCAAAATGGGAATATCTATGATACAACAAAGCTGTCAGCTTAGCCGGAAAAGAGGATGGAGGCGTCATATCGAGCGTATCACTCTCTTCGTATGCTATACCCGCTTCAGTAGTGTTTGAAATAATAAACTGTAGTTCTTCTTCTTCAGCAAGCCTTAAAAAATCTTCAAAGTGCTCATAAGGGTTGATTCCGCGAACAATGTTGCTAATCAATTCGTTTTCCTCTACCTCTTTACCTTCTTTAATCCCTTTGGTGAACAATGTATACAGCCCCTCTTGCTCATTAAGCATAGAAACCATTCCCCTCGAAATCGGTTGAACCACGGCAATACCACCGTTGAAATTGGCTTCTTGATTCAGTCTTTGAAACGCCAAGGCCACAAAGGCTCTTAAAAAATTACCCTCACCGAATTGCACTACTTTGATGGGTAATGTCTCGGTCAGTGATAGATTGGTTCTATTTAACTTTCTCATTTGTTCGTATTTAATAAGGCCTACTTTTCAGGCGAAAAAGGCAAGTTGATTCTTTTTATAGGTATCTACTACGGGTTTGTTTTAAGCAAGCGATAGCAGCTAGCCACTTGATTACCTGGCAACCCTACCTGAGGCATCGCCACCCATCAACTTTTCAACCTCATCTACGGAAACAAGGTTGGCATCACCCATAATCGTATGTTTCAAACAAGAGGCGGCCACTGCGAAATTCAAGGCATTTTGATCATCTTCCGGATACTTAAGCAACCCATATATCAACCCACCCATAAAAGAATCGCCACCGCCTACGCGATCAACAATGTCGGTAATTTGATACTGTGGAGATTCGTACATATCAGACCCATCGTATAAAACTCCTGCCCACGTATTGTGCGAGGCACTGATAGACCCTCTCAAAGTGGTAATGACTTTTTTCGCTTTTGGAAATTTCTTCATCATTTGCTTACATACCGACAAGAAGGCCTCGGCCTTTACGTCGTGACCATGTTTATGCACGTCAAGACCTTCAGGATGAATACCGAAGTGTTTTTCTGCATCTTCCTCATTACCCAAAATAATATCGCAATACGAGGTCAGTTCAGTCATAATAGCATCTCTATTGCCACCATATTGCCATAACTTAGCTCGGTAATTTAAATCGGTCGATATGGTGATTCCCTTCTCACTGGCAGCTTTCACCGCTTCCAAACAGGCATCGGCTGCACCTTGTGAGATTGCAGGAGTTATGCCCGTCCAGTGAAACCATTGACAATCTTTAAAAACATCGTTCCAATCAATCATACCTGGCTTGATTTCAGCAATAGCCGAATGTGAACGGTCATAGACCACTTTACTACCTCGGCTAACGGCACCCGTTTCTAAAAAGTAAATACCTAAACGATCACCACCGTAGATTATCTTGTCTACCCCTACCCCTCTTTTTCGCATCTCCATCATGGCGCAATCACCAATATCATTTTTGGGCAATCGGGTTACAAAATCTACCGGCACGCCGTAATTGGCCAATGACACGGCTACATTCGATTCGCCACCACCATAAACCACATCAAAGCTATTCGCTTGAGAAAATCTTAAAAATCCGGGAGGTGCCAAACGCAACATTATCTCACCGAAGGTTACTACTTTTTTCATTGATTAATTGAGTTGATATTTTTGTGCACTGTTAAAATAAGTTTCAAATGCCTGGGAAAGAGCATGCTAATCGAAATCGCTAGGCTTACTTGAGTTCGTCCGGCGGACAAACGTCCATATCGCCGTAGTCTAAATTCTCACCTGCCATACCCCATATAAAAGAGTAGTTACTTGTGCCTGATCCAGAGTGAATCGACCATTCAGGCGATAGTACAGCTTGGTTACCTTTCATGAAGATATGTCTCGTATGCTGGGGTTGGCCCATAAAATGGCATACGGTTTGGCCTTCTTCCAAATCAAAATAAAAATAAGCCTCCATACGTCGCTCATGGGTGTGGGCCGGCATGGTATTCCAAACATTACCCTCTACCAATTCGGTAATTCCCATTTGTAATTGGCAAGTTTCAACAATACTATTTACTATCAATTTATTGAGAACCCGCTTATTTGCATATTTGCTATCTCCCAATTGTATCACCTCTGCATTCTCCTTACCCACTTTCTTCGTTGGAAAACTTTGATGGGCAGGAGCTGAATTGATATAGAAAAGAGGAGAACCGCCAGATTTAAAAACAACCTCTTTAGCACCTTTACCTACATATAGGGCTTCCTTTTTATCTAAATCATAAAGGGTACCGTCAACCGATACCTGACCTTTGTCGCCTACATTTACGATACCTAGCTCCCGACGGTCTAAAAAATTCTCCGACTTCAAATAGGGTATGGTCTCTAGTACCAAATCTTTACCAACTGGCTTTGCGCCACCTACTATATACCGATCGTACATAGAATAAGTCAAGTTGATGGTATCATCTTGAAATAAGGTGTCTATCAGAAAATGGTCTCTTAATTCATCGGTCCCGTATTTTTTGGCATCCTCGGGGTGAGAGGCATATCTAAACTCGTAGTTTGTCATTATTTAAAATATTATGTAATCGATTACGCGAAATTAAGGATTTTTATGAATCCGCAAGGATAATCTTTTGATTTTAAACATTTATTAATAATCCATTTGCATATTACAGGTTTTTACCTAAGAATGCAAAATTTAAAGCTATTAGATCATTGATACCTTAGAAAAGGTAGTCATCGACCAATAATCTACTTAATCTGCAGTTAGGCCAAAGCCTTTTTTTGAATGGATTTACTAATTACCAAAAATAGAACACCGCATAAAAGCCATGCAGGAAGTGTTACGAATGATAGAAAGACATCAAACTGCAAAGAGATAAAGTAAAACAGGCCAAAGCTGATGGCCCAGGCAAACAATACGGCCCGATTAAAGCTGATATTACTCTTCTCGGCATAGTTCGTAATCACACCCATTTTCTCCGCAAAAAAGTGCTCAAAAACAATTACTGCGCCCACAGGTGCCAGAATGAACCCGTAAAGGGCCACAAAATCAAGTAATTTCATGGCAAAAGCAGGAAATAGACCCGCTATCGTCGCAACGGCCCCTGCAATTATGGTCACCCAAAAGGTAGAGGTCTTGGGCAATACCGCCTGAAAGGCCAAGCCTGCCCGATAGATGGTCGGGTTAGCGGTCGTCCACCCGGCCAATACCACCGCAAGAATACCGAAAAAGCCCAACGCCCTGTAGGCCAATGGACCGGGAGCAACAGGTGGTGCTTCCCCATTACCTAATAAAACTTGCGCCTCCGGAGTCTGAAGATAGACCGCATACAAAAGTGCGGCCGCGATCCAAGCCATATAGTGACCTACATACATGCCTGCAGCAGTCGTCCACCCAGAGCTGGCTTTTTTGGCAAACCTAAAAACCGAAAGATCGGACATACCCACGTGCATAGCCGCATTGGCAAACCATGACCACAATACTATGTGCCAGAAAGTATATTTAATTTGCCCAGGAAAAGGTTCGGAACCATTGCCCCATATATTCCAAAAATCTGAAAAACTAGATACGTTCAATTCTTGTAAAGAAACCACGGCACAGGCCAAAAATGCCAATACAATTACGGGAGACATCCAATTGGCAGCCTTGGATACAGTGTTGAAACCCCTTGCGGCAATCACGGAGATAACTGCACCGATGGCAATAACTATAACTACCCAAGTAATTCCATTGGGCATGGTATCGGTCAGCTTAGGCATTTCCATATCGAAAGGTATACCCACAGCCGTAGCCGAAATAGTAATCATTGATCCTGCCAGAAAACAAAAAAGTATTCCGTTGGCGAGGTTATAGGCAATTACCAGCTTTTTACCACAGATTTTCTCCAATTGATAATACAGCGTCAATCTATACTTAACAGCTATCTCAGCGGTTAAAAACCGCCAGCTTAAAACCGCCAACAAGTTGCCTATCAAAAGCCCGATAATCAAATCAAAAGCACTTACACCAGTCGTTAAAAAAAGAGGTCCGATAACGAATTCGGTACCCGCAGCATGCTCGCCGGCATACATACCTAAAAAGCTTTTCCAGCTTTTAAGTCTTGATTGAGGTACCGGTTGTCTCTCGAATTCTTCCCCGACAATCTCCTCTATCGCTTCCTCTTCTTGACTGTAAAGTGTCATAAAAACTAGGTTTGGTTGGTTATCAAATGCTGGGGAAGGTCTTCTACTTTTTCGCAACAAAGCTGATCCATCACCTGTTGAAACTGGCGCTTCAACATAGCGATTGTATGATTGCCACCATTATTACCCAAAGCAGCAGCACCGTACATAAAAGATCGCCCCATAAATGTAAATTTTGCACCACTGGCCATCGCACGCGCAATATCTGGCCCTGATCGTAATCCGCTATCGATCATAACCTCAATTTTGTCACCATAATCAGGAACGATATCTTGCAGAGATGCAATCGTTGATTGACCGGCGTCTAATTGCCGCCCACCGTGGTTAGAAACGATAATTCCGTCAAATCCCATTTTAATGGCATCTTCGGTATCTTGTTGACTGGCAACACCTTTTAAGACCAATTTACCTTTCCACCTGTCTCGAATGGGCTTTATCTTTTCAGCATTCAATTTTCCTGAGAAGGTCTTATCCATGAACTGGCCCAATTGCTTTAGATTAAGCCCCTCGGGAGTATAAGGTTTTAATGTCTCGAAGGTTGGTTGACCATGTTTCAAGGTATTAAAGGCCCAAGACGGCTTACCCAAAATCTGCATAATATTTCTAGCCGACATTTTCGGTGGTAAGGCAAGTCCGTTACGAATGTCCCTAGGCCGATACCCAAATGTGGGCACATCGCAAAGCAAGACCAAAACAGGACACCCGGCCGCATGTGCGCGATCGATAATATCGTTTCTCACATGATCTTCAACCGGATTATAGAGCTGAAACCAAGCCTTACCTTCGGTAAGCTCACTTGCCCGCTCAATATTCATGGTGGTAACCGTGCTTAATATAAAAGGAACGTTATGTTTGTGAGCGGCCCTGGCCAAAATTTCAGGGGAATTGGGCCACATGAGTCCTTGAAGACCAACTGGGGAAATACCAAAAGGAGCGTCGAACTCCATACCTAAAACCTTGGTCTTGGTCGAGCTCACACCATAGTTCTGAAGGTATCGTGGCTGTAATTGAACATCACGAATCTCCGCGGTATTTCTTACGATATTTACATCTTCATTGCAACCTCCATCCAAATATTCAAAGGCAAAATTCGGAACCCTTTCCTTGGCTTTTTCACGCAAAGCCTCTACTGATGGGTACTCAGAATTGATTTCACTTTTCATAAGATTCGGATTTAACGGGACTAAAATCTTTCAACCCATAATTATGGGCCAAAAATGCAGGGTCTAATTCAGTTTGTGAGATAACGATGGCCGCTCCTAGAGCGGAACCCAACGAGGCATCGGTAGTTCGTAATTTCATGCTTCGAAGGTAATAAGATAATAGTTTTATGTACACATCATTATCGCTAAACCCGCCGTCTATATAAAGGTCTTCGATATTTTGTTCACCAATTGCAGAGGCAATGCTATCGACTTGTAGCAAGACCAATTCCAGCATCAATTGATGATAGGCATGTTCAAATTGATCGTATGGTATTGAGGTAGTATTGGGTTCATTCTTGCCCACGATGCTCTTCCATTTGAACATAGGCTCGAAATCTTTGTTGATTTCAAAAAAGGTCTCTTCATCAAACTTGACAGTTCTGTGAAAATCGGCAGCTACCCCAAAATATTCTGTAAGCTCTTTTACCTGAAGTTTGTATTCATTGCCCAAGAACAGGCGTGCCACTTTAACCGGGCTACCGTCTATTCTCATATTGTACAAACTTTCTCGTTCGATATCCGCCATAGTTAGCGCCCCTTCTACAAACGGATTGATAGATATGCTCCAAGTACCGGTTGAGACCAACAAAAAAGGATTGGTCAAGCTTCTTACATAGGGCAAAAGGGCCGAAGAGCTATCGTGAATACCAGGACCTACCAAAATTTTCTGCCCATCAAAATCGACCGAAACTGTCTTGTTACTTGCCACTAATGGAGGTAAAAGTTTGTCTACCTTCTCTTTGAGTACCCAATGGTGGTATTCGTTACGTTCAAAATCCCATAAATTGGTATGGCATCCTATGCTGGTGTATTCACTAACAGGTATACCCGTAAACAGATAACTTAAATATTGCGGTAAATGAAGGGAATACTTGATTTCTTTAAAAACCTCCGGCCGTTCTTTTTTTAACCAATAAAGGTGCATTCCGGTATTGAGCATTCCCATACTCAAAGAGCCCGATACCCTCGAGAATTCATCTATAGGCCCATACTTACCATAGAACTCCTCGATAATCTGCTCTTTGATGGGTTTCATGTAGTTATAAAGGGGAGCAATTACCCTTCCCTCACTATTCATATGCACCAAACTGGCCCCATAACACGAGAAGTTCAATGAACGAATGTCGTACTCAGGGTTGGCAAGCATTTTGTCAAAGGTTTCCTTTGCCCAATTTTCCAAAGCTTTTAAGTCTTCGGTAGGATATCCATCCTCATCTTCTATCTCATCAAATCGGGCATATTCCCTATAGATCTCTTTAAAGTCTTCGTTGAAGAGAAAAAACTTCTTATTGGTTCTACCAATATCAAATATTGCGGTTACCTTAATACTCATCTACTTACTTGAATTTACTACAAACCAGAAGCTACGGTATGCCTGCCTCTTTCTTCTATCAAACTTCTTCTAACATCTAATGACCTATATGCCTGAATAGGGTTCAAGGCCCCACCTCTAGCTAGCCGAGCTTGCGCCAATAGAGGCCTCACATCGGTACGGTAGGCATCTTGCAATAGTTCTTGAGCCAACACCACATCGTTGTTCAGCTGTGCTTGTTTCAATTCGTCTTGGTTCACCAATAGTGCTTTGGCATAGGCTTCTTGAATAGCCTCTAGTGATTGAACCAAATCTTCAAGTGGATCTTTCACATTGTGGCTCGCATCGATCATCCAAGCTGGATATGGGTTCTGAGGATTATTTCTCATGCCATAGACCAATTCATTGAAAATCAAGAAAAGTGAGTAAGGTTTCACGCTACCTACGGTACTATCGTCATCGCCGTACTTACTATCGTTAAAATGGAAACCTCCTAACTTACCCTTTAACATCAAGGTCGAAACTATCTGCTCAATATTAGTGTTGGGCAAATGATGGCCCAAGTCGACCAAGGTGTATGCTTTTTCACCACAAGCATTGGCAAGCATAAAAGAAGTGCCCCAATCTTGTATGACCGTACTGTAAAAATTAGGTTCATAGGGTTTGTATTCTATGAACATCTTCCAGTCTTCGGGCAGATTTTTATAAATCTCCTTGAGACTATCTTCTGTATGCTTAAGCGCTGTCTGAAAATTATTTTGGCCCGGAAAGTTCGACCCATCGGCCAACCAAACGGTCAAACTTTTAGAACCGAGTTTCTTTCCAATTTCGACAACCTCTATGTTATGGGCAATTGCTTGCTCTCGAGGAGGTTTATTTACATTGCTTAAAGAACCGAACTTATAGCTCTCTTTCGCATTCTTCTG
The DNA here is from genome assembly GCF_003687485.1 of Euzebyella marina. GTDB lineage: Bacteria > Bacteroidota > Bacteroidia > Flavobacteriales > Flavobacteriaceae > Euzebyella > Euzebyella marina. The sequence goes on along the minus strand of NZ_CP032050.1, from coordinate 566,039 downwards.
GTCTTGAAAAGTATTTGAATTTACCGCGTCGAATATAAGGTCGTTTTCTGCAGCCAGCTCTTTAATAGCATTATAGTCCTCAGGAACATCCCACGGAATATGAAGCGAAATTGCACCGGCCGTTTGGGTCAAACTATGAATGACCCCAACATCTTCGATTTTCTGCTCCAATGAAGAAGGTTCACCATAAAACGAAAACCTGCCAAAACGCGTTCCGCCCGCACCAAGTGCCCAACTGGGTATCGCTACCTGAAAGTCGGACAGTTCACTGACCAATTTGTCAACATCAATATTCTTTTGATCAAGACTATTGGCGAGAAAATCAAACTGGTTCAGGTGATTTTCGGCAACCTTCTTATTGACCGATTCTATGTTTTCTTTATTGATCTTCATTTTCGCACTTCTATTTTATCTAACAAAGGCATTGGCCATTCCGCCATCTACATTGATAATGTTCCCTGTACTCTTGTTCAACAAACCAACGAAAGCAAAAACACCATCTGCGATGTCGGAAGGATAGATAATTTCGTTCATCAGGTTTCTTTTGGCATAATGGGCCGGTAGTTCTTCTACAGAAATACCATAGGCTTTGGCACGACCTTCGGCCCAATCACCTTCCCAAATCTTACTACCAACGATTACCCCGTCAGGGTTTACGGTATTCACCCTAATTTTTTCACCACCGAGTTCAGCGGCCAATAATCGAGACATGTGTTGCTGTGCCGCCTTAGCGGTACCATAACCTACGTTGTTCGGACCGGATACCAAACCATTTTTACTGGCGATACTAATGAAATCACCGCCCAAACCTTGAGTACGCATAATTTTCACGGCTTGTTTGGCCAGTTCGAATTGCCCTTTGACCAATACGTCTTGAAGAATGTCCCAATCTTTTTCCGTGGTTTCGGTCAATGGTTTTGAAATAGCCAATCCGGCACTATGAACCACGATATCAACACCTCCGAATTCTAAACAAGCCTTTTTATACGCTTCTTCAATCGACTCTGATTTGGTAACATCGCAAACAGCATAGGCGGCCGTATCGGATTTATAAGTTGCTACCCCTTCTTTCAAGCGTTCTTCGGCAATGTCTGTCAAAACAACATTGGCACCTTCCGCAGCCAACTTGTCGGCAATCGCTTTTCCGATACCTCCGCCGCCTCCGGTAACCAAGGCTACTTTTCTTGAAAGGGGCTGCTCTTTCGGCATACGTTGCAATTTTGCTTCCTCCAGTAACCAGTATTCAATATCGAAAGCCTCTTGTCTTGGCAGCGAGGTATATTCCGTAATTGCTTCGGCACCTCTCATTACATTGATGGCGTTGATATAAAATTCGCTGGCCACCCTAGTGGTCTGCTTGTTTTTGGCAAAGCTGAACATACCGACACCTGGGTAGATTATAATTACAGGGTTGGGGTCTCTCATAGCCGGACTATTGTCCCTTTTACAAGACTCATAATAGTCGGCATATTCTTTTCTATATTGTTCAAAGGCAGGTTCTAACTTTTTAAGAACCGCTTCCGAATCGGAAAGGTCTTCAGAGGTATCAAGCGTAAGTACCAATGGCTGAATTTTTGTACGCAAGAAATGGTCAGGGCAAGATGTGCCCATAGGTGCCAACCTTTCCAAATCATTACTATTAATATATTCCATTACCACATCGGTATCACTAAAGTGACCTATCATTCTATTTTCAGAAGAACACAAGCCCCTCAATAAAGGCATTAACCGTGCAGCCTTTTCTTTACGTTCATCGGCAGGAAGACTTTCTACCTTCTGCCCACCAAAAACCTGACCTTGTTCCTTAATTTTTTTGGCAATGTAATCCGATGCCTTCTCAATTACTTCCAAGCTATTGATGTAGCACTCATACGAGGTATCGCCCCAAGTAAAAAGACCGTGGCTTCCTAAGACAATACCGCGAATACCTGGATTATCGTTCAAACATTTCTCCAACTGAAGACCTAAATCAAACCCAGGTCTTTGCCATGGCACCCAGCCCATGGTATCTCCCCAAATTTCTTTGGTCACCTTTTCACTATCCTTCGCAGCTGCTACTGCAATAAGTGCATCAGGATGCAAGTGGTCGATATGCTTGAATGGCAATAAACCGTGCAAAGGAGTGTCGATGGAGGGAGCCCTACTATCAAGGTCGTAGATACAATGGTTAAAAAGACCGACCATACGATCTTCATCGTGCAAACCTTCATAGACATTTTTAAGGTTACGCAGCCTCTCTGTATAAAGGCCTGCGATACCGGCTCTTGTTAAGGTACCGATGTCGCCACCAGATCCTTTGATCCACATAACCTCGACCTCTTCGTTGGTCAACGGGTCTTTCTCTATGGTCTTACAACTGGTGTTACCGCCCCCATAATTCGTAATGCGCAAATCGGCACCAAGAATGTTGGATCTGTAAAGAAAAAGGGCCACTTGATCATCGCCCAGCTCTATAGCCTTTTTTTCGTCCCATAGATAGTTTACGTGTTGAAATGTCTTTTGCATATCGTGTGTCTTGTAGTTACTTATTGTTTTAACACTTTGACCAAAAATACATATTACATTTCCTGTGAGTATCCTGTGCTGCCCTGTTAGCTTCAAAAAAATTAAAAGAGGCCATAAACTTATGGCCTTGCCTCAAATTTTGATTACTTTTAGAACCTACAAAAATGAAAGCCGTTTATAAACATTCAGGGGGTTTAAAACGTTGAACCCTCGCCTATAAACTTAGTTTTTGAAGACCCGATGTCAAAAACCCTGAACATAAAAATAAACGAAGCCTCACGTATACCGAAATACATGCAGGTAGTCGATTCGATAATGGATAATATTGCTATGGGCGATCTTCCCATTGGCAGTAAAATACCATCTATCAACGAACTTAGTGAAGACCTTCTTTTATCGAGGGACACCATTGAAAAGGCCTACCGCCAACTCAAGGTTCAAAAGACCATTACCGCCGTTAAGGGCAAGGGCTATTACATTGCAAAGACCGATTTAATCTCGAAGATCAATGTCTTCTTTCTGGTGAATAAGCCCAGTTCTTATAAAATGCGTATCTACAATTCTTTTGTAAACGGCCTCGGGGTGAATGGCCATGTGAATCTGTTCATTTACCATTGCGAAGAATCACTTTTCACCCATTACATAGAGCGTAACCTAGGGGCTTATGATTATTATGTAATAATGCCCCATTTTAAAGATGAAAATCTGAACCACGCCTCGGCCACCGATAAAGTCAAGGATGTTTTAAATAAAATTCCTAAGAACAAACTGATTGTTTTAGACAATTCACAGATTGAAATCAAGGGTGAATACGCTGCTCTTTATCAAGACTTTGAAAATGACATTTATGAAGCCTTGTTGGAAGGGAGAGAGCGTCTAAAGAAATATGATAAACTGATATTGGTGTACCCTGAAAAAAAGGTATACCCGTATCCGCGTAGAATTCTAAGGGGCTTTCAAAAGTTCTGTGGCGAACAAGGTTTCGAATTTGAAATCTTAGGAGAAATCTATGAAGACATGGAGCTTCAAAGTCGAGATGCCTACGTGATCATCGAAGAGTCTGACTTAGTAAATTTGGTTCGGCAGGTGCGAAAGAAAAACCTAACCCTAGGTGAAGATATTGGCATCATATCCTACAATGAAACCCCTTTAAAAGAACTTCTTGGTATAACGGTCATTAGTACCGATTTTAATGCAATGGGAGAAACTGCCGCATATATGGTGCTAAAAAATAAGAAAGAGCGGGTTAAAAATGTGTTTCGTTACATAGAACGAAATTCGGTGTAAAAAATTGATTGTCACGCTTGTCCGTTAAGGAGAACATTGTATTTTTAGCACTCCTAACCCCACACAATGAGATTACGCATACTTCCGGTAATTCTGCTTGCCGGACTATTTACCTTTTCCTGTTCTACCAATTCGAATAAAAAACCTGTTCTATATGCCGTGGGAGATTCTACGGTAAAAAATGGCCAAGGCGATGGAGCCGGAGGGCTTTGGGGATGGGGAGAATTTATTAATCAATTTTTGGACAGTACCAAAATAAAGGTTGAAAATCACGCCTTGGGTGGCACAAGTAGCAGAACATATCAAGACAAAGGCCTTTGGGATTCGGTTTACAACAAATTGAACAAAGGTGACTTTGTTCTTATACAATTTGGCCACAACGATAATGGCCCTATCAATGACGACTTTAGGGCACGGGGCACCATCAAAGGTATTGGTGAAGAATCTGAGGAAATCGATAATATTCTCACAGGAAAGCATGAAACCGTTCGCAGCTATGGATGGTACATTCGTCGATTGATCAAAGATGCCAAAAGCAAAGGGGCCGTGCCGATTGTGCTTTCTCCTATTCCCAGAAATAAGTGGGAAAACCAAAAAGTACTTAGAAACGACCAATCGTATGGCCTTTGGGCCAAGCAGGTGGCCGAACAGGAAGGCGCTACATTTATCGACTTGAACGACCAAATGGCCCTAAAAATGGAAGAAATTGGGGAGCAAGGCACCACTGGCAACCATTTTTTCGAAAGGGACCATACCCATACCTCGGCCAGAGGTGCAGTTCTGGCTGCTTCGATTATAGTCAATGAAATAAGAAATGAAGATTCAGGTCTTGAAGATTATCTAATCGACTACCCCCAAATAACACTTCCCAAAAAGAAAAACCTTTTTCTTATCGGTGATTCGACCATGGCCGATAATGGCAATGAAAATGCCGTAGGTTGGGGCATACCTTTTACTAGGTTTATCGACACTACAAGATTGAACTATTTTAATAGTGCCCTTGGCGGAAGAAGCAGCCGAACTTTTATTACCGAAGGACACTGGAACGAGATACTTCAAAAACTTCAGCCTGAAGATTACGTACTCATTCAGTTCGGGCACAATGATGCCGGAAATATCGATAAAGAAAAATACCGTGGCTCACTTAGCGGAACAGGGTTTGAAACCCAAGACGTCGTTCGTAACGATACCCTAACCGAAACGGTGCATACATTCGGCCAATATCTGAGAAAAATGGTTATTGAAACAAAAGAAAAAGGTGCATTACCAATTATTCTAAGCCTGACCCCTAGAAATGAATGGCCCGATGGGCAAGTAGAACAAAGACAAGAAACCTACATTAAATGGTCTGAAGAAATAGCTACTGAAGAAGAAGTACCCTTTATAGACCTTAGTAATCAGATTGCGAAGAAATATGAAGAACTCGGTGAGGAAAATGTTCAGAAGTTCTTTCCTAAAGACCACACCCATACGAATTTAGATGGCGCCCTTTTCAATGCCCAGGTCGCGGCAGAGGCCTTAAAGAATTATAAGGGTTCAGGTCTCAGAGATTATATTTTTTATTAGGATAAAGACTCAGGATTACTCCATAAAAAAGACTTCCCTTAACGAGGTTTCCACAGGAGAATTGTCATCATTGGTCTCCATAATATCTGCCATATAAGCCCACCATTTTTTAACAATGGGGTCGTTAGGAATTTTCGACGGCTCGAAACCATCTTCCAATTTTTGAAAGGCGAACAAAGTCAAGGTCTGTTCATCAAGAAATATCGAGTATTCATGAATACCCGAATCTGACAATAACTTTGATAACTCAGGCCAAATCTCGTCATGTCTTTTTTTGTATTCGGCCTCGAACCCTGGCTTCAATTTCATGGTAAAAGCGTTTCTAATCATTTGACACCTTTTTTATATTAAAAAATGAAGGCAAAAGCACCCAACAGCTATGATCAAGTACTCTTGCCTTGATGTTTTAAAAAACTAAAATCGACTCTTACTTCTCCCCGAATATGGGTCCATCAGTTTTGATTTCGCTGTCATAAAATTGAATGGCACTATCATTCAATTTAGGATAACTGTTTTGAAGAAGCGCAATCATTTCGGCTCCTGCTAACAGAACCGGCCCGTAGCCATGGGCCGCATAAACGTTTACCGGCCTATAATAATAAAAAGCGGGATCAAAGCCCATACCGGTACCAACACAAGTACCTTCAACCTGCCCCTTACCGTTCACTTTTTCAGTAATTGCATTCCAGGCCAACGTTACCGAAGGCCCATAAGCTTTACCATCAACATAACCTCTATTGATAGATCTGGCAATGGCATAGGTATAAATAGCGCTTGCCGAAGTTTCAAGATATGAATCATTGCGGTCGAGCAACTGATGCCACAACCCTTTACCTGATTGTAATCGGGTCAACCCTTCGATATGTTTTTTCAGCAAATCGAGAACCTCAGACCTACCCTTATGGTTTTCTGGCAGAACCTCTAAAAGTTCGACCATGGTCATAATGGCCCACCCATTGGCGCGGCCCCAATAAAACTCTGGGTGCTGCTCAGAGTCTACGATATAGGCATGCATAAACAACCCTTTTTCTTCATTGAACATGCGTTGAGCGAATTGTAGCACTTGTTTAACGGCATCATCAAAGTATTTTGGGTCTTTCGAATAACTGCCCATTTGCGCCAAGGCCGGCACGCTCATAAAAAGATCATCGAGCCAAAGGGAGTTTTTCATAGGTCTATTTCGTGCCAATGTACCGTCTGACAATCTATATTGACCATTAGAAATGTAATCCATAAAATTTCGGATCAAAGGGTCTAAATTCGCCTCCGAGCCATTGGTTTTGGCTTTGATCATGGCCGCGCATACGGCACCAGAATCATCTAACGCGTGCGGGTGTAAAACTCGCTTCATGGGATGTTTTAACTCGGCGTTCTTAGTTTCTAAATCTTCAAAAAAGGGCCGTATGTCAGCCAAAAACTTAAGACGTTCATTGGTATAATCGGCATATTTAGATTCTTCGGTAACCTCACTTGCCAATAACATACCCGCATAGGTAACCCCCCACTCATAACTCGTTAAGCGAAAATCACCTGTTTGAAAAGCGGTTTCTTGATCCTTCTTTATTTTTTTATAGTTGGTTATTACCTCTCCGCTATTCTTATCGATCAGGGCCGGCGGGGTAACCGAATTCAGATAATCATAAATTCGGTCGATGACTTCAACTATCCCTTCTTTGGACGGCACATCGTACGGGGTTTCATAGTCTGGTTGCATTAAATGTAAAGGAGCCGTCATATCATTGGCGGGCTGCTGTGCGCTTACCTCTTGAGATATTAATAAAATGGTGCCCATTGCTAATATTGATAAGCACGTTCTAATCTTTGGGCCCTTAAAGCAGGATTCAATGTAATTTTTCATGAATTGCAGTAGTGAGTTTTGTTGAGAAAATTTTTATTGGATAACCTCTACATTCAAAGTATGTGAATTGTCCAAATTAGGAATGTAGAGTAATCGATTACAATAATATGGGTTATTTTCATTTTCTGTATCGGAAACCACTAATTTTTCATTATTCACCATCACCGTTTTTGGCTTTTCATTCAAATGTACCTTTACATTATAGGTGATGTCACTTGTATCAAACTTACCTTCGGAAGGGTCAATTTGAATAACTGTACGGTCTTGCTTACTTTCTGCTTTAATTAAAGTAGTGGCAAAATCACCTTCGGTATATTTCATGCTTTTTCCATCGTCATGATAAAGCTCGAAAGCACTATCACCTCCGATAAAAACTTCCAAATCATAAGAGTTGATTTCTTTTTCCCCTACATAATTTATCAGTTCTTGTTTTGGCAATATTCCACCAGCTTTAACAAAGAGAGGCATTTTATCCAAAGGGCAGAGAACGCTTATAAACTTTTTGCCCGAAAAGGTGTTCCCTGTCCAATAATCGACCCAATTGCCTTCGGGCAAATAGACCGTTCTAGTTTGCGCTCCCTTAGTAGTTACAGGGCAGACCATAAGATTGTCACCAAGCATATACTGGTCGGTAATTTCGTAGACATTGGGGTCCTTTTGGTAATCTAGAACCAAGGCCCTCATGAGGGGTTGGCCTGTTGAATGATTTTGATACAAAGTACTATATAAATAAGGCATCAACTCATACCTGAGTTCATCGTATTTCTTAAATATGCTTTGCGCTTCTTCCCCGTAGTTCCATGGTTCTTTATAGTTGGGGTGCTCCATACCGAACAAATGCGCGATGGGGCTCATTAAACCGAATTGGCACCAACGAATATAAAGTTCAGGGTCGGCGACATGTTCAAAACCTCCCATACAATGGGCCCAATTACCCACTCCTGAAAGACCAATATTCAAGCCAGCCTTAATTACGGGTTCAAAATATTGCCATTCACTAGGCCAATCACCAGCGAAAATGTAGGGGTAACGCTGAATACCGGCATAACCTTCGCGTGTTTGGTTCATGCCCCTCATCTTGTTATGTTCGGCAAATTTTTCATAGGGTGCCTTTGCATAAGCAATAGGAAAAAGATTATGCAGCGCATTTATCTCCTTCCCTTGCGGACCAGTTTTTTCGCTTTCATTTGCCTTATGCCCAAAAGCACTGCCTTCATCGGTCTTCAAGAACATCGCACCTTGATCGGCCACTCTTTTCACGCCGTTCTTCCACCACCAATCAACTGATTTCTCATCAAAGAAATTAACGAACTCGCCTAGGTTGTTCGGCTCAGGATAAACGTACCCTTTACGCCGGGCCTCATCGAGCAACCTTAATTCCTTACCATTGTCAAATCTCGGTCGTAAATGAAGACCTACCATATTAAGATTTAGCGCATAGAGGTCATTGAACATTTCCTCCGGATTTTTAAACGTTTCCCTCCATTCGAATGATGTAGCGCCCGTACCTCCATTTTCTCCGAAAATTCGCCAAGTTGAATCTAGATGTAATACGTCTAGCGGTATGTTCAAATCCCTAAATTTTTGAGCCAAAGCAACCACATAATCGGTAGAGGTTTCTTCTTCATGACCCCATGTGCCCCCACTATAAGTACCCACATGCAGCCCCATCGCAAACTTGGGTAACATTGGGGCTTTACCAGTGATGTCTGTATACGCATCTAAAATAGAACTGAAGTCTGGCCCGTACATAAAATAGTAGTCTAGCTCGCCCCCTTCAGCTGAAAAGGAGTAGGTTTCTGGGTTACTATGGCCCATATTCCAATTTGTAGGGTTGGCATTATGAAGAAAAATGCCGTAACCACGGGTACTCATAAAAAAGGGTACGGGTGAATAATTGGCCTGTAACACATCATAGGCGCCCACAATATGAGGCCTACCTTGACCGCGGCCAACATTCAGTCGCAGCGCTTTACCCCGTCTATCCAAAAAATCCATCCGTTCTCCAAAACCGAAGAAGTGCTCATCAGGAAAAAGCTTTTTTGTGACGTTCACCGTGTCTTTATTCTTAGAGGAACCGAAGATTTTGTCTTGTTCCGCTTCGCTGGTCAAAACCTTGCCTTCTTTGTCACTAATAGTTACGAAAAAGGGGGTTTTATGTACTAAAATGTTTAAACTATCAGTGCTATAACTGATAGTCGCTTCTGATTCTTTGGCAGTATATATGACTTCGGGCCAGTCGTACTTCACCACCATCCATGGTTCATTCTCGGAGAAATCACCATCCCAACTTGACCTTATTCTGACCAAACTTGGGGTACAAAATTCTAACTGTACTTTAGCTTCATCCGTGGCGAAGACTATCTTATTCCCATTTTCGGAATCAACCTTCTGAAAATTCCCCAAGCCCGTTTGGGCGTGGGCTTGAACGATGTTCATTAAAAGGGCCATAAAAAGACCCAATCGTAACATTCTCATATAACTGTTTTACTACATTACCGATGTTCCCGCATCTTCATTGAAATCTAAAAAGCTCAAAAACCGAGCTCATCAAATTTGTAGTCTTGTAGAAATCCTTTGTATATTTTCAAATCGAAATTCAAAAATAGCAATAGAACAAGGGTGCGGCATCCTGTAGTATACTGCCCTATTTTAGGGGCTTGCAGTACAGCACAGGATGGTGGTGAAAAATACCGGTCTTATTTTAGGGCACTCTCATTTATCAAATAGCGGGAAAACACCATGCAAGAACATAAATTGAACAGATTATTTGCGCAATCGATTACTTTATTTGGATGTATACTATTCATGTCTTCCTCCGCCATTGCCCAAAATCAATCTACAGAACCGTGGCCCGAGCTTACCCGAACACACAAACCTTGGACTCGCTGGTGGTGGATGGGCAATGCAGTTGATGAACCCAATATTAAAGCCCAACTCGAAGAAATGTCAAAGGCCGGGCTAGGCGGGGTGGAAATTCAGCCTATTTACGGAGTCAAAGGGGAAGAAAAAAACTATTTGAAGTATCTGTCTTCCGAATGGTTAAACGCCCTGGATTACACCATCAAAACTGCAGGAGAGAACAACATGGGAGTGGATATGACGCTTGGTACTGGATGGCCCTATGGCGGCCCTCAAGTAACGCAAGAAGACGCAGCGACCAAATTAATTATCGACACCTTGCATCTTTCTAAAGGTGAAAAAATCGATATGGAACTTCTTCCCAAAAATGAAAAAGATAGAGGTGCCTCTCGTCCCATTGAAATCTTAGCTTTTGATAATTCGGGCCATTATGAAAATCTGACATCCTTGGCTAAAGACGGCCATTTGAAATGGAAAACCAAACGCAAGGATTACAAGCTTTACCTGTTCTACGAAGCAAAAACGGGGCAACAAGTAAAGCGTGCCGCCCCTGGTGGAGCTGGCTTGACCGTAGACCACTACTCAAAATTGGCCTTTCAAAATTATGTGAAACCTTTTAATGAAGCTTTCTCAACGCATGGCAAAAACCTTCGCACCATTTTCAATGATAGTTATGAGGTGTATGGTACCGATTTTACTCCTAGATTTTTTAAGGAGTTTCAAGAACGTAGAGGCTACGATTTAAGACCTTATATTCAGCAACTTTTGAGTGGTAATAACGAAACCGCGAATAGACTGCGTAGCGATTACCGAGAGACATTATCAGACTTACTATTGACGCAATTTGACCGGCCATGGACCGAATGGGCCAATGAAAAAGGTTTTCTTACGCGTTTACAGGCTCATGGCTCTCCGGGCAATCTCATCGACATGTACGCGTCGGCCGATATACCCGAATGTGAAACTTTTGGTTCAATGCCCTATGAAATTGAGGGTTTACGAAGGGAGGAAGAAGATATAAGGCAGGGCGATGCTGATGCGGTCATGCTCAAATTTTCTTCTTCAGCCGCCCACATTTCAGGTAAACAGCTAACCTCGTCAGAAACATTTACCTGGTTACGAGACCATTTTAAAACTGCTTTATCACAAACTAAACCAGAAGCCGAAGATTTACTTTTAAATGGTATCAACCATATCTTTCTTCACGGTGCTACTTATTCACCAGATCGAGCCGAATGGCCCGGTTGGAAATTCTATGCCTCGGTCAACTTTAACCCGAATAATACTATTTGGCAAGACGCTTCTGAATTATTCTCTTATATCGCGAACTGCCAAAGTCTTTTACAATCGGGGCAACCTGATAATGATGTTTTGCTTTATTGGCCGATACATGATGTTTGGCATGAGTTCCACAACGGGTCCCTCTTTTTTCAATTCAAAATACACTCGTTAGATGAATGGTTATTGAAAACCCCATTTTACCAAACCAATCAAGAGTTTATAAAAAAAGGGATTTCAACCGATTTTATCAGCGATCGATTTATAGAAGAAGCTAAAGTCATAAATGGAGAAATCGTGCTTCCAGGAGGAACCTATAAGAGCCTTGTGGTACCTCCTATTGAACATATGCCTTTTGCTACACTCGAAAAGTTGATTTCGCTAAAAGAAGAAGGGGCCTCGATTATTTTTCAAGATTTGCCGTCGACCGTTCCGGGTTTTTTCGAGTTTGAAAAAAGATGTGAAATGCTAAAAGCCTTGATGTCCGAAAATAAACTGAAACCAACCACCGATCTTTGGGAAGATTTAAAAATGGCAGGGGTCAAACACGAAAACTTGGTAAAATCAGGACTCAAATTTATCAAACGAAAAGTTGAGGGTGAGCAACTGTACTTTTTGGTGAACCATACTGCCCAAAATATTGATGACTACATTCCCATTACAGCGGAGGCAAAAGAAGTCATTATTCTAGACCCACTTACAAAGACTTTTGGAAAAGCAGCCACTCAAAAGCAAGGTGAACAGACCTTGGTAAAAGTTCAGATACCGTCAGGGGGGTCGCTATTTTTAAAATCGGGGAAGGAAAGTAATATGCCCACGTGGAATTATTCGAAACCCATCGAAACTGAATATCCGTTAGAAGGCGAATGGACTTTGTCATTTATTAGCGGAGGACCGCAGCTGCCCAAGACAACGAAAATTAATCAATTGAAATCATGGACAGTACTCTCAAAGGAAGCCGAGTACTTTTCTGGTACCGCGAAATATGAGATAGATTTTGAAAACCCCGACGAACAGATAAATCATTGGAGACTTCATCTCGGCGATGTTCGGGAAAGTGCCAAAGTTTGGCTCAATGAAGAATATTTGGGCGCGCTTTGGTCTAACCCCTTTCAAATAGATATTGACACTCTTAAAAAAGGGAGAAATTCCATTAAGATAGAAGTGACCAATCTTCCGGCAAATAGAATTCGTGCAAAGGAACTTCGAGGAGAAGAATGGAAAATTTTTCACGAAATCAACATGGTCAACAAAGATTATAAAGAGTTCGATGCCACAAAGTGGCAACCAATGCCGTCGGGCCTTTTGAACACACCAACCTTACAACCCTTACAACTCGATAACAACTAACTATAGCATAATGAAAAGAGTATTATCATCACTACTGGCCTTATTTGCATTAGCAATGGTTCAAGCACAAACTTTTGACCGTGAACAAGTTCTTAAAAACATGGAATTGGCCAATGCCTATTTCATGCAAAAATGGCCAGATGTGGGCAAGACCATTGTTACGAACAAAGAACGTCCGAGTAATATATGGACGCGCGCCGTTTACTACGAAGGGCTAATGGCACTTTACGGAATCTGGCCAAAGGAAGAGTATTACCAATACGCATACGACTGGGCCGAATTTCATAACTGGAGCTTTCGCTATGGCACGGCCAACCGAAATGCCGATGATTACTGCGCCGCCCAAACCTACATAGACCTCTATAACCTAGAGCCCGATTCGAAAAAATTAAAGGCCACCAGATCCACGCTAAATATGCTTTTAAACACCCCGCAAGTTGATGATTGGTGGTGGATAGATGCCATACAAATGGGTATGCCCGTATTTGCCAAAATGGGTGTTCTTGAGAACGACGAGCGGTACTATGAAAAAATGTATGAAATGTATATGTTCACGAGAAACGAGCATGGCGAGAAAGGGCTTTTTAATGCTGAGGACGGTCTATGGTGGCGTGATGCAGATTTTGACCCACCTTATACCGAACCTAACGGTGAAGATTCGTATTGGAGCCGCGGTAACGGATGGGTAATTGGCGCTTTAGCAAAGGTATTGAGCATTATACCGGAAAGCGCTCCTCATAGAGACCAGTACATCGATGACTTTAAAACTATGGCCAAGGCACTGATTCCCATTCAAAGAAAAGACGGTTTTTGGAACGTAAGCTTGCATGACCCTAAAAACTTTGGTGGCAAAGAACTGTCGGGCACGGCACTTTTCACCTTTGCCATGGCCTACGGCGTAAATAATGAAATTCTGGATAGGGACACCTACCTGCCGGTCATTAAAAAAGCATGGGAGGCCATGATAAAAGACGGGCTTCACAACAACGGCTTTCTGGGTTATTTACAGTCCACCGGAAAAGAGCCCAAAGATGGTCAGCCACTATCTTATGACAAGGTACCCGATTTTGAAGATTACGGTCTCGGGTGTTTTCTTTTGGCCGGTAGTGAAATCTATAAAATGAAGTAGAATCTTTGTCCGATTCGAATATTTAAATTTTTGTTATACCCGCCCTTAAAAAACTTGCATTGCTTTTCTAGATGTATTTTTGTTCCCTCAAGATTAAAATTTTCCTGATGGATAACGGATTACCGCGTTTGCTTTATAAGTATTTTTTGGAAATGGGTATGAACGAAAGTTCTGCCGCCTACCTGAACATGTTCGTGTTATTATTGGCGGCCCTGATTCTTGCATGGTTTTTAGACATGGTTATCTGGAAGCTTCTGCGTTCCGTTTCTTTAAGGTTGGCCCGAAAATCAAAGACCAATTTCGATAACTTTTTAGTCGCCAATAAAGTACCCAGATATGTAGCACATATTTTACCCTTGGCCATACTATTTGAAATCGTGCCTTTTGCTATGGTCGATTTTGAATATGCAGGCACTATCGTCTTCAAATTGTTGCGCATACTCTTTGTATTTCTAACACTCTTTACCGTCAAAAGCATATTTAGAAGTATCAACGACTACTTGAAAACAAAGCCTAGGTTTCGTGATAAACCGATGGATAGCTACATACAGGTTTTTATGATTTTCGCCTGGTTTGTAGGTGTGCTCACCATTATAGCCATTATAACAGAAGTAGAGTTTATCAAATTCTTCACCGCATTGGGTGCGGGTTCTGCTGTTATACTTTTAATTTTTAAAGATTCCATTCTTGGTTTGGTGGCGAGTATACAAGTTAGTATCAATGATATGGTTCGAATCGGCGACTGGATTACTTTTGAAAAATATGGGGCCGACGGAGATGTAATTGAAATAACCCTTGCTACGGTAAAGGTTCAAAATTTCGACAAGACTATAACCACCATTCCTACCTATTCATTGATATCGGATTCGTTCAAAAATTGGCGCGGCATGCAAGAATCGGGAGGCAGGCGAATTAAGAGGGCCCTGATCATCAGCCAGAAAAGCATTCGCTTCTTAACTAGTGAAGACATAGAAGCCTTGAAGAAGATTCAACTTATAGAACCCTACCTCAACACCCGAAGTGAACAGATAAACGCGCACAACGATTCGAACAACATCGACAAAAGCTTGGCAATCAACGGAAGAACTCTTACCAACATTGGTGTTTTTAGAAAGTATGTAAATGACTATCTTCAAAACCACCCGGCGGTCAACAAAGGCATGACCCTTATGGTGCGCCAATTGGCACCTACGACACAGGGTATTCCTTTAGAAATATATGTCTTTAGCAGCGACAAACGCTGGGAGAATTATGAATACATTATGGCCGATATTTTTGATCATTTGATGTCTGCACTGCCATTTTTCGATTTAGAACTGTATGAGTTTCCGCTCTCATTTCCACCTATACCACAAACTTGAACCGAGAACTATGAAAAAGCTCCGTCACACATTACCCTTCTTAGCGATACTCCTTTTGTTAAACGTCAAAGCCCAAGAGACTATTAATCTTTGGCCTAAAGGAGCACCTGACGCTATTGAAGACACTTCCTTTAAAGAAGAAGTGCAGTACGATAGTCAAGGTAAGATTCGGGGTTACAGCAAAATTTCTAAACCCGAGTTAAGTATCTATCTGGCAGATGAGCAAAATAATTCTGGTACAGCTGTCATTATCTGCCCCGGTGGTGGCTATTCACATTTGGCCATCGAAAAAGAAGGTCATAAAGTAGCACGTTGGTTCAATACCTTAGGTATTTCGGCATTTGTTCTTAAATACCGCATGCCTAACGATCGAACGATGAAAAATAAATCGGTCGGTCCGCTGCAAGATGCACAAGAAGCTATGAGAATGGTACGTTCGAAAGAAAAAGAATGGAAAATCAAGCCAGATAGAATAGGCATTATGGGCTTTTCTGCAGGAGGTCATTTGGCTTCCACTCTATCCACCCACTACAACGACCAGGTATATACTTCAAACTATACGGCAAGTGCCCGACCTGACTTCTCTATCTTGGTTTACCCTGTCATTTCCATGGATGAGAACATCACCCACATGGGTTCTCGTACCAATCTATTGGGAGAAAATGCCAATGCAGAAGACCTTCAGAAGTATTCGAACGAGAAACAGGTAAATAAACAAACACCACCCACATTTCTAATTCATACCACGGTCGATAAAGCGGTGCCGGTAGAGAACAGTATTAACTACTATTTGGCTCTTAAAAACAATGAAGTGGATGCCGAAATGCACCTATATGAAAAAGGAAGGCACGGTATGGGTCTTGGCGTTGTGGGTACCAACCAGTATTGGCCTGACGATTTGGAGCATTGGCTTCGGGCCCATGAATATATTGTCAAAAAGGAAATCTACCTATTCTCTTATTTTAAGGGAAATGGAGAAGACGGTCTCCATTTTGCGCAAAGTGACGACGGCCTTAAGTGGAAAACGCTAAAGAACGACCAATCGTTCTTAACACCTTTAGTAGGTAAAGATTCCCTAATGCGAGATCCTTGTATAATTAAAGGAGGGGACAATAAGTACCACATGGTCTGGACAGTTAGTTGGACGGACCGTGGAATTGGCTATGCTCATTCAGATGATTTGATCAATTGGTCTGAGCAGCAGTTCATTCCCGTGATGGCCCATGAACCTAAAGCCAGAAATACATGGGCTCCGGAAATTACTTATGATTCCGACACCAAAACATATATGATTTATTGGGCCAGTACCATTGAAGGGAAATTTCCGGAAACCCAATCAAAAGAAGAAAGCGGCTATAACCATCGCATGTACTATGTAACCACAAAAGATTTTAAAAATTTTAGCGATACCCAACTCCTGTATGAACCCGGTTTTAATGTCATTGATTCCAGCATTAAAAAGCATGGGGACCAATTCGTGATGTTTTTAAAGGATGAAACCCGAGAGCCTGCGGAAAAGAACATAAAAATTGCCTATGCCAATAAGCTTACAGGCCCTTATAGTGCTGCTAGCAAACCCATAACTGGAAATTATTGGGCAGAAGGCCCCACCGCTGCCATGGTAGACGGGCATTGGGTAGTGTATTTTGACAAATACATAGACCACCAATACGGTGCGGTACGCTCTAAAGATTTAAAAGAATGGGAAGATATCAGCGACCAAATCAGCTTTCCGGAAGGTACCCGCCACGGCACCGTTTTAAAAGTACCTCAAAGTGTTGTGGAAAAGTTGGGGAGGGAGTGATACTCATTGGCAAGAAAATCTTCTCTAAATATTCATAGGATAAAGAAAGAAATTACTAAGGATTTAAATAACCCGTTTGCGAAAACTGATACACTGAAGATGGGGTTCTGGCTGAGTCTAAAATCATTTGCATCTCTTTTATAATTTCCGGATGATCAGCAGCCACATTATTCTCTTCTTGTAAATCGTTTTCCAGATCGTAAAGTTCAATTTTAGATTCCTTTCCCTTGAAAACATCGTATTTAACGGCTTTCCAAGTTCCCATACGAACGGCCTGTCTACCTCCTTTTTCATGAAACTCCCAATACAGGTATTCATGTTCTTTCTGGCTTTCACTATCCCCATTTAGGGTAGACAAAAAGGAAATTCCGTCGATATTATTAGGGGAGTCAATTTTCAAGATCTCGGTCAAGGTTGGAAAAACATCCCAAAAAGCTGAAATGTGATCGGTTTTGCTTCCTTCATCAATCACGCCCGGCCAACTGACAATCATAGGCACCCGAATACCACCTTCGTATAAATCTCTCTTATACCCTTTTAGAGGCCCGTTACTGTCAAAATAATCAGGGTCAGCACCACCTTCTTGATGCGGCCCGTTATCGGATGTAAAGACAATGATGGTATTATCTGTCAAACCAAGTTCTTCTACCTTATCCATAATTTCCCCTACTTGCAAATCTAACAACGAAACCATAGCGGCAAAGGCGGCATGGCTTTCCTTTTGACTTCCGTACGGCCCATTTCTATAATCCGGTCCTTCATCAACTCCCTGAAATTGATGTTCAGGGTCGTATTTACCCCGAAAAGCGTTCATAATACTATCAGGGGCCACTAACTCTGCATGTGGAATTATAGACGGAACATATAGAAAAAATGGATTCTCTTTATTCTCATCTATAAAAGCAAGGGTCTTTTCATGAATCAAATTAGGGGCGTAGACCTCCTTTTTGGTACCGTGGTTGCCCTCCAGAATTAAGGAATCATTATTAGACCATAAATGTCTCGGATAATAATTATGGCCTAAACGTTGACAATTGTATCCGAAAAAAGTATCAAAACCTTGTTTTGTCGGGTCACCTTCCGATCCGGGATACCCCAAACCCCACTTACCAAAGGCTCCCGTTTGATACCCCGCGCTTTTAAATGCTTCAGCCAAGGTGTAGGTGCTATCAGGAATCGGATGTTGCCCCTCGGGCCTTACCTCTTTATTGCCCCTAACAACGGTATGGCCTGTGTGCATACCGGTCATCAAAGCCGATCTAGAAGGGGCGCAAACGGTACTACCCGAATAGTGTTGGGTAAATAGCATTCCTTTCTGGGCCAATTTATCAATATTCGGAGTAGCGAACTTTGTTTGGCCGTAGCAACCCAAATCTCCGTAACCCAAATCATCGGCTAGAATGTAAATAACGTTTGGCTTTTCAACTCGTTCCACTTTTTCTTGGTTTTGAGCGTCGCGATTTTTTTTACCGGAATTGCATGAAAGAAAGATAAACCCTGATAGCACTATTAATAGAAGTATACGCATGGAAAAAATTGTGAAGGATTATAACCTTGGTTTTATTGCGTATGGAAGATATGAAATATAATAGTTTCAGTTCATGGGCTTTATAGACTTAGTTAGTAAAAAAAAGCCTCTCGATTTCTCGAAAGGCTTTCTATAATTAAGCTCCCCCTCTTGGGCTCGAACCAAGGACCCTCTGATTAACAGTCAGATGCTCTAACCAACTGAGCTAAGGAGGAAAATATGATGCTTTAATCTCTTAAAGCGGGTGCAAATATAAATGTTTTTTTATTTGTGCCCAACAAATTTTTTAATCTATTTATCGGTCAACCAACGATACAAATCATTACCATTGGCGAAGAGAATAAGCGCTAACAATAAAAAGAACCCGATCATTTGCGCGTACTCTAAAAATTTATCGCTCGGTTTACGGCCTGTAACTATTTCATAAAGAAGGAACATGACATGTCCACCATCCAAAGCTGGTATCGGCAAAAGGTTTAAAACGGCCAACATAATTGATAAGAAGGCTGTGGTACTCCAAAAAATCTCCCAATCCCAAGAATCAGGAAAAAGTCCGCCAATAGCCGCAAAACCACCTACTCCCTTATAAGCACCGGTATCTGGGTTGAAAATTTTCTTTAATTGCTTCAGATACCCCGTTACGGTACCTACACCACGATCGATACCAGCAGGAATAGCCTGCATAAAAGAATACTTACGGGTCTCGATTCTGAAATAACCCATACGCTCATACTCTTTCATGGTCGTAGCAATAGCTACGCCTATTTTGGCATCGTCGCTAACTTGGGCATCGACCTTTTTGGTCGCACCATTCTCTCTTTTAATGGTAAGGGTAACTTTTTTTCCTTTATTGGCCTCCAAAATAGGAACGACCTCATCCATATAAGTGGCTGGTTGCGAATTTATGGCCACCAGCACATCATTCTTTTGAAGGTCAGCACCTTTATTGGGCGAATCAGGAGCTATTTCCTGAACGATAAAGGGCTGACGAAAGCTAAGAAACCTGGCCTTATCCTTATCATCTATCAATGTAGAAATAAAATCTACGGGTATCTCTTTTTCCATCACTTGACCGTCACGCTCAATAGTAATGGAGTTACCGTTGATGATTTCCATGAAAACAGTATTGAAATCCTCAATCTTGTTACCATCGACCGCTAAAATCTTATCGCCTGTCTTTATACCCAATTGGTCGCCAATCTCTTGCTCAACGACCCTTACCCCATCTTTAAGGCTATCGGCCGGTATGATTTGCTCACCATACGTATAGGCCAATCCTATATAAATAATAAAGGCCAGTATAAAATTAACGGTAACCCCGCCAATCATAATAATTAGGCGCTGCCAAGCCGGTTTACTCCTGAACTCCCATTCTTTCGGTTCTTCTTTAAGAGCTTCGGTATCCATGCTCTCATCGATCATACCCGCGATTTTCACATAACCACCTAAAGGTAGCCACCCAATACCGTAAACGGTCTCTCCTATTTTCTTTTTAAAAAGGGAAAACTTGATATCGAAAAACAAGTAGAATTTCTCTACTCTGGTCTTGAAAAGCTTAGCTGGAATAAAATGACCCAATTCATGAAGTACGATTAAAAGCGAAAGACTTAAAAAGAATTGAATGGTCTTGATCAATATGGGATCCATCTATATTTTCTAAAATTAAACGCACAAAAGTAAGGTTTTACCACCTCTAAAAAAAAAGGAAAGTTGATGTGCAAATAGTTTTTAAGAAACATTTAGTACGCCTATAGTGTTCATACCTTGAATGCTTCACTGTACTAACGTATCTTTGTCAAAAAGATTATGCGTTCGTTTTTGGCACAGTTTAAACTGTTCGGTATCGTTCTAGTGATACTATCTGCCGTTATTATTTATCTTTTTTATGACGCATTACAGCCTAAAAAAATGTTGACCATCTATCAACCATCAATGGTCAACTCAGAATTGGTCGACAGTACCGTTCAATTCAGAAAAAAGTACCATACCATCTCCGATTTTGAACTCATCAACCAAAATGGTGATACCATTACGCAAAGAGACTACGACCAGAAAATCTACATTGCCGATTTTTTCTTTACCACATGCCCTACCATATGCCCCATTATGACCAAAAATATGGCCGATATACAAAGGCGGATCAAAGACCAAGGTGATGTAATGCTCTTATCTCATTCGGTAACCCCCCAAATAGATTCGGTGGCACAACTGAAGAAATATGCTTTGGAAAAAGGGGTCGATGATTCGAAGTGGAACTTGGTTACAGGAGATAAAAAACAAATCTATGAGCTTGCCAGAAAATCGTACCTCGCAGTAAAGACCGATGGTGATGGCGGACCCTACGACATGATACATACTGAGAATTTTATTCTGGTAGATAAGGAAAAACGCATCAGGGGCTTCTACGATGGCACTAAGAGTGAGGATGTTGACGAGCTAATGAATGACCTAAGGATACTAAAGAATTCATATAATAACTAATTCGCACGTGCAGATAGATAAATTACCTTATTTTTGCTCTTACTTTTAATAAATCTAAATAAGGTTTGTCAATTACTGTAGCCACATTAAAGAAAGGACAAAAAGGAGTCATCAAAGATTTTACCGATAACGACCTGCCCATTAAACTTCTCGAGCTTGGCTGTTTGCCGGGCAATACGGTAGAACTGGTGCAGCGAGCACCCTTGAACGACCCCATCTATATTAATGTTAACGGTTCGCACATTGCCATTAGAACAGATTTGGCCCAAAAGATTGAGCTAGACCTTATTGAAGCGGACCACCAACAATGAGTAAAAACATTAACGTTGCCCTCATCGGCAATCCTAATACCGGAAAAACTTCCGTTTTCAATCAATTAACCGGCCTTAATCAGAAAGTTGGTAATTACCCTGGCATCACTGTCGAGAAAAAAGAAGGTATTTGCAAATTGCCTCGCGGCACGAAAGCTCATATTTTAGATTTACCGGGCACCTATAGTCTCAATACTACTTCCGCCGACGAAAGTGTTGTTGCTGAAATTTTGATGGATAATACCAATAAAGATTATCCTGATGTGGCCGTAGTGGTGTGCGATGTAGAAAATCTTAAAAGAAACCTGCTCCTCTTCACCCAAATCAAAGATTTACAAATACCCACCATATTGGTAATCAATATGTCGGATCGAATGTCTCGAAAGGGCATTACATTGGACATTCCCCTTATGGAGGAAAAATTGAATACCAAAGTAGCTTTGGTAAGCACAAGAAAAAAAGAGGGTATTGAGAGGTTAAAAGAACTCATTCACAATTACAAAGAGCTCTCAGATGAGCCGAGTATAGATTGCAGGATTATTGAACCGACCTATTTTTCGCATTTAGAGAAGTTGTTTCCCGACTATGAGGCCTACAAACTATGGCTGCTGGTGACTCAAGATGTGAATTTCTCGCCTTTAACCAAGAAAGATCCAAGCGAGTTTGATAACCTAAAGTCAAAATCAAAGGCAGACCTGAAGCGCCTTCAGCACAAAGAAACGGTTCTTAGATATCAATTTATCAATGGTACGCTTAAAGAGAGCTATAAGATAGATTTTAGAAACGCCAAAGGGCCTCGGGCCGACCTCGACAAAATCCTTACCCATAAGATATGGGGCTATGTTATTTTCATAGCGATACTCATGCTTATTTTTCAAGCTATTTATGAGTGGAGCGGTTACCCTATGGATCTGATTGACGAAAGTTTTGCCGCTATGGCGGAATGGACATCCAACAACCTTCCCCCCGGCATATTGACCGATTTGCTTGCAGAGGGAATTATCGCGGGCATAGGGGGTGTCGTTATTTTCATTCCTCAAATTGCCTTTCTCTTCCTTTTTATGGCTCTTTTGGAAGAGTCCGGGTATATGAGCCGTGTTGTATTCTTGATGGATAGGGTTATGCGACCTTTCGGTCTTACCGGTAAGAGTGTAGTGCCGCTTATGTCGGGTACGGCCTGTGCCATTCCTGCTGTAATGGCAGCCAGAACCATTGATAGCTGGAAAGAAAGGTTGATTACCATTCTGGTGGTGCCCTTTACCACCTGCTCCGCTAGGTTACCGGTGTATCTGATCTTGATTGCGCTGGTCATTCCAGAAGGGGCTGTTTTGGGTTTTAGCTATCAGGCCCTGACCCTTATGTCGCTTTACTTGATTGGCTTCGCAGCTTCCGTGCTTTCGGCCATGGTTCTGAACAAGTTTTTAAAGATCAAAGGTAAATCGATTTTTATGGTAGAAATGCCTGTTTATCGTTGGCCTCTCTTTAAAAACGTTCTTTATACCGTTGTTGAGAAAACCAAAAGTTTCGTTTTAGGTGCAGGTAAAATCATACTGGCAATTTCAATTGTGTTATGGTTTTTGGGTTCCTACGGTTTTACCAAAGAGTTTTATAATGCGGAAGAAATTGTAACCAACAGAATCGAAGAAGAAGGGTTCACTCCGTTTACCAAAACGTTTATCGCCAAGAACCTAAATAGTGAAGAAAGTGGGGAGGGAGAGGCTATTGATTTGAATTTTGATTTAAAGTCGACCCGACAACTTATCAAAGACGAAAACGAAGATTTATACAATACTGCCGTTGAGCAGGAAATAGCCAGTTTTCAACTTGAAAATTCATTTATTGGTTATGCCGGAAAAGCCATTGAACCCATTGTGGCCCCTCTGGGCTATGATTGGAAAATAGGTATAGGCGTTATCACTTCTTTCGCAGCCAGAGAAGTATTTGTTGGTACTTTGGCCACCATTTATAGTGTAGGAAGCGATGAAGAAGAAACAATCAAGAATAGAATGGCCGCTGAAGTAAGACCTAGTGGAAAACCGGTCTTTAATCTAGCAACGGGAATATCGCTTATGTTGTTCTATGCCTTTGCAATGCAATGTATGAGCACTTTGGCAATTGTTAAAAGGGAGACAAATTCTTGGAAATGGCCTGCATATCAGTTAATTTCTATGAGTATCATCGCCTACCTCATGGCTTTGGTAGCCTATCAAACATTGAAATAATATGATACAAGAGATAATCGCCTTTATTATTCTAGGCTTCGCCGTACTTTACTTGGTTCATAAATTCATCTATCCCATTTCTTTTTTAAGCGGTAAAAAGAAGAAAAAAGCTTGTGGCTCTACAGATTGTGGTTGTGATTGACAGACGTCTATACTGCCAATGAACACCACAGCGTTAGTAGTTTATGAGTTAAAAAAAGAATAAATCGCTATTAACGAAATCAAAAAAAGGCGGTAGGTTCGTGGTCAATTATTTCTTTTGAATGACCAAAACCGCAAAGCGAACTGTGAAGCAACTATTTACGCTTTTTATTTTACTGGCGATTGCCTGTTCAAATGCGCAATCACTTTCTTCTGTAGTCGTCGATTCTTCTACCCTTAAACCCATCCCCTACGTAACGGTACAATTGAACAACCGGGGCATGATAACCAACGAAGAAGGTCGTTTCAAATTTTCTTTGGATGAGAGCATAAAACCTACCGATTCTCTGTTTATTTCCTGTATCGGGTATGAAAGCATTGGCAAACCACTTGAACAGTTTACCGACAGTCTTATCTTCATAAAACCTAAGGCTATTGAATTAAAAGAGGTTATCGTATCGAACAAAAACTATACGCCAAAAGAAATAATTGAACTGGTCGAAGATAACTTGAAAAAAAACTACTATACCCAGCTCACCAAGAAACGCGTATTTCTTCGCGAGACCTATCAAAATAGGGTTCTAAAGACCAACTATGAGATAAAGAAATCATCTATAGATGCCTTTAACCGTAATTTTCTGGATAGCGTTGTAAGCACCGTGCCCAAAGAGAATACGTACTACACCGAAATGTTGGGCGATTTATACGGAGGTGATGATGCCGATGAGCAAAAACTAGACCTGATCAAAGCTTCAGAGCTTTATGACAAAAACAAGGATATTGATTTAGAAAAACTGGAGGAAAAATTCAATCAGATTGTCAAAAAGAATATAAAGACTGATTCTTATTTCAAAGTGAAATCCGGTCTCTTTGGCACGAAAATAGACCCGGAAGATATGGGCGACCTTTTTGAGGAAGAAATCGATTCGTCAGATGCTGCGGCACTTAACGAAAAGCTCGAGCAAGAAAGAAAACAGAAAGAAGACCGCCGAAAATTTTTCTTGAAATACAAACGGGAAACTCTAGGAAACCTATTCGCCAATCTCCCTATTTTCGATGATACCGATTACAATGTCTTATTCAAGCCTCGAAGGTATAACTTGTCGCTTGAGAACTTCACCTATATCGGAGACCAATCGGTATATGTTATCAACTTTGAACCCGATGGTTCACCTGAATTTCAAGGAACGTTATATATCAATTCAGACGATTTTGCTCTTATTCGTATGGATTTTGAAAACACAGAACCACTTAGAGACTTTAGTTTACTAGGGGTGTCTTTCAAAGAATACTTGGCAAAAGGAAGCATTATTTTCGCTAAGGGAATCGACCAAAAATACCATTTGAGATATTATAATATAATCAAAGGGGTGCAAGCCGGGTTCAATAGACCTTTAGCCATCATTGAAAAAAACAAAAATGTAAAGGGCAGAAGAAAACAAAATGAATTAAAGCTGAAGATAGATGCTTCTTTTGGCAACATCAATAGTTATGAGCTAGTTGTTTTTGACGAGAATCCGATCAATTCTGAACAATTTGATTATTTCAAGGAGAATAATAATGTACTGCCCGAATATATGCCCAACTACGACCCTGAGTTTTGGAAAGGTTATAATATTATCGAGCCCAACAAGGCTATCAAAGAATTCACATCAGAAGTAGAGTTGGGCGATTAAATGAAATTACCTACTAAATTATAAATTAGAAGTGCCCAACCGCCTACCAATAGAAGTCCGCCAAGTGGAGTAATAGGCCCCAAAAACTTCCATTTGTTGCCTCTAGACCCCGTTAAGGTCAATCCGTAAATACTAAAAGAGAATAAAAATACACCTATTACAAAGCAATAGATCATTGCTTTTTGATAGCCGGTATCAAGGTTGAAATTGAACCCCAGCATAAGTAATACCAAAGCATGGTACATTTGGTATTTCACACCTGTTTCAAAACTTTTCAATTGGTCATCGGTAAAGGTTTTCTTTAGGGCATGGGCACCAAAAGCACCGAAAACAACAGCTAACAAACCAAATAGTGAACCAAAAACCTGCGCGAATAGAACCATCTTTTTTGGCAAAGATAACAACCTATTGGTAAGGCCACCTTGTTTTCTAGGTGGCCTTTAATTTTTGAACAGCTTCTTACTCGTCGTAGAAAAATTGCTCTTTTATGATCTTACCGTCCTTTACTTCGTAAACTGCAATTTCAGACATTTTAGAACGTTGCCCTGATGGCTTATGGGTAGTGTCTAGATCAAACTTTACCGAGAACCAATTATCTGCCACGAGAGGGTCTGATACTTCGCTATCATGAACTTCAAAGTTGGCTTCCCACCATTCGCCTTTCTTTTTGATTCCTTCAAGACCTTCAACATACCCGCCTTCTCCTTTTCCGTCGTTTTCAATACTTACGATTTTATCGCTGTATAATTCTTCATAAGGTTTTACAAAATCTCCTTCTTTACACCAAGAAACCAGTTTTGAGGCAATCTCACTCGTTTTCATATAACATTATTTAATTAGTTGCCACAACAAGTTACGCTATACCCTATTTAGGCACAACACTGTAACACCAAATTTAAAGTTATTTTAAAATGGAAAATCGGGGCTGACGCAATCAGTTGGGTTCAACAGGTATTTTTGAAGAAAGTAACTGAAACAATTGGTCTGTTTCTAGCGAGTCTTTAAGGTTGACAAACAGCTTTATTGAATCGTGATGGACGAGTTTTATTTTTGAATGCTCAATATTATCAGCGAATACATATACCTTTTTATCCGTGAGAGAGTCTTTAAACTCACGAAAGACGCCTTTCTCTTTTTCCAAGGCGGAGAAACCATTTAAACGTTCCATCGGCGGAATTCTTTCCTCCATTATTACGCTATCCAATTCAGAGTATTTAATCTTTTGGTAGTAGAAGCCCGAAACTACTCTAAAACCCTCACTGTCAGTTGAAGTCCAGTTTTTGAAATGTAAAACGAACGTGAAAAGGCATATGATAACAGTTATAATGGCCAAAACATTCCAAAACCAGCCTCGGTTTTTCTCCATAACTCTTTACTTTCTTGTATTCTCGATTCTATTAATACAAACGTACAAAAGCACTTAAAATTTTTCACCGTCAAACAAATATTACCTCTGGTTGAAAATAGAACCAATCGGGGCATTTATTAAAGTTAAAACATACGAATAGCCCGAAAATCATTCTTTATCTTCAGCGTACCATTTATAAAAGGTAAGAAGGACATGAACAATGCGGAAAATAATAGACTTGAAGAGCACTACACCAAGAAAAAAGATTGGCTTAAATGGGGGCCGTACCTTAGTGAGCGCCAATGGGGAACGGTTCGTGAAGATTATAGCGCAAATGGTGACGCCTGGAACTATTTCCCCCATGACCACTCAAGAAGTCGCACTTACCGATGGGGCGAAGACGGCATAGCCGGAATATCTGACAGGTATTGCAATATCTGCTTTGCCGTCGCTCTCTGGAATGGTAAAGACCCCATACTAAAAGAACGAATGTTCGGGCTTACCGGCCCGGAAGGCAATCATGGTGAAGATGTAAAAGAATTGTACTACTACCTCGAAAATACCCCTTCACATTCGTACATGAAGCATTTGTACAAATACCCCCAAAACGAATATCCTTATGATAAATTGGTCGCGGAAAACAGGAAAAAGTCAAAAACTGATAAGGAGTATGAACTTTTAGATACAGGTATTTTTGACAACAATGAGTATTTCGATGTCTACACCGAATATGCCAAAGGCGATGAAGAAGACCTGTTGATAAAAATATCCGTAAGCAACCGAGGCCCAAAAAAATCGGCCATCGCCGTATTACCCACACTATGGATCCGCAACTTTTGGAGTTTCACGGGCATGCAACAAAAACCAATTATCAAAAAAGATGAAAAAGACGCCAATTCCGTTTTTATTGAACATGAATACGTTGGCAAATACCATCTTTATTTTGAAGAACCCAACCAATGCCTTTTTACCGAAAACGAAACCAATCGTGAATTGGTCTACAACGATAAAAATGATCACCCCTATAAAAAAGACCTTTTTCATCAGGCGGTGACAACGCATGATTTTTCGAAGGCCATTGAACGTAACCACGGTACAAAGTTTTCGCCTTTATATCAGTTGGAAATCGGTGCCGGCGAAACCGTAACACTTAAACTGCGTTTGTCAAGCTCACCTATTGAATCGCCTTTTGACAATTCTTTTGATGATATTTTCAATTCGAGAATCAATGAATCAAGTGAGTTTTTAAACGATTTAACCGAGAATTCCACCCCTGAGCAACGAGAAATTCAAAAGCAGGCTTTTGCTGGCCTACTATGGACAAAGCAATATTATAATTATGAGGTAGAACAGTGGATAAACGGCGACCCTGAAAGTTCACCACCTCATGAGCGAAAGTATGGGCGCAACAGTAGTTGGAAAACTTTTCGTAACCACGATATACTTTCAATGCCCGATGCTTGGGAATACCCTTGGTTCGCGGCTTGGGATTCTGCCTTTCACTGTGTAACGTTCTCAATGGTCGACCACGAGTTTGCCAAGAAACAGCTATTGCTTTTCACCAAAGAATGGTACATGGCCGCTAACGGACAAATACCTGCCTACGAATGGAATTTTAGCGATGTAAACCCCCCGGTGCAGGCTTGGGCAGCCATTCAAATCTATCAAATGGAACAGCGAAAAACGGGAAATCGTGACATCGATTTTTTAAAACGCATGTTCAATAAACTCGCTTTGAACTTCACATGGTGGGTCAACCGAGAAGACAGCCTTAATAATAATGTATTTGAAGGCGGTTTTTTGGGATTGGACAATATCGGGGTTTTTGACCGTAGCAACGGTGTGCCCGGTGGAGGCGTTCTAGAACAAGTAGACGGTACTTCTTGGATGGCACTTTATTGCCTCAATATGTTGGAAATGGCCATTGAAATAGCGAAGGTAGACCACAGTTTTGAAGATATGTGCATCAAGTATTTCGGCCACTTTTGCTTTATCACCGAGGCGCTGAACAAAATCTCGGAAGGGTCTGCAGGCTCTTGGGACGAGCAAGATGGTTTCTTTTACGACACCCTTATTCTACCGAACACTGAACGCATACCCATTAAGGTGCGCTCTATTTCAGGTTTGTTATCGTTAGCTGCCGTACTGAACATTCGAAAAGAATCTCTGGATCAACTACCAAGGTTTAAGTCGAGTATGGCATGGTACCGCAAATACCGTATGGAAAATAATAAATATCAGGTGATAGAGGAATATGAACCTGATAAAGACGTACTATTATCGCTTGTGCCCAGAGAACGCTTGAACGTTTTGATGGAAAGTGTTTTAGATGAATCGGAGTTTTTGGGGGAATTCGGCATACGGTCATTATCTAAACTACACGAAGAACCTTATAACGTGAACATTAATGGGGCCAACTATAGTATTAATTACGAATGCGCAGAATCGACCACAGATTTGTTTGGAGGAAATTCAAATTGGCGTGGACCTATCTGGATGCCTATGAACTATTTGTTCATAAGTACCTTTAAAGAATACCACAACCACTTTGATGATAATTTAAAATTTGCATACCCATCGGGCAGTGATAATTATTTGAATCTAAAGGAAATTGCTTTTGAAATCAGTAAAAGGCTCATTGCAATTTTTAAGACCAACGAAGATGGTAAAAGGCCGGTGAACGCCTTATATGATAAGATATATACTGATAAGTATTTTAAAGACTTGATTTTGTTCTATGAATACTTTGACGGCAATAATGGCCGAGGGGTAGGCGCATCTCATCAAACCGGGTGGACTGCCCTTGTAGCCAATTTAATTGAAGAGATTAATCGTTAAAAGTTTGTGGTATATACCTTTATTTGTGGCATTACCTAATTATATTTTGTATCGATTATAACTCCTTGATAAAATTTAGATTTGCTCTAAATTATGTGTGCAACTGCATTACTCTCAATAAATTTACATTCGACCATTTTAAAATGTAGTAACTTTAGTGCCAAGTATGGCCAAGTTTGTATCCATAACGATTTCTGCCCTGGTTCTAATCCAGAGTTTCGGCTTTCACGCCAATGATCTTGTGGTATTAGATGAATTAATCACCCATGCTAAATTCCATGCGGAAGCGTATGGTGACAACTTTTTCGTGTTCCTCTCCAAGCATTATGGCGAATTAAAAAGTGAGCACAGTCAAAAACATCAAGAAGAACAAAAAGACCACGAAAAGCTTCCTTTTCAACAGCACAGTCAATTCAACAACTTACCCTCTGTTATCACTGCCGATTTTGAAAATTATGACGCTCGAGAACAGCAACCTATTGCAGGGGAAGATGATAATTTTTTCTACATCAACTCTTATCATTCACTAACCCTCGGCGCACCTTTTCAACCGCCTCGCTTAGCATAATTCCATTCTGACATCAAATTGTTCAATTGCCCCATGGGTTCTTGACCTATTTTTATTAATCGGATTATGCTTAATTATGCTTACATCAATAGTAAATTTTAGTGTTCGCAATAAACTTATTGTGATACTATTCACCTTTTTCATAGCCGGCTACGGAATTTATGCACTAACCAAAATACCTATCGGAGCAGTGCCCGATATAACTAACAACCAAGTTCAGGTAATAACCACCTCCAGAAATCTTTCTACTCAAGATATGGAACAGTTCATTACCTATCCCGTAGAACTTGAAATGTCTAATCTACCCGGAGTTGAAGAAATACGATCAGTTACCAAATTCGGACTTTCTGTTGTGACCATCGTATTTGAAGAAGACATGGGCACTTTTCTGCCTAGACAACTCATTGCCGAGAAAATAAAATCTGCTTCAGAAAAGATACCAAATGGTTTCGGAACACCGGACATGGGCCCAATCACTACCGGTTTAGGTGAAATATACCAATATGTTTTAGATGTTGACTCGGCTTATAAAGACGAGTATGATGTCACTGAACTAAGAACTATTCAAGATTGGGTGGTAAGGAGACAACTATCCGGTATACCAGGAGTCATTGAGGTCAATACTTGGGGAGGTTTTTTAAAACAATACGAGGTGGCCATTAAAACCGAAAAATTGAATGCCATGAACATTTCTACTCAAGACGTTTTCATGGCTCTGGAGAAAAACAACAATGTGGCAGGCGGCGGCTACATTGAAAAAGAGAACCAAGCCTACTTTATAAGGGGGGAAGGTCTCACCGAGAATCTTGAAGATATTCGAAATATTGTGGTAACGGTTAAAGATGGTCTTCCTGTTTATATCAAAGATGTGGCAAAGGTAGGTTATGGTAGTGCCACCCGTTTCGGCGCCATAACAGGCAATGGTGAGGGAGAAAAGGTGTTAGGTCAAATTATGATGCTAAAAAATGCGAACTCTAAGAAAGTAATAGACGCCGTAAACCAAAGGGTAGAAGAAATTTCAGAACTTTTGCCTAAGGGGGTTTATATCAATCCTGTTTTAGATAGAAGTGAGCTTATTGCAAAAACAACTTTTACCATAACTGAAAACCTAGTACTTGGTTTTCTCATTGTTATTTTCATAGTGGTCTTGCTTCTAGGGAATTTTAGGTCAGGGCTGGTAGTGGCTTCGGTAATTCCGCTATGCTTACTCTTCGCACTTTCCTTAATGTATATTTTTGGTGTAGACGCTAACCTAATGAGCTTAGGGGCCATCGATTTTGGTATTATCATTGACGGAGCAGTGATAATAGTCGAGTTCATTGCCTTTCAGATTGCCTCTAAAAGTTCGGAATTGTCGAAACTATCTAAAAATGAACTTAAAGCCCGCAAAGATGCTATTACTATTCAAAGTGCAGCAAAAATGATGAACTCGGCCATTTTTGGTCAGCTCATCATTCTCATAGTTTTCATTCCAATTCTATCGTTAAGCGGTGTAGAAGGTAAAATGTTCAAGCCAATGGCACTCACTTTTAGCTTTGCACTTCTTGGGGCCATGGTCTTCTGTTTCACATATGTTCCAGCTGTGGCATCCCTTATTCTAAAACCTTCCAAACGTTTATCGGAGGGTATCCCACATCGTAAGAAAGGCATTTCCTCTAGATTGGTCGGTTGGTTAAACAGAACATACGAACCAATAATAGACTGGGCATTAAAGAGTAAAAAGCTGGTGCTTGCCTTAGCATTGATTCTATTAGTATTCAGTATTTTCATTTTCTCAAAAATGGGAGGTGAGTTCGTTCCGACCCTTGATGAGGGAGACTTTGTTATACAACCCGTTCTTAAAACGGGAACCTCTCTTGGGAAAACCATAGAAACGACTACTCAAATGGAAGGTATACTACTGGAAAAATTCCCAGAAGTTAAGCAGGTGGTCACACGGATCGGGGCGGCGGAAGTTCCTACAGACCCAATGTCTATGGAGGAAAGCGATGTAATTATCACTTTAAAACCTAAAGGAGAATGGACGTCTGCCGAAACTAAAGATGAATTAGCCGATAAATTCAAGCAAGCACTTTCAGTGATTCCCGGAATAGGTGTTGAATTTACCCAACCCATTGAAATGCGCTTTAATGAGTTAATAACGGGTGTACGTTCTGATATAGCAGTCAAAATCTTTGGAGAAAATCTTGATCTGTTAAGCAAAAAGGGCAATGAAATCAAAAACCTCATAAAAGACGTTAGGGGTGCGGCCGATATTACTGTTGAGAAAATAGTAGGCCTACCACAAATGAACGTCAAATACAATCGAAGAAAAATTGCTCGCTACGGCCTTAATATCGAAGACCTTAATAATATGATATCAATGGGCTTTGCCGGAAGAATCGTAGGAAATATGTTCGAGGGTGAAAAAATGTTCGACTTGGTAGTACGTCTTGATGCCGAAAAAAGAACCGGCTTAAATAACTTAAGAAACCTCTATGTAGACACCCCAAGTGGTAATAAGGTGCCTTTAAGCGAATTAGCGGATATCAGCTATCAAAAAGGGGCGGCAAAAATTTCTCGTGATAATACTCGAAGAAGAATTGTAGTAGGCATCAATGTTAGGGACAGAGATCTTCAATCTGTGGTCGATGATGTTCAAACACTTATCGAAAACAATCTTGAACTACCAACAGGCTATTATATAACGTACGGCGGTCAGTTTGAAAATCTTCAAAGTGCCAAGTCGAGATTACTGATTGCCGTGCCTATCGCCCTTGTACTCATTTTCATTCTGCTCTACTTTGCATTTAAATCGGTCAAAGAAGCCCTTTTAATTTATTCAGCGATTCCACTTGCAGCAGTTGGCGGAATTCTATTTTTATGGATGAGGGGTATGCCTTTCAGTATTTCGGCCGCGGTCGGCTTTATCGCACTCTTTGGTATTGCCGTACTGAATGGCATTGTTTTGATAGAGCATTTTAAAGAACTGCAGAAGCAAAGCGCTGAGAATATTGAAACAATAATTAAAAAGGGTGCGCAAGACCGGCTACGGGCAGTACTGCTTACCGCTGCTGCTGCTGCCTTGGGCTTTTTGCCAATGGCAGTATCTACAAACGCCGGGGCAGAGGTGCAAAGACCCTTAGCCACAGTAGTTATAGGTGGCCTTGTTAGTTCTACACTCTTGACCCTTTTGGTACTTCCTGTTCTTTATTCGATCTTAATTAGCGGAAAGAAAATCCATTTTAAAACTACATTCAAGAGTAAAATCGGTTTTCTTCTATTATGTTTAGTTTCAGCTTTATCGTCTTATTCGCAGGAAACTTCAATGAATTTAGAAAATCTAATCAATACAGCTGTTAAGAACAATTCTGGCCTGAAATCAGCCGAATTGGAAAAAAATAAAGCGGCGGCACTTGTAGGCAATGCCTTTAACTTCGACAAAACCCAAGTTTATTACCAATACGATCAAAACAATCTAAGTAGGGGTGATTTACCACTAAACGTTTGGGGAATTCAACAAGACTTTTTATTTCCGACAGTCTACTTCAGTAAAAAATCTGTAAACCAAAAGCATTTGAAGGTTTCCGAAAAAAATTATGAAATAAAGAAAAAGCTTTTGACCAAAGAAGTTTCATCAGCATATTTCACATTTCTTCACCAAATGAAGAAAGAAGAAATCTATGAAACACTGGATAGCCTATATACAGACTTTGCCCGAATAGCACAACGACGATTTGAACTTGGCGAAACCAATTATTTAGAGAAAATAACGGCATCCTCTAAACACAGGCGCATTCAGATAGCTCTTGATAAAGCTAAAAATGATGTATCTCTAGCCTATTCAGAAATTCTTGGCCTTATTCAATTATCCGATTCGGTAAGAATAGATATCATTCCTTTAAAAGAGCTAAGCTTAAATGAAGTCAATCCCAGAGAAACTATAGAGGCGGGCTATTATGAATCGCTGATTGGCGTGGCTCATGCAGAAAAACTACTCGAAACCCACAAAATGCTACCTGATATAACCCTCAATTACTTTCAGGGCACCAACAGTGCAGTCAACGGCAATCTTTTTGGCTATCAAGTGGGAGTTAAGATTCCGCTATTTTTTTCAGGTAATTCATCAAGAATTAAAGCTCTAAAAATTTCTGAATTAAAAATACTGGAAGAATCAAAAGAATATCAAAAGAACCTTTCGATCAAGTACAGTCAGCTTCTGAAAGAACAGAAAAAATATAGCAAGACGCTAGCTTACTTTCAAGAAGAAGGAACCCACCTTTCAGATCAGATTTTAAAGACTGCTATTATTTCCTTCAAAAATGGCGAAATCGACTTTTTTCAGTACATACAAAGCTTGGAAAATGCTTATGAAATACAATTAGAGTATTTAGAGAACCTGAACCTTTATAATCAAGTTATACTTGAAATCAACTACCTAAACCTTTAGTAAAAAGAATATTTATTATGAAAAATTTATATCACATACTCATAGTCATTATACTAGCATCTTGCGGAGACAACACTGTAAATACCTATGATAACAGCCAGAAAGACAAAAGCTTTTCTAACGATTTGATTGCCGTTACCAAAAATCAGTTTGAAAAGGGAGAAATGCGTCTGGGAAGCATTGAAAACAAAGCTTTTCTTGAAACCATAGATACCAATGGTAGTATCGATGTTCCACCAGAAAAAAAGGCTATCGTAAACGCCACCATGGGCGGCTATATAATGAGTACACCTCTATTGGTAGGTGATCAAGTTAAAAAAGGCCAATTATTGGTGACCATTGAAAACCCTGAATTTATCACCCTCCAACAAGAATACTTAGAAGCCAAAGAACAATTGACTTATTTAAAATCAGAATACGAAAGGCAAATTTTGATGAAAAAGGAAAACATTACTTCTCAGAAGAACTTTCTACGAGCTGAAAGTGAGTACAAAACCACCCATGCCCGCTACGCCAGTCTTCGAAAGCAATTGGTGATGATTCATATTTCTCCTTCAGAAGTCGAAAAAGGAAATATTTCAAGTGTCACTTCGATATTTGCCCCGATTAGCGGTAGTATTACCGATATCCATGTAAGCAAGGGCTCTTATGTATCTCCTGCGTCGTCAATTCTAGAGATTATAGACAACAATCACATTCATCTTGAACTTTCTGTATTTGAAAAAGATATCATGAAAATTAAAAAGGGACAAGAAATTCAATTTAAGATACCAGAAGCATCCGATTCTATATTCTACGCTCAAGTCTACCTTATCGGAACTTCAATAAATGAGAATAGAACTATAAAGGTTCACGCACACCTTAAGAATGAAGCAAAACATCAATTTTTGACCGGTATGTTCGTTAATGCCAAAATTGTTGTGGGCACTGTTGAAAAAAAAGCCCTTCCTTCGCCGGCCTTAGTGCTTTTTGACACAAAAGAGTACGCTCTAGCTCTTGAAAAAAAGGAAGAAGACATTTATTACTTTAAGCAGATTGAATTGAAAACTGGAGATGTATTTGATAACTTCATTTCTTTAGAAGAAGAGCAAAAAATAGACACCTCATCACAATATTTAATAAGCGGTGCTTTTAATTTGATAGGGGAATGAAATAAAAAAATTGTGAGTTCCCTTTGGGTGTCGCTTTAACCTAAACCAACATCTAGGGTCATCATAATGATAAATCCGCCTACGAAGCCCATTGTGGCAATATCGGTATATTTATCTTGCTGTGTTTCGGGTATCACTTCTTCTACTACTACAAAAAGCATGGCCCCTGCCGCAAAAGAGAGGGCATAAGGTAAAATTGGTTCAAAAGTCAGGACTGCCCACGCACCCAATACGCCTGCCAATGGCTCCACGATTGCGGAGGCCTGACCGTACATAAAGCTTTTGGTACGGCTTAGACCATGTCTGCGCAATGGCATGGCTACCGCAAAACCTTCCGGAAAATTTTGTAAACCAATGCCCAAAGCCAAGGCAACTGCCCCACCAATGGAAGCACCTTCAAAACCAGCTGCGACACCACCAAAAAGTACACCTACGGCCAACCCCTCGGGAATGTTATGTAGCGTAATGGCCAACGTTAAAAGGGTGGTACGCCTCCACGGTGTTTTGACACCTTCCGCCTCGCTTTCCTTGAAGTTGATGTGTAAATGCGGTAAGATTTTGTCAAGCCCGAAAATAAAGGCGGCACCCAACAAGAAGCCCACTGCTGCAGGAATTACTTTTACAAAACCCTCGCCAGGGCTCATTTCGATACCCGGGGCCAAAAGACTCCAAAAACTGGCAGCTACCATTACCCCACCGGTAAAACCTAACATGCCATCAAGAACCGCCCGGTTCATGGTCTTGAACAAAAAGACCAATGATGCCCCCAAAGCGGTTAGACCCCAAGTAAAAACGGTAGCATAAAATGCTGCCAGAACGGGGTCTATAGACTCAAAATAATCAATAACCTGTCGAATCATTATTCCGTAATTTTTAAATATAGGTTCGATGCAATTTGCTGAGAGATATGAATGTCTTTATTTGAAATTCTAACATGCAGCGAACCATCGAATTCCTCTTTGTCCAAAACCTTCACCGAATCGCCCAAAGCAATATTGTTCTTGTCAAGAAACTTTAAGAAAGGGGCCGAAGAATCTTTCACTCCCACACAAATACCGCTTTTACCAATAGGTACTTCGCTCAATAATTTTTTAATCGCTTTTTTAAACTCGCCTTTTTTAGAAGGAATAGGGTCGCCGTGGGGATCCACTTCAGGGTAATCCAGAAGTTTGTCTAAGCTATCTATCAGCTT
The DNA here is from genome assembly GCF_003687485.1 of Euzebyella marina. Classification (GTDB taxonomy): domain Bacteria; phylum Bacteroidota; class Bacteroidia; order Flavobacteriales; family Flavobacteriaceae; genus Euzebyella; species Euzebyella marina. The sequence continues at coordinate 529,154 of NZ_CP032050.1, read as the reverse complement.
TTCACTTTTAATATGTTCCAGTTGTTCGGCGACTTCATGAACTTCATCCCAAGAAAAACCCAGCTTCTCAACCAAAAAAACCTCCCAAAGACGATGCTTTCGAACCAAGGTCAAAGCAGTTTTCTGGCCATGTTCCGTTAAACTGACCCCCTTATAAGGTCGATAGTTCAGCAGCCCTTTTTCCGACAGTTTCTTGACCATATCGGTGACCGAAGACGGCTTGGTATCCATTTGCTCCGCGACCGCATTTGTTGAAACGGTGGTGTTTTCCCCTTTTCCTAAATGATATATCGCCTTTATGTAATCTTCCTCTGAAAGGGTCATCTTTATTTTTAATTATGTAAAAATACATTTTTATTACTAAAAACAAATTTTTAGTTTTGTCTAAATTTAAATTTATACACAATTAAATAATTATTTCGACAAACCATATAACTACATATATCAAATTCTTAAGTCTTTTCTTTCTAATGCATTCTGTTTATGCACAACAAGGAACTATTGAAGGAACAGTTACGGATGGTGATTACGGAGTGGCTTATGCCAATGTTTTTCTAAACGGAAGTGATATTGGCACTGCTTCTGACGAGAATGGTAATTTCGCAATTACCGATGTTCCGGAAGGAAGTTACCATTTAAAGGTCAAAGTGCTGGGCTATCAATCTTTTTCAACCCCCATCAAGGTCGTCTCGGGAAAATCGACTAAACTTGATATCGTTCTACAAGAATCATCTGAACAATTAGAAGAAACCGTGGTAACGGGCACCTTAAAAGCCGTTAGCCGGTCTGAAAGCCCCGTTCCCGTGGAAGTTTATAGCCCTACTTTCCTAAAAAAGAACCCCACGGCCAATATTTTCGAGGCGCTTCAAAATGTCAACGGGGTTCGACCCCAAATCAATTGCAATGTTTGCAATACTGGTGATATTCATATCAATGGTCTGGAAGGCCCCTATACCTTGGTTTTGATAGATGGAATGCCGATTGTAAGCGGATTGGGTTCGGTATACGGGCTATCCGGTATACCCAACTCATTGATCGAACAAATTGAAATTGTAAAAGGGCCTGCTTCTTCACTGTACGGAAGCGAAGCCGTTGGAGGTCTGATCAACATTATTACCAAAAATAGTCTAGAAGCCCCTGATTTCTTTGCAGATGCCTTTGCAACAGGTTGGGGAGAATATAACTTGGATATTGGGGCTAAAATTTCTGTCGGTAAAAAGACCGATATGCTATTAGGTGTTAACTACTTTAACTATGACCAATTGATTGACAATAACGACGACAATTTCACCGACCTTACTTTACAGAATCGGATTTCTATTTTTCAGAAATGGAATTTTAAAAGAGAGAAATCCCGTATTTTTTCTTTGGCAGGAAGGTTCTTTTACGAAGACCGCTGGGGAGGTGAATTACAATGGACCCCCGAATTTAGGGGCGGTAATGAAATTTATGGTGAGAGTATTTACACAACCAGATGGGAGATATTGGGGAAATATCAGTTACCTATACATGAAAAAATGTTGCTTTCCTTTTCCTATAATGACCACAAACAGAATTCGGTCTATGGCGATACCCCCTACATTGCTGATCAACGAATTGGTTTTGCCCAATTGACGTGGGACAAAAAAATTGAGTGGCACGACCTCTTGTTTGGTACTGCCGTCAGATATAAGTACTACGATGATAATACGACGGCTACGGTAACGGCTGATGAAGTGACCATACCTAGTCTTTTTTTGCAAGATGAAATGCAATTAGCACAGAAACACTCCCTTTTGTTGGGCATGCGCTATGACTATGATAAAAGGCACGGAAACATTTTGACGCCTAGACTTGCTTACCGCTGGAAATTGGGCGACAATGATATTTTTAGGTTTAACGCAGGTACCGGCTTTCGAGTGGTTAATTTATTCACCGAGGAACATGCTGCCCTTACAGGAGCAAGAGACGTTTTGGTTACCGAAGAGCTCAAGCCCGAAAGGTCGATCAATTTCAATCTCAATTACCTTAAAAAAATCTATAGCGACAATGGTACGTTTATGAGTTTAGATGCTTCCGCATTCTACACCTCTTTCAGCAACGCCATTTTGCCTGACTACGATTCAGACCCCAACCAAATTATTTATGACAATTTAGACGGAACTTCCGTCTCTCAAGGGGTAAGTGCGAATGTCGATTTGGTCTTTCCGAGTAGCTTTAAAATAATGGTCGGAGCCACGTTTCAAGATGTAAGTCAAACCGAAGACGGTTCTAAGCAAAGACAAATTCTTACAGAGAGATTTACGGGAACTTGGGGTTTATCCTATGATATTAGGTCCCCTAAGCTGAGCATCGATTATACAGGAAACATTTACGGCCCCATGCGACTGCCTATTTTGGGCGAACAAGACCCCAGACCGGAGTACAGCCCAACTTGGAGTATTCAAAACATACAGTTCACCTATAAAGGGCTTGAAAATTTTGAATTCTATGGGGGGATTAAAAATCTGTTGAATTGGACCCCTAATAATGGTGTCCCGTTTCTTATTGCACGTGCAAACGACCCTTTTGACAGAAATGTTACTTATGAGGCAAACGGTAATGTGGCAGCTACCGATGATAATCCCTATGCGCTAACCTTTGACCCCTCCTATGTGTATGGACCCAACCAAGGTATTAGAGCATTTTTCGGATTAAGGTATAGACTCGATTAAGCAAATACATTCTAATTATATATTTATTTTTAAGGTCGTTACTTATGATTAATGACTGAGACCAATAACCATTACGACTATATTATTGTGGGGGCCGGAGCGGCCGGCCTAATGCTTGCAACGGCCATGGCACAAGACTCCTTTTTTGACCACTCAAAAATTCTGGTTCTAGATAAGGATCCAAAAAATGTAAACGATAGAACCTGGTGCTTTTGGGAAAAAGGTGATGGACAGTTCGACCATATCGTAAGTTATGAATGGAGTCAAATAAATTTCACCGGAAAGCAATTTTCTAAGGACTATAATATCAATCCATACACCTATAAGATGGTTAAAGGTCTGGATTTTTATAAGGATTCTCTCACCCTTTTATCTTCAAAAGAAAATATTCATTTTAAAATCGAGGAAGTAGTCCAAATCATCGAAAAAGAAGATGGTGCAGTCATAAATACCCTGAATTGTCAGTATGAAAGCAAGCAAGTATTTAATAGTATTTTCTCGTACGAACAGGCGAAAAAACAATCGAAATATCCAGTTTTAGAGCAGCATTTCTTGGGATGGCACATTAAAACAGACCAATCGGTATTTAATCCGAAAAGAGCCACTTATATGGACTTTTCCATTCCTCAAAAGGGGAATACAAGGTTTATGTATGTTTTGCCATTTTCCGAACGCGAAGCTTTAATCGAGTATACCCTATTCAGCCAAAATAAATTACCCGAAAAAGAATACTCAGACGCCCTGGAAGAATACCTAAAGGAAAATTTTGGACTGAAAAGCTATACCATAGTCGAAAAAGAGTATGGTAGCATACCTATGACCTGCTATGATTTTTCAAAAAATAACAGTAGGCATATATTTAATATTGGTACCGCCGGTGGCTGGGCCAAACCTAGTACTGGTTATGCCTTTATGAGTACTGCTAATATGATTCCGAAACTGGTCCATCATTTGAAAGCGAATATACCTCTTTCAAACCTTAACCGTAAAAACAGATTTTGGTACTATGATTTGCTTTTGCTAGACGTTTTAGCCCAGAAAAACCATCTCGGACATTACCTCTTTCAGTCTATTTTTGAGAAAAGAGACCCCCAATTGTTGTTTAAATTTCTAAGCGAAAAAACCTCATTTCCAGAAGAGATATACCTAATTTTCAGTTGCCCTAAATATCAATTTATCAGAACTTTAATAAAGAGAATAGCATATTAGTAAAAAATCATAGCTAAAATCAATCAAGCCAAAATCACAAGGGTTAAATACAGTTTTTAACAAAAATTTATTGTTTTTAACGAATATTGGCTACTTTTAGCATCGATTTAACTCTAGAAACTTAACTAATATGAACTACCAACCTAACCTTAGTAGGGAAAGGTATGTGCGTTTTTTACGCCACTTTTTCACCCTCCTATTATTTCTTGGAGGAACAAAATTCTCCATCGCCCTAGCTCAATCAACCATCGAAGGTACTGTTACAGATGCAGCAGGAACCCCTTTGCCCGGTGTGAGTGTTGTAATCGATGGCACTACACAAGGTGTATCAACAGATTTTGACGGAAACTATTCAATTGATGTAGAAAGCTCAGATGCAGTCTTGATTTTCTCATACATCGGGTTTGTTTCTCAAACGATTTCGACCGATGGCCGCTCAAGCATCGACATTCAAATGCAAGAAGACGTTTCAAATCTTGAAGAAGTTGTCGTTGTTGGTTACGGTACTCAAAAAAGAGCTACCGTGTCCGGATCTGTCGCCTCTGTAAAAGGTGAAGAACTAACTAAATCTCCTACCGTTAACCTGACCAACTCCCTTTCTGGTCGAGTAGCAGGTTTATTTGTCAACCAGCCAAGTGCAGAACCAGGTTATGACAATGCTACCATAAGAATTCGGGGAACAAATACTTACAACAATACAGGGGCACTTGTAGTTGTTGATGGAATTCCCGATAGAGATGGAGGTTTAGCTCGTATCAACCCGGCTGATATCGAAAGTATATCTGTTTTGAAAGATGCCTCCGCCGCTATATATGGGGCAAGGGCTGCGAACGGAGTTATTCTTGTAACCACTAAACGCGGGAAATCAGGAAAACCTAAAATAACTTATTCTTCAATGCAAGGCTGGGCTACGCCAACAGTCATTCCGGACATGGCCAATTCACCGCAATATGCCGAACTAAGAAATGAGCTTGAGGTCTATAATTTGCCTGTTGAAGAATGGCAAGCCGCTACCAACGCTTTCAACTCGACCGGCACCTATACAAGGCCAGACGGTTCTCAAAGAGATGCCATTTATACACCTGAAGATATTGAATTGTTCAGAAACGGTACGGATCAATGGGGGCATCCCGACACTGACTGGTTCGGTGAAACCTTTAAGAGGGGAGCTTCACAAGAAAAACACACAATGCAACTTACTGGCGGTAGCGAAAACTTCAATTACTTTAGTTCGCTAGGATACTTAAAACAAGATGCATACTATAAGCAATCGGCTACTGGCTATGAGCAATATGATTTACGTATCAATTTGGACGCTAAAATAAGTGAAGGCATTCAGTTTAAAATAGGGGTATTAGGCAGAGAGGAAAAAAGGTATTTCCCTACTGAATCAGCTGGGGCCATTTTTAGAATGTTGACCCGAGGTCGCCCTACCGAACCGGCTTACTGGCCAAACGGTTTCCCTGGTCCTGACATTGAAAACGGTCAACAACCAGTGGTTATTACAACCAATGCTACCGGTTATGACCGAGACACTCGAGATTTCTTTCAGTCAAATGCTACTTTAGATATCGATATTCCTTGGGTGGAAGGTTTAAAACTTCAAACAACTGCTGCAATTGACAAAAGCTTTAACAACAGAAAAGTATGGAGAACTCCTTGGCAACTTTACACTTGGGATGGAGTAAACGAAAATGAATCAGGATTAACACCCGTTCAAAGGGGTCCTGCCGAGCCTAGATTAACCCAATATGCTCAAAATAGGTTAAATATTCTTTTGGGTGCCAATCTTCAGTACCAAAAGGCTTTTGGCGACCACAATCTTTTAGTTCTTGCAGGTACCAACAAAGAGACCAAAACATATGAAGGCTTCGATGCATTTAGAAGATATTTTATCTCACCTGTGATTCAAGATCTTTTTGCAGGAGGCACCAATGAGCAGAATATTAATGGCTCATCTGACCGAGCTTCTAGGTTAAACTATTTCGGTAGGGTATCCTATGATTTTCAGGAGAAATACCTGATGGAGTTTTTATGGAGATATGACGGGTCGTACCTTTTCCCTGAGGAAACAAGATATGGTTTCTTCCCTGGTTTTACCGCAGGCTGGGTGGTAACCAAAGAAAAATGGTTCGAGAATATGACCAGCGACTCTTATTTCAACCATCTAAAATTGAGGGCTTCTTGGGGTCAGTTAGGTAATGATAAATTTGACGATAGCGAATTTCCGGCCAATCAGTTTTTGGCAACTTACGGGTTTGGTAATTATGTGGTCAACAACTCATTGGTCACAACCCTTAGCGAATCGAGAGTTCCTAATACTGGAATAACTTGGGAGGTTGCAACCAACATAAACGTAGGTCTTGATGCTCGTTTCATAAAGAATAAGTTGAATCTAGAATTTGATTGGTTCTTAAACAAACGTACCGACATCCTTACCACTCCTTCGGCTTCTCTACCAGCCTTATCAGGTATTTCGCCACCACGTCAAAATTTCGGGGAGGTTGAAAACAAAGGTTTTGACTTTATCTTGGGTTGGAACGACTATGTAGGTGAAGATTTCAGTTATGGTATCACCATTAATGCTGGGTATGCCAAAAACAAAATTCTATTTAACGATGAAGCAGAAGGTTCCCCTGAATGGCAACGAGTTACAGGGCGTACGATTGGTGCTCAGCTAGTCTATGGATATGACGGAATTTTCGCCACTCAAGCAGATATCGATTCAGAAACTTTAGATTATTCAGCATTAGTAAACAACCTAAGACCTGGTGACATGAAGTTAGTCGATTATGACGGGGATGGTAGAATAACCCCCGATGATCGTTACCGAACTGATCGAAACATCTACCCTACCCTACAAGGGGGTGTCAATTTAACCGCTAGCTATAAGAATTTTGATATCAGCATGCTATTTCAAGGTGCATGGGGCGGAGAATTGTTCTTTAACTTCAGTGAAGCAGGTACCATCGGTAATTATCTGGAAAGAGACTATAACAATAGATGGTCGGTCAACAACCCGAGTACTGTACACCCACGTATCACCAACCGCGCTGATCAGTACTATAGTAATGGCAATACCTATTGGAGACAAGACACTGACTACATGCGACTTAAGAATTTTGAACTTGGGTACAATTTTCCTCAAGAAATTATTGGTCAAATTGGTCTAAGCAATTTGAGATTTTATCTAAATGGTTCTAACTTATTCACATGGACGGATGCCATTTTTGATCCAGAAGGTTTGAACACAAGTGGTAGAGACTACCCAGTTTCAAAAATATTAAGTGCAGGTTTTTCCATTTCATTCTAAAAAATTATACTATGAAAATTATAAATGCAATCAAAGGATGGAGAGTGGTTTTACCTTTGGCCATTGTTACACTTGGCTGTAACGATGATTTTACGAGTATCACTCCTTTAAGCGAAGTCTCAGAACAAAGTGTTTGGTCTGATGCCGGTTTGGCCGAAGCTACTGTCACCGGAGCCTATAATGGCCTTGGTGCAGGGGGTTTGGATGAACAGATGTTAGCGTCATTGACAGATGAGGCCATATTTACCCACACAGGAAGAAGCATCAACACTATAAACGAATCGCGTACGAATTCTGCCGATCCTGGATGGGTAAATAATACATGGGATTGGAATAACATGTACGGCTACATTAGAGATACAAATCTAGCTATCACTAATCTAAGCACCGGTCAAATTGAAGATAATGATTTGGTAAATAGACTATTAGGTGAGTCCTATTTTCTTAGGGCTTATTACTACCACCAACTACTTCGATTTTATGGCGGCGTACCTTTAATAGACGAGCCCCTGCAATTAGATTCTGATTATGATATTCCTAGAAATTCTTTTGAAGAATGTGTGAACTTCATTGTAGCTGACTGCGAAAGAGCATTTGACTTACTTGATGGTCGTGAAATGGAGTCAGGAAGAGCTAACCCTACAGTGGCTTTGGCCCTGAAGGCTCGTATTTTACTCTATGCCGCCAGCGACCTTCATGATTATTCAACTGCATCAGCAAACTCATCTTTGTTATCAGGTTATTCTAATCCTGAACTTATCGCATATACTTCAGGTGACCAGCAGCAAAGATGGATCCAGGCAAGGGATGCCGTTAAGGAAGCATTGGATTACTCAACCACCGGGTATAAATTAGATTTGACCTCACCTGTTTCATTAGAGGAAGGCCAACAAAATTATACTGATATCTATCTGGCCAGCAATGGTGGTGAAAATGATATTATTTGGGAGCGGCAATATGTTGAAATTAGTGGTCCCGGTAGACAAATCGGTCTGTTTAATGGCCCAAATGGCTACCATAACTGGGCAGGAAATGCTCCCTTACAAAACTTGGTCGATGATTATGCCATGAGCGATGGTTCCGAATTTGATTGGGACAATCCAGATCATGCCAGTGCTCCTTATGAAAACAGAGAGGCTAGGTTTTATGCTACCATACTTTATGATGGTGCCGATTGGAAGCCTAGACCTTCTGATGTTACCGAAAGAGACCCGGCCGATCAAATTCAAACTGGTCAATATGAGATCAATGGATCAGGAAGTGTTGAAACGCATTTCGGTCTAGACACCCGTCAAAGTCCGGTTGAAGACTGGAACGGTACCCGTACCGGTTACTATACCAAAAAGTTTATCAACCCAGATCCTGCTTTTGTCGACCAAACTGATTTTCAGACAATTCCTTGGCCCTTCTTTAGAGAAACTGAGTTAGTCTTAAATTATGTTGAAACCCTTTTGGAAACTGGTGATGAAGCAGAAGCAACAAATTGGTTAAATAAAATCAGATTCAGAGTCGGGCTTCCTGCAATAACAGCTACCGGAGACGAGCTTGTAGATGTTTATAGAAACGAAAGAAGAGTAGAACTGGCCTACGAAGAACATAGGTATCACGATGCAAGAAGATGGATGATTGCCGAAAGCACTTTAGGTGCACCTGCAGTTGGTATTCAAATTACTGGAGAACTAAAGCCCGGGGCTACGGTATCAATCTATAAATACGACCCAGCGAACTATGACTACTCATACGTGCCAACAACTGTTGACCCAGGTTTTGAAAATCGCTTGTGGTTAGATAAAACATATTACGTACCAATCAGAATAGCCGAATTAAATGCCAATACCGCTTTGATTCAGAATCCTGGTTATGATTAATTTTAGTTAATAGTATATAATTACGGCCCTAGTTCATTGAACATAGGGTCGTTTTTTTAATGCCTCTTCTCTTTTTGTAGATTTACCTTATTACTTTCAAGAGCACCTGTTGATGAAGTCAATTAATCGAAACATATCTAAAATTTGTGAATCATATCGATTCACCCTCTACATCTCTTTTTTACTAATCTTTTTAATGACTAGTTGTGAGAAAACTTATGAGCTCTCTGGAAAAAATGCTTCTTCTGAACGAATTTTTACCAAGCTTAATTCAAACGAGACAGGAATTGATTTTTCAAATCTTTTAGACGAAGACATTCGATATAATGGCCTACAGTATGAATATTTTTATAATGGTGGGGGTGTAGCCGTGTCTGATTTCAATAATGATGGGTTAAAAGATATATTCTTTGTTTCGACCATTAACCAGCATAAATTGTTCTTGAATAAAGGGGATTTAAAATTTGAAGATGTATCCCACATGACCGGCATTCTTAATCAACAGCACTTCTCCACAGGCGTCACTGTTGTTGACATCAATAATGATGGTTGGATGGATATCTACTTATCCAATTCGGGAAAATTTAAAAATCCAGAAACCAGAAGAAATAGGCTATTCATAAATACAGGGGCCAAGAATAATGAAGGGATACCTGTTTTTAAAGAGGAAGCTAAAAATTACGGCCTTGACAGTTCAGATTGTTCTACCCAAGCCTCTTTTTTTGATTATGATAAAGATGGTGACCTTGACATGTTTCTTCTCAACCACAGCCCCAGCCCTTACCCAGAAGATAAATCTTTGCTTGAGTTATCTCAAACAGATGGAGGAGTCGCCAACAACCGCCTCTACAGAAACGATAACGGACGTTTTACAGATATTAGCCATGAAGCAGGCATCATACAGAACCGCTTGTCTTACGGGTTAGGAATCTCAATAGGCGACATCAACAACGACACCTGGCCAGACATTTATATAGCCAATGATTTTACGGGTAAAGACTTGCTCTACATAAATAATCAAGATGGCACTTTTGTCGAAAGAATAAACGAGGCCACAAATCATATATCCTTTTTCTCAATGGGTAATGATATTGCCGACATCAATAATGATGGTTGGATGGATATGATGGTGGTAGACATGATGGGCGCTAACAATTATGACATTAAAACCAGTATGAGCGGTATGAACCCCGCACGTTTCTACGAAACGGTAAATTCAGGGCAACATTATCAATACATGTACAACACCCTACAACTTAACTCGGGCTACCTTCAAGAAAATGGGGTGCCAATTTTCTCAGACATTGCTCAATTGACTGGGGTATCGAATACAGATTGGAGCTGGGCTCCCCTGTTTTTTGATATGGATAATGATGGACATAAAGACCTTTTTGTCTCGAACGGTATCAAAAGAGACTTTAGAAACAACGATTTTGTAAACTACGTCAACAAAAAGCAAGACTCTATACGCCAAGCCAAAAGCATGGATGTTAAAGATTATATCTCCGATGTGATGCTAAAAATGCCTACTAGAAAAAAAGAGAACTATTTTTTTAGAAACTCAGGCAATTTAGAGTTTACCCAAATGAACAAGGTATGGGGCGACAGTGTAGAGACCAGTTCCAATGGTACAATATATGCTGACCTTGACAATGATGGCGATTTAGAACTCATCGTCAACAATACAGATGACCCGGCCTATATTCTTAAAAACAATTCAAGAGAGCTTGGCCTTGCGCACTATTTGACTATTGCCTTCAATGGGCCAGATGGTAATCGAGATGGAATTGGCACCAGGGTAACCGTTCATTCCTCGGCAGGAAAGCAAACCCAGGAATTATATTTTTCAAAAGGTTTTATGTCGGCAAAGGATAGAGAGCTTCATTTTGGACTTGGAATCGATGAAACGGCATCAGTAGAAATTCTTTGGCCAGATAATACCAAACAGGTATACCCAAATGTCAAGATTGACGAAACATTGGTAGTTGATTATAAAAATTCGACAGCCCAGACAGGCTCTGAAGAAAAATCGGCCGACTCAACACTCTTTACCAAACAAAACATAGAAGGCCTTGAATACAACCACGTAGAAAATTCATTCGATGATTTTAAACGAGAGAGCTTGCTTCCTCACAAAATGTCAAATGAAGGGCCTGCTCTGTCAGTAGGAGATATCAATGGCGACGGTCTGGAAGATGTTTTCGTCGGTGGGGCGATAGGTCAGGCTAGTGCACTTTTCAAGCAAAATTCCGATGGCAGTTTTACCAAAGCCTTAACTACAGTCTTTGAAGACACCTCTATGTATGAAGATGTTTCTTCGTTACTTTTCGATGCCGATCAAGACGGAGATCTTGACCTGTATGTTACTAGCGGAGGTAATGAATATTCAGAAGGCTCACCCTATCTTGAAGACAGGTTGTACATAAACGACGGCAAGGGTCAATTCAAATTAAATAAAAATGCCCTACCAGTTATCTCAAATAGTAACTCCTGTGTTAAGCCTGTTGATTTCGATAAAGATGGTGACCTTGATCTTTTTATTGGAGGCCGACAAATTCCGGGGAAATACCCAGCTCCGGCGAAGAGTTACGTATTAATCAACCAAAGTTCTAAAGATTATATTAAATTCACGGTAAGTGATTTTACGGAAAATGAGGTATGGAATGTTTTAGGCATGGTGACCGATGCCGTTTGGACCGATATAAATGGAGATGGCTTTTCTGATTTGGTTGTGTGTGGCGAATGGATGCCCATTCGAATTTTTGAGAACATTCAAGGTAAGAACCTTGAGGAAAAGACCGATCAATATGGCCTTACCAATACCAATGGTTGGTGGTACAGTCTGATAGCAAAAGATTTTGATAAAGATGGTGATATAGACATTATTGGTGGCAACCTTGGTCTTAATTATAAATACAAAGCCACCAACAAGGCTCCTTTTGAAGTTTTTGCCGATGATTTCGACACATCAGGTTCCAATGACATCGTACTAAGTTATTACGACGATGAGAATTTAGTACCATTGCGTGGTCGCGAATGTTCTTCGAACCAAATGCCCTTCATAAAAAAGAAATTTCCAACGTATGATTCCTTTGGAAAAGCTGCGATAGATGACATTTTCAATAAAAATCAATTGGAAAGTTCACTCAACCTAAAGGCTTATACCTTTGCAACCTCTTATCTTGGGAACAATGGAGGAAAATTTGAGGTCAGTAAGATGCCAGTAGAGACCCAACTATCGTCGGTAAATGAAATAATAGCCGATGACTTTGACGATGACGGTCACTTAGACCTATTAATGGCCGGTAACCTTTATGCTTCCGAGGTAGAAACACCTAGAAACGATGCACTATTATCTTTATTTTTGAAAGGTCTAGGAAATGGCCAATTTGAACCATTAGCAGCAGGAGATAGCGGATTAATGACAAAAGGAACCGTCAAGGGCGTTCAACTGATAAGGGTAAATGGAGACAAAAAGGTGGTATTTGCCAAAAACGATGATGCTTTAGAGATTTTCGGTATTCGTTAGACCTTTCTAACCATCAAACTCTCTCCAAATTGTCTAAGTACATCTTTCTTTTCCTTAGAAACAGGCAGCTTTTCTAAAATAGCAAACGCACTATTAGAATACTCTCTAATTGCTTCAGATGTGGCATCGGCCGAACCGCACTCAACAAACAGTTCTTTTATGGTCTGAATTTTGGCGGTAGGGTCGACTGGCTGAATAGAATAGAGATCCAGTAGTTCTTTCTTCTGAATATCGGTACCGCCTTCAAGCGTTTTAAGATATAAATAGGTTTTTTTATTTTCTATGATATCGCCCCCAATCTGCTTCCCGAAAGTTTCAGGATTGCCAAAAGCATCTAAATAATCGTCTTGCAATTGAAATGCTATTCCCAAATGAAGGCCAAACCGATATATATCAGACTGAACATTTTCCGGTTGGCCTGCCGTAATAGCGCCCATCTGAAGTGCAGCACCAATTAATACCGCCGTTTTATATTCAATCATTTGTAAATATTCGGGAATGGTTACATCTTCCCTAGTTTCAAAATCGATGTCGTATTGCTGCCCCTCACAGACTTTTAAGGCCGTTTCACTGAACAGTCTAGACAATTTCTGAAAAATTAAGGGTTCATAACCTTCCAAAACCCGATAGGCACTTATCAACATGGCATCTCCAGAAAGAATACCCGTATTTACATTCCACTTTTCATGTACCGTGGTCTTGCCCCTGCGCAAGGGTGCATCATCCATAATATCGTCATGAACCAAAGAGAAATTATGAAATACCTCTATTGCCAATGCAGCATTAAGAGCTTTTCTATAGTCTCCACCAAATAATTCCGCTGAAAGCAATGTAAGAACGGGGCGAAGCCTTTTACCGCCTAAGTTCAATATATAGTTGACCGGCTCATAAAGATTGACCGGCTCTTTATCGATGGTATATTCCTTTAAATAACTTAAGAACTCTGAACGATAAAACTCGATAGACTGCATGCAGTGATTTTTTGCCAAAAATAAGTCCATTTTACCGAAACTGGGTACGACTTTGCACTTCCATAGAAAAAAATCGGTCTAAAAATGCAATAGATTTGAAAAGCTTCGTCTATAGAGATGAAGATAGCATGATGATATGCCCTCAATGAGTACCGAAGTAGACAGTTATAACAAATTGACCACTTTTTTTAGCGAAGAATATCGTTCGCTAAGGGCGTATGCGCAATCTCGTATAGACAATACGACCGATAGAGATGCCGAGGACATTGTTCAAGATGTGGCGTTGAACATATTTTCGCGTGCCGATAGCTCGGTACCCATTGAAAATATTGCCGGTTTTGTGTACCGGTCAATACGAAATAAGATTGTCGACATTATGCGAACTAGAAAAATAAGCTTAGAAGATGAAGATGAGGCAGAACGCCAACTGAACCAACTTGGTGAAGAATTATATGGCGAGAGTGACGAATTGTTTTCAGAAGAAATGACTTCCGATCTCAAAAAAGCCATTCAGGAGCTTAAAGAACCTTACCGAGATATTATTATCGCCATTGATTTCGAAGATTATAGTTATAGAGAAATAGCTGCGCAGACAGGTATACCTGAAGGCACCTTGATGTCAAGAAGGCACAGGGCCCTGTCATTGCTGTACCGAGCACTTGAAAATAAAAAGAACAGAACTTATTAAATATAAAATCATGAAAGATTATGTTGAACATCAAGTAAAGTCAAAGTTTGAAAGGGTAGTAAAAAAGGTTTTCAAGATCATATGTATCTGCATCTTGGTCTTTCTCTTTCTTTTATTGTTCGGGTACGGGTTTATGTACCTATGGAATTGGCTCATGCCAGATATATTCGGCCTTAAGACTATAACCTATTGGCAGGCAGTCGGTATTTTGGTCTTGGCCAAAATATTGTTCGGTGGTTTTAGCGGACGCAAATCAGGAAAGGGCAAACCATCTAGAAAAAAATGTGGCCCGGGACGAAAAATGAAGTTAAAGAGCGATTTCTCTAAATGGAAACACTATGACAGCTTTTGGCAAGAAGAGGGCGAACAGGCTTACAACGACTTTGTAGCCCGTAAAACCCAAGAGAATAACGACACCAACTGAGCGTTCGCGTTAAAAAATTGTAAAACCTAAGAAACTTTTTATGTTTTTAAAGTTTCCTAGAGTATATTTGCCGCTCATTATGAAAGAAAAGATTCTAGAAAAAGCGGGAGATATGTTCTTGACACTTGGTTTCAAGAGCGTTACGATGGATGACCTTGCTCAACAAATGGGCATATCTAAAAAGACGATTTATACCCATTTTGAAAATAAGACCAAATTGGTTGCGGCCTGTACCCACCACCTCTTCGAAGTTATTTCTGGTGGCATCGATGGTATTTGCGCCCTTAATAAAAATCCCATAGAAGAACTTTATGAGATCAAAAAATATGTAATGCAATTCTTGAAAGATGAAAAATCATCACCGCAGTACCAATTGCAAAAATATTATCCCAAGATTTATTCTGAAATGCGAGAGAACCAATACTGCAAAATGAAAACTTGCGTGGTAGACAATATTCAGAGAGGTTTAGACCAGGGTTTTTATAGGGAAAACCTTAACGTTGAATTTATCTCACGAATCTATTATGCAGGTGGTGTAATCATTAAGGATCACGCGCTTTTTCCACCCGATAAGTTCTCGCATGCACAACTTATGGATGATTTTTTGGAATATCATTTACGCGGAATTGTAACACCTAAAGGAAGAAAGATACTAAATACAATAATCAACTCTAATCAAGAATAGAATGCAAAAGTATATTCTAAACCTATTCATACTTTTCTTATCGGTGACGGCTTTGGCCCAAGAACCAGAATTAAAGACTTATAGCTTCACTCTGGAAGAGGCTATCGAGTTTGCCTTAGAAAACAATTACAGCGCCATCAATTCAGATAGAGATTTGGTTGACGCCCGTAAACAAAAATGGGAAACTATTGCTGACGGTTTACCACAGATCAATGGTTCGGTCAGTTATCAAAACCAGCTAAAGCAGCCTGTTTCGTTACTACCTGCCGAACTGGCGGGCGGCGAACCCGGAACTTTTATTCCCGTGGTTTTTGGTCAACCCCAACAAATGACGGCCACAGCGACCCTCACACAAAAAATATTTGACGGCTCGTACATCGTTGGCGTACAGGCCACCAAGTCATTTTTGAGTTATAGCGCCAATAATAATGAAAAAACTGACCAAGATGTTCGCAAGGCCGTTGTTGAGGCTTATGGCAACGTGCTTCTGGCAAAAGAAAGTGTTGCGATTTTCGAAAAGAACAAAGGTACTCTAGAGAACAATCTTTTTGAAACGCAAAAACTTTTCGAAAACGGGCTTAGCGATGAAGAGAGTGTTGAACAACTGCAGATAACATTATCATCTGTAGACAACCAATTGAAAAATGCAGTAAGATTAGAGAATATTACCCTTCAGATGCTCAACCTCGTAATGGGTATCGCTATCGACGCCCCTACTCAATTAGAGGAAGACCTTGATGCCCTTGCTGTAAAACAAATCGATTTTGAATTGATGGAAACTGAATTCAACATTGAAAACAATGTTGATTACAAGATGGCCATAAATTTGACTGAGCAGCGCTTCTTTGAGTGGAAATTGGCCCGTAGCCGTGCTCTGCCCACGCTAAGTTCATTTGTAAATTATGGAAGCTCTTCGTTTGCCGATAAATTTGATTTTTTCAGTAGTGATCAAGATTGGTTCGACTCTTCGGTTCTAGGGTTTGATTTAAGCATACCCTTGTTCAGTTCAGGAAAAAGAAGCGCGAGTACCGCAAGGGCGAAAATTGCTCTAGAAAAAGCAAAAACCCAGCTTTCAGAGGCCGAAGAGCAAATACGTCTTCAACTCGAACAAGCCAAAAGTAATTACATACTTTCCATTGAGGAGTATAACACGGCCAAAGAAAACTTAGGTCTTGCCGAACGTATTGAAAACAAGAACCAAATAAAATATACCGAGGGCTTGGCAAGCAGTTTCGATTTGAGGCAAGCACAAACCCAACTTTATGATGCTCAATCAGGTTACTTGCAGTCAATGGTCGAAGTAATCAACAAAAAAACTGAATTGGAGCTCATCTTGAATGACCCAGAAAAACAACTCTAAAAACAACAACCCTTTTTAAGATGAAAAAAGCAATATACTTATTAACCATTCTGCTAGTCGCGGTTGCATGTGGCAGCAAAGAACAATCTTTAGAGAGTCTTATTTCGCAAGGTGACCTTGCCGCCCTAAGGGCTAAAAAATCAGAAATTTCTGAGCAGCAAAAGCAAATCGAATCTCAAATAAGAAGATTGGATTCCGCCATTGCCCTCAAATCTGGCAGTGAAAAGCTTCCGTTGGTGAATACCATTGAAGCGGAAGCACAGAAGTTCAATCATTATTTAGAACTTCAAGGTGATGTTAGCACCAAGCAAAATGTGCTCATCTATCCTGAAATGTCCGGAACGCTTCAAAGAGTTTATGTAAAAGAAGGCCAGAGAGTCAACAAAGGTCAAACCTTGGCTGTTATCGATGACGGCGGTATGGGAAGCCAGTTGTCTCAACTTAAAACCCAAGCCGAATTGGCCAAGACCACATACGAAAGAAGAAAAAGACTTTGGGATCAAAAAATAGGTTCAGAAATTGAGTACCTGTCAGCCAAAACAGAATACGAAGCGGCCCAAGATGCCATTAAACAATCGGAGAGCCAATTAGGTAAATCAACGATAAGAGCTCCTTTCTCAGGTATTATTGACGATGTCATCAAAGACCAAGGTACGGTTGTTACTCCCGGCCCAGGTTCAGAGGTGTTTAGAATTGTTAACCTTTCAGACATGTACATCAAAGTTGATGTTCCTGAGACCTATTTAGGCGCTGTATCTGAAGGTAAGCAAGCACTGGTCTATTTTCCGGTTCTCGGTGACAGCATAACCACTAAGGTGCGTCAAACTGGTAATTTCATCAACCCTTCGAACCGTTCATTTAGTGTCGAAATTCCCGTACCGAACAAAAACGGAACCATCAAGCCCAACCTCACGGCAAAGGTTAGTTTAAACGATTATACAAGCGAAGGAGCGATTCTTATACCATCCAGTATAATATCGGAGAACGCTGAAGGTGAGCAGTATGTTTACGTAGCTGCTGAGCCAAACGAAGATGAAGAGGCCGTGGTAAGCAGAACTATCATTACTACCGGTAAAACCCAGAACGGACAGGTAGAAGTTCTTACCGGTCTAAATAACGGAGACCATATTATCAAAGAAGGCGCCAGAAGCGTTAAAGATGGTCAGAAAGTAAAAATCAAAAACTAGACATCGATGAGCAAAATAAAAAAGAACGCCGATAAGGAATTTAAATTATCGTCATGGGCCATCGATAATCCTTCGGTTATCTATGTAATGATCGGTATTTTCCTTTGGCTAGGGTTTTCGGCCTATATGGCTATGCCCAGGGAAGATTTCCCTGAAATCGTTGAGACCAAAATCTACATTAGTACTCCCTACCCTGGGAACACGGCAGAGGATATTGAAAGACTGATTACCGACCCTCTTGAAGATCGATTAAAAAACGTCAGTAACGTAGTTGAAATTACCTCGACCTCACAAGAAGATTATGCAATCATAACGGTTGAATTTGATGAGGAAATCACCGTTGAACAGGCCAAGCAAAAGGTCAAAGATGAAGTAGACGGGGAAAAGGCGAGTGAAGATTGGCCTACTTTTAACGGCGCCAAAGTAGAACCGAATGTGTTCGACCTGAACTTCTCTGAAGAAGTACCCATAATGAACATCAATTTCACAGGTGATTATACCGTAGAAAAACTTAAGGAGTTCGCAGAGCACCTACAAGATGAAATTGAAGACCTTCCTGAAATAAAGAAGGCCGATATTAGAGGTGCACAAGAGAAAGAGGTAGAGGTGGCCGTTGATATTTATAAAATGATGGCTGCGAAGGTGAGCTTTCAAGATGTACTTAATGCCATTTCTAACGGTAACATGACCATGTCTGCCGGTAACCTCAAAACGAGCGGCCAACGTAGAACCATCAGAATCCTTGGGGAAATCGACAAGCCCAAAGAACTGGAGAATTTTGTAGTAAAATCAGAAAACGGTGCCGTTTACTTAAAGGATATTGCAGCCATAAGTTTTGAGGAGCAAGACAAAACCACATTTGCTCGTGAGTTCGGTGATAATGTGGTTATGTTGGATGTAAAGAAACGTGCCGGTAGAAATGCCATTTCAGCGGCCGACCAGATCAAGGAAATAGTTAAAGAAGAGTTGGCTAATTACTATCCGCCGGACTTACACATTTCTATCGCGAACGATTCATCTACCAGAACATTGAACCAAGTAGATGATTTGGTTAACAATATCATCTTCGGAATTATCTTAGTAGTAACCGTACTGATGTTCTTCTTGGGCTTTAGAAATGCGCTTTTCGTAGGCTTTGCGATACCTATGTCAATGTTTATGTCATTCGTCATCTTAAACCTGCTTGGCTACACCTTGAACACAATGATACTGTTCGGTATGATCATGGGCCTTGGTATGCTGGTTGACAACGGTATTGTGGTGGTTGAAAACGTTTATCGCTTAATGGATGAGGGCATGTCTCGCACCGAAGCTGCGAAAAAGGGTATTGGTGAGATCGCTTTTCCTATTATCATATCAACAGCGACCACCGTGGCAGCGTTTGTTCCGTTAGGTCTTTGGCCAGGTATCTTTGGCCAGTTTATGATTTACTTCCCGATTACGTTATCGGTGGTATTGGGTTCTTCGCTCTTCGTGGCCATATTCATGAACTCTATGTTGGTATCACAATTTATGAGTACCGATGAAAAAGAATTGACAAGAAAACAGCTGATCAGACTCACCTTGATTTTAGGTGGCTTCGGACTTCTATTCCTGATATTCGGTGGTGCGCTGAGAGGTCTAGGGTCGGTATTGATTTTAACAGCTCTTATGTTCTGGGTATATAAATATGCCATTAAAGGAGCAGCGGTCAATTTTCAGAAGAAAACCATGTCACGCTTCGAGAATTGGTATGAAAAGAGGTTAAAGCATGCTTTAAGGGGCCGCAATGTATATTGGTACTTCAGCATTACCTTTTTGATGTTAATTGGTGTATTTATGCTATTCGGCGCTTCATTGGGCAGTGGCAGAACGAAAGTAGAGTTCTTCCCTGACAATAAGCCTAACGAAATCTATGTGTACATAGAATATCCGCAAGGAACCGCCATAGAAAAGACCAATGAAATTACCCAAGATATAGAGAATAGGGTCTACGAGGTATTGGACAATTCGGAATACAAGAAAGACGGTGAAAATTTTATGGTTGCCTCTGCAGTATCGGTTGTTGGCGAAGGAGCAGGAAACCCGCTCACGGATGGTGGATCATCTGCCGAAATGCCTCATAAAGGTAAGGTAACCGTTAACTTTAGCGAATACAAGTTCAGAAACGGTATTAACACCGAAGATATTAGGGCAAGGGTTCAATCTGCTCTTGAAGGCATCTACCCCGGTGTTGCTATTTCCGTTGAAAAAGATGCCAATGGCCCACCAGCAGGCTACCCTATCAACATCGAACTTGAAGGGAAGGATTATGACCAATTAATCAATACAGCCGAAGACATTAGAAACTTTATCAACACCAAGAATATCGGTGGTATTGAAGAGCTAAAGATTGATGTAAACAAGGGCAAACCCTCAATGCAGGTTATTGTAGATAGGGAAAAAGCCGGTGAACTAGGTGTTGCCGTAGGTCAAGTAGGTAATCAGTTGAGAAGGTCGCTGTTCGGAGAGAAAGCAGGAGTTTTCAAAGAAGAAGGTGAAGATTATGATATCAATGTGCGCTTCAACGAAGATTTACGGTATAACAAAAGTGCTCTGTTTAATCAAAATATCATTTTTAGGGATGCTGCAAGCGGGCAAATCAAAGAAATACCTATCTCTGCAGTAGCAAAAGAAAAGAATACCTCTGCATTTAGCGCCATTAAGCACAGAGATGGTGAAAGGGTGGTAACTGTTTACTCAGGTCTTAAACCAGGGTTTACAGATGCCGGTGCCATTGTTGCCGAGATTCAAAAAGAAATGGAAGATTTCAAAGGTGTGCCTGAGGATATCAAAATTGATTACACTGGGCAACTTGAAGAGCAGAACAAGCAACAAATGTTTTTGATCGGGGCTTTCTTCTCCGGACTCGGGCTGATCATGCTTATTTTGATTTTCCAGTTTGGCGGTATCTCCAAGCCTTTGATTATCATGATTGCCATATTCTTAAGCTTTATCGGGGTGTTTGGTGGATTGATGCTTACAGGATGGTCATTCGTAATAATGATGACCATGATGGGTATTATCTCGCTTGCAGGTATTGTGGTCAACAACGGGGTGGTACTCTTGGATTACACTCAAATTTTAGTAGACCGGAAAAAGGTGAAATTGGGTATGGACGATAGTGACTTGTTAACTTTAAAAGATGCTACCTCAGCCATAGTTCAAGGTGGAAAAGCGAGGTTGAGACCTGTAATACTTACAGCAATCACCACCGTACTTGGTCTTATACCGTTGGCCATTGGTCTGAACATAGATTTCTTCTCATTGTTCTCAGAATTCAACCCGAAAATCTATGTGGGCGGTGACAACGTGGTATTCTGGGGTCCACTGGCATGGACAGTTATCTTCGGATTATTGGTAGCAACCTTTCTTACATTAATAATTGTACCTGTTTTATTCAATATTGTATATAGAATAAAGATCTGGGTAAGGGGAACTAATAAGAAAACTGAAAAGGTAGAAACACCAACGGCAGAAGTTATTGCATAAACTTAACCCCAAGTTTTAAAAAGCCCTAGATTAATTATCCGGGGCTTTTTTTATTTCTTTCGTTGTTGTTTGGAAGAACGGTCAACTTCCACATTAATAGGTTTCATTCGATTTAATCGAGGCTCGTTCGGGTAGTATAGCCAGTCAAAAATAGAAGCTAATAATAATCCGCCCATAAAGGCGCAAAGAGAAGAAACTATCCAATCATCAAAGCTTATTCGGGTCGCTCCATTAAACCTTAAATACATAATTCCGGAAGCGACCATCATAATGCATAGCCAATAAATCTCCTTTCTTCGGTTTGAGGGAAAATATTTTCTAAAAGGTAGCTTGTGAAAAAATAGTAACAAAGCTAAAGCCCCAAGAAGACTAAAACCATATTGAAGTACGAAGTACAAAGGCATGCCTTTAAAAGGAATTTCCAAGAAAGGCATCCATTCAACAAAAATACCGTGCTTGTGCGTAAAGGCATCCCAAAACAAATGACCCAAATTGCCAAGAATTATAGAAATAATCACCTTCAAGACATTACGTTTAAAGTAATCGTTCCAATCAAAGTTCAAAAATGGTCTTAACCTCTTTTCAAAATAAGGTGGCAGGTTCAATATCAGGGCTTTTCGTATAACATTGTGATATAGAAATATCAAGACAATTGACAGTGGTAAATTCAGCCAGAGCATGGGCAAAAGACTATGTCCGAAAATCACATGGGCCTTCATAAGAAGAATGAACTCAAAGTCGGGCACCATACTGCCCATAATGAGCCCCGAAGCCGAAAAGTATCTACTTTTCAACAAAGGAATGATCAAAGCCGGATGTGAACCAGTAAATGGCATAGCGTTTTTTTAATCAGGAATCAAAATTAAATGGAATCCTTCATATAAGACAACGAAACAAATGCCGTAAATGTTATGTTTTATTTATTTTTTAGCATTTCTTATGAAATGCCCCGCTTTGTTATGATTTCCTTTAAAAAATTAGAAAGGCCTGATAATAACATCAGGCCTTTCATCTAATTTAACACATTGTGAATTAACTACTTATTTTCATTTGCAGGTACCGGTATGGCCGATGGCACGTTATCGGTCGACCTATCGTTTGGCAATTCGCTTAACCTGTCGAAACGCCGCATATCGATCCATCGATGTCCTTCACCAAACAGGGAATACCTGCGGTTGTACAGCAATTCATCCTCTAAGGCAGCAGGGGTGGTTGCACCACCATATGCCGGCAGCCCAGCTGCGGTTCGTAATACATCTAGCGCGGCGACCGCCTCTGTAGGGTTTGATTGCATGTTTGCCTCTGCATAAAGAAGAATAAGTTCTTCATTACGCATTACCGGCACATTATCAATGTTCGTCGAATACAACGCTACGTCGTGGGTACCTACCAAGCCAGTTGCCTCTCGAGGTTCGTCTCTTAAAACTACCTTATTTAAACGGTTGTCACCATCTTGTACATCAGTAACGAAACTGGAGTGCGCTACGCGAACATTCGCTGTTTGGTTCAAAGCGATGAACAAAGGGTTGGCAATATCTTGACCACTTAAAGAAAATGTATGGTAAATTCCAGCATTCAAATCTCCGTTCAAATCAAAAAACGAAGCGTCTAAAGCGGTCAAAACAGCATCATAGTTTCCACGATAGGCTTCAACCCTGGCCAATAGGGCCCTATTGAACTGTAAAAATGTCTGCGGAGTATCAAAACCTGCGTAACCGACAGTTAGGCCAAAAGAAAATGCTCCACCTCCATTACCAAGCTCACCGGCCGCCGTATTCAGTAAATCGGCGATAGCCGTTAAAGCAGCTGAGTTATCTACAAAAGCACCTAAGTTTTCAGAATCTGCAACATCGACACGAATACCATTGTCGTACTGATTGTCGGTAAGCATCAATAACTCATGGGCCTTTAAGGTATTCAACACACCTCTGGCTGCGGCTATTTCCGCAGGAGAAAAATCTGCTGTAGTATTATCGAGTCCTTCAAGAATAAGATTTATATCTTTTATCGTAGCATATCTAGCCCCCCATGGGGTTGTCACGTAAAAAGTATTGTTATCTAAATTACCTACCACAACATCACCTTCATAACGAGGATCAGAAGATGTAAAGTAATAATACTCTCTACCAAATATGCTTTGCACATCGGTATGGGTCGATATACCGACCCTCATATCTGAAAGCACCCCAGAAATAGCTTGGGTCAGCTCACCTCGAGATATATCATCGGAAATTGACGAGGTACTGGCCCCGTTCAAACTTTCTCCACCGTCCAATTCGCAAGAAGCGAGAATGAGGGCGAGCATCACTAATATGATCTTTATGCTTTTAATCATTTTCATTTTGCAAGTTTTTATGGTTAGAACTGCACTGATATGTGCATCATGTATCTTTTGGATGATGGAAATGGAGTTACCTCAACACCGGTCGAAAGACCGTTACCCCCGAAATTCGAAACCTCAGGGTCGTAACTATTGTAATCAAAAACATTGATTATGTTATTACCTGAAAAGCCCACCTTTACATCGGAAATAACGTTGCCGAACCAATCAGTCAAATGTTTAGATGGTACTGTGTAGTACAAACCGATTTCACGCAACCTCAGATAAGAAGCATCTTCTACAAAAGGGGTGGCGTTACCGGCAAAAATACCGTTGTTAACACGATACTCCCCATTCGGAATTTGTCCATCGGGGTCAATTGAAATTTCATCATAATCTGCACTGGTTCCTCCGAAATCAGAAAGCAACTTGGTCAAATTGACGTTATCACCCCCTTTTTTCCAATGCCAAAGAAATGAAAGTGAGAAATCTTTATAATTGATATTGTTCATTAATGATGTCTGAAAGTCTGGTTCTGCATCACCCAATTGAACTAAATCACCATCCACATTATTTCCGACTATTTGGGTAACACTTTTTCCTTCTTCAATTCGGAAGGTTCCTAAACTAGTACCAAAACCACCGGTGTTGTACGCAGGAATATCCATTCGTAACATTTCAGAGGTGTTTTTCCACCAGTTCAGGGTAGCATCCCAAGAAAAATCTTCTTTATTGATTATGGCAGCGTTCAAAGCTATCTCGACCCCTCTATTTTGTAATTCTCCGGCATTCTCCCATTTGGTGGTAAACCCTGACGATGGCTCGGTATTTGCCAATAAAAGTAAATCATCTACCCTTTTTTGGTACCATGTAAATTCAAGGCCTAAACGTTCATCTAGTATACCAAGATCAAAACCGACCTCCAGTTCTTTCTGACGTTCGGGAGTAATTTCCGGATTACCTTGGGTAATAGGCACAACAATACCTACACTGCCATCGACCAATGTACTCTGGTATACCGTGTAAAGTGATCCGAAGGCTGCAAACGTACCGGCCTCACCATACGCTGCTCTCAACTTGAGTCGGTTTAAGAAGCTTTCTTCATTCCAAAAATCAAAATTGTTAAGATTGGCGGCCAAAGAAGCTTTTGGGTAGTAAAAGAATTGGTTGATATCACCGTTATTGGTCGACTTATCTCCTCGAAGACCTAAAGTACCGATTAGCTTGTCTTGATAGTTGACGGTCTCTTGAACAAAAAAGCCCATGTCTTCTTGCTCTAATCGATTTTGATTTACATTCTGGTTGGCGCCTTGATCTACATTGGTTTCAGAAGCGATCAAATCAGAAGCAACTACGCTGACCGTATTTCTACTGAATTGTTCGTTGGTAGCACCCACCTGTGTATTAAAAGAGATTTCATTGTCGGTAAAATAGTTGTGTACCAAGAAAGCGGAGTAGTTGGCATTTTTATTATTGGTGTTGGTAATGGCCGAAACACCGTTTACACCACCTTGGTCTTCTCTTTGAAACTGTAGTTCTTTAGGAAAGATGACCTTCGCCTCCATATTATAAGTATCAACACCGGACCTTGCTACTAATTTAAGATTAGAGTTCTGGTTGCTGTAAAGGTTGACATCTAAGGTTCCTCCTAAAATGAAGCGGTTGACCCTTTCATTATTGGTCATCAAATCTCTTGTTTGCAAAGGGTTCGATGAGTTATTAGGGTGATCAGGGTAGTTGCCGTTTGCGTCAGGCAGCAAATAATCCCAAGGCCTTGTACTGGTCAATGCCACCCCAATGGTAGTACCACTATTATCATTGTTGAAGAACCCCCTATCAGCAGAAGAACTGATATAATTTGAATTAAGGGAAAGCTTGATATTCGTATTGAAATTATGTTCAACATTCAATCGAAAAGACGTCTTTTTATATCCGGTATTTTTCACAATACCGTTTTCATCGTTATTTGTGATTCCCGCAAAAAAGGTTGTTTTTTCATTACCTCCTGAGGCGCTCAAATTGGTATTACTGATAAGGCCTTCCTCTCCAAATATCTCCTCTTCATAATCGCGTAGACGACCGGCCTCAAGCGCTGCGGCATAAAGGTCTCCTTCCCCAAATTGACTTTCGGCAAGTGCCTCGCTCCAATTACGTTGGCCCTGTAGTCGAATGATTTGATTGAACCCAAAACCCTGCGAAAGATTAACCTTTGTTTTACCGGCTTTACCCTTTTTAGTAGTAATAATCACAACCCCCGCAGCACCCCTAGAACCATATATGGCTGCAGCGGATGCTCCTTTGAGTATTTCAATGTTCGCAATATCGTCTGGGTTGATATCGGCAATTCTATTGGTGGCATTATCCTGTGTCGAGGCATTACCCCCTCCAGATGCCTGTGAAACGGCGTTGAGTCCTCCAGAGGAAATACTACTGTTATCAACATAGACACCATCAACTATATATAATGGTTGAGAGTTACCGTTAATGGAGGTCACCCCCCTGAATTTAATTGACATACCTCCACCGGGTGCTCCCGAGTTGGCACTAACTACCGCCCCAGTGAATTTACCGGCCAATGCTCCGTCAAGTGTTTTTGGCGGTGTAACACCTGCTAGCTCTGCGGCCGATACCGTTGCAACGGCATTTGCCAGGTTCCTTCTCTTTACCGAAGAAGCGAGACCCGATACGACTACCTCTTCAAGACCCATCACAGATTCTTCAAGGGTTACGTCTAAATTAGAGCCCCCGTTCACTTGCAATTCCTTCGAGGCGTAGCCTAAAGAAGAAAACACCAATGTGGCGGGAAAATCATCTACGGTTATCTGATAATTACCGTCAAAATCTGAAGTTGTTCCGTTCGTAGTGCCTTTCACAACTATGTTCGCACCTGGCACCGGAAGATTATTATCATCGGTAATGGTGCCCTGAACCACTTCTTGTGAGAAAGCAAAAATCGGAACTGTGAGAAACGCCAAAAGAAGGGCCCCTCTAAACAATGTTTGTTTCATTTTCATGAGTTGATTATTTAGCTAATTGTAAGACAAGTTACACAACAAATATCACAAAGGTGAATTTATTGTTAAATTTTGATATTTCCATTAATTATTTTTAACTAATTATGAGATATATGAATACAGTCAAATCGTTAGACGAAACGCTGATATCTTCTTACATTTGTGGCTTTAATTTGACAGTAGATGTTTAGAAGCCATACTTGCGGAGAATTACGTGAATCACATATAAATCAGAAGGTAACCCTATCTGGGTGGGTACAAAAAACCCGTGATAAAGGATTTGTAGTCTGGGTAGATTTACGGGACAGGTACGGAATAACCCAATTGGTATTTGATGAAGACCGTACTGCTTCGGCGTTGTTGGACCAAGCTCGATCGCTCGGACGAGAATTCGTAGTTCAAGTAGAGGGCGAGGTTATTGAGAGAGCTTCTAAAAATGCCAACATCCCCACAGGCAACATTGAAGTTCTTGTCGAAAACCTAACGGTACTTAATAGTTCAAAGACACCGCCTTTTACCATAGAGAACGAAACTGATGGCGGTGAAGATTTACGAATGAAATTCCGATACTTGGACATTCGAAGAAATCCGGTCAAGAACAACCTTATTTTTCGAAGTAAGGTAACCATGGAAGTAAGGAAATATTTAGCCGAAAAAAGCTTCATCGAGGTAGAAACACCTTATCTTATAAAATCTACACCAGAAGGGGCCAGAGATTTCGTAGTTCCGAGCCGTATGAACGAAGGACAGTTTTATGCCCTTCCGCAGTCACCTCAGACATTTAAACAGTTACTCATGGTAGCTGGCATGGATAAGTATTTTCAGATTGTCAAATGCTTTAGGGATGAAGACCTACGGGCCGATAGACAGCCTGAATTTACCCAAATCGATTGTGAAATGGCCTTTGTTGAACAAGAGGACATTCTCAATGTATTTGAAGGTTTGACCCGCCACCTACTGAAAGAAATCAATGGGGTAGAGATATCAGCTTTTCCTAGAATTACCTACGACGATGCCATGCGCATCTATGGTAATGACAAGCCTGACATTCGTTTCGGAATGGAATTCGCTGAACTTAACGATGTCGCTCAACACAAAGATTTCAATGTTTTTAATTCTTCCGAACTGGTCGTAGCGATAGCCGTTCCTGGTGCAGCTTCTTACACCCGAAAAGAAATTGATGCACTAATTGATTGGGTCAAACGGCCTCAAATCGGTGCCAAAGGCATGGTGTATGTTAAATATAATGAGGATGGCAGCTATAAGTCTTCAGTAGATAAGTTTTATGACCAAGAAGATTTGGCCAAATGGGCAGAAGCAACGGAAGCCAAGCCCGGCGACTTAATTTGCGTTCTCTCAGGTGAAATGAACAAGACCAGAACTCAACTTAGTGCACTAAGAATGGAGCTAGCCTCGCGTTTGGGCCTAAGAAAACCAAATGAATTCGCCCCTTTATGGGTGGTTGATTTCCCTTTACTGGAACTTGATGAAGAAACAGGTAATTACCACGCCATGCACCACCCTTTTACCTCACCCAAACCCGGCCAACTAGAGTTATTGGATACTGACCCCGGTGCGGTAAGAGCCAATGCATACGACTTGGTACTCAATGGAAACGAGATTGGCGGTGGTTCTATACGTATACATGATAAGGGCGTACAAGAAACTATGTTCAAACATTTAGGGTTCACCCCGGAAGAAGCAAAGGCCCAATTCGGTTTTCTAATGGATGCCTTTCAATATGGCGCCCCGCCCCATGGAGGTATCGCTTTCGGACTAGACCGATTGGTAGCGATTCTTGGCGGACAGGAAACCATTCGCGATTTTATCGCGTTTCCTAAAAATAATAGCGGTCGCGATGTAATGATTGATGCTCCCGCCCCTATCGACCAAGAACAATTAGATGAATTGAACTTAAAGCTCAACAATATTGAGGTAACCGAATAGATGGTTCATTCGGGGATTTTCATACCTTTAATTAGGTCAATAGTTTAAATGCCCAGCCAGTTAAAACATCTTTCAACCAAATTTTTAAAATGGCGATATAAAAACATCTCCAACAAAACCTTTACGCACATAATGAGCGTTTTGGTAGGTCTGTTGGCAGGTCTGGCATCGGTAACCCTTAAAAACATCGTTTATTTTATAGAGACCTCTCTTGAAAAGGGAGTGCTTATTTCCAATAACGGCATCTACTTTATCCTTCCTATAATTGGGCTCACTCTAGTGTTTCTCTATGTAAAATTCATTCATAAAGAAAAACTGAACCATGCGGTAAGCTCTATTCTCTTTTCCCTGAGCAAGAAAAAGGGAGTCATTGAACCAAAGCACATTTACACACAGTTGATTGCGGCCCCTTTGACTATTGGTTTTGGGGGCTCGACAGGGCTTTTAGGTCCTGCTGTGGCCTCGGGTGCAGCGATAAGTTCTAACTTGGGAAGGTTATTTCATATCAATTCGAAGACTAGGTCACTTCTGATCGCATGTGCATCTGCCGGTGCCATAGCCTCTATCTTTCAATCGCCGATTGCGGCAATAGTCTTCGCATTAGAGGTATTTAGCCTTGATTTCACCATGCTATCGGCATTGCCGCTATTATTGGCATCTATTTCTGGGGTGCTTACCTCCTATTTTTTTTTAGGGAACGAGGTACTTTTTAAATTCACTATCACACAAAATTTCGAAGTAAAGGATACTGTATTTTATATTGTTCTTGGTGTAGGTACGGCTTTTGCCTCTATCTACTTTACCAAAATGTATTTCGGCATCTTAAAGCTTTTTGAACCCCTGAAAAGCCCAAAATATAAACTCTTGGTTGGCGGTCTGGCAATAGGCATTATGCTTTATTTCATTCCCCCTTTATACGGGGAAGGTTTTGGTTTCATAAATAATCTTTTGGAAGGAAATCATATAAAAGCCTTGGGTAAAACACCGTTTGACAAGTTTATTTCAAACATTTGGGTGGTTATTGCCCTCTTGTTCGGCATCACCATTTTTAAGGCAGTCGCAATGACCACAACCTTGGCAGCTGGTGGTGCCGGTGGCATATTTATTCCTACAATGGTAATGGGCAGTGCACTGGGCAATGTTATGGCTAAGGTCATTAATAATTCAGGGTTGGGTTTTGCGGTATCAGAAAGTAATTTTACCCTTATCGGTATGGCAGGTCTTATAGCCGGCGTACTTCATGCTCCGTTGACGGCCATATTCTTGATTGCTGAGATTACCGGAGGCTACGAGCTGTTTGTACCATTGATGATTACTGCATCCATCTCTTTTTTAATCACAAGAAACGCCATTGATTACACCATATATACCAGAGAGTTAGCCAAAAGCGGAGCACTTTTGACCCACAATAAGGACCAATCGGTATTAACTTTGATGCGCCTTGACGATGTACTGGAGACCAATTTTAAGGTCGTACAACCAAGCATGACTTTGGGTGAAATGCTACATCGCTCGGTAGCCAAATCTACCAGAAATATTTTTCCCGTAGTAAACAAAGATCAAGCCTTGGTGGGTATCGTACTTCTCGACGATATAAGGGAGTTTATGTTCGACACCTCTCTTTACGAGAATACCAAGGTCGAAACCTTTATGCACAATGCTCCCGAACATATATTTTATGGAAAGGATAGCATGAAAACGGTCATGCAGAAATTTCAAAATAGTGGCGCATGGAATCTTCCTGTAATTAAAGATGGAAAGTACATCGGGTTTGTTTCGAAGTCAAAATTGCTCACAGCCTATCGTAGGGAGTTGATTAACTTTACCCGATAATCTTTTTCTAGCCTCAAATTCAAAAAAATCAAATATGAAATATGTAATAATCCTGATAACGCTTCTGTCCTTCGCTTTGATAGGCTATGGCTTCTATGTACAAGAAGAAGATTTGGTAATGGGAAATAAATGTATCGGTTTTGGAACCGTTGGGTTATTTCTGGTAGCCATGCCCCTCTTTTTGATAAAGCATAGCAGAGGCAAAAAAATGAAAGATTATATGCTAACGGAGGAAAATATCAAAAAAATGCGAATGGATTCTTCCGAAAAGCCTGAAAATCAATAAAATTCAATTCAATTAAAAGCCAATTTTAAGTACAGACTGTTCAAAAAATTCATACTTTAGAGGGAACAAACAATTTATCAACTAATATTATTGGCATGACTGGTACTGTAAAATTTTTTAATGAATCCAAAGGATACGGGTTCATAACCAACGACAATACGGGAAAAGACATTTTCGTTCACGCAACCGCCCTCAAAGGAATGGCCCTCAATGAAGGCGACAAAGTTGAATATGTGGAAGAAGAAGGTAGAAAAGGCATGGTGGCCGCCCAAATACACGTTGTGGGATAACCTATCGCCCCCTATGAAACCATGAACCCTTGCAAAATTGCAGGGGTTTTTAATTTTCAACTAATTCAGGTTTCTTTTTTGAATAAAGAATCTTTTCAATAATTCGCCCGCCTCGTTCTCAAGAACTCCTTTTTCCACCACTGTTTTCGGGTGTATTTGTGTGCCTAACGCAACGTAGCCCCTTTGCGGATCGGAGGCTCCGTAAACTATTCTTGAAATTTGGCTCCAATACAGAGCCCCAGCACACATTTGACATGGTTCAAGGGTAACATAAAGCGTACAATCTTTCAAATACTTACCGCCAATGAAATTTGCTGCGGCAGTTATGGCCTGCATTTCGGCATGGGCCGTAACGTCATGTAATTTTTCAGTTAGATTATGGGCCCTTGCAATAATTCTGTTCTTCACCACAATTACCGCACCGACCGGAACTTCACCCTTCTCAAAGGCCATTTCAGCCTCCTGAAGTGCCTTTTTCATAAAGTAGTTATCATCAAAAGGTTGCAGCATGGGCCAAATGTACAATTTTTGACATTTGTTTAAGGAAACCGAAAACTGTTTTGATGTACTTTTACGCCCGAACATGAGCCAACTAGACCGAATTAAATATCCCCACGATCTACGTCAACTCAAAGTTGACGACTTACCTGAGGTTGCTCGTGAATTACGTGAATTCATAATTGATGTTGTTTCTACAAAAGAGGGGCATCTAGGGGCAAGTCTCGGTGTAGTAGAACTTACCTTGGCCCTTCACTATGTTTTTAACACCCCTGAAGATAAATTGATTTGGGATGTCGGCCACCAAGCCTATGGTCATAAGATTCTAACGGGACGGAAAGGGAATTTTCATACCAATCGGCAGCTAGGTGGTGTCAGCGGTTTCCCCAAACGTGATGAAAGTAAGTATGATGACTTTGGCACAGGCCATAGTTCTACTTCCATATCGGCCATTTTGGGCATGGCGATTGCCGCTCAATTAAAAAATATGCCCGATCGCCATCACATTGCTGTTATCGGCGATGCTTCAATTGCCAGCGGAATGGCGTTTGAAGGCCTTAACCATGGCGGAGTTACCGATTGTAATATTTTGATTGTACTTAACGACAACGCTATCGGCATTGACCCAAGTGTCGGAGCGCTCAAAAAGTACTTGACCAATGTTAAAAAAGGCACCGCAAAAGAGGAGAATATTTTTGAATGTTTAAATTTCAAGTATTCCGGGCCTATCGACGGTCACGATTTACCTGCGCTGGTAACTGAACTCAACAGCCTTAAAGAACATTCTGGCCCTAAATTGCTTCATGTGATAACCACTAAAGGAAAGGGTTTAAAAAAGGCGGAGGAAGATCAGGTAACCTATCACGCCCCTGGAAGGTTTAATAAACTGACCGGAGAAAGGGAAAAAAATTCAGCTGAACAGTTCCCGGCAAAATATCAAGATGTATTTGGGCATACCATTGTTGAACTTGCCAAGAACAATGATAAAATTGTGGGTATTACCCCGGCCATGCCAACAGGCAGTTCCCTGAAATATATGATGAAAGAGTTGCCCCAGCGTGCATTCGATGTCGGTATTGCCGAGCAGCATGCGGTCACGCTAGCGGCAGGTATGACCATTGAGGGTTTCAGCGTATTTTGTAATATTTATTCCACTTTTCTCCAAAGAGCCTACGATCAAGTAATACACGACGTAGCTCTGCAAAACCTTCCTGTTATTTTTTGCTTGGATCGTTCAGGTCTGGTAGGAGAAGATGGGGCGACACATCATGGGCTGTATGATATAGCATATTTAAGGTGCATTCCGAACCTTATTATCTTCGCGCCCATGAATGAGCAAGAGTTACGAAACATAATGTACACTGCCCAGTTTGGGTTGTCTCATCCCATAGCCATAAGATACCCCCGCGGTCGAGGGGTTCTTACCGAATGGAGGCAGCCTTTCGAGCAAATAGAAATCGGGTCTTCCGAAACCCTTCAAGAAGGCACAGATGTTGCTGTGCTGTCTATAGGTCATATTGGAAATTCAGTAGTTGAGGCCATTAAAGAAATTGATCAACCGAATAAGGTTGGGCATTTTAACATGCGATTCGTAAAACCCCTTGACCACTCTCTTCTTACAAAAATCTTTGAAGAATACCCCCATATTCTAACCGTGGAAGATGGTTGTAAAATGGGAGGTTTTGGTAGTGCTGTTCTTGAATATGCGAATGAGAAGGGGTTTTCAAAAAGAGTAAAAATTCTAGGGGTCGATGATACCATTATCGGGCATGGTACGGTAGAGCAGTTAAAACAAAAAGCCGAAATAGACGTAACCACCATTAAAAACCAAATAAATAGTTTAATTCATGCACAACAACCATCTTCTTAAAATTGCCATTTGTTGTTTACTTTGTTGTTTTTACTCACTGGGCTCCAAAGCCCAAGTAAGAGATACCATCCCTCCAACGCAAGAAGTTGATAGCATTGTTATTGATACCACAGTTGTAGACACCGTAGTCATTCGAAAAACCCAGGAAAAAATCAAGAACGTACCGCGTAGCGTTGATTTGATGAACCCGGTCGTTTCCTTCAAGCGTACAAAAGCGTTGGGAGACAAGCCGAACAATTTCAAGGTTCCTTCCTTTTGGACCAACATCAATAAATTGGGAGTGAATTTTAGCGAAGTTGCTTTTGTTAACTGGAACGCAGGTGGTAACAATTCAATATCTGCCCTAGGAAAAGCCCGTTTTGAAAGAAATTATAAGTTTCGGTATATTCAATGGGATAATTACATGGAAATGAGCTATGGCCTCAACGTGCAAGAGAACCAAAAGCTACGTAAAACCGATGATTCTTTCCGGGTAAGTTCAACTTTTGGTTTTCAAAGAGACACCATCAGCAACTGGTACTATTCGGCAAGAGCCAACTTCAATACTCAATTCTCGAACGGTTATAAATACCCAGATAGGGAAAACCCGATATCAAGATTCATGGCACCAGGATACTCATTCTTGGGTGCGGGAACATCTTACATTACCAAAGACCAAAAATTCAACTTGTACATTTCACCTATAACGCAAAAGGTAACTTTTGTTCTAGACGATGATTTGGCAAACCGCGGTGCCTTTGGGGTACAGAAAGCTGTTTATGATACCGAAGGAAATATTATAGAAGAAGGAAAAAATGTCTTTCTTGAATTTGGTTTCTTGGTCACGAATCAATGGGAAACGGTACTGATGACCAATACAGTTCTAAAACAGCGACTGAGTTTGTATACAGACTACCTACGGCAGTTCGGTAATGTAGATGTTGACTGGGAATTGAACATTGACCTGCGTGTTAATAAATACATTCTAACCTCTATAGGAACCCATGTCATTTACGATGATGATATTCTCTTTGATGAGCAAACAAACGAACAGGGGGTGGTAACCGACGCCGGTGAACCCCGAATTCAATTCAAACAACTGCTGGGTGTAGGTGTTTCGTACGAATTTTAATAAAGCACGGGATTATAATTGCTTGCCCATAATCTTGTTATGAATGTGAACCGCCGATCGGTCTGAAAGACTGGCCACATAGCAACAGGTATTCAACAGTATCTCATAAACGGATGCTTCCGTATTTCTGTATAGTTGGGGCAAGGTTCGAATCATCAGTTTATCATAATTGGAAGCTTTACCTTCGCGATGTCTTAAAAGCGCCTGGGTATATACCTCAAGAATATCCGAGATTATCTTGTAGCCAGCTATCTCTTTCTCTATTACCTCTTGGGAGCGGTAAACCTTATCTACGCTCAGCGAAATAATATCGGTGACCTGTGCTTCGTATTTACTTTTGTCTAAAAGCGAAACGCCAAAATTACCGTTAAGAATGGCTTCTTCATTTTGAACGAACACATCTACTGCATCCGTTATCAAAGTGCTGATGGCCAATGCGCGTAGATAACTCAAGCGGTCTTCTTTAAAGGCCAAAGAATTATACTTTTTGGTATTTATATTGTCCTTAACCAGTTTGATTAAGTATTCAAGGGCATAATCTTCAGATATCAGCCCTAAGTTGATCCCGTCTTCAAAGTCGATAATCGTGTAGCAAATATCGTCAGCGGCTTCGACCAGATATGTTAACGGATGTCTTGAAAAAGATACCGCACCACCTTTACCTGTAGATATAAGTCCTAATTCCTCGGCGATTTCTACAAAGTTTTCTTTATCAGATTGAAAAAAGCCGAACTTTTTATCGGCAATATGCTTACTTGGCTTCTTAGGCAATGATTCTTTGGGGTATTTCATAAAAGCCCCTAAGGTCGCATAACTTAACCTTAGACCACCTTCTACCCCTTCTTTTGATTTGCTGAGAAGCCTAAATCCATTGGCATTACCCTCAAAATCGACCAAATCTTGAAATTCTTTCTCAGTTAAAACCGATTGGTATTTTGAACCCATGCCATTGACAAAAAACTCTCCTATGGCCTTTTCACCGCTGTGGCCAAAAGGTGGGTTACCGATATCATGGGCAAGGGCCGCACCTGCCACAATAGCACCAAAATCATTGTATTGATAACCATGTACTTCTTTAAGGTACGGGTGCTTCTCTATAATTTTTTTACCGGCCACCCGGCCCAAACTACGGCCTACTACCGAAACCTCCAGACTATGGGTAAGTCTTGTGTGAACAAAATCGGTATTTGATAACGGAATTACCTGTGTCTTGTCTTGCAGACTTCGAAAAGCACTTGAAAATATTATCCGGTCATAATCGACTTCAAAACCCAGGCGGGTTTCATCTTGTTCTTTACGTAATCTTTTCAGCTTGTCTCCCTGCCGTTTTAAAGAAAGAAGATTTTCCCAATCCATAGTCACATTGATATTTGCCCGACCAAGATACATCATTTAGAAAGCAACTCAATCATCGGTCGCCAGCTTGAATAATTTAACCTTTAGAACACCTTGTTTTAATGTCCACGTAACCAAAACTTAACATTGTGTTTTTTTCTTTGCGCAAAGAAAAAAAATGAAAAATCTACTTCTCTTATTGTGCTTGTTTTCATTGGTACGATTGAGTGCGCAATCAGAAGGTATCGTCAAAGGTACCATTACCGATATGGAGATGGGCGGCGAGCCAATGATGTTTGCACAAGTTTCATTGGAAGATACTGCTTGGCATACAGAAACAAACTTTCACGGCAATTTTGAATTACCTCATATCATTCCCGGATCATACGTTCTAAAAATAGAATCCTTGGGGTATGAGACCTTAACGGTTTCAGTAGAGGTCACGGCAAATAATATAGTACAAGTTGAGAAAGGCCTTCATGCAAAGACAATAAGTCTTGAAGATGTGCCGGTAACCACCTTACATAAGTCTACGGCTTTTACCGGACAATAGAATTATAGAAAAAGAAAAAGGGCCGCACAATTAATTGTGCGGCCCTTCTAATACTGTTTTTAAAAATCTAGTCTTTAGAAACCAAAGAAGACTTGTTTCCTTTATCGGTAACACTGGCAATGACATTGTTGTCGAATTCTACTTCTTTAACAACACCGTCACTTATAAATTTCCACTTACCTGTTCTTACTCCTTTGGTATAGGTACCTTCAGAAATCAAATCACCTTGCTCATTATATTTAAGCCAATCACCATGTAATTTTCCATCTAGGTCAAATGTACCTTGTTGGCTGATTGCACCATTATCGTGAAAATAAGTGGCTTCAATAAGGTTGGTCTCTTTGTTTAACTTAACTTCCTTTTCTTTTTGCCCATACCCTAAGTTAAAAGTTAGCGCTAAAACCGCTAATAGCATTATATTTTTCATAGTCTCAACGTTTTATGTTATCAAAATTACAAAAAATTTACGTTTAAAACACGATTACTTAACATTAAATTTACATTGAAAACGAATTTGAGTAGATAATATTGTTCATCTAGCCAAAAAAAATATTGCGACCGATAGTAGATAATTAGGAATTTCGAATTATATAACGTTGATTTTCATTCATATACACCATAAATTTAAAAACATCTTATCACTGTCATCAGTTAACTTTTTCCGACTCTCGACAAGAGGTTCATTTTTAGCCATAAATTACCTTAACATACCTAAATAATGACTTCATAACCTTATATTAACTTAATTCATAAATTATAACCGCATTTTTGTGCTTATTTAAAATTGATGGGCGAGAATTTATACCTGTTTATGATTGTGGCACTTGCTGTGCTCGCCATTACAGATTTGGTGGTTGGAGTTAGTAATGATGCTGTTAACTTTTTGAATTCGGCAATCGGTTCTAAGGCTATTTCTTTCAGAACGATTATGATTGTCGCCAGTGTGGGAATAG
Organism: Euzebyella marina; assembly: GCF_003687485.1. GTDB lineage: Bacteria > Bacteroidota > Bacteroidia > Flavobacteriales > Flavobacteriaceae > Euzebyella > Euzebyella marina. Next base: position 491,707 of record NZ_CP032050.1, on the reverse strand, counting down.
CCTTCGGGGCCATGTCTTCAAGTGGCATGATGGAGGTAGCCCGAAAAGGTATTTTTAATCCTTCGGAGTTCGTTTTCGCCGAGATTATGATTGTCTTTATGGCAGTCATGATTACCGATATCTTGTTACTCGATTTTTTCAATACGTTGGGCATGCCTACTTCTACTACGGTATCCATAGTATTTGAACTTTTGGGAGCCGCCGTTGCCATATCGGTCATTAAAATCTTCCAAAACGATAACTCGCTTTCTGCACTTGGTTCTTATATCAATACTGAAAAAGCCACCGAAATAATTCTGGGCATACTATTATCTGTAGTGATTGCCTTTTCTATTGGTGCTTTGGTTCAGTTTATCACCAGATTGCTGATATCTTTTAAATTTGACAAAAAACCGAAGTGGGTAGGCGCGATATTTGGCGGATTTGCCATTACCTCGATTATATACTTCATACTGGTTAAAGGCTTAAAAAGTGCTGCCATTTTTAGCCCTGAAACATTGGCCTTTATAGGACAAAATCCTGAACTATTTCTAGCCATGAACTTTGTGGTATGGACGGTCTTGTCGTTGATAGTATCGTCGTTGTTCAACTGGAATATTTATGTGATTGTTATCGTTCTTGGAACCTTTGCTCTTGCCATGGCTTTTGCAGGAAACGATTTGGTGAATTTCATTGGTGTTCCATTGGCTGCATTGGCCTCTTACAAATCATGGAGCGAAAGTGGTATTCCTGCCTCTGAATATACTATGGAAGGTCTTGCCACCGCCGTGCAGACACCAACCTATCTTTTACTCTTTTCGGGTATCGTAATGGTAGTAACGCTTTGGTTTTCTTCAAAAGCCAGAAATGTGGTTAAAACCAGCGTCGACCTTTCTAGACAAGATGAGGGTGATGAACGATTTCAACCGAACTTTCTATCGCGCCAAATCGTGAAGTTTACCATTAAAGCATCCGAAAACGTGGTTTCCCTAATTCCTGCTTCTGTTTTAAAGAAAATGGACACTCAGTTTGAAAAACCATATGTGTACGTACCCAAGAGCCGTATTCAAGACTTGCCTGCGTTCGATTATGTTCGTGCAGCGGTAAACCTTATGGTTGCCAGTGTATTGATATCGATGGCCACATCAATGAAATTGCCGCTTTCTACTACATACGTAACCTTTATGGTTGCTATGGGAAGCTCTTTGGCCGACCGGGCTTGGGGCCCCGAAAGTGCCGTTTATAGGGTCGCTGGCGTTCTAAATGTTATAGGAGGATGGTTTTTCACCGCTATTAGCGCCTTTACGGCCGCCGCCTTAATTGCCTACATTATTCATCTTGGTGGTATTTGGGCAACAGGAGCTCTTCTGATTATAGCATTCTTATTGATTGGGAAAAACTACCTCTCCCATTCCAAAAAGATGAAGGAAACCAAATTGGAAGAAAAGCTTGAAAAAGCTGAAAGTAATTCCATTATCGGCGTTATTGAAGAAAGCTCGACCAATATAGCTTTGGCCATTAACAGAGCCAATAAAATATACACTCAAAGTATCGATGGTCTGGCGAAGCATGATATCGACACCCTAAAGAAGAGCAAGAAAGGCATTGCCAAATTGGACAAAGAAGTTGAAGGCCTACGTGACAACATATTCTATTTTATCAAAAATTTAGATGAGTCAAGTGTTGGCACCAGTAACTTCTACATCACCGTACTAAGCTATTTACAAGATATGACCCAGTCGTTAGAGTACATTGCGAAGGCCGGGTATAAACACGTTCATAACAACCATAAGAAACTACGTTTCAATCAAATCAAAGACCTAAAGGAAACCGATGGTTACATCGAAGACCTTTTTAGTGAAATCAAAAAGATTTTTGAAACCAAAGATTTTTTAAAGCTTACCGAGCTCATCGTTACCAAGCAAGAGCTTTTTCAAAAGTTGGATCTTAAGATTCAAAAGCAGGTAGAGAGAACGAGAGCCGATGAATCGAGTCCGAAAAACACTGCTCTTTACTTCAGTCTGCTGCTAGAAACCAAAGATTTATTAGTGGCTACCATGAATCTTTTGGAAACGTACGATCAACATGCCAATGTAAAGGTTTAAATTTCAGCTAACTACTCGATGAAATTCATATAAGTAGTAATTTTTTTAACTCCAGAACCGTTCGTCGAAAAAAATACAAGTTTTACAGCTTGACAAACGTTACAAAGTAAGACCAAAATCTTACCGTAATGCGTAATTCAATCTGTAGCATCCTATTTACTGGATGTATACTCATCTTTTCGGCATGTGAAAAAGACCAGCCCGAACCGGAAAACGAAGAACTTTCTACAAACTTAGATAGTAGTGCCAAAAGTGGTGCACTACAGTTGTACAATGATTTTTATGTGGCTTCCACGAACGATACCAACGATGTTGCGTGGACAGGAAATGTGTCATCATGTACTCCTGGCACGGTACCACAAGAGACCCAAACTAAAATTCTTCAGCGAATCAACTATTACCGACATGCGGTAGGGTTACCTCCTTTAGAGAATGTAAATACCGATAAAAGCGGCCAGGCCCAACAGGCGGCATTAATGATGCATGCCAATAACTCTTTAAACCATTTTCCACCTTCTAATTGGAGCTGCTATACCGAAGACGGTAGCACGGCAGCGGCCAACTCTTTGCTTACCTCTGCACAAGGGGCGGCGGCGGTTGTATCCTATATAAGAGACCACGGCGCGGCGAACGGCCCGGTCGGCCATAGAAGATGGCTGCTATGGCCAAGGCTTAACGAAATAGGCATTGGCAATACCAGTCAATACAATGCTCTTTGGGTCATTGGAAACCCAGGGCCAAGGCCACAAGACACCCCAGAGTTTATTGCATGGCCTCCAGAAGGTTTTATACCCAAGCAGGTCGTTTACCCAAGATGGTCGTTTTCTATTGCTTCCGCTGATTTTAATAATACCGAGATAAGCATGAGGTACAAAAATGGCGAATCAATTAGTGTACAACAAGAAGAATTAGATAGTAATTATGGGGATGCAACTATTGTTTGGGTACCCAACATCAACACCAACACTTTAGTGGAAGATACGGTTGTTGAAGTTACTGTGCGTTCTGTTGGAATCAATGGGGTGAATCAAGATTTCGATTATGAAGTCATCTTATTCGACCCAACAGCTAACTAACGGTAAAAATTCATTTCGTCTAAATAAACCCAAACCGGTTCGGGTAACATAGGTCTTATATTTTTACCCTCGTTATGCGCTTTTCTAATAAAGGTTGAAGAAATTTCCATGATAGGTGCGTTCACCCTATGTATTTTAGGGTGACTCTCAAACTGGTGCTCTATCTTACCTTCCGATAGGCGTGGGTAAACAAATATTTCATGGTTCTCAAGAATAACCTCGTAGTTTTTCCACTTGTGAAATCCCTTAAGGTTATCTTCTCCCATTATTAAACTAAAGGAGTACCCATCACCGTACTTCTCGTCTAAATGAACTAGTGTATTAATCGTATAATTTGGTTCGGGCAAATCAAACTCAATCTTGCTAGGTTGCAACTTCGGATAATCTTTTGTTGCGAGGTAAACCATCTCATACCGATGGTTATTGGCAAGTAGGTTCTTTTTCTTTTTAAATGGACTCACAGGAGTTACCACAAACCAAATCTCGTCGAGGTCGCTATATTCTGCCATATGGTTGGCAATAACCAAATGCCCGATATGAATAGGGTTGAATGTTCCGAAGTAGAGGCCAACCTTTTTCATTGAATATGTTATTCTGGTTGATCTTTGATAAAATCAGTCACTAATTCATACGCCTCTTGCAACGCGGTATCTAAATCATAGTTTTTTATGATTTTATCGAACTGCGGCGCCGTCGCCAACTCTACCGACGCTTTGGCTATTCTCATGTTGATTTTGTCATCGCTCTCAGTACTTCTTTTCTTTAGGCGAATCTTTAGTTCATCAACACTCGGAGGTTTTACAAAAACCGCTAAGGTAACCTCAGGAAACTTTCTTTTGATGCGTAACCCACCTGCCACGTCGATATCAAAAATCACATTTTTACCTTCGGCCCACAATCGTTCGATTTCTGTTTTAAGGGTGCCATAAAAATTATCACGATACACCTCTTCCCACTCTAAAAAATCATCATTTCTGATATGGTTTTTAAATTCGGAGATAGACATGAAATAATAATGCTCGCCATGCTTCTCTTTCACCCTTCGCGGCCTTGAGGTCGCCGATACCGAAAACGCAAGGTTAAGTTCCGGCTTGCCCAGCAAGTGCCTTACTATTGTTGTTTTACCACTACCCGAAGGTGCCGAGAAAATAATTAGTTTACCTCCTTCCATCAGTCAATAAGTTGGTGTACCTACAGTACGTTAAGCATTTGTTCTTTGATTTTTTCGAGCTCGTCTTTCATTTGCACCACCAATTGCTGCATAGGCGCATAGTTGGCCTTTGAGCCTATGGTATTGATTTCCCTTCCTATCTCTTGAGAAATGAACCCTAATTTTTTTCCGTTTGAATCAGAAGACCCTAACGTTTCCGAGAAATATTTCAAGTGGTTCGCTAAGCGCACCTTTTCTTCAGTTATATCGTACTTTTCAAGATAATAGATCAATTCTTGCTCGAATCTATTCGCATCGACATCGGCCTTGATGTCAGAAACAGCTTTGTTCAACCTTTCCCTGACCTCTTTTTGGCGATCTGGGTCCATGGTCTCAACTCTTTTCAAAAGGTTTTGTAAGTTTTCGATTCTCATCAAAAAATCACGCTCAAGAACCCCACCTTCTTCGGTTCTAAATTTATTGATTTCCTTTAAAGCTTCTGAAACTGCCGTCTGAATATGACCGAACTCTTCTTCATCGATATCTTCTCTTTCGGTTTTTAGGGCATCGGGCATTCGTAGCGCCATATCCAATAATTTAAGCTCGTCTCCCCCGGCAATCGACCTTAATTGGTTCATGTAGTTTATAACGGCCAGCTCATTGACTTCAGCAGATGTTTCATCACCTGTAAACTCAACATACAAACCAAAATCGACCTTACCCCTTGAAAGCGAACTGGCAATCGTTTTTCGTAGCTCTAGTTCCTTTTCTCGATATGCGGATGGCATTCGGGCGTTAAGGTCAAGACTTTTGCTGTTCAGCGATTTTAATTCTACCGTAATTTTCTTGGTTGGAAGTTGGATTACATGCTTACCAAAACCGGTCATCGATTGAATCATAGGAAATATAAAATTTTGCCAAAGGTAACTGAAAATACGGGAAGTCGCCCATATGTGAAAGAATGAGCCCAGAAAGAAGATTTAGGAAACATTTTTACATAAAAAAAGCCGCTGAATATTCAGCGGCTTTTCTCGAACCTAATTTTTAAAGTTCGCGTATCTTAATATTTTTAAAGGCAACCTGGTTACCATGGTCTTGAACGCCAATTTTTCCTGAAACGTATTTCCCGAAATGTTCCCAATTCGCGAATTTCGATTTAGAAACCATTACATTCCACATTTCGTTTCCAACAGGAAACTCGACTGTTTTCTTACCGTTAAGCTCAACGCTACCTTTTTGTTCTTTATGGTTTACGGTAATCACCATCGTATTCCATTCTCCCGCAGGGTTTGTTACATCTTCGGTTGGATCGACCATATCGTACAAAGCTCCTGCTTGATGAGAAAGCCCGTTCTTAGCATCTGGGTGCTTCTCATTATCGATTACCTGAACCTCAGGACCTGACTCATAGGGCTTCCCTAATCCTGCTTCTTCATTGATTCCCCAGAAAACGCCGCTATTGCCTCCTTCAGAAATTTTCCAATCTAAAGAAAGAACAAAATCGGTGTATTCCTTTTCGGTAACCAAGTCGAATATTTGGCCTCGTTCCCTTTTTTCTGGTGGATAAAACACCATAGCACCATCTTCGATCTTCCAGTTGTCTGAAATATCATCTTTCATGTATTCTTTCCATCCGTCGAATGACTTTCCATCGAATAGAACAGTCCATTCTGATTCTGAAGTCTCTGTTTTTGCCTCTGCCATGGTCGGTGTTTCTTCTGCGACAGTTTTCTCGGCTTTTTCTTTACATGCAAATGCCATTAATGCACAACATGCCATTAGGGTTAGTTTTCTCATTAGAGTTTTTGGATTTATTTGTTGTTTGAATATACTTGAATAATTAAGGGGCTTTAGCAGCCCCCAACTTTACGATCCCAATATTTTTTTGAGCATGCCTTTGTCGATTTCGGCACCCGCAAAATCATCAAAAGTCTTTTCGGTCGCTTCGATGATATGATCTTGTATGAATTTTGCGCCTTCCCTCGCCCCTTGCTCCGGGCTCTTAATACAACATTCCCATTCCATTACGGCCCAAACATCGCAGCCATATTGGGTCAACTTTGAAAATATAGTCTTAAAGTCTATCTGGCCGTCGCCAAGCGAACGATATCTACCGGCTCTCTGCCCCCAATCGTTATAGCCACCGAATGCACCTTTTTTACCCGTTGGGTTGAATTCTGAATCCTTTACATGAAAAGATTTAATGAACTCGTGATAATGGTCGATATAAGTAATATAATCTAGCTGCTGAAGTACGAAGTGACTTGGATCATAAAGAATGTTCACTCTTTTGTGATTACCCGTGGCCTCTAAAAACCGCTCAAAAGTATCGCCATCATGTAAATCTTCACCTGGGTGTATTTCATAACAAACATCAACACCTTCTTCATCAAAATGGTTCAATATGGGCATCCATCTTTTGGCAAGTTCTTCAAAACCCATTTCTACCAAACCGGCAGGTCGCTGCGGCCATGGGTGCCATGTATGCCAAAGTAATGCTCCAGAAAAGGTGGCGTGCGCCTTAAGGCCCAATCTTCTACTTGCAGTCGCCGCCTTTTTGACCACGTCAACCGCCCATTCTGTTCTCGCCTTAGGGTTGTTCTTTACCGAATCAGGTGCAAAATTATCGAACATAAGGTCGTACGCCGGATGAACGGCAACCAACTGACCTTGTAAGTGTGTTGAAAGTTCTGTAATCTCAAGACCGTAAGAGTTTACTTTTCCCTTTAGTTCATCACAGTAATCTTGGCTTTCTGCTGCCTTATCGATATCGATAAGAAATTTCTCCCAAGTAGGTATCTGTATACCTTTATAGCCTAAATCTGAGGCCCACTTGCACATACCATCCAACGTATTGAACGGTGCCTTACTGTCTACGAATTGGGCCAAAAACACGGCCGGTCCTTTGATTGTTTTCATTTTCTAGTGTATTTGTTCTATTCTGTCGACTTACCTCAACCCATTGAAAGTTTGATAATAAGCCCTATATTTAATTCTGTATTTCGCCTATTTTTTTACAAAAATTGGGAAGTTATAAATATAGGGAATCCGAGAGTATATACATAGAATTATGCCTATGAATGGTCTAATGTCAATTAGGGCTTACAAGCCATGATAAGAGGTGGTAAAATAAAAGTCTTTATATGAGTTGTTTACATACGCCTCAAATAAAGCCCTTTGGGCCACGTAACTAAAAAAACTTTCGATTCATCTATAAACCGATATTTATTAAGCTTTAAAACGTAAATTGTTTTGATAGCCTTACACGGTTATATTTAATTTTGCATTCTATGGAAAATGCTTCGGCACGAAATCTTTGGGGCGATTATTTAGACAAGCATTTGGAGTACGCCTTCAACGAAGCCCCCAAGGTGGTACACTTCTGCCATAACCAATTAGATGCCAATGAATGTGCATCTTTAGTGAAAAAAGGAATTAAGAAAGCGACATCGCCCTCTCTTTTAGGCCTTCAATATAGAAAGGAAGCCTTACCTAAAATTGGCGATTTTATGATTGTAACCGATTGGGAAGGTCAAGCTCAATGTCTTGTGAGAACCACTTCTGTACGCCTTAGACCATTCTTTAGTATTGATGAAGCCTATGCCCGTATTGAAGGTGAGGGTGATCAAAGTCTAGCGTATTGGCGCAAGGTTCATTGGGATTACTATACCAAAGAGTTATCGGAATATGGCAGAAAGCCAAATGAGAGCATGATTGTGGTATGCCAAGAATTCGAGAAGGTTTTCGACCGTTAGTTATTGAAGTTGGCCCGTTTCTGCATCTAAAATTCCATAAACCGCATCTCTATCATCATTTTCCGGAGTAGCCTGAACGCTACCTATAAAAACTATCTGGCCGTTAACCATTTGAAAGCTGGTCAAATTTTCGTTGCTTCTTGGCCCGTAGAAATAATCCCAGTTCATAGTATCATCACTATTTACTCTTGATATTGCCAATTCACTTCTAACACTGTAGCCACCGATGATGATATCGTTATCTACTACAATGGCATCTACGACGGCCCAATAATCATCGAACAGCAATCGCTCTACTTGCTCTCCGTCTTCCTGTTTCAATTTCATAAATAGCCCTTGGGGTACTTGACCAGTACTAGCACTTTCTTCCCTTCCTATACAACCGAATAGAAGCAGTTCATCACCTACATGCATCATTTTATTAATGTAATGATTCGCTGAAAAATCTGCTTTTATGTTTTCAAATTTCTGTTCCCATAGAGTCTGCCCATTCTCGGCACCAAGATTGAATACATTTAAAGTATCGTGTAAGTTACTATCACCCTCTTTAGTAGTGTTGGTGAAATACAGGCTATCACCACTCCAATACCCCTTCGAATTACGTGAAGAGTTGAACGTTCGGTGCCAAATTTCTTCAAAATTGTAATCTATCGCCGCTATAGTGGTTTGATTGCCAAAAAAATCGATGGTAACATAAAGGGCGGCATCAGTGACCGTAACAGAGGTCGCTCTGCCATTTAAATCGAGAATCTCCATATAGCCGCCAAAAAGGTAACTTTTCAACACCTCTCCCTTATCATTCATGTTTTGAATAACAGGAAAAGAACCTCCCATCACGAAACGCCTACCGACCAATAAAAAGGTACCATCAGGCAAGGATACCACCTGAGATACGTCGAACCCTCCTTCAATTTCAACTATTATCTCCTCTATTAATTCGAGTTCAGGGCTCAACTTGCGTATGGCCAGGTCGTTTTCGAGACGGTCGATGGTTTCATTAATCTTCTCAAAGCCTATAAAACCTTCACTGGTAGTATGTAGACTGACCCCCATATCGTACTCTTTCTCATTACCGAAGAATTGAAGGCCAATTTGCGGTTCTTCTTCTACAACCGGATCGGGGTCATGTTGTTCCTTTGGGTTTTCATTACCGGAAGGTGCATCATCTTTAGAACATGAAACGAAAAATACGGCTAGAACAAGAAGCAGGGGAAGTTTACGCATAATGAAATATTAGGGTAACATAACGGCCGAGAACCTTGTAATATTTTGCCAAGAATTTAAGGAAGTAGGAGTGTGCCAAGAAAAAATCCCCAAAACCTTTCGGTTTCAGGGATTTACAAATTTCAAATTTTTAAGAGTAAAAACTAGTTCTCAAGTTCTACCCAAGTATTGCCATTTTTATTCGATTCTACGGTAGCCTCAATGAAGTTCATACCCCTAACACCATCTTTCATGGTTGGGTAACCACCATTGTTTTGCTCTTCCCCACGAATGGCACGTGCCACACCTAAGTAGATATTGGCCATCGAATCAAAGATACCTTCTGGGTGACCTGCCGGCAACTTAGTGCCGTCTAGCGAAAACTCACTATTATAGGCATGCCCTGGCTTATATATCTTGGTAGGCTCGGTATCGCTCATCATGTAAAGGAAATTTGGCTTCTCTTGCTCCCATCTAAAAGATGCCTTTTCACCATAAATGGCAATGGCAAGGCCATTCTCTTCTCCGGTTGCAACTTGACTACCTCTGATCACACCTTTTACATGGTCTCCCATTCTAATAAGAACAGTACCATCAACATCCATTTGATTGTCTTCATACAAGTAGTTGAAATCGCATAATAACGATTTAACCTCTAGACCAGTAGTGTATTCTACTAAGTTGAAGGCGTGAACCCCTATGTCGCCCATACAAGAACTGATACCAGCTTTCTTAGGGTCAAGTCGCCATACACTAGATCTTTTTTCTTTGTCATGAATGATTGGATTGATCCAACCTTGGTAATAGCGAGCATCTACCTTGTGTATTTTACCCAAAGCACCCGCCTTTATCATTTCTCTCATCTGACGAACCATTGGGTAGCCAGTATAGGTATGGGTCAAAGCAAAAACTGCCCCTGATTTTTGATGCGCCTCTTGCAAGACTTTCGCTTCTTCTAGCGTGGTAGTCATCGGCTTCTCGCAAATCACATGAAAACCATTGTCCAACAATTTTTTAGCCATAGGAAAATGCAAGAAATTGGGCGTAAGAACCGAACAGACCTGTATTCTCTCATCCTCAGGCAATTTCAATTCTTCTTCCACCATCGTATCAAAATCTTTGTAGATACGGTCGGTAGGAACATCAATTTCTTTGGCAAAGGCCATATTCTGTTCAAAGTCGGGGTTAAAAACTGCCCCTACAATTTGGTAGTTGTCATTTATGTGAGAAGCTACACGGTGTAAAACCCCGATAAGGGAATCACCGCCGCCTCCAAGTATTCCTAATCTGATTTTCTTTGGCATTGTAATCCTATTTAAATAATTGAAAAGTGAATTTTGAATTAAGGGTAACAATTTACTAAAATAGCTACGATTTATAGGCTATTTTTTCATTTTTGAACAGCAAAAGAAACAAAACCATGACCAAGAAAGCGAATGCCGCAGGGTAGGTCCAAATGGTTTGCCAATCGTGACCGGTTTCCTCAAGAATAAAGAAATCGGTTATCTTTCCGGCTACCCAAAAACCAATAAGCATTCCACAACCATAAGTGGCCAGGGTAATGAGACCTTGCGCAGCACTTTTGTAGGCTGCCCCAGCTTTACTATCAGTGTAAATTTGGCCAGAAACAAAGAAGAAATCATAACAAATACCGTGCAGGGCAATGCCTAATAAAAGAATATAGGTTTCCTCCCCTCCGCTTGCGATAGCAAAAAACATGTACCGCAATGCCCAGGCAAGCATAGCGACCATTATGGTCATCTTGAAGCCAAATCGTTTGAAGAAATAGGGTAACAGCAGTAAAAACAAGACTTCCGATACTTGGCCTACCGTCATTTTACCCGCAGGATTCGAAACACCTATCTCCCCTAAAAACTGACCGGCATGCTGGTAATAAAAAGCCAAGGGTATGCATATAAGAACCGATGCCAAAAAGAAAACAAGAAAGTTTCTATCTTTTAATAACGAAAGTGCATCCAACCCCAACATTTGTGTCACGGAGACTTTTTCCGATTTGTTCGCCTTCGGTGGTGTTTTAGGCAATGTAAAACTAAAAACACCCAAGATGGCGGATGAAATAGAAGCCATTAAAAATGTATTTCTCAAAAGCCCCTCTGAAATACCAGTTTGTGAATCCCAATTTAGAATACTGATCAGAATACCTGCGACTATCCATCCGGCAGTACCGAATACACGAACGAAAGAAAACTCTTTCGCCGGGTCTTTCATTTGCCCGAACGATACCGAATTGACCAAAGCCAAGGTTGACATATACATAACCATGTAGGCCAATAAGTAGGGAAAAAAACTTCCAAAATCAGTGGCCTGGTAAAGCAAGTACATTAAAACGGCGCCCAATAAGTGTAGAAAGCCCAGAATTCGCTCAGCATTAAAAAACCTATCGGCTATCAAACCTATAATAAACGGTGAAAGTATAGCGCCCCACGATTGTGTCGAATAGGCCATAGCAATCTCACCGCCATTAGAGCCCAATGTGTTGGGCAAATAAATACCTAGGGTAACGAACCAACTGCCCCAAACGAAAAATTCAAGAAACATCATTACCGAAAGTTGAACTCGAATTTTCGTACCCATCAATTATCGTTTGTAAAAAATATAATCAGATACCAAGGGCTCGATTCCGTTCTGCCTAAAATCCATGGCTATCTGCCCTCTATGATGTGCCGAATGATTTATAATGTGAAAAAGAACGTCTTGAATGGTATTGGTGAACAACCTGCCTTCTGAATTCTCATAGTCAATTCGCTTTTCGAAATTCTCTGTTTCAGAGGTTATATCGAAAGATGCACGTTGGTTCTCATAGTGAATTTCGCTCCAATTCGAAATTTCGTGCACTTGAAAAACGGTATACAGACTTTTCTCTTGGCGCAATCTTGCGTTCCAAATATGGTGGGCGTTAAGCACATGACTGAATAGACCGATACTCTTCTCCGGTACTGTATCTAGAGTATCGCAATATTCAATTAACTTCTTGTTACAAAAGTAATTGTAATCGAAAAGCTGGTTAAAAAATGATTTCACTTAGGTATGGTCGATTGGTTTTCTGCTTTTTAACCTAATTTTTTGGCAGCCTCTAAAAGCAGCTCTTTGGTAGCCAAGATACCTGCCTCTTCATCTAGTTCGCTGCCTTCATATTCAACACCGATAAAACCTGTATAGCCATGATCTTTTACAATTTTCAACATCTTGGCATAATCTATTTCGGTCTCATTGCCGTCTTCATCAAAGTTATGTGATTTTGCGCTTACGGCCTTTGCATATGGCATTAATTCTTCAACACCTTTATAAATGTCGTACATCTCTTCACAATCCCAAGTGCCTTCTTTGCGCTTGATACAGAAATTGCCAAAATCAGGCAGCGTTCCACAATTGTCCATATCCACCTTTTTCATCACCTCGGCATGCAGTGCTCCATTAGATGATAGTCCACCATGGTTTTCGACCAGAACATTGATGTTTTTTGTTTTTGCATAAGTGCTCAATTTGGTAAGACCATCTACTGAGTTCTGAATCCACTCATCTGGGTCATTACTACCGTTCAAGTTTACCCTAACCGCATGGCAGCCCATCGCAGCAGCAGCATCGACCCATTTTTTATGTTTTTCTATGGTCTCGTTTCGCTCATTCTCATCGCTCACGGCCAAATTACCTTGCCCATCTATCATGATAAGTACGTTCTCGAGCCCGTATTTTTCTGCCTCTGCATTCGATTTTTCAACGAAAGCCGCCATGGCCTCTTCTGAATATCCTGCTTCTTCAAGTTCAGGATTATACAATTGGCTCACGTATTCTAAACCGGTAAAGCCCCAGTTCTTAGCCTTTTCGGCAAATGTGTACGGATCCACCTTGTCTTCACGAATCATTTTATGTATTGACCATTGTGCCAATGACAGTTTAAAAAACGGTGCAGCCGCCTCATTCTCGGTAGTAATGGCTTCTTCGGTGCCCTCTTCTTTTTTCTTGGTTTCTTTACAAGCATAAATGCCCATGATAGAAAGTGCTGCACCAGCCCTTGAGCTGTTTAAGATAAACTTACGTCTTTTCATTTGTTAGGATTAGATAATTGTATTTGAAGGATTTGGAGCTTGTTCGCCATCGAATATGCGAAACTATTAAGGTATACAGCGAATAAATGTAGAAAATTAATTTAATATTTAATAAATTTAGGGACTAAACAATTTCGTAAATGAGCAAATTTTATTACAACGAAGAGCAAGAATCTTACGATGCCATTGTAGTAGGTACTGGAATCAGTGGAGGCTGGGCCGCAAAAGAACTTTGCGAGAGCGGACTCAAAACGTTGGTTCTAGAACGTGGGAGAATGGTAAAACACGTTGAAGATTATGAGACCGCCAATAAAGACCCCTGGGATTTCCCCAATGGCGGTGTCGCCACCAAAGAGATTATCGAACAACAGCCGAAACAGCACAGAACTGGCTATACTACAAGCCAGGCCAGCCACATGTGGTTCGTAAACGATTTAGAACACCCATATAACGAGACCAAGCGTTTCGACTGGATGCGTGGTTACCATGTAGGTGGTCGTTCTCTTCAATGGGGTAGACAAAGCTATCGTTGGAGTGATATTGATTTCGGAGCCAATGCCAGAGAAGGAGTTTCAATCGATTGGCCCGTGCGATATAAAGATATCGCGCCTTGGTACGCCAAGGTCGAAGATTTTATCGGAGTAAGTGGTGAGGCGTTGAACCTTGAGCAACTTCCTGACAGTAACTTTTTGCCTCCGATGGAGCTGAACTGTGTTGAGCAACATTTTCGTGAGCAGGTAGCCGACAAATTCGGCGGTCGTGTCGTTACCCCTGGTAGAACCGCGCACATAACAGGCGACAAGGCTTTTGAAGGAAGAACCAAATGTCAATTTAGAAACCGCTGTATCAGAGGGTGTCCTTTTGGCGCCTATTTCAGCAGCCTTTCATCAACGCTGCCTGCGGCCGAGGCCACTGGTAATTTAACGCTAAGGCCAGATTCTATAGTTCACGAAGTAATTTACGACCCGGATACGAAGCGTGCCACTGGAGTAAAAATAATCGATAGGGTTACCAAAGAGCATTACGAGTTCAAGGCCAAAGTCATATTCCTTTGTGCATCGGCAATCGCCTCTACCTCTATTTTGATGCAATCGAAGTCGGATCGCTTTCCTAACGGATTGGGTAATGACTCCGACCAATTGGGTAGAAATATTATGGACCACCATTTAGGTGTAGGTGCACGTGGAAATTTTGACGGTTTTGAAAACAAATATTATAAAGGAAGAAAACCAAGTGGCTTTTACATTCCTAGGTTCAGAAACTTAGGAGGTGATTCAAATCGCGAATACAAACGTGGCTTTGGCTATCAAGGTGGTGCCTCTAGAGGTAATTGGGAAGATACAGTAGCAGAGCTTTCTTATGGTGCCGACTTAAAAGATGCTATCTTAAAACCAGGTGGCTGGTCGTTTGGAATGACCGGTTTTGGCGAAGTTCTACCTTATGAGGATAACAGGTTTACGCTTGACTACGAAAAGCTTGACCAATGGGGCTTACCTACAGTCACCTTTGATGCCGAATTCAAAGAAAACGAATGGAAAATGCGTGAAGACATGAAGCAATCAGCCGTAGATATGTTAGAAGCAGCGGGCATGAGAGATGTCGAGGCTTATGACAACCCTGGCGCTCTAGGTCTTGGAATTCACGAAATGGGAACGGCCCGAATGGGAAGAAGCAAAAAAACATCTGTTCTGAACGGTAACAACCAGATTCACGATGTACCCAATGTTTATGTAACCGATGGTTCTTTCATGACTTCTGCAAGTTGTGTCAACCCATCATTGACCTACATGGCCTTTACTGCTAGAGCGGTAGACCATGCGGTTAAAGAACTTAAAAAAGGAAATATATAATGGATAGGAGAAAAGCACTCAAAAATATGGGTTTGGCACTCGGTTATACCGTTGCCACTCCTACATTGATCAGTATCGTACAAAGCTGTAAACAAGAGACAGTTTTCGAATGGACTCCTGATTTCTTTGCAAAAGATGAAGGTGCGGTACTTACCAAATTGGTAGATATCATTTTGCCTAAAACCGATACCCCTTCTGCCTCTGAAAACCAAGTTCATCTATTTATTGACCGTTTTGCGGTAGAGGTGATGGACGAGAAGCAGCAAAATTTCATAAAAATGTCGATGGGCCGGTTTATGGAAAAAGCGCTTGCCGACTCTGGAAAAGAAAAGGCAGGTGAGTTGACAGCTGAAGAATTAGAGCCGGTACTTGCGGAAGCCCTCAAAGTTACGAAGGCCGATGAAGCTCAAAATTTTAAGGCCATTCAGCAATACCATGAGGCCATTGCCGAAGGAAAGGAACCTTTGTTAGATGATGGCATTTCCAGATTTGCCTTTGCCAATAATTTAAGGGGGCTTACTATTATGGCCTATAAAACTTCCGAATATGTAGGCGAGCAGTTAATGGCTTATCTACCGGTACCCGGGGAATACATTGCCTGTGGAGATGTACAGGAATTGACCGGCGGCAAGGCATGGTCTTTATAAATTTTAATTAGATAGATATCACAAGGGTCAAGGGTGTTGCAATCAATATCCTTGACCCTTTTTAACAACAACTTAATTCAACAAGAGAACCAAACTTATACTTAAATGAAAAGAAGAAATTTTATTCAAAAAACAGCATTGACGGGAAGCGCACTTACCATGGGAAGCTCGTTGGCATACGCTAGCAATAGCCTCGTCGAAAATGCCGCCCCTCATAAATTCAATCTTAAATATGCCCCTCACTTGGGTATGTTTAAGGAACTGGCCGGGGAAGACATCATCGATCAAATCAATTTTATGGCCGACCAAGGCTTTACCGCGTTTGAAGACAACGGAATGATGGGCAGAGATGTGGCCATGCAGACCAAAATGGGCGAAACCTTGGCCAAAAGAGGTATGACCATGGGCGTTTTTGTTGTTGATAAAGGCGGCAACATGGCCAACACTTTGGCCGCTGGCAAACAAGAACATCTCGATATTTTCTTAGATGGTTGTAAAAGAGCCGTAGAAGTGGCCAAAAGGGTCAATGCTAAATGGATGACCGTGGTGCCTGGTGGGTACGAAAGAAGATTACCTATTGGCGTACAGGATGGCAATGTCATAGAGGCCCTTAAACGCGGTGCTGAAATATTAGAACCTCATGGCCTAGTGATGGTCTTAGAACCCTTAAGCGATTCTCCCGACCTCTATTTACAAAACTCGGATCAGACCTATATGATTTGTAAAGGCGTCGATAGCCCTTCGTGCAAAATACTATATGACATATACCATCTTCAAAAGACCGAAGGTCATTTGATTCACAACATGGATTTAACTTGGGATGAAATCGCCTACATTCAAATCGGTGATAACCCAGGGCGAAAAGAACCCACCACAGGAGAAATTAACTATAAAAATGTCTTCAAGTGGATTCACGAAAAGGGATTCGATGGTGTTCTAGGTATGGAACATGGCAACTCAAAATCTGGAAAAGCAGGTGAACAAGCCGTTATCGATGCCTACAAAGAAGTAGATAGTTTTATGTAACTATTATTTACATATGTTATATAAGAGCGACCCTTTCTAGGTCGCTCTTTTTATTTGATTTCAAGTATTACCAAAATGTATACGTATTATGTGATTTTGTTTAAACCTGAAGAGAGGGCATTCCATTAATTTTGTGTTTTTAGTTGGGATAAATATTCCATCGGCAAAAAGTAGAGTTATGAGAGAAAAATTCAACCATTTCTAACTCTTAGTTGACCCGTTTTTAATTGGATGAAAAGAATTTTTAAAATAATAAAAAGAATGTTGGCAATCTTAGGCATACTCGTGGGTATAATAGTATTAATCGGTGTTCTCTTTATGAATTTGAGCCCTGAATTCGGCGGTAAACCTACTGAAGCGCAATTGGCAAAATATGCCAAATCTGCGAACTATAAAGAGGGCAAGTTTTTCAACTTGGGCAATGTAAAGACCGATATGAGTGCGGGCGATATGGCCAAAGCGATAGGCGGCATGTTCAAAAAGATACCCAATGCCCTGCCGGCAAAACCGCTTCCTGTAAAACCAATAGACTCTAGCGCTATTGTCAACTACAAGGGTGAAACTCGATTCATTTGGTTTGGTCACTCCGCCTTTTTATTACAGATGAACGGCAAGAATATATTGTTAGACCCTATGTTCGGTGATGTTCCTTCTCCACATCCTTTGCTAGGTACTAAAAGATTTAGCGATGGACTTCCTATAGCCATAGAAAAACTCCCTAAAATAGATGTGGTCATACTTTCACACGACCATTATGACCATCTCGATTATGGGTCCATCAGAAAATTGAAAGATAAGGTGGGGCACTTTTATACCCCATTGGGCGTAGGCAACCATCTAAAGAAATGGGGCGTTACCGAAGATAATATTACCGAGCTGGATTGGTGGCAAGAGGTTACGACCCAAGAATTCACCTTCACCAGTACTCCTGCACAACACTTCTCTGGAAGAGGTTTTTCCGATAGAGATAAAACCCTTTGGAGTTCTTGGGTAATTCAAGCCAAAGGCGAGAAAATCTTCTTTAGCGGCGATAGCGGCTACGGACCGCATTTTAAAACCATCGGCGAAAAATTTGGCGGTTTTGATTTTGCAATGATTGAATGTGGGCAATACAACGAGCTTTGGTCAGAAATACATATGTTTCCCGAGCAAACGGCCCAAGTAGGCCTAGATATTAATGCCAAAACGATTATGCCCATTCATTGGGGTGCTTTTAAGTTGGCACAACACTCTTGGGTAGACCCTGTAGAAAGGGCAGTCAAAAAGGCTAAAGAATTGAATGTATCCATCATAACACCGCAAATTGGGGTGCCAACCGTTGTCCCTCAAAACCAGCCTATCTTAAATACTTGGTGGCAAACAGCGAATCGGTAACTTTAGGTCGTCTCAATTAAGAATATGACTCATCATACCTTTAATAGTATTTCTGGGTTTCACAATCATTTTGGCCTACCAGAACCAGAAAACCCGCTATTTAGTATTGCGCACAGAGTGTTCTCAAACGAAACGGTCAACTGCGACACCGCCCCACTGGAAGAACCCGTAAGTATAACAGCCAACTTTTATACCATCGGACTTAAAAATATCATTTCTGGCGAACTCATCTACGGCCGCACCAAATACGATTGTAGTAAAGGCACTTTACTGTTCACCGCCCCGGAACAAACTATTACTTATAAAGATTTGGTGGCAAGTTCAGAAAGTTATCACATTGCATTTCATAAAGACTATTTGAACGGTAGCGTACTCTTAGACAAAATTAAGCAGTACAATTATTTCAATTACTATGTAAACGAAGCGCTTCATCTTTCACCCAAGGAGGAGGAATTGATGAAATCAATTTTCAAGAGCATTCAGTTAGAGTACCATAATAATCAAGACGAATTCAGTAAAGAAATAATTCTGTCGCATTTAGATACACTTTTAAAGTATGCCGACCGGTTTTACAAAAGACAGTTTTTAAACCGAGAAGATATTAATAAGGCTCTATTTAGCCGTTTCACCTATATTCTTGAGACTTACTACGATGATAATCATTTTGAGAAAAAGGGCATTCCATCCGTAGAATTTCTGGCCGAGCAATTAGGGGTAAGCCATCGGTACATGAGCGATACGATTAAGGCGGAGACCGGAAAAACAGCCATTGACCAAATCAACCTCTTTTTGGTGGATCGGGCAAAGAACCTGCTTTTATCACCGAACATGAGCATTTCAGAAACCGCTTATAAACTTGGGTTTGAATATCCTCAATATTTCTCTCGTATCTTTAAAAAGAAAGAAGGGATAAGCCCAAAAGAGTATAGGGAGAAGTTTAGTGTCAACTAGTATCTAAGCAGGAATCAAAAAGCAACGACCTCAACAGCATTGGTTAAGGTCGTAGACCATTGATTTTTTAATTATGCCGGAATCTCGGGCGTATTCAATCGGGCAATAGAAGCATTTATTTCTTCTTGGGAAAGTTCGTGACGAACAATCTTTCCCTCAAAATAATCATCATAAGCCTTCATATCAAAATTACCATGACCGCACAGATTAAAGAGAATGGTTTTAGAAACCCCTTCTTCTTTACATTTTTTGGCCTCTGCCACTACTGTGGCAATACCGTGAGTGGCTTCAGGTGCAGGTATAATACCTTCTGTTCTTGCAAAAAGAACACCGGCTTCAAAAACTTCTATATTATCATGGGCCACAGCCTCGATTAAATTATCCTTTAGCAATTGGCTTACAATGACCCCCGCGCCATGATATCTTAATCCACCTGCATGGATCGGTGCCGGAACGAAATCATGACCCAATGTATACATGGGCAGCAAGGGTGTCATCCCTCCTGTATCACCAAAATCATAACGAAACACACCTCTGGTCAATTTAGGGCATGACGTGGGTTCGCTAGCGATGCAGCGAATCTTTTTGCCCTCCTCTAGATTCAGCCGTAAAAATGGAAAAGCCAATCCGGCGAAATTAGACCCTCCTCCAAATGGGGCCACCACTATATCTGGCATATCGCCAGCCTTTTCCATTTGTTTGATGGCTTCCTGGCCTATTACGGTTTGGTGCAGTTTCACATGATTAAGAACACTTCCCAAGGCATATTTGGTATCATCGCGTTGTGCGGCCATCTCTACCGCTTCACTAATGGCGATACCCAGTGAACCCGGACTATCAGGATTCTCTGCCAAGATTTTTCTACCCGCCTCGGTCAAGTCGGTCGGCGATGCAAACACATTGGCTCCCCAAGCATTCATCATTGATTTTCTATAGGGCTTGTGATGATATGATAGCTTAACCATATAGACATCGCACTCAATATTGAAGTGCTGGCAGGCAAAACTAAGAGCGCTTCCCCATTGCCCAGCACCCGTCTCGGTGGTAATGCGTTTTACACCTTCTAACTTGTTATAGTAGGCTTGCGGAACGGCCGTGTTCGGTTTATGCGAGCCTGAAGGGCTTACACCTTCGTACTTGTAATAAATCTTGGCAGGGGTATCCAGCGCTTTTTCTAAACCATACGCCCGATACAGAGGTGTTGGTCTCCATAGGGAATAAATATTTCTTACTTCATCGGGAATGGTAATCCATTTTTCGGTGCTTACCTCTTGTTCGATCAGCGCCATTGGAAAAAGTGGGGCCAATGCATCGGGACCAATCGGCTGCAATGTTCCGGGATGCAAAGGAGGCAATGGTTTATTGGGCATATCTGCCACAATATTGTACCAATTTTCGGGTATTTCGTTTTCGGAAAGGGTGAATTTTCTTGTCTTCATGAAGTGCAGAATTGATGTATCTCTTTAAAGATATAAAACAACTGCATCGGATGACAGCAAGTTCTTAGTTATTGGATTAAAAAAGAGAAGTTTTTTGTGAAAAAAATCTAAATAAATGATTGAGCAAGAGCGAACAGCGTCACATTGTGCTAAAATTATGTCAAAATGTTCATTTTAAGATACTTGACATCATCCTTTAGGTATATTTGTCACGTATATACGATACAATTCGGGGCGATGGATAAATACGTAACAATACTGATCATTTATATATTGGCATATCTCTTTTCTGCCATAGCGCGACCGTATATTGAAAAATAGGAATAACTCATACACCTTCCCCCTTACCAGATAAAAACAAGAGCATAATGCACAAAAAAACCCTAGAACTTAATCTAGGGTTTGAATGCTTTTACAGTTTGTTAATCAAGAACCACACATTAAGCAGTCGTCATCGGCCTGCCCTTCTTTAGCCCTAGCTATCATTTCTCTCATTTCTTCAGGTGTCAAAGGTTGTACATCAACTTCTTGCTGAGGCTCAGGTGTTGATTTGACTTCCATTGCAACGGCTGCCTCCGCCGATGGAGCCACCGCTTCTGCTTCTGCTGCGGCCGCTACACTGACCGGAGCGGCTTTCTTCTTACTATTATCCAAAGTAAATTTAATGGCATCTACCGCAGCTTTTGTACGCAGGTAGTACATACCTGTTTTCAATCCGCTTTTCCACGCATAAAAATGCATTGATGTAAGCTTAGCATAGTTGGCATTTTCCATGAACAGGTTCAATGATTGGCTTTGATCAATGAAATAACCTCTTTGACGGCTCATATCAATGATATCTTTCATGCTCAGCTCCCATACTGTTTTATAAAGATCTCTTATTTCTTGAGGAATGGTCTCAATATGCTGAATCGATCCGTTGGCACGCATTAGCTCTTGCTTCATGTTCTCATTCCATAAGCCCAACTCAACAAGGTCTTCAAGAAGGTGCTTGTTGACTACGATAAACTCACCAGAAAGTACCCTTCTGGTATAAATATTCGAGGTATATGGTTCGAAGCACTCATTGTTTCCTAAAATTTGAGATGTGGAAGCGGTAGGCATCGGTGCCACCAACAAAGAGTTACGAACACCGTTCTTCTGAACGTCTTTTCTAAGTTTTGCCCAATCCCATCTTCCGGATAGTTCTTCGTCTTTTATACCCCATAGATTGTGCTGAAACTCACCCTGGGAAATGGGCGACCCTTCGTATGAAGAGTACGTGCCCTCTTCTTTTGCCAACTCCATAGAAGCAGTAACCGACGCATAGTATAGCGTTTCAAATATTTCTTGGTTCAAATTTTTGGCTTCATCGCTTGTAAAAGGCAAACGGAGCATAATAAAGGTATCGGCCAAACCTTGAACCCCAAGCCCTACAGGACGATGACGCATGTTCGAGTTTTTAGCCTCCGGAACCGGATAATAATTTCTATCGATTACCCTGTTCAAGTTCCTGGTCACCCTTTTGGTTACTTTAAACAGTTCTTTATGATCAAAGGCACCGTTCTTAACGAACATAGGTAAGGCTATGGAAGCCAAGTTGCATACGGCTACCTCATCCGGCGCTGTATATTCTAAAATTTCTGTACATAGGTTGGAAGAACGAATGGTACCTAAATTCTTCTGATTGCTTTTTCGGTTGGCCGCATCTTTGTACAACATGTAAGGGGTACCGGTCTCAATTTGAGACTCAAGAATCTTTTCCCACAAATCACGGGCCTTCACCGTTTTACGCCCTTTGCCCTCTTTCTCATATTGGGTATAAAGCGCTTCGAATTCTTCACTGTGTGTAGTAAAAAGACCGGGGCATTCATTGGGGCACATCAACGTCCACTCTTCATTGGCCTCTACCCTTTTCATGAACAGGTCGGAAATCCACATTGCATAAAAAAGGTCTCTAGCCCTCATTTCTTCCTTACCATGATTTTTCTTCAAATCAAGAAAATCATAGATATCAGCATGCCAAGGCTCCATATAAATAGCAAAGCTTCCTTTTCTTTTTCCACCACCCTGATCCACGTAACGGGCGGTATCGTTGAAAACTTTTAGCATGGGCACAATACCGTTCGAAGTACCGTTTGTGCCGGCTATATAAGAACCCGTAGCTCTAATATTGTGTATAGAGAGACCGATGCCCCCGGCAGATTGGCTAATTTTAGCTGTTTGCTTTAATGTGTCGTAGATGCCATCGATACTGTCATCTTGCATTGCCAATAAAAAACAGGAAGACATTTGTGGTTTTGGCGTTCCTGAATTGAACAAAGTGGGCGTAGCATGGGTGAAGTATTTTTTAGACATCAACTCATAGGTCTCGATGGCCGCTTCAATATCGTTCAGGTGAATACCCACAGAAACCCTCATCAACATATGTTGAGGGCGTTCGGCGATTTTACCGTTTATCTTTAACAGGTACGATCTTTCTAAAGTCTTAAAACCAAAATAGTCGTAGCCAAAATCTCGGTTGTAAATAATCGTTGAATCTAGTCTGTCGCTATGCTCTGAAATAACATTGTACACCTCATCGGAAAGTAACGGTGCCTTTCTATTCGTACGCGGATTGACATACTCGTACAAATCTTTCATGGTAGCCGAGAAAGATTTCTTGGTATTCTTATGCAAGTTAGACACAGAGATTCTCGCAGCCAATTTGGCATAATCAGGGTGCGTCGTAGTCATCGTAGCAGCGATCTCAGCCGCTAAATTATCTAATTCAGAAGTGGTTACACCATCATACAGACCTTCGATTACCCGCATCGCGACCTTCAAGGGGTCGACAAGGCTGTTAAGGCCATAACACAATTTTCTAACTCTGGCCGTGATCTTATCGAACATGACCATTTCTTTTCTTCCGTCTCTTTTAACTACGTACATTTTGGCTACTTTTTAAAGATGAAACTAAATTAATGGGTCTTTTTCTGTTAAATTTTTTAACAATTTATATTTCGGGCGCAAAAACCCCTTTTCTCAAAGGGGCGCATGCAATAATTTTATAATGGGTCTAAAAATCTGCGTCGAAGCTGATTTTTTGAGAATCTTCGTCTTTGTCTTTGTTAAGAACACCTGCCTTCTGGTACTCTGAAACCCTTTTTTCAAAGAAGTTGGTCTTTCCCTGTAGGGAAATCATATCCATAAAATCAAAAGGGTTGGTGACATTATACACCTTATCGCAACCCAGTTCGACCAACAACCTATCGGTAACAAATTCTAAATATTGAGTCATCAATTTTGCGTTCATACCGATTAAGCTCACTGGCAAAGATTCGGTAATAAACTCTCTTTCTATGGTCAAAGCATTCGTTAGAATCTGAGTAATTCGCTCTTTAGGAACCTTATTGATCAGGTGCTTGTTATGAAGATGTACGGCAAAATCACAGTGCATACCCTCATCTCTTGAAATCAATTCGTTCGAAAAGGTAAGACCTGGCATCAAGCCTCTCTTTTTCAACCAGAAAATAGAGCAAAAAGCCCCAGAAAAGAAAATACCTTCAACGGCAGCAAAAGCTATTAAGCGCTCTGCAAAGCTTGGAGACTCTATCCAGTTCAACGCCCAATCGGCTTTTTTCTTGATAGCGGGAAAGTTTTCAATGGCCTTGAACAACACATTCTTTTCTTTCTCATCCTTTACATAAGTATCGATTAAGAGTGAATACGTTTCAGAATGAATATTCTCCATCATAATCTGAAAGCCGTAGAAAAATTTGGCTTCGGGATACTGCACCTCGCTTACGAAGTTTTCGGCCAAATTTTCGTTCACTATACCATCTGAGGCAGCAAAAAACGCCAAGATATGTTTAATGAAATAATGTTCATCTTCATTTAACTTATTGTTCCAGTCGTTCAAATCTTCATGAAGATCGATTTCTTCCGCTGTCCAAAAACAGGCCTCACATTTTTTGTACCATTCCCAAAGATCATGATGTTGAATAGGAAAGATTACAAAGCGGTCGTCATTTTCTTCCAGAATAGGCTCTACAGCGGTGGACATATTTAAATTTTTTAAAAAAATTGTGTGATGGGATGAACGGTTTCCCTCGTGATGGGTTAACAAAGATGAAAAAAAACCGCTGCTTTCAAGGGCGCTGGCGGCTATTTCTCTTATAAAGTTTTTAACACAAATTGTTGAAATGTACCTTGACAGGTGATATACATTGCCCTTAGAGAATACGGGGGTTCACTAGATAAAAGTCGAATAAAAAATTAAACCAAAAAGTATATTGAAAACATACTTTTTGGTTTATAAGCAACTAAACTCAACTAACCCTATTTTGACAGATTTTTTTCTAATCTTACGAGTCTTGCCTCTAAGGCCATTATACGTTCGGATTGAGTCTCAATTAAGGTTTGCTGTTCTTGAATGGCCTTAATCGCAATAACCGCAAAGACACTATAGTCTAACCCCAGCATGCCATCTTCATTGTTAGAAGATACGAGTTCAGGAAAAAGACCCTGTACTTCTTGTGCTATAAGACCTATAGTTCTATTTCTATTGATATCGGATTTGTAATAATAGGTACTGGGCCTTAATTCTTTGACTTTGCCCAAAACGTTCTCTAAAGGTTCAATTTCTGATTTTAAACGTTTATCAGAACTTTGAACGTAAGCTCCATTGTTTGCATTTATAAACCCACGCAAAACTCCTCCATAATGAAACCTTAATCCAAAACCATGGGTTATATCCCAGTCATCATTGATTCCGTCACTAAACCGCAGGCCTGTACCAACTGCTTGTCCACCTTGATTAATATGTAGTTTGGCAGAAGGTGAAGTTGTACCTACACCAACATTGTTATCATCTACAGTAAGTCTTGGATTACCTCTTGAGGTTAGGTGCAACCTACCGGAGGTATTATTTCCCGTAGTACCCATTTCAATATCATTTACCCCGTTATTACTATACATGCCTACATATCCGATTCTACCGGATGGCTTGTTAAAGCGGATCCAACCATTGCCATCAGCGCGCGTTGATTCAATTAAGATGGGACTATCATTAATGGATACTATTTCAATTGGCGAACTTGGCGTCGCTGTACCGATACCTACATTTCCGGTATTAAAGTGAATATTAGTACCGTTCACAGACCACAAAGAACTGCCTGCACCCGAACCCCCGATTACAAGATTTCCATTGGCGTCGGCTACCACGTTTCTTTGACCAGCACCCGCCAAATCTCTTGACTTGATGGTACCATCAACATCTAGTTTTTCTGTTGGGTTCGTAACCCCGACACCTATATTACCATTATATTTTATAGTCAATCTTTCCTGCAAGGTGCTACTTCCGTATGCGGCGCCATCTTTGGTAAAAAAGCCTAAATCACCCCTAAACTGAGCGCCGCCGGCCGTTTTGGTCTCAATTCTTGTTATAGCAGAATTTCCTGGGGAAGAATTAGAAATAAAATCTAGCCTTCCTATGGGTTGGTTGGTAGAACCTTGCCCGCCCTGTATTTCGACGGAAGCCAAGGCGTTATCTCCAGGGCTAGTACCGGTAGCAACCGTTAAATAAGTACTTGCTCCACTCTCTACTCCTGGAGCACTATTTCCGACACCAACACTTCCGCTATCAAAATAAATATCACTGCCATTTTCTTCCCAAAGAGAACTACCTCCTCCACTAATTTCATCGGTTCCAGCAATCCACTGGCCCAAAGCAGCATTCCACTTGGCCACCTGGCCATCAGCAGTTCCTTCCAAACCGGAAATATTAGCGCCATCTCCCACTAGCAGTCCGCTTTCTCCGGTAACATCTATGTAATTACTTAAATCAACTGAACCAGCACCATCTTCGATGCTCAGTACATCACCAATCAAAATCAAACCTTGATCATCGGTATCTACCAGACCTCCCGCTGCCAGTTCTTCCAAAGCCGCCTGCGCATCAGTTGCCGCCAAACCCGTACCTGTATTGTTGAAAGGAACCTCTGCTGCTGTTTGGTCATCGGTTCCCCCTGGAGGGATAATCCCTGAAAGGTCAACGCCGGTACCGTCTGTAATATTCAAAACAGTTCCTGAAAGCGATAAATCTTGATTATCGGTGTCTACCAAGCCCCCCGCAGCAAGCTCTTCCAAGGCCGATTGCGTATCGGTAGCCACCAGACCCGTACCTGTATTGTTGAAAGGAACCTCTGCTGCCGTTTGGTCATCGGTTCCTCCTGGAGGAATGATTCCTGAAAGGTCAACACCGGTACCGTCTGATATCTCTAAGTTCGTACCGGTAAGAGTTAAATTCTGTAGTTCATTTGTTGGGTCTGCATCCGCATCGGCTCCTCCCCCTGCCGAAGCCAATTCATCTATCGCATCTTGAGCATTAACAGCGGTCAATCCAGATACTGTGTTGTCATAGGGTACTTCACCCGCATTCTGTTCAACTCCCCCACCGGCAAAGAATCGATTGTCTACATAGGTCTTTACCGCTCTTTGTGTTGGCAGTATACCATTGCTGTTCTCTGAAAGAGTTCCATTATCTGAAATCTCGTTTACTTGATTACCGGTGCTCAGGTTAAACCCTCCTTTGACCCGCAAATTATTCTGAATGGCAACCTCCCCTTCGTTCTTGTTTTCAATATCAGAACCATTGACCACCCATTGCTTGTCACCCGAAGCAATGGCATAGGGCACAGCCATCAGTTCGGTTGTACCTACCTCTACTCCGTTCATCGACACTGTCATAAAGGCCGCATTGCCCCAAGGTAGACTGGCGTAACTTCCATTAATTAGGTTTCCATCTCCAATTTGAAGATTAAAGACCCCGTTAGCATCGGTCTCTAATTGGTGTGCCTCTTCATAAACCACCGTTGCCGCCGAACTACCGAAACGAAGGGCGATTCCAATCTCAATATTTTCTTCTTCCAAAAGATTACCATCTGCACCTCTAGCAATACCTTGATAATTGATGTAATTTTTTTGAATCTCTTGGCCATACGATTTCATTGAAACAAAAAGAAAAATGGCCACCAACCACAAGAAGTAATTCTTTTTCATAATCTTCAGTTCTTTATAATTTTGTATTCCTTTAAACTTTTACCCTTTACCAATAATTGAAGTATATAGACCCCCTTTGAAAGGTGACTCAAATCAAGCTTTTGTTCTACTTGCCGACTCTCTACAGATTGATGTAGTACCCTTTGCGCGTTAACCCCAAAAACCTGCATGGCAAGAATTTCTTCTTCTCCAGTATAGATTGTTATATGATCGATTACCGGATTTGGATATACACGTATCTGTATATTTTCTTCATTTTCGACTGGAAGGGGAATAACCAAAATACCCTTACCGACCCAAAAACCTTGGTCGATAGACGTGGGGCCAGCTATATAGCCTACAACGCTTTCGCCCAGGGTGTAATTAAGACTTTGACCGCCAAACGAAAGAAGTTCTCCCGCGCTGCCTATGACACTTCTTTCTATAGACTGGGCACATATGAAGTGAAATACTGAAACAGTAAGAGCCATGCATGTAATAAGTGCTTTCATCTTTATCATGTTTTATCTTTAATGGCGAAAATCGATATAGGTTAACGTCGGTGAGACCTTTTCTTTTTATAGACGAACAATTCAATAGAATCAAAGCTTATCTCTACCGCTTTTGAAAAGTCTCCTAAAAATCTGTTGATGCTGTACCCCAAAATCAAAATACCTTCAAGAATAAAAAGTACTACAGGATTGAAAGTTTGAACAAAGGCTAAAACGGGCTCGGCAAAAATGAATGCCGTATTCAAAAAAATAGCGAGCATTAGAACTAACGAAGTTTTCATATAGTTGGTTTTAAAGTTATTGTTAGACAAAAAATTCTTTGCACATCAAAGGATGCCATTGGACACCTTATAAAAAGCAAAGAGGTAGTACTTACTTATAATGCTGATTATAAGATTTTTATATCGACATTAAGTTAGTCTAAGTTGGCAATTAGCGAAGTAAATTTGTATAGCTGGGCGTACTTCTTGTAGGGATTACATTTTTCGCCCTTTATGCATCGCCACCTTCCACAACAAAAGAAAAAGGCGCTCATTTAATGAGCGCCTTAGGTTTTTTTAAACCACTATCTTAAATGGTCTTGAACCATTCTTCATATTTCCTCCCTAAGAGAGGAGCGGGGTTTTCTTTACCGCTTATGGCATTCACCAAGGCAATAACCCACATATAAAAAAGAAAAAATATGCCGACAATGTTGATAAGCCACCCGATAATAGGTATGACACCGACAATGGCCAAGGCAAATCCGGTAAGGCAAAGACCGATGGACTGTCGTATGTGGTAATGAGCATAAGAATGCTTTTTCTCATTGTTCATTACAAAGGCTATCACTAGACCGATTACAGTGATGTAACTTATAATTGCTATTCTTTTGGCATCTTCATTCACCCTATCACTTGCTTTTTCTTCGTTGAATTCTGTTTCTATTGTTTCCATTTTTTATCATTTATATTATTTCAAATTTTTTACTCTGCCAGTTCTACTAAAGCTTCTAGTTTTAATTGTTTCACTAGCTTCCAAGATTCCTCCGGGCCTATTTCATTACCAAAAAAAGTTGCCAGAAATCGATTTCTGTACGAGAACATCAGTTGAGTATTATTCCTTTTTTTATAGTGGGTCTGCTGGGCCTTAACACCTCCAACCTCAACAACTTTCCGGTGCTTTTGTTCATCTTCCTCCTCCATATCAAGATTGCCCAACATTCCATATCCTGCTGCCATCATACTTCCTGTAGGTCCAGCACCATCAACAATGGTAATCTTGACCTCTCGACCATTATCTTCGTTCTTATAAACACCTTCTACAGAATTGACCTTGTACATACCTGCTTGCCCCGTTTTAAAGGCCGTTCTTTTCATATCATCCAGTTCATGCGGCAACCAACTCTTTAGTTGCTCATGGGTCAAAGGTGTGGCCTCTTTTAGTTCTTCTATTTTAGATTCCATACTACTCACATCTTTAACTATTGATGTGGCATTCGAAAAGCCTGTTTTGGCCTTCTGTAGTTTTTCTTTGGCCTCACCCATACATGAAATGCTCAAAATGGCCAGTATAAGCGGTATTGCTATTTGTCTCATTTTCTTAGCTTTTTTATTGCTGATTACAATCTTGCGCATCAATTTCAGCCTTGGCCTCTTTAATAGCTTGATCGATTTCTTGTCTACTAGCGGTAGGAACGCAATCATAAACATCGTTCAGCGCATCATAATAATCTTTAGCTGCGCTTTTATAATTGGCACAATTGGATGGTGTTGGGTCATCGGCATATGCTTGGGCGGCATTCGACCATGTCTCCAGCTCATCGGCATATTGAAGTGACCAATTGCCACCGAAACAGGCACCTGCAGGGTTCAGTGGGCTGTCTTTATCACAAGAAAATAAAAAGACAAGGCTCATTAATACACATGCAACCAGTAGTTGGTTTTTAATTAGTAGCGTTTTCATATTATTTCATTTAAGATTTGTGCTGTTTTATTCACAGATATTTCCCTCTGTATTTTCATTAAAGGCTATATTATTCTGAGTAAGATCAGCACCAGCTCTGACTGAGATACCACAACCTCCACTCTTTTCAATGAGGCTGTTTTCAACCCTGAGTTTTCCTGATTTGAGGTAAACGGCAGTTTTATCACTACAGCAATACACATAGTTGGATCCTGCGCCACTTACTTCATTATATATCAATCGGTTATTCGAACTGTTGGTCTCTACATGAATACCCCGCCAAGTTCCTGCTGAATCGTCTAGCCCCATAAAAAGAATCTTTTTTTCGGAGGTGCCTGTGGCATTTAAATAACCATTATCATAAACCCCGAGCCCTGCGTTACTCTCGAATTCGAAGACGGTACCGGCCAAAATGTTCAATGGAGCGGTAATGTCAAGCACTTTGTTAGATTCTATTCTATACGGTACATCTAGAGCCCTGACCGTGGTAGTTTCAGTAATTCCATCAGAAACCAACAACACGTAATCCTTATCGTTACCTGTATAAGAGGAGTTTTCACCATCGAAATCATTTAAAAACTTCGAGCTAATTTTGACCGGAGCCTCTGAATGAGTGGTTATTGTATTGGCATGAAAAGCATCAAAAGTGAAATTTTGTAGGGCAACAATACCAAAGCCTTTTCCATTGCTTATGTTGGTATTCGTAAAACTGGCATTGCCTGACTTTAATAGAATGGAGGCTTTTTCATTGCAGCAGTAAACATAATCACCACCAGCATCGGAAATGTTTAAGTAATTGATTTGATTATTCTCACTGTACGTTTCTAAATGAAGGCCCCTCCAAGACCCACGTACCGAAGACAAACCTCTCATAATTACTGGGTTGTTATCCAGTCCACTTACTTTTAACCACCCACTATCGTAAACCCCAATACCACTACCTTCTTCAAAGGCAATTTCTACTCCCGGTTCAATGGTCAGGCCAGCAGTCACATCTAAAACACCATTCTCAATTAAATAAGGAACATTTAGTTTTTGCCATATGGTATTTGTCTTTAAATCTCCATTTTCTATAAAAACAAAATCATTTGTATTGCCACTGTAATCGGAACCCGTACTATCTAAATACCCTACGGATTCTGGAGCCAACTTTACGGGATAATCTAGATGACCTTCAATTCTTATATTACTATATGCGTCTAGTACCGTACTAGAATTTATATAAATACCCGAACCGCCCCCGTTTGAAAGTTGAAGGTTTTTTAAAGACACTTTTGCCCCTTTCAGAAATATACTGGCCGCTTGATTGCAGCAGTAAACGTAATTGGAAGCGGCATCTTCAATGTTAATGTATTCTAACTTATTGTTAACGGAGCGGGTTTCAATATGTACTCCACGCCACCAACCCTGAATATGGCTTGTGCCTGTAAAGGTAATCGGGTTGGTATCTCTACCTACCGCCGTTATAATTCCTTCATCATAGACCCCTAAACCTGCATTTTCTTTAAAGGCGATAACCACGCCCGGTTCAATGGTAAGAGCAGCGGTAATATCTACCACACATTCTACTAGGTAATCAATTTCAGCTGGGCCATTTACTAAAGTAGTTGTTTCGGTTATATCGCATGCCAAAACCTGGGTTTTTTCACTGACCCCCGGCTCTTCGGGCTTATATTGACCCTCACGAACCCATTTTTGTTCATTACCGGCGCCAGACGAACCTACATTTATACGCAGAGTATCATCTTGTTTAAATGTGATTACTGCGTTGTAATAGTTTCTATCGCTACCAAGCTCTTCATAGTTATAACTTTCAAAATCATACGGAGTAATTTCATTCCATTTCACCTCACCATTTTCAAAATCAGTTCCGCGTTTATCAATTATGGTACCCTTGTTGCCATCAACTTCTATCAACATGCCGTCATTTGTAGGGTTATTGCTTGCAATTCTTACCCAGGTGCCAATCAAACTGTCAATAGAGATTAGTTCTACCGTTTCCTCTTCCTGAGGTGTACTCTCCATATCAATTGGGGTCTGGTTCTCAAGTTCACTTTTAGAACAAGCCATTATCAATAGCGTAACAAGTGAGATATACATTACATTTTTCGTTTTCATAATCTTATGTTTTTAAAGGTTTTACACTCTTTTGTTCCGAAATTTGAAAGAGGTAAACATCTGGCCCATAAATTTTTTTACATTTAAGATGTTTACCTATTGAATACCAAGGTACTAATGAGCGATAAGCAACTAATCAAACAGTTAAAGAATCGGGACAGGAATGCTTTGAAGGAAGTATATAATGACTATAGAAGGGAGTTCTTTAAGTTTGCCAATCGCTACGAAACTGACCAGAGTACGCTCGAAGATATTTTTCAAGATGCACTGATTGCACTTTATGAAAACGCACAGAACGGAAAACTTGACACGATTAAAAGCAGTTTGAAAACATACTTGTTCAGTATCGGTAAGTTTATGCTTTTTAAAAAATTCAGGGATTCTAAAGAAATTAATGTAGACGACGACTATGTTTTTGATCAAAGAGAAAAGTCAGTCATGCAGGAAATTTTAGAAGATGAAGGGCCCAATGATAGGCAAAAGTGGCTAGTCGCCAATTTTAAAAAGCTAGGTGAAAAATGTAGGCGGATTCTAGAACTGTTTTATTTACAAGGGCTCAAGATTGAAGAAATCATGGCCGTGCAGGGATATGAAAATAAAAATGTCGTAAAAAGTCAGAAATCAAGGTGCCTCAAATCTTTGAAAGACTTAATTCAGCGTAAAGATGGATAAGGAAGAACTGATCAACCGTTATTTTGAAAATTCGCTCACCCCGGAAGAACTTTCGGAATTGGAACAATTGTATTCATCCAACAAGGAATTTGCCGAACAGTTCGATTTTGAAAAGGAATTGAAATTGTCTCTTAAAAAAGAAGAACGACAAGAACTGAAGTCACTTTTTTCTGAATTATCGGATGAAAACCCTCTTTCGACCAAAGAATCAAAGACCATAAAAATGCGACCTTGGCTAATGGCCGCATCCGTTGCGTTATTAGTCGGTATTAGTTCATGGTTGGTCATTTTCAACAATGGGAGCAGAAACCATGACGAATTATATCAAGACTATTTTGCCCCTTATGAAAATGTGGTTCACCCCATTGAACGCGGCCAACAGTTAGAAGACCTAAGAACCCAGGCTTTCATTGCCTATGAAAATCAAGACTACGAAAAGGCCCTGATGCTTTTTAAAGAATTACATGACAAAAGCAATGACACCTACCTAAATTTCTACGAAGCCATTTCGTTAATGAAACTTGAGAAACATGAAGAGGCCGCCGATTTATTCTCAAATTATATTTCAACGAACGGAGAACTGAAAGACCGTGCCCAGTGGTATTTGGCATTGTGCTATCTACGTTTGAACGAAACCGCGAAAAGCAAGTTGCTTTTAAAAGAACTAATTACGAAGGGTGGTTTTAAAGCTAAAACGGCCAAAAAGTTAATCGCCGAACTTGAATAATCCACTGAGGCAATTAAACTATCATGACTTCCTCGTTTTTTTGAGTACCAAGAAAGTACCAAAAACTATCAATACTGCCATTACAGCCCATACCCAATAATTGATAGGATTGACAACTGGTGAATTATTGCCCGAAACAGTGAAAGCTCCCCAATAATAGGGGTGTTTTAGGTAATCATCATCAAGAGATTTTAAATATTTGACTTTGGCCTGCCGCAACGCCTCACTCTTTGATTTGCCTTCACTTAATTCCTCATAAAAAGCGCCCATAATCGCTATGCTGCTTCGGTCATTGATTTTCCATAAGGTATTCACTAGTGATTTCGCTCCGGCATAGTAGAACCCTTTTGATAAGCTCAACATACCTTGCCCTTTTTGAAGTTTCCCAATACCTGTTTGGCAAGCACTTAACGTTACCATTTCTGCCGGAATATGGGCATCATAAAGGTCTTTGACGTACAATATGTTACTGTTCAGCGTGTCATTTTGTGTGAAAGCCAAATAGGAATAATCAGGGTAAGCATCATTGGCAGAGGCGTGGGTAGCCAAATGTATGAAACGATAGTCTGAGGCTTGAGATATGAAATTATTTAACGTAGCGGATTCGTTCGTTACGGCATTGGCCTTAAAATAAGTTTGTATTTTATGAACCTCATCATCATTGTAGAGCAATTGACCAAATTGTCTGCTATCAGTAGGCTCGCCATCAGTTTCAAAAGAAGGTGCAAAAGCCAAAAGCTCGTTTTTAACCTCTCCACTCTTTGCCTCTAACTCTATCAAAGACGTTATCGAATTGCCATAAGAGATGCTTTTTTCATATACCAAATACTCCCCATTTTTCACGAGTAAATCAAATGGTAAATAATGTAATTCTGCATCGCGGATAACCGTTAGGTCGGTAGAAGTAATATCTTGAAGCGGCTTTTCAAGCAACGACTGATATAAGTGCTCCCCGAGAACCTTAATATCCTTTAGGCCACTGTTCAGCTCAGGTTTTGAAATAAGCTCATAGAACTCCAGCACCTTGCTTCTGCTCTCTTGCGTAAATGGAAGTTTTAAAAACCGCTCTTCATTCTTTGTGAAAATCAGTATATATGCGAAATCTTCGGCAAGGGTATACGAAATAAGGGTTTGATGACCTTTATATAATCGCTCTCTAATATCTTTCAGGGTAGTCGTTTCATTATTGTATTTTAAACGATGGTATTTAGGATGTTTGATTTTTAATGAATCTAAGAAACGGAAGTACTCTTGTTTTGCCTGAAACAAACGTTCTGAATAAACCGATTCATCATTAGTCTCAAAGAAATTTTTCTCAATTTGACCTATCTCTGCTCTCAACCTGGTTTCCTTTTCAATAATATTTTTTGGCACTTCACCATAGGCGGTAGCTTGGGCCCCTCTAAGAGCTTCCAGCAGTACAAAATCTTTATTCTTTTCAGTAATGGTCAGTGCCAGTTCAAAATATTCAGGTGATGGGCTAATCGAATAAGCCCCATAAGTGACCTCAAGCATTCTATCAAACATGGGATAAACCCTTTCGATCAACAGCTGTTTGTCAAGTTTGCTATCAAATTCATTCTTCAGTAAATCAAAGGTTTCCAATATTTTGTAATTCGTTCTCAAGGCCAACTCTAAATAAACATCATCATTAGAGATTTTGTACCCTAAGTTCAATAATTGAAGTTTTATATCGAGAAGTTCTAAGTACTGAATTTTATTGAAAACCAATGTCGGATCCGGATTAGCATTCGGGTCCAAATCTTGAAGATGGCTGCCTGCAGACTTATAGGCATCAACGATTATATTCAAACCTTGTTCATAATCACCCTGCTTTAAGGCCATTTTTGCCATTTTTGCCAGCACACCGGCGACGTCTTCATGGGGTTTGTTACTCCGATAAGTTTTGAAACCATTTAAGGCCTTTTGGTAAAATTCCTCAGCTTTATTGTAGTCTTTCAATCCTGTGTAGACATCCCCATAAAGTACACTTACTTCTTTTGAAAAAGTATTTTCGCCTTCTATTAAGCCTTGATTTGAATTCAACACTTCAAGAGCCTCCGCATATTGATGTTGCTCTATCAAATTTTCGGAAAGCAGTATAAAAGTGGAAGTAAAATTATTCTTCTGTTGCGGGTCTTCTAATCTAGAACGGTAGAACTTTAAAGCCTCTTTTAATAATTGATTGGCCCATTCATACCTCCCCTGCACTTCATAAACCTGAGACAATAGTTTTTTGGTATTGAAAACCGTCGATTGCCATTCGGGAATACTGTCTTGGTATGTTCGCACCCAATCGATATCTTTTTTAAAATAAATTTCGGCCTCTTCATACTTGCCCGAATGGCGATAACAAAGGCCCAAATAGCTTAATAATGCCGATATCATATCGATTTCAACTCGAGTTAGTTCAGCATCGGGTATAGACTTTAGTTTCTCGTAATAATCGTAAAAGTTGCTTTCAGCCAGACCATAGTTTTTCAACTTATATTGGTATGAGCCTTTTTCGAAAAACAAATTGTCTTTAAAATAGGGCCCCATAGAAATGCTATCGATATCTGGAGTATTCTT
The DNA here is from genome assembly GCF_003687485.1 of Euzebyella marina. Lineage (GTDB taxonomy): Bacteria > Bacteroidota > Bacteroidia > Flavobacteriales > Flavobacteriaceae > Euzebyella > Euzebyella marina. The sequence continues at coordinate 455,542 of NZ_CP032050.1, read as the reverse complement.
GACCAACGAATCGGCACGGCGTATGTTTTGGCTTTGACCTTCCAAATCATAATAATTGTTATTGGCATTTAGCAAATAGGTGAGACCCAAAATTTCGGCTTCTTTGTCATTTTGCTGTTTGGCCAAGGCTATGACGATTTCATAGTAATGATAGGCACTATCTTTTTGGGTATAATGAAATTGAAGGGCCTTCTCAAAAGCCTTTTCAAGACTTTGAGCTTGAGATAGGGCCATGGTCAGAACCGAAAGAAGTAATATGGCGAACTTAATTTTTCTCATGCACAAAAGTCCTGAAGATATGCTCTTCAGGACTTCCAGTTTTTTGGTGTGGTTAAACAATTACTCTTTGAAAACCGGCAAATCTAAATATAGACTTTTATCGGCAATTCGTCCATCGGGTCTTATTCGAAGTGTTCCTTTACCCTTCAATTCAGATTTTAGTAATAAGACCTTCATTCCTCCTTTTGTAGAGGAAATACCCGCACTCTTCCCAACGATTTTGTTCTTACTATCTAAAATCTCTATTCGAGTAGATTCCATTTCATCGGTTATTTGAATGCCCCCGTATTCCGAAAGGTTTATTTTAGGAACTCCACAATTCGTTTGAGGGTCTTCAAAACAGCCTCTTGGTGGTCTTGGAGGATACGGAACTTTGGGAAGTCTGATCATACTAATGCCTTCTTTAGAAGCTTCAATTGATGCCTCTTTCTTTTGGGCCGCCTCTAATTGTGGCAAAAGATGCTTTTTGCCAGCGCGAATAGCCTCGGTCAATGAGGCAATTTGATTACGAACCTTTAGCTGTTCAGCAATGGCAGCATGTTTAAATAATTCTGCTCCATTTAAATAATTGGTTTCTTGAACAGAGCTATAAGTCAAATTGACAGCGACCAACTCATCATTGGCTACTTCGGCAACATCATCTTTCGAACAGGCGATGGCGAAAGTCAGAAATATTACAATTACAGATATAGTCATAGTTTTCATCATTTTCATTTTATTGGACAGGTTGTATTTAAGGTTAGATTGTGCATAAATATTGAAATTCGATTTATAAAGCCTACCATACAATATTTCTTGTATAAAATGCTTCGTATGCTGTATAGAAGGCTAATGTGCTTCTAAGTATTCCGTGTTTTTAATATATAATGGCCGCTACGACCAGATTTGACGCTACTAAAAACATGGCCAGTAATATCAAGGCGATATACACTTCTTCCTGAAAATCGGTCTCTTTTATCATCTCTAAACCTTTTGATAAATCACTGACCGTTCTCTTTCGATTGATCAAAATCGGTACTAGTGGTATCCTCAATAGAATTTTCTCCTTTGATGGAATCTTCATCCTCGTATGGACAATCTAATCCATACAGGCAATCAACAAATAATTCCTGCTCTTTAGAACATGCATTTAAGCAAAAGCTGATAAATAAATAAGCAGCTACCAATTTTAAAACTTTAGTTTTCATGACCTTACACTTTAATGGTTGTTATTCACTTTGAATTTAATTTTTTGCCCAATCAGTTGATGCCACATATGTAACCTTTTATAAAAGGTATGTAACACCCATGATTTAAGCTCTTTACCTTTATACAGGTTAGTACCTATTAAAGAGAGAGGTAAACATTTGATTGTAATAATTTTGAAAAAATGTTGTAGGTATTGGATCTACAAGTAGTTCTATTGTGGTATTAGGAAAGGTATTCGGCAGGCGTTTTGCCATAGGCATCTTTAAAGCATTTGATAAAATAAGAAGGTGTATTAAACCCGACAGAGTAGGCAACTTCGTTCACCGTTACTTTATAATCTGTTAATAGTTGAGCGGCCATGCGCAATCGCTGAGAGCGAATAAACTCTGTAGTACTAAAGCCTGTGTAAGTCTGTAACTTTCGGTGCAGCTGCATGCGACTCATTCCCATTTCTTGCGCAAACTTACCCGCATTAAATTCCGGGTCGGAAATCAGCTCTTTCAAAAGTTCATGAGCTTTTTTTAAGAAATTTTCATCGGTACTGGTAAGGGCCAATCCTTTGACATCCAAAGAATTTTGCCTTTTGAATTTTTCTTGCACCAACCTTCTTGATTGAATCAAGTTCAAAACCCGTCTGTTTAAAATCTTATAATTGAAGGGTTTCGAGATGAAATCATCTGCACCAGACCCTAGTCCTCTTAATTCCTCCTCTTCACTGACCCCCGCCGTTAGAAGTACAATAGGAATATGGCTTGTTCTTTCATCTGCTTTGATTCGATTACACAATTCCAGCCCACTGGCAACAGGCATTCTCACATCAGAAATTATAATATCCGGAATATACTTCAATGATAATTCAAAGGCTTGATCACCATTATTGGCCTCATAGACGTTGAAATCATTTTCGAATAAAGAAGCGATATAACGCCTTACCTCATTTTGGTCTTCAGCGATTAGAAGTACGGGGCTTTCAGCTTGCATTTGCTCTATGCCGCATTGTAACTCTTGTCCTATTTTTTGAGTATTTGACAGCTCGGCAGTATCGCTTTTCTCGATTTCTGAAGAGAAAATTGGTAACGCAACTTCAAACTCAATCATATCTTCATCAGGTCGATTAACTGTTATATCTCCCTTATACAGATTCACCAATTCTTTAACAAGTGAAAGACCGACACCAGCACCTTCGGAAAAATGATCTTTTTGAAAAAAGCGCTCAAACCACTTATCGGTTTCTAACACCAACTCTTTTGTAATCGAATTACGAACTTGAAGGTGCAAATTAGTCGATTTCTTAGTGGCCTTAAATATGCAAACACCTTCAGATTCACCATATTTGAACGCATTGGAGAGTAAGTTGGTGACAATTTTCTCCAAGGCATCCTCGTCATAATAAACCGCGCCCAACTGATCAATTTCTATTTTATAATCCATTCCCTTTTTATCTGCTTGATATTCGAAAGAAGATGCAACCATATTTAGAAATGGGGAAAGCTCACCCTTTTTATGCACCAGTTTTAAGTTTCCCTCTTCTATTTTTGATAATTGCAACAGCTGCTCTACCAATTGCAGCATTCGATTGGCATTTCTTTTAATCATAGAGAAGCGGGCATGGTCGGTAGGTGACAAACCTTCTTGGTCTAGCTTCTCATCAACAGGACCCGCAATAAGGGTCAGAGGTGTTCTGAACTCATGAGAGATATCGGTATACAGTTTAGACTTTAACTCGTTCAACTTTTTCAAATAATCAGCCTCTTCTTCCTTTCTTTGAAGATTCATTTTCATTCGTAACCGCCACGCCATATACTTATAAACAGTTATAATAGAAATGATAATGAACAGAATGTAAATAAACTTAGCAAAAGAGGTGAGGTACCAAGGTGATAAAATGGTAAAGTCGAAACTCGCCGGATCATCGTTCCAAAGACCGTCATAATTACTTGAAACTACCTGAAAAGTATATTTGCCCGGAGGAAGACGCGTGTATCTTGCAAAATTCTTGCTTTTTGATTCGACCCAATCTTCGTCAAAATTCAGCAATCGATAACGGTATTGGTTCTTTTCAGGAAGTGAAAACTGTAAACTTGAAAAAGTAAAGGAAAACGTATTTTGATCGTATGCAAATTCATTGTCTGTACTCATCGGGTGATACTCATCCAATACTTCTAGCTGGGTAATCGTTGTTTTGGGCAAAACTTGATTTAGGGTGATTTCACTAGGCTTGAACCAGTAGAAACCATCGAGACCTCCAAAATAAAGAGTGCCATCAGCATGCTTATAATAAGCACCTGTATTGAACTCGGTTGCTAAACCATCGTAATTCGTATAATTGATGATTTCAGGAGACTGGTTTAAATTCTCACTAGGAGCGAATCGGGTGATGCCCTTGTTTGAACTCAACCAAAGATTGTTTTCTTCGTCCGGAAGAATACCATAAATAACGTTGTTGGCAAGGCCATCTGAGACCGTAAATTGGGTGAAATCTGCCGTATCAATATCCAATGCATTTAAGCCCCCTCCATTGGTTCCAATCCATAATATTCCTTTTGGATCAAAATAAAGCGACTTAATATTATCGTTGGATAAGTCGCTATTACTTGATTGATACGATTTAAAGTCATCTTTGGCGCTGTCATAAAAGATCACACCATCAGATTCTGTGCCTATCCATAAATTATCATTAGCATCAGAAGTAATAGCCCGAATGTTATTGCTTGAAATTTTAAAATTTTCAGAAGTATACCTTTTTTTTACGCCTTCCTTTTTATCGAAAAGAATCAAACCTTGTTCACGAGTACCTAACCACACATTTCGTTTGCTATCTTCAAAAATGCACCATATCGTATTGACGGAGAGAGCCGGCTGACTGTTTTTATCAAAAATTTTGAACTCGCCCCTTTTGTCGAGAATAGTAAGCCCGCCACCCTGGGTGCCAATCCATAAATCATCATCAGCATCCGTATACAAACTCATAATTCTGTCAGAGCTTAACTGATCGGAAACGAAATTTCCAACTTCATAGGTTCTCCATAGACCGGTTTTAGGGCGATATTCTGTTAGACCCTTTCCGGAGGTACCTATAAAAACCGTACTATCTTTTGATACGGCAAGAGCACGCACTACATCAACATTAACGTTGTCGGGCGTTTGAAGGTTGGTGATAGAGTTGAACTTTTCTAGAAACTCATCATAAAAACTTAGACCTGCACCATCGGTGCCGAACCAAATGGTACCGCTAGCATCTTCGTAAATATTTAAGATATCATCGTAATGGAGCGCTTTCGGATCATGCTTTTGAGCTTTAAAATGATTTATTCTTTTTGATGGAATATCAACAAGATAAACCCCATCACCATAGGTAGCGACCCAAAGTCTATCTTTACTATCTAGAAACAAATCGGTAATATTCAAGTCGTTGGGCAAATTGCCCGGAAAAGAAGTATTTGAAGCACTTACCAGTGGGGCACCTGTAGTTTTTCTGTGAAACAGCCCTTTACCGAAGGTGCCGACCCACTGCTTTTTATCTCTATCAATGACCACATCACTAATATTGACCTCAACCGTTTGACCATCAGCATCTGTCGGTTGAACTTTTGCCATTCTATCTTCTTGAATATGATATTCAACCAAACTAGAATCGGTGGCTATCAATAAATGACCTGAGTTATCTTCAGCTATATTATAGATGGTGCCTTTTAACCGTGCCGAGTCTACTGCATGTGAAATTGATTGGTTTTGACCATCTAATTTATAGAGGCCGTCAGAGAAGGTACCGAACCATACATTTTGATTTACATCTTGGAATACGACACTGGCATTTTCAACCCCCATTTGCCTTTCAAAACCGCCTGTTTTATAATTCAATTTTCGTGGAATGCCATCGATTGGGATAATCCAGAGGTTCTCTTGTCGGTCTCTATAAACCTTGCCCAAATGACTATAGTCAGGTTTGGTAACATCTATAAAGTTATAGGGAAAAACCTCAAAAGAACGACCATCATACTTATTAAGACCGTCTTGCGTGGCAACATATAAATACCCTGTACTATCTTGCCCAATGGCTATGGCACTATTCTGCGAGAGACCTTCTTTGACCGAAAGCTGTCTAAAACTAATTTGAGATTGAGCGTACAGGTGGGCGGTCGAAACCAAACATCCGACAAAATAAAGCAGGGTGAAATAGGAAGTGAAATAGTTGACTTTCACATAAGGCTCATTAAAAAGTTGGGCTAATTTTCAATAGTAAAAGTTACGAATATCAAAGAAAAAGCCGGAAGATAACTTCCGGCGTAATCCCACATTTAGAATTAACTATGATACCGCCAAACCGTACGACTCTCGATGTATCAAAATCGATTTTACCAGAAGGATGCTGATTTAGGTAGTTCCCCCGAAACCTAGCAATCGAGCAATTCACCAAATTCGAACGAGTCGGTAAGGTGCCCTCAAGGTTACATCGAACAGGCAACGTAGCTTAGAAGCACATTGCCAAGAGCCGTACCTAATGGGTTGGCAGTTTCATAAGATTTTAGATATGATCCCCATGGGATGCTAACAATATTTAATTTTACGCTACTTAAAATGTTCAGCTAATCGGTTAAGGCTCTTCAACTTCGCCAGAACCGTTCGGGGGGCCGTAAAAATAATTATTTTCTTGAAAACGACCACTCTCACTATCAATATTAAATAGGCTTACTATTAAAATTTATGTGCAAAGTTCATTTAATCAGTGCCCCTTTTTTCTTGATTTACGGTCAAAATCCGTTCTGCTTGCACTAAACTTACCTTCAATATGAATTGTTTTGCCCATAAAATTTTTAAGTTCAAGATCAACATCACCATATAAATAGTTGGCCTCTTCACGGGTTATCTTGACCTTTCCTTTATGTGTATAAAAGGGTTGTTCTCCTAAAACGTTCACATCGGCATAACCAAAAACACCTTCTTTACTCGGTTCGAAGCCAAGAGTTTGATTGCTAACCCTATAGACGCCCAAAGCGGTTTCCTTATCCGGACCAAGGGAAGAGAGAACTAATCCCATTTTGTAGATAAGATTGTTATCTACCTGATCAAAACTTAATTCAATAGTTGAATATTTTCCTTTAGATTTTTGACTGCCTGGAACCAAATGACAGTTGGCTGCACCCTTTATATGGCTAGGCAAGAAGCCCGAAGTCTTGAATGCATACGCCCCCTTTTCAACTAGTGGCACGTAAGCTGAGCGTACATCGTATCCTTTGCCATTCAAGATGAAGAGAGGCAAAATAAGCCAGATACCGATTTTGGCCGTTTTTATTAGTAGATCCATATTTCCTATTCAGTTATCTGAGCTACGCTCAAAGAATCTATTTTCATATCGCTGCTAAAAGCCATGTTGTCTTCACTCTCATTTGTTAGAATGAAGTCGTTAACCATTTCAAGAGGTTCCTGCTCGTTCGTTAAAACTTCAAGAGCCATGGTCAGAACCAACAAACCGAACATAAAAGCACACTTTTTCATCATTAAATTTTTAGTTCTACTCTAATAGTGACGCATTCTAGTTAATGGTAAAATTCGCGTAGCGCAATCAATAAATTCAAATCTAAAGTAATGGCAGAAAGGGCCACCTCTTGGGCCATATGTATAAATGGTTCCTTTTTTTGTATAATCGGCAGAGGTAAAGCTGAGGTAATTATTGGGTTCGAAAGAAATACTTAATTTTTGTAATATTTTTCTTATTTTTAATTTAGTCTTTTACTTTCAAAATCAAAATTGAAGCATTTTTTACCATTTACACGGTAAATCAGTCCATCGGCACATCTTTTTTATACCTTTAATATGTATAGCCCTAAATTTGATTAATTTACATTAAAGCTTATCGTTATGTTAGACGCAGTTATAGTTGATGATGAAATCAAGGCGTTGCAAAGCCTATCTTGGGAATTGACCAACTTTAGTGATGAGATCAATGTGAATGCATCGTTTACGGATCCCTTTGAGGCATTGACCTATTTAGAGAAAAACACCCCAGACTGTCTTTTTCTTGATATTGAAATGCCTACGATGGATGGTTTTCAATTCATTCAAAAGCTTACCAATAAAAACTTTCCGGTTGTTATTACCACCGCTTACAATCAATACGCCATTAAGGCATTGAAAAACGAAGCCATAGACTACCTTTTAAAACCTATCGACACCGATGATCTAAAAGACACCATCGTCAAGATCAGAAAATTCAACGCCAAGAATTATACGGCCGAGAGGTTAGAAAAAATATTGCTGAGCTTTAACGATAAGGCCAATCACAAAAAAATAACCTTCAACACCGACGGTAAACTAGTTTTTTTAAATAGTGAAGAAATTCTCTATGCCGAGTCTGACGGTAACTACAGTACAATATTTCTAACCGATGGGCAGAAAATTGTTCTAACAAAAAAATTAAAGGAAGTAAACGAACTTTTACCGAGCAATTCTTTTTTTAGAATACACAATTCGTACATTATCAACCTAAATAAAATCAAGGAGTTTTTGAAGACTGACGGGTACGTCATACTAGAGTCTAATCACAAAATTCCTGTATCACGTCAGAAAAAATCCGACTTTTTGGATATGCTCTAAGCTTTAAATGCAGTCCCGAATTACATACATTAAATGTTTCCCACTTACGCCTTTCTGGTGCTCGGTGCGTTTCAACATATCCTTACTTTTCTTTTTTAGTATCTCACTAAGCTCGGCGCAAACTGCAACCATTGATTTTAAAGAAACCATTGATAGCCTGATTGCGGCCAAACCCAAAAGTCTGGTCGAAATGGAATCTGTCATCGAGCTATTTGACCAAGACACCCTTCAACTCGATTATTTTCTGAAATCAGCAGCGAAAAAGAATTTTAGAGAGGGGCAAGTAATGGCCTTGAACAAATTGGCCATACGCTACCGTCAACTATCAAAATTCAACTTGGCATTAGAACGGCAGAAAGAGGCACTAGAAATGGCCAGTGCTTTAGAAAATGTAGAACTCGAAGTATACACGCTCAATATGTTGGGTGTTCTCTATCGTCGCATAGATGCTATTACCGCCGCTTTAGACCATACTTATTTGGCAATTGAAAAGGCTCAGGCGGTGAAAAACCCTAGTATTGCCCTTCAACAATCGATTAACCTTTCCTATAACAACATTGGTCAGATCAATAGAATTCTGGGGCAGTATGATCTTGCCATCGAGCAGTTCAAGAAGGCTATGGAGCTCGAAAAAGAACTGGATAATAAGCTAGGCCTTGCCGTCAATTATCAAAACATAGGGGAATGTCTTGAAGCTCAGGGCAGGCTCGTCGACGCCCTTGAAGCTTACGACAAAGCAATGGAAATCAACCTTGTATTGAACAACCCTCGAGGAAAGATACTTTGTGAAAACGGTATTGCACACGTGTACGTTCATCAAGGTAAAGCTTTGGAAGCGAAAGAAATGCTCACCAAATCTTTGGAAGATGCCAATAACTTGGGGGAACATGCACTGATTGCCGCAGTTGAACTTACCTTGGGTTGGGCCTATGCCGAAATGGAAAATTTCGACGAAGCCGAAAACCATCTTCGCCAAGGTCTAGAGATGGCCAGCGCCTATAATTTCTTACGATTAAGGTCTGACGCTTATGACCTTCTTTCAGACCTATGGGCCAAAAAAGGAGATTACCAAAAAGCTTTAAAATATTTTAAGACGTCGCTTTCTGTAGAGGCCCAAACCAAGAACGACAAAAACGTTCGCTATGTTTATAGTTCAATCATTAAAAAAGACAATGAAGAACGGGTTTCAAGCATTAACCAACAGCTACGAAAGAACAACACTCGTCTCTTGGTCTCCGGTATCGTATTGGCACTTCTATCCGGTATCTTCTACATACTCTACAGGCAATACCAATTAAAGAACGATAAAAAGCTTTTGACCCTTGAACAGAGCATGCTCAGAAGTCAAATGAACCCTCATTTTCTTTTCAACTCATTGAATTCGATTAAGCTTTATATCATCAATAATGAGCAGAAAAACGCTGTTCATTATTTGAACAAATTCTCGAAACTTGTTCGCAAGATATTGGAGTCGTCTTCAATGCGTGAGATTCCGCTTGCCGAGGAGCTTGAAACTGTTGAACTCTATATGAATATCGAAAATATTCGATTCTCTAATGAAATCGATTTTCAAATTCGTGTAGATGAGAATATTGACACCCATACGGTTCGCATACCCTCTTTGATATTACAGCCCTTTTTAGAAAATGCCCTTTGGCACGGTCTTTCATCAAAGTTAGGTGAGAAAAAAATAGATTTACACATAACGAAAAACGTTAAAGACTTTATAGACATCTCAATAACCGATAACGGAATAGGCCGACAAGCTGCCGAAAAAATAAAGGAGAACAAAGTATTAAAACGTAAATCGGTAGGGATAGAAATTACCAAGGAAAGACTTGCTAACTTTTCAAAAGACTATTTGAACACCTTTGAAGTTGAAATGGTCGACCTCTACGATGACGAGGGAAATTCTATGGGTACCCGTGTCATCTTACACATACCTACTGCTTAAGGTGTTGTTGAGCGACCTCTTCTAGTTCTTTATACCATTTTTCGCCGAACTTTCGAATCAAGGCTTCCTTGACAAATTTATAAATAGGTACTTTCAATTCTTCTCCCAAAGAGCATGCTGGGTCGCAAATCTCCCATCTATGGTAGTTGACAGCCGTCAATTGAGTATACTCACGAACCCTAACCGGATACATATGGCATGAAACCGGCTTTTTCCAATCAACCGCCCCTTGATTGTACGCCTCCTCTATTCCGCACATGGCAGTTCCGTTTTTGGAAAAAATAACATAGGCACATTCGCTTCCGTTCACTAATGGTGTTTCCCAATCTCCGTCATCACCTTTAACGAAAGCGCCTTGTTCTTCAATCGCCTGAATGCCTTCTGGCCTAAGAAAGGGCTTAACCTTGCTGTAGATGTCTACCAAGATCTCAGTCTCTTCATCTTCTACAGGAGCTCCTGCATTACCATCAACACAACAAGCCCCCTTACAAGCGGTAAGGTTGCAGACAAAATCATTCTCGATGATTTCTTCGGATACTATGGTTTTACCTAGCTGAAACATGGCATCAATTTATGAGCGCAAAGATACCTTCAATTAGCTATGATTTAACAGTAATTTTCATAAAATCTATATGTCAAGGTGTACGATTAAATGTACTTTTGCCGAAAATTTGGACCCATGGAATTCAACTTCGATTTTAGGGAAATAGCAACGGCCACTATGGTACTTTTTGCAGTAATCGATATACTCGGTAGCGTACCTATTATCATAGGTTTACGTAAAAAGGTGGGGCACATCGAATCTGAAAAGGCATCGATTGTATCATCGGCCATTATGGTTGCTTTTTTATTCGTTGGTGAGGAAATTTTGAACCTCATCGGTATCGATGTTTATTCGTTTGCCGTTGCCGGTTCGTTCATCATTTTCTTTTTGGCTTTAGAAATGATTTTGGGCATTACCCTTTATCGCGAAGATGAACCGGAGAGTGCATCGATAGTGCCCATTGCTTTTCCTTTGATTGCTGGTGCCGGTACGCTCACAGCACTTCTATCTTTAAGGGCCGAGTACTACGTTGAGAACATTATTGTGGCCATTCTCATAAATACTATTTTTGTATACCTTGTACTTAAGTCATCAAAAAAAATAGAGAAGGTACTTGGTAAAAACGGACTCAACATAATACGTAAGGTTTTTGGGGTCATTCTTTTGGCCATTGCCGTGAAGCTATTTGCAGCCAACGTGAACCAATTATTCTAAAAAAATAGATTATGAACAAAGCAGTCACCATCATATTATTAGTAATCGCAGTGGCCCTTATGGCCTACAACGCTACCATGATCGATTTTGAAAACCCGCTAAAGGATGATAGTAGTGTGGCGGTTATCGGAATCATAGCTCCATTATGCGCTATTTTATTGATTCTCATCTATCGTACCAGTAAAAAAATTCAAGAGAAGGTCAAGGGGCGTTAATTTTGGCCCTGAATCTGTTCTTCTTCGCCCTGTTTGACCAAAGGGCTGTCAAGTTCGATTACTTCCTGTAGCATTGTATCTTCAACACTCTTTATTTTTGCATGAAGGTTGGCTCCAAAGAGTTGTTCTGCCAATGCGGCCTTTAAATACGTCTTAATACTATTTTCATGTGCGTAAAAATCCATTTTCAAGCTTCGTGAAAGTGAGTAATCAACGAATTCTTGAAAAAGTATATCATCTACCCTGAAGTTCTTTACAAAATCTTCTACACTATATTCTTTGTATTTTTTTCTGTCGGCATCGAGATGTTCGAATATAAAATAGGAAAGCCATCCGTAGCTATCCATACTTTTAACAGCTTCTTCTTCATTGGTACCAATGGGTACAAAAACATCAGGAATAATACCCCCGCCACCATAAACCACTTTTCCCTTCGGGGTGGTGAACTTTAACGAATCGGCTACTTTAATGCTATCGACCGAAACCAATTCACCGCTATGGTAGCGCTCGGTAAATTTCTTATAGTAATCTTTAGTGCCGTTGGCATAGGTCTTTTGAATGCTTCTACCGGTCGGCGTGTAATATCTTGATACGGTCAGGCGAACGGCCGAACCATCGCCCAAGGCCATTTCTCGTTGTACCAATCCCTTTCCGAAAGAACGCCTCCCTACAATGGTACCAATGTCATTATCTTGCAAAGCCCCCGCAACGATTTCACTGGCGGATGCCGATCGCTCATTGATCAGAACGTACACTTGCTTATCTTCAAAAGTACCCTTGCTAGTTGCGAAAGTCTTGTCTATTTTGCCCTTTTTATTCTTGGTGAAAAGAATCAGCTTGCCATCTTCAAGAAACTCATCAGCCATCTGCTCTGCTACCCCTAAATAACCCCCAGGGTTGTCACGAAGATCGAGCGCCAACTTTGTGGCACCTTGCTTTTTCAAATCTTTCAAGGCCTTCTTGAATTCTTTAAAAGTGGTTTCGGCAAAGCGATTGACCTTAATGTAACCCAAATCGTTCGTAAGCATGTAGTACGCCTCGACGCTTTTTATGGGGATGATGTCGCGTTTGACGTTTACATTAAAGGTTTTATCCTCTTCCTTTCGATATACTTTAAGGTTGACCGTGCTACCTTCTTCTCCCTTCAACTTCTGAACTATGGCATCGTTTCTAAGGGATTTACCGAACAATGTATCACCTCCGGCCATTAATATTCGATCACCAGCCTTGATACCCTTTATATCACTTGGCCCATCAGGAATGGTTTTAATAACGGCAATTGTATCGTTGTAGGCATAAAAATTAATACCAATACCCACAAAATCACCTTTCATGTTTTCTGAAACACGTTCCATTTCGTTCTTGGGAATATAAACGGAGTGAGGGTCTAATTTCTCGAGTATTTGATTGACCGTTACATCAACGATACTGTCGGTATCTATCTCGTCAACATATTCGTAATCGATGTAATCGATCAGTCGGTTGAGCTTGTCCTTTTTTGAATTGGTAGAGAAAAGTTTTTCGGGGGTATCATCAAAATGCAGCTTGCCACCAACAAAAATACCCAGCGCTAGTGCTGCGGCAATTATGGTCGGCCATATATAACTGTATTTTCCCCTCATACGATTTCAAACGAGTTCTTCGATCACAGGCATGTGAATAAGCTCAACGCCTGCGCGATCAAGAAATTGCAACCCTGAATCATCTTTGTATGCAGTTTGGTACACTACACGTTTTATGCCAGATTGATGAATGAGCTTACTGCACTCACGACACGGAGACAAGGTAATATAGAGCGTAGCATCTTCGCACGACTGTGTAGAAGAGGCCACTTTTAAAATGGCGTTCGCCTCGGCATGCAGAACATACCATTTTGTATAACCCTCTTCGTCTTCACAGAAATTTTCGAATCCGGTCGGAGTACCATTGTAACCATCGCTTATAATCATTCGGTCTTTAACGATGATGGCGCCCACCTGTTTGCGCTTGCAGTAAGAAAGCTTTCCCCACTCTTGGGCCATTCTCAAATAAGCCCTATCATATTTTTCTTGTTTGCTGTCTTTCATCAATTTAGAAAACCACTAAGATACCTGCTTTCACCAACCTCAACAATTTTTGGTGGTTAATTTTAAGTGAAAGCCCTCTGTGTTATAAAGGAAACGTATCAATAAGCATGGGTATTGTAATCAATATAATCAAAATAGAACCCACCCTGATGAACCATTTTTGTTCTACTTTAAGAATATTCAACAACAAATAGGCCAACAGCAATACGGTCAGTACAATTAACACCTGCGATACCTCAATACCGGCAGCAAAGCCCAAAAGAGGCACCACTTTATTATCTTGTTCTGCCATGAGCATTTTAAAGTAATTGCTAAACCCAAAACCATGAATAAGACCGAAAAAAGCAGTGGCCAATGCATGAAGGCCTATGTTCTTTCGACCTGTTGGCATATTGGTAAATAGAAGGTTGAAAACTGCCGTGAAGGCAATGGTAACAGGTATCAAGAATTCGATGAGCCCCACATCGACCGTTAAAACCTCGTAGGTGCTTAATGCCAAAGAAAGGCAGTGAGTGATAGTAAATACCGTAGCCAAAAGAACCACGTTCTTCCAACTTTTAAAGGTAAAGGGCAATGCCAAAGCCGTTAAAAAAAGTATATGGTCATAAGCATTGATATCCAACACATGGCCGAGCCCTAGTTCCAGATAAAATAGAAAATCTTGCATGATAGTTCGTTAAATTATTATCTTCCCAAAAGGGCCTTAAAGCTGTTTAGGCGATACCTCTTTCAGCCTGTATTTCTTCATATGCCTTTTGTACCTGCTTAAACTTTTCTTCGGCACCTTTTTTAATGGCCTCGTTTTCGGTATTGACCCTATCAGGGTGATACTTCTTGGCCATGGCCCTATAGGCCTTTTTCACTTCATCATTGGTGGCCGATTTGTCGATTTCAAGAATCTTGTAAGCATTATCGGCCGATTTTATGAACATGGCCTTGATGCTTTCAAAATCTCGTAGAGCTACCCGTAAATAACCGGCTATCTCCCTAATTTTATTTACTTCTGGGGTACTAACCGAACCATCGGCCTGTGCGATACCGAACAAAAAGTGAAGCAATTGTAACCGAACCTCGTAACGGGTACGTTGATTCAGATAACTACAGATGCGCTGTGCCGATATCTCATGCTTCTTATTGATTTCATTAAAGGTTCTAAAAATAGCATTGGCCCTGTCTTTACCGTAGGTACTTACAAAATATTGTCTGACATAATCCAGTTCACGCTGACTTACGCTACCATCGGCCTTGATTACTATTGAACATAATGATAAAAGATTCAACTCAAAATCGGCAGGGGACACATTTTGCCGGGTCATGTCTTGAAATATGGTTTGGGCATTTTTGCCTCCACCACTCAAATTATCTATAAAACTGCCCAAAAGAAAACCTAGAATGGCTCCTGGAAATCGATAAAGATAATACCCCAAAATGGCAGCAAACCACTTGATCATGTCTTTGAAAAAATTTTGGCAAAGATATTAAAAGGTCTTAGAAAAGTTGGGTAGTACTATATGTTTTAGGCACATCGCTCAATCTTTAAGGCCCACTACTTTTCTGAACGTTGCCAAGGCCTTAAAACGACCTAAGTTTTGAGCGATATATTCGGTTATTTCAAGATCTGAGAAGTCAGAAAGGTTATCTAACCCTTTTTTATTGGTGCCATCAAAATCAATATTCAATTCATTGGCAATAGCAATAATATCTTCAACAACTTTTGATGTAGGAGAAGTTTCACCGCTTAAATAATTTTGAAAGGTTCTAACGCTCTTTCCTATTTTATCTGCGAACTCTTTTTGAGTTAGTTCACTTTTATCAAATATTTCTTTGAGATTATTCGCATTCATGATTAAAAGTAACCTTAGGGAAGCCTTTTTCCTTTTCAACCTTCCATTATTCTTTACAAGATAGTAACTCCACTTTAAAATCTGGGCATAAGGTAATGTTAAGTCCGTCAACAAAATGCGACAAATTAAGTATCTTTGTTCACCTAAATTAAATTGATATTTATGTATCCTGAAGAATTGGTAAAACCTATGAGACAAGACTTGGCTTCTGCCGGGTTTGAAGAACTATATACGGCCGAAGCAGTTGAAAAGGCCATCAACCAAGAAGGTACCACTTTAGTGGTGGTAAATTCGGTCTGTGGCTGTGCGGCTGCCAACGCCAGACCGGCTGCTAAACTGAGTCTTCAAAATACCAAAAAGCCAGACCATGCCGTTACCGTTTTCGCCGGTGTAGACACCGAGGCGGTCAACGCTGCAAGAAATTTGATGATTCCTTTTCCACCGTCTTCACCAAGCATGGCACTGTTCAAAAACGGAGAGTTGGTTCATATGATCGAACGCCACCATATTGAAGGTAGACCAGCTGAGCTAATTGCCGAAAACTTGATCGGTGCTTACGAAGAGTTCTGCTAAAAAAGGGTCTTAAAACCACTGAAACAACAAGATTTAAAACGGATCTCCTAAAATTAGGGGGTCCGTTTTCTTATGCATTATCTACTTTTACCTTTATTTTTGCTGCATGCAAAAGCTATTGGCATACCCACTTACCATTCTCTATCAGCTATTTTTCGGCTTGACCCTGTTGGTGTTTCATCCGATACAATGGGTCTGTTTAAATATTTTCGGGTATCGGGCCCATAAGGCGAGTGTCAGCTTTCTCAACCTATCGTTGATGCGTTGCACCCATATCTTGGGAACGACCTACTCATTCAAAAACGAGCATGACATACCCACCGATAGACCACTGATTATCGTACCCAATCATCAGAGCATGCACGACATTCCGCCGATTATATGGTTTATGCGAAAGTACCACCCAAAATTCGTGAGTAAAAAAGAATTGGGAAAAGGCATACCCAGTGTTTCGTACAACCTAAGACACGGTGGCTCGGTGCTCATCGACAGAAAAGATAGCCGTCAATCGCTTTTAGAAATCGGCAAACTCGGTAAATATATCGAGAAGCATCATCGAAGTGCGGTAATATTTCCGGAAGGAACACGCAGCAGAACCGGCCACGCCAAGCCATTCAAGGCGACCGGACTCAAAATATTGATGAGAAATTCACCTTCGGCGCTAATTGTACCCCTTACCATCGATAACTCGTGGAAAATGCTCAGGTACGGTAAATTTCCGAACGGTTTGGGAAACCACATCACTTTTACCGTTCATAGGCCCATTGAAGTCAAAGATAATTTCGATGAGGTTTTGGCCGAAACAGAAAAAGCCGTAACATCGGCCCTCACCTCTTTTCAAGAAATAGAATGAACGACGCCGAAATTGTAGAACAGACCATTGCCTTTGTAAAAGAGACCTTGCAAGGTGCCGAAGGAGGTCATGATTGGTTTCATATTCAGCGTGTATTCAAAAATACCCTGCTGATAGCCAAAGAAGAAAAGGTAGACATTCTTGTAGTAAGTTTAGGTGCATTGCTCCACGATATTGCAGACGCCAAGTTTCATGGTGGTGATGAAAGTATAGGCCCTCAAATGGCATCTACTTTCTTGGACGAGCTGAAGGTCAAAAAAAAGACCATCAATCACGTTATTAAAATCATTGAAAATATCTCTTTTAAAAATAGCCTAAAGAAGAAGCGTGGTAGGCCTTTCAATTCTAAAGAACTACAAGTGGTGCAAGACGCCGACCGTTTAGATGCCCTTGGGGCCATAGGCATTGCCAGGGCTTTTAATTATGGCGGGTTCAAGAACAGAGAACTCTATAATCCGGAAATTGCCCCAGATCTACGCATGACCAAAGAGCAATATAAGAAATCGAAGGCCCCTACCATTAACCACTTCTACGAAAAGCTCCTTTTGCTTAAAGACCGAATGAATACGCAAACAGGCAAGCGATTGGCAGAAGAACGACATGACTACATGTTGGGTTATTTAGAGCAGTTTTATAAAGAATGGAATCCGCTCGTGCCTGCATCCATCAATACATCTAACCCTTAGTAGATATCAGGTAAGTTAATAATTTTCGTACCTTCCATAGCTCAATCTAAACTCACTTAAAACTATGCAAAGACGAAAGTTTATCAAGAATGCGGCCGCCGCATCTACCGCCTTTTCCATCGTACCCAGTTTTGTAATGGGCAAAAACCATGTCGCCCCCAGCGACACTCTTTATATCGGTGCTTTTGGAGTAGGAGGCAGAGGTGCCGGGGTCATGAACGGCCTTAACGATACAGGCAAGGTCAAATTTGTTACCCTCTGCGATGTAGACGACCGAAGGGCCGCAGATACGTATAAAAAATACCCAAAGGCCAAACGATACAAAGATTTTAGAGAGGTTTATGATAAGCATCTTAAAGAAATCGACGCTATTATGGTGGCTACCCCAGACCATATGCACGCATCGATAGCATTGCCTTTTATGAGGGCGAAAAAACATGCCTATGTCGAAAAGCCCTTAACACATAATATTAACGAAGCCCGATTGATGACTCAAGTGGCCAAAGAAAATGGCATCGTCACTCAAATGGGCAACCAAGGGGCATCTAGTGACGGTAGCCGAGAAGCTAAAGAGTGGATCGATTCCGGAATTATTGGAAAGGTGCAAAAAGTTGATTGCTGGACCAACAGACCGGTATGGCCTCAAGGTGTTCCGGTACCAACGGAAAAGGACCGTATCCCAAAAGGTCTTGATTGGGATTTATGGTTGGGAACCGCTGCAATGAGAGACTACAACGATGCTTACCTACCGTTTAAATGGAGGGGATTTTGGGATTTCGGAACAGGCGCGCTCGGCGATATGGGATGCCATATCATGGAAACACCTTTTAGCGTTCTAGGTCTTGGTTACCCAACCGAGGCGGAAGCAAGTTGTACTACCAACTGGGTGGGTGATTTTGTGGAAGCGGATTATAGCGAATCGTGCCCTGCTTCATCTATCGTTCGATTAAAATTCAACACAGAAGAACATGGCGATATTGCCTTGAACTGGTATGATGGTGGACTTATGCCCGACCTACCGGACGAACTTGCCGATGGCGAAACCATTGGCGATGGTGGTGGCGGTTCTGTCTTCTACGGTACCAAAGGAATTTTGGTGGCTGACACCTATAGCCGAAACGCCCGATTGTTGCCGAGCAAAAACATGAAAATGTTCAATGCTCCCGAACCCTACCTAAAAAGGATCGATGGTGATGTAGAAGGTCATCAGGCAAACTTTGTAGAGGGCTGTTTGAACGGGGTCGAGACTTCTTCAGATTTTCAGAGATCAGGTCCGTTGACCGAAGCCGTTCTTATGGGCAACCTGGCCATTAAGGCATTTCAGTACAAAAAACTTAAACCAGGAAAAAAACTAGGTGATTGGGAGCCTTTTGAATACCCCGGAAGAAGAAAGATTCTTTGGGATGGTGAAAACATGAAGGTCACCAATTGGGATCTTGCCAATGAGTGGGTAAAAGGTAGCTACCGCAAAGGTTGGGAGCTTAGCTAACCCATAATTGCATCACAAAAGAAAAAGCCGGAATGATTTTTCGGCTTTTTGCATTTATATCATATTCTTATCTTTAAAAAGCTCAAATAACTATAATACTGCTATAAAATGTTAGCTTGGCTCGGACTATTGACCATTTGCGCATTGCTATTTTTGGTCATGAGCAAAAAGATGGCCGCTGTGGTCGCCTTAATACTAGTTCCCATAGTAACCGCTCTTCTAGGTGGCTTTACCACTGAAATCATAACTTTTGTGACCGACGGATTAAAATCCATTGCTCCCACAGGTGTCATGTTCATTTTTGCCATTTTATTTTTTGGAATACTGACCGATGCCGGAACCTTTAAACCTCTGATAAGAAGCTTGCTTAGTTTTGCCGGAAACGACCCATCGCGCGTGGCCGTTGCGACTGCATTACTGGCCATGGCAGTCCATTTGGATGGCTCCGGAGCCGTAACATTCTTGGTCACCATCCCAGCTCTTTTGCCCTTGTACGATTCGCTTCAAATGAAAAGAACAACATTGGCTACCATTGCGGCGCTGTCCGCGGGTACAATGAACATTCTACCTTGGGGAGGACCTACAATTCGGGCGGCTACGGCTTTGGAGGTTAATGTAACGGAATTGTTTAATCCTTTATTGATTCCAGTAATTGGTGGACTTTTAACGGTATTGGTCATAGCCTATTTATTAGGAAGAAAAGAAAAAAAGTTTAAAACTTCACAAGTAGAAATAGAGGTTCAAAGTGAACAGCCAAACACCGACTTAGAAAGACCAAAACTCTATTATTTCAATATTGCCCTAGTTTTGATAGCGGTAGCAACCTTGATTAGTGGCATTGCTCCACCACATCTCATTTTTATGGTAGCATTTGCTATTTCCCTAATGATAAACTATCCAAATCCAAAAGATCAGGGCGAACGCATCAACGCGCATGCCAAGGCAGCACTTTTAATGGCTAGCATACTTTTTGCCGCAGGATGTTTTACAGGAATTCTAAAAGGTTCAGGAATGATTAATGCTATGGCCGAAGGTGCAGTTGCCTATATTCCCGACTCCATAGGAAATCACTTGGCGATAATTACAGGCGTATTGTCCATGCCAGCAAGTCTGTTGTTTGACCCGGATTCTTTTTATTTTGGAATCTTGCCATTACTATCAACCACGGCTTCTCATTTTGATGTGGATGCAATTGAAGTGGGGAGAGCAGCGATAATGGGCCAAATGACAACCGGTTTTCCTGTAAGTCCACTCACGGGTTCTACCTATCTACTTATCGGTTTGACGGGAATTGAATTGGGCGACCATCAAAAAAAGACAATTCCCTTGGCCTTTTTGGTCACGATAGTAATCTTAGTGTTATCGTTATTCATAGGAGCAATAAGTTGGTAAAATGAAAACAATCAGAATAGGTAGTGGAGCAGGATATGCAGGTGATCGCCTAGAGCCTGCTTTGGATTTATTAAAGTATGCTAACCTGGATTATATATGCTTTGAAGGACTTGCCGAAAGAACCATTGCGTTGGCTCAAAAGAACAAGAAAGCGGACCCAAAAAAAGGATATAACGAGCTGCTTCTATATCGCATGGAAAAGATTTTACCCCTACTTCATCAGAACAAAACTAAGGTAATTACCAATATGGGAGCCGCCAACCCCAAGGCAGCTATGGAAGACATTGCCAAATTAGCGAAACATCTGGTGCTGGAAAACTTAAAAATTGCCGCGGTTTTAGGGGATGACATTTCACACAAAATTGAGGAGTATAATGGCGAAAATGTAATTGAAACCGGTGAGCCTTTATACGAAATAAAAAAAGAGTTGCTTTCGGCAAATGCCTATTTGGGGATTGAAGGTATTGTAGAAGCTTTAAAAAATGACGCCGATATCATAATTACAGGAAGGGTTGCCGATCCTTCGCTTTTTTTAGCCCCGATGGTTTACGAGTTTGGCTGGGAAAAATCGGATTGGGAAAAAAAAGGCAAAGGCACATTGATCGGGCATTTATTGGAATGTGCCGGACAGGTAACTGGCGGGTATTATGCCGACCCTGGAATAAAGGATGTGCCAAACCTATGGAATCTTGGTTTTCCATATGTAGAGGTCGATGCACTAGGGGAAGGTTTTATTACCAAATTGAAGGAAAGTGGTGGAATGGTGACAACGGCCACCTGTACGGAACAATTACTCTATGAAATTCACGCCCCCGAAAATTATATCACTCCAGATTGTATTGCGAATTTTTCAAAAGTAATTTTTAAGGAAATAGCGCAAGACAAAGTTAAATTTGAAGGCGCATCGGGAAAAAAGGCCTCCCATACCTATAAAGTCAGTGTGGGTTACCTCAACGGATTTATAGGCGAGGGCCAGATGAGTTACGGTGGCCCAAATTGTATCGCAAGAGCACTTCTTGCCAAAGAAATTGTTGAAAAACGATTAGAAAAATTACCTTTTGATATTTCGGAATTGCGGTGTGAGTTGATTGGCATTAATTCTCTATTGAATCAAAATAAAATGCCCGACCAACTCAATGAGGTTCGTCTTCGTGTAGCCGGGAAAACCCAAACAAAAGAAGAAGCTCAACAGATTGCCAATGAAGTTGAAACCTTGTACACCAATGGGCCCTATGGTGGTGGTGGAGCGACCAAAAAGGTAGATGAGATTATATCCATCGCATCCATTTTAATTCCAAAAGAAGATTTTAAAATCGATGTTCACTACATAAAAATATAGTTATGAAGTTATGGCAAATTGCCCATGTTAGAACGGGCGACAAAGGGAATATCAGTAATGTATCGGTCACCGTATATGATACAAAAGATTTTAATTTGGTACGCGATAAATTAACTCCGGAATTCGTTAAAAATTGGTACGGAGCTCAAGTTTTAGGTGAAGTGAAAAGATATGATTTACCGCAACTTGGAGCCTTTAACTTTGTAATGCATGATGCGCTTAGTGGTGGCGTCACCTCATCAACGGCATTGGATAAACACGGAAAAACATTGGGCGCCTACTTATTAGATATCCCTCTTTAAAAAATATGCTCATGAAAAAGACTTTAATACTTCTTTGCTTTGTCGTTACAGGAAACCTTATTGCCCAAGAGGTAATACAAGGAAAAGTTCTCATCGACTCTATTTACTCCAAAAATTTGGAGAATGATTTCAACGAAAACCCGACAAGAGCAGTATCTATATATCTGCCACCAAATTACGACCAGTCAGATACCCGGTATCCTGTTATTTATTTCTTGCATGGCTTTTTAAATGACAACAGCCTCATGAATTACATGAAAGACCTGTTTGATTATGCCATTGCCGAGAAAAAAATAAATCCTTTTATTTTGGTAGTGCCTGATCAAAAAACCACCTATGATGGTAGCTTTTATTCCAATACCGGTGTGTTTGGCAACTGGGAAGATTTTACGGCCTTAGATCTGGTCTCTCATATGGACAAGAACTATAGAACTTTGGCCAAAGCTGGAAGCCGTGGCATTACGGGACATAGCATGGGAGGGTATGGAGCATTAAAAATAGCCATGAAACACCCTGACATTTTTGAAACCGTATATGCCTTAAGTCCCGGTGCCCTGACAATAGTTAGGGAATATGGGCCGAACAGTGATACTTATGTAGAATTTTCTAAAATGAAAACCATCGAAGACCTATCTAAATCTTATTTCGGGAAGGTAATCATGGCTTTTGGCAGGTCTTGGTCGCCCAACCCTAGCAAACCTCCTTTTTATTTTGACCTGCCCTTTGAATATAAGAATCAAGAACTTGTTGCCAATCCAGAGGTACTTGAAAAATGGTACGCTCAAATGCCCGTTCATATGATTGATGTTTATTTGGAAAACCTGAAGAAACTTAGGGCCATCAAATTAGATTGGGGACGAAATGCCGGCGAACGTTTCACCATACAATGTAAAATGTTCAGTCAACGATTGGAAAATGTTGGTATTACTCATTTTTCCGAAGAATATATTGGCACACATACCAATAATATCTATACCAAAGATGGTCGAATTCCGCAACAGATGCTACCTTTCTTTGATTATTACCTTGACTTTGAACAGTAATGAGCATATCTAAACGTAATCCCAAAACTGTACTCGAGTGTTCGTAGAAAACATTAATTCTGATTAAATCATTCCACGTATAGGTTGGGAACTATCTTAATAAAACATACCACTTCAAAATACCAAAGGCGGCTTATGAACTTTAAAGCTCTTCGCCGCCTTTAGCTTTCACCAACACTAACTTTTTTAAAATGCGTAGCCCGCAGAGATTTGAATAATATTATTCTGGCTGCTACCGGAATAGTTTTCTCCCTTGACATTAGCAATACCCTTGTTATACCGTAGACTGAAGAAAATATTGTTGGCTAGCTTGTAGGATGCGCCAATACCAAAACCGATATCTAGATTTTTGAATTGGTCGTCATCTGCGTTAGAAGACACCAAAAAACCTACCACAGGACCTGCTTCCGCGCTCAATCCCTGTAGAATATGGTACTTACCTAAAATGGGCAGGTTAACATAATCCAGCTTTAGATTATCACCATTACTCCCATAATCCCAGTTGCTACCCTGCGAGGAATATAATAGTTCGGGCTGCACAGAGATTTTATCGGTGATGGGCACCTCTACAACACCTCCTAAATGAAAGGCAACTCTAGACCCCAAATTTCCTACACCTACATAATAGTCGCCCCCGAGATTAGAAATATTGACTCCGGCCTTCACCCCAAAACCAAAATCTTGGGCACTTGAACAAAAGGAACCAATTGTTAGAAAGAATACGAATAATAGATTTTTCATGTGTAAATAGTATTTGATTGTTTCCTATTGGTGACTTTCTAACCAAAAGGTTAACGTTCACATGAAAAAAATTCCTAAAAAAGTTTTAACTGCCCCTCTTTGAACTGTTCATGCAGATCAGTGTTCAGTTTCGGAAAAGCCTTATTTTTAAAATAGGTTCGTTTAGCGAGATTGACCAAATCATGAATCTGCGTTGCAATCGTACCTTCCCCTCTATTCCTAATTCCAAAGCGGCTATCGTTCAAGGTACCTCCGTGGCACTCTTGAATTTGGTGTAAGACTTTATCGGCCCTATCCGGCAGGGCCTTTTTAATCCAATCTTCAAAAATCTGACCGATTGCCCCGTTCAATCGAACTACCGTAAAACCAAAAGAAAGTGCCCCATTATCTGAAACGGCTTTTGCCAATTTCATAATCTCATGGCTATTGATGCCCGGTATAATAGGAGCCAGCATGGCATTGACGGGAATGCCATTCTCCGACAGAACGCGAATAGTTTCCAATCTTTTTTTTATAGTGGTCGTTCTAGGCTCTAGAATTCTTCTGGTTTCTTCTTGAAGAGAGGTTACTGATACGTTTACGCCTATTAGATTATGGTGGGCCAATTCTTTTAGTAAATCAAGGTCTCTAAGCACCAAGGCATTCTTGGTAATGATACCGACCGGATGACGGTATTTCAGAAAGATGCCCAAACAGGCCCTTGTCAATTTAAATTTCTTCTCGGCCGGCTGGTAGCAATCTGTATTGCCGGAAAGAACAATAGTTTGGGCCCTCCACGACTTGGTTTTTAGTTTTTGTTCCAATAAAGAGGCAGCCGCTTTTTTGATAAGAATATTACGCTCAAAATCTAGACCGGCACCGTAACCCCAGAACTCATGCGAATTACGGGCGTAGCAATAAATACATCCGTGCTCACAACCTTGGTAAGGGTTCATTGAAAAGGTCATTCCCACATCAGGACTGGTGACTTTATTGACTATAGTTTTCGGAAATATGGGAATATAACTGGTCTTATTCTTATCGGCTTCTTCCCCTTCTATACGGCAAAACTCAAGAAAATCGTCTCGGGTTTCATATATATGTTCAAGAAAGCGGTTAGGCATTTTCTTTTGAGCCCCCCTGCCTTTAACGTAATTCTTATCATTCACTTATTTAGGATTTATTCCAAATTTATGGAATAAATCCAATTTCAATAAATGAATTAAATCAATTAACAGTTACTTGAACCATTTGTTTTTTAGAACCTCTTTTAGCATAAAATAGTAGGGTATCGGTACCGTTATTGATCAGTGGTCTCGATACCATAATAGGAAGGCGAACCTCTTTATCATCAACCAGTTTTTTATAGGAAAGGTCTCCGGAAGCATCTACTTTGATCACGAACATATTCGGGTTTCTACTAAAACCTTGTTTAAACAAAATTCGTTCTTTACTTATTTTTTGGGGGTTCTCACCAGAGTTGATAAAGAAGTACATATCCTCACCATGCCCATAAGCCGTATATGAGGCATAAGAAGCATCGCCCTGGGTTACTTCGGCCTTGTTGATATTTCTGGCCCAAAGCATCTTACCGTTAGCGTCAAGTTTTGCCAATACAATATCGTTGTAATGATAGCGCTCGGTAATTTGGGTACCTCCTGAGCTGATATCTTCTCCTTTCGTCACAAAATATTCCTCTGCACTGAAAAGAATATTTTTCTCTGGAGTGATATGCACACTTTTAAAGATGAGGTTCTTTATTTCGGCGTCAACTTCGCGACCGAACTTATCGATCATAAATTGTTCGGAAAACGGATTGTATTGCTTCGAAGAAATGTTCAATGAACCTTTGTCCAAATTAAAATAGACCAGTCCATTGTAGCGATTGTCTTTTCTATCTGCATAAAAACCTACCACTTTCAATTCATTATCGACTAGAATTGGCTTTAACGATTCAGGAAACCTACCGGCATCGGTAAACTCTTGAACGGTATGACCCGCAGCGGAGACCTTTACCAGCTCATACTGAAAACGGCGTTCTTTTAAGTCGGATCTTCTTTTCTTGAAGTAGGCCTTTCCCATCATATAAAGTGACGAAAGGTCTTTAGAGACCTCAATGTTCTCAAAAGCATAATTCTTCTCTTCGATTGCCTGAGTGAAGTCGTACTCCAATCTTTTGTTCAAATCGGTACCGTACAACAATATTTTATATTTCTGGTCACGGCCTTCCCTATAGTGCACCGTGATAGCAAAAGCCGAACGCTCATCATTGAAATGGGTAGCTGTGGAAAAACCGTTACCAAAATTTCTATTGTATTTATTTACCGCTAGCGGATTGATAACTTCTTTAGAGGGAACGGACAATAATTTACGTTCTGTAAAGTAAAAATCACTCAAGGGTGTTTGATGCACCATGTAAGTGTATGCTTCGGCATCAATATCGTAAGTGAGTTCCAATAAATAAAGCTGCCCGTTTTTTACAAAACCGTCGACCATATGGGCACCTGAATGTTTATAGTTAAAATCGACCTTTAGATTAAGGTTTTCGTCATAAACCTCGATAAAGTAACCTTTGGGCCTAAGTGGAAAACCACCATAATACGTGCGCACCAAAACGGTTTCACCGGCTGTGGAGCTTTCGATTGATAAAACCGTCGAATATTTATACCTGTCGGAATAATTTTCGCCAAGTTGATAATTTACGGGGATTTCTTGAGCAAAAGCAGTCAAAGCCGACCAGAAAAGGAAGGTCGACAATATAATTTTTGTGCGCATAAGTAGGTTTTTCGCTTTACGCTACCTACCGGGAAAATCTGCTTTTCTTTTTTCTAAAAATGCAGTGGTTCCTTCTTTAAAGTCTTCTGTGCCAAAGCAGGCGCCGAAGGCTTCGATTTCGGCAGCATATCCGTTACTATTCTTAAAACCAGCATTTACCGCTTTTATTGCATGGCTAATGGCCACGGAGGAATTATTCGATATCTTGTCGGCCAACTTCTCACAAAACTCGATCAATTCTTCTTGAGATACCACATGATTGACCAAACCGTAACTCAAAGCACGGTCGACATCGATCATACTAGCTGTCATAATCAACTCTAATGCCCTGCCCTTACCGATTAATTGCGGAAGGCGCTGGGTACCCCCATAACCGGGGATAACACCTAGAGAAACCTCGGGCAAACCCATTCTGGCATTGTGGCTTGCTACCCTAAAATGGCAGGCCATGGCCAATTCAAGACCACCCCCCAAAGCAAAGCCATTAATTGCTGCAATGACAGGCTTTCGTAAATTTTCGATGTAGTTAAAGACCGTTTCTTGACCTTCAGCGGCCAATCGGCCACCCTCCTCTTCCGAAAAATGTGCAAATTCAGAGATGTCGGCACCGGCCACAAAAGCCTTCTCTCCGCTTCCGGTAAGAATAATTGTTTTGACCTCGTCATCTTCCTCTAAGGCAGAAAATGCCTCGTGAAGTTCTTGCAGTGTTTCTTTATTAAGGGCATTTAATTTTTTCGGTCTGTTAATGACCACTTGACCAATAGCCCCGTTATAAGTAATTAAAAGATTATTGAAGTTCATATATCTATATTAAGTGTATTAATGTTATGCGCCGGCCTTCGGTAGTTTTACGCTGAAAACCGTGCCCTTTCCAATCTGCGATGTAAACTCAATGGTTCCCTTATAGGTTTCAACAATATTCTTGACCATACCCAAACCAAGACCCATTCCGCTGGTCTTTGTGGTAAATTTCGGTTCAAAGATTTTATCGCGGTTCTCGTCTTCAATACCGACACCATTATCAGCAACACATATTTTCACGAAATCATTATCCGCTGTAACCGACACCAGTATTTTTGGAGATTCTACTTCAGGTACTGCCTGAATGGCATTCTTCACCAAATTGGTCACCACACGAATCAATTGTGTTCGGTCCATCTTGGCTATAATCTCATCTTCATCTGATATGAAGTGAATGTATTCTTCATTAAATATATCGAGGGCCAGCTTAACGATTTTGACCACATTAAGGGTTTCGTTCTGTTGAGCGGGCATTTCGGCAAAATTTGAAAATGCCGAAGCGATGCTGCTCATGGTGTCGATTTGTTGAATCAAGGTTTTCGAAAACTCTTCAACTTTTTTGCCAATTTCAGCATCGTTCGGGTCAAACTTTCTTTCAAAACTTTGTACGGTCAATCGCATGGGTGTCAACGGGTTTTTAATCTCATGCGCTACCTGTTTGGCCATTTCCCTCCACGCCTGCTCTCTCTCACTACGTGCCAATTTTACCGCACTTTGCTCCAATTCATCGATCATCGCATTGTAAGAGGTAATCAATTTTTTGATTTCTTCACTAGGGTTTTCTATCAAAATCTTTTCATTTCGTTTGGTCAAATGGGTACGGCCCAACATATCTGAAACCGTCTGCAAAGACCTGGTAATGAAGGTAGAAATGAAATATGCCAAACCAATGGCTATAAAAAGCATTAGTAAGTAGACCGCGCCCAAACGACCCAAGAACTCCCTTAACTCCATATTATTAAAGGAATCATCTTCATAGTAGGGCAAGTTCAATATACCAATCGGTTTGAAACTTTTGTCATTTATATAGGTATAGGAGGCTTGATAATTATCGCCTGCCAATGCCTTTTCTTCTACGTATCTTTTGGTAGGGCTGGCCTCAAGACTGTTCAATACTTGTGCATCGAGACAATTGGAGACCGAATCTACCTCGAATTTGGGCCGTGAACTTTTTAGAAGCTGGCCCTCCAAATCATAAATATTGAGACGTTGGTTTTGAACATTTGCAATGCGATAAATTTCCATTTGAAAAATAAGGTGCAAATTTTCAGTAGTAACGGGATAGGTAGTTTCCCTAAGCACATAGTCGACACTTTGCCGAACCTGTTCTTCTTTTCGCTCTAACCGACCCACATGATAATCTTTTGATTGCTCGTTATACTGAAATACCGTAACACCGGCAATCAATACAGAAGCTATGACCACCAATAGGATCATAGAAAAGAATATACGTGACCTTAACGATAATTTAGTGAGCAAAAGGCTAGGGTTTGCTATCAAAGGTAGCAAATATCAAACCAAAAAATAAGGTCTGATGTAAGCATGACCAACGCCCAAAAGCAATTGACCTAGAAATAAATGGATAAGAACTAAGCGTCCGGATTCTTCTGCCGAATTCGCTTGTAGAGCTTGATTCCCAACATCAACAAAACTCCTAGCACGATGATGCCGACCACCCCAAAAATCCAGTTGATGGTACTTTTCAAGATAACCAAAAAGACAATCGCAAAAAGAATGAGGGTCGCCCCTTCGTTCCAAACACGCATGTAGTTAGAGGAATAACGAATCTCGTTTCGCTGTAGCTGTTTAAAAATAACGTGGTTTCTTAAATGATAACCGATCAGCAGAAGAACAAACCCCAATTTAATGTGCATCCAGCCCTGCTGAAGAAGCACTGGGGAAAGTATTAATAACCAGATGGCGAATAAAATGGCGAGTACGGCGGAGGGCCATGTTATAATATACCAAAGCCGTTTCGTCATTAGTTGAAATTGTTTGGTAAGTATCTCTTTTTCGGGAGAGCCTTTTTTAGATGCCTCGATGTGATAGATAAACAGTCTGGGAATATAGAAAAGCCCCGCAAACCAAGTGATTACGAAAATGAGGTGAAGCGCCTTTATATAATTGTAATAATTCAAATCGTTTGGACCAATTTTCGCCCAAAGGTAGCGAAACGATGCTATTTTAAACTGACATCACTTGAGCATTTCATAAATCTGATAATTGACCGGATCCAATGGCAAGGTTGTACTTTTCTTATCAGGAAATTGCTGAAAGATGTACTTCAAATTTCCATTTTTATCCAACACTAAGAACTTTGGGTCTTCGGGAACCGAAATATTCTTGATATACCACGAGATACACTCATTCAGCACCGGAAATTCTGCCTTTTTTGCAACTACTGTGGTATTGCCTTGTTTCGCTATCAACGCCAGCGCATTGTAATTGCCGCTTTTGACCAATTTGTTCATGGCTTTTAGGTGGTTACCCTTTACCTGCGAAACATCTTTATAAAGGCCGACTAAGCTATATTTACCTAAGATACCTTGTTTAGACACCTTTCTGCCACTACCATCTTCAAATTCAAAATCGGGCAAAGGCTTTTCCAAAAAATCAAACACTCGGTATACCTCGTTATCTTCCTCTTCTTGCATGACCACTATAGCAATGTTCTCAATAACGGAATCTTTGGCAATGAAACGCTCGAAGGTTTTATAAGTGACTATTTGAGGATTATATTCTTGCGCAATTTGCGCCAAACCTCGGTTAAATGTAGGCTCATCAACCAAAGCGTCATCGATTTGAAAATATTTCTGACCCACAATTAGGTGGGTTACCGAAAAAGAGAGAAAAACGAAGAAGAATTTTAAGGCTTTCATGCGTTCAAAATCAATACCTCAAGTTTTTTAAAAGTACATAATTTTTTGTTTTGGTAGTCAGTACCATACATTACCTCCGACATCTAATTCGAACTATTTGATGGAGTTAAAAAAAAGACCTGCAAAACATGACCGTAACAAAAGCCCTTGCTATCTTACCAATAAGAAAATAGTTGTGCCATGACAATTGCAGAAAGTAAAATACATTCAGACAAGATTACTGCCGAAGACCAAGCGACCCTGTTGCTTGCCAAACAAAGAATGGAACAGGTCGGCTGGGCCATGCAAGGTCTCAACCAAGTGGGAAATTTAATCGAGAAACGACTTGAATTGCTTCCAAAAAAACAACAGCAGTGGCTGCAAAAGGTGTCGTACAAAGTTCTTTACAATGTGGTAAGGGCCAACCTTCTGTCTATGAAGAATGACCAACCTAAGAAAGTGCCGCTAAATATGGCTTACAAAGCTATGGTCACCACTTCGGGAGCTGTGGGGGGTGCTTTTGGAATAACAGCATTTGCCGTGGACTTAGGTCTTACTACCAAGTTGATGATGCGTTCGATAATGGATATTGCCCGGAGTGAAGGTGAGAACCTTGGTGAATTGGACACGCAACTTGCTTGCCTACAAGTTTTCGCCCTAGGCGGAAAAACGAAACATGATAATAGCCTCGATACGGGGTATTTTGCTACAAGAATTGCCTTAAACGCAGCTGTTAAAGGGTCTTCGACCAAACTAATTGAAAGCCTGTTGGTCACTTCTAGCAGTCCACTTCTTAAACTTATATCAATTGTGGCCTCGAGATTTAGCATTCAGGTTTCAGAAAAATTTGTGGCCCAAGCAATTCCCGTTGTCGGAGCGGTAGGTGGTGCCTCTATCAACCTCGCTTTTATTCAACACTTTCAGAATATGGCCCAGGCCCATTTTAGTATTCGCAGACTAGAAAGAAAATATGGCGAATCGCTTGTTCGTAAAAGCTACGAAGGTCTAACTATATAGATTAAAGCATTCTATATTCACCTTAGCCAAATTAGCCAGTTAAAAATTGGCTGGCTTTTGAAATGCCAGTTTACTGAATTACCAAAGTGCTCTTTATTTCTCTTCGTAGATAGATACCCGTAACCACAGTAGCCAAAACATCAGCGAATAAAAAGGATAGCCAAACCCCGAGCTCATCAAGATATAATGGCAAAATTAAAATGAGCGGTATAAAAAAGAAGCCTTGCCGTGTTAAAGTCAGCAACAGAGCAGGAATGGCCTTACCTATAGCTTGAAAGTAGGCCGCGCCAATGAGTTGTAACGCGATAATCGGGGTAGCGCCGAAAACCAATCGCATGGCCAGGGTAATGTTTTCTAAAACAAATGAATTGGCAGCCAGACTTTCTGCGGACTGATCCGGTCGATCACTCAGAAACATCGATGCGATTTCTTGTGGAAATACCATTAAAAAGATGAATACCAGTGCTGCCAAGAGAGAAGCATATCGAATGGCAGTATTAATCGACTCTCGTACCCTTTGGTATTTTTTAGCACCGTAGTTGAATCCAGCAATTGGCAAGAAGCCTTGTGTCACCCCGAAAACTGGGAACAAGGCGAACATTTGCATTCGCCCTATTATACCGTAAACGGCCACCAATGGCTCCCCTCCAAAACCGAATAGAATATTATTCATTAAAAGATAAACAATACTTGTTGTCGCCTGTCTCGCCAAGGTCACCACCCCTAAAGAACCAATTTCTTTAATAATCATTGGGTCGGGCACCAAACTGGACCATGTGAGTCGCAGTTCTGAATTTTTAGATATAAAAAAGTAGGTGATATAGAGAAAGCAAAAGATATAGCCTGCCGTCGTCGCCCATGCTGCACCGTGCATTCCCCAGTCAAAAATATAGATGAAAACGTAATCAAAAACCAAATTGGCAATGGAGGGAATAATCATCGCTATCATAGCGAACTTAGGTTTACCCTCCGCACGTATAACGGTATTGCCCATCATACTGAATGCCAAAAACGGTATACCGTAGAGAACAATGATATAATACACCTTGGCAGGTTCGAAAATGGCGCCCTTTCCACCAAATGCCGGTATCAGTTCATCAACATAGTACAGCCCTAAAAGAGCCATGCTAACCGTAATAAAAAAAGTAAGGGTTATCTGGTTACCAAAAGTTTGAACAGCTTTCTTGTGGTTATTGGCCCCGAGAGCTCTAGAGATTATGCTCGAGCCTCCTATACCGATGGCCATACCTAAAGCCCCAATAAAAAAGGATACTGGCAATACTACATTGATGGCAGCAATGGCAATGGCCCCAATCCAATTTCCTACAAAAATGGAATCGACCAGAATATTGAGTGACATGACCAAAATTCCGATGGAAGCCGGTACCGCTTGTTTCACCAGTAGTGTTCCGATGGGTTCCGAGCCAAGCTGTTCCGCTGAAACTTTAGTCATTTAAAAACAAAATCTTATGCTTTCAGGCCCTTTAAGACCTATTCATTTAATGGGGCAAATTGCCCGTTTCTTCCCAATTATTGGCCCATTGAGCCATTAGAGACACCCAAGCATCATCATCGTTCAAGCAAGGTATGTGCTTGTAATCGGTTCCACCCGCTTCTAGAAATTGATTTTTACCTTCCATGGCAATCTCCTCAAGCGTTTCCAGGCAATCGGCTACAAAAGCGGGGGTTATAACCGCCAAACGCTTTTTGCCTTCTTTTGGGAATCGCTCAAATTCGTAATCGGTATAAGGCTTTAACCATGGGTCGCCCGCCAATCTTGATTGAAAAGACGAGCTTACTTTCTCTTCCGGTAAATTCAGCTCTGCCTTCACCAATTCGGTCGTATCGTAAACCTGATGTCTGTAGCATGTATTGTGTGCTACGGAATTGGTAAAACAGCAGCTACCATCAATCTTACAATGGTATTTGGTAGGATCAGACTTCTTTACATGCCTTTCAGGAATACCGTGATATGAAAACAGGATATGATCGTACTCAAAATCTTTTAATGAATCTGCTATTGAGGCAGATAGGACTTTGATATAATCAGGATTTTTATAAAATGCGGGTAATGTGGTCAGTTTGACATTGGGGAAAAACTCTTTTTGAACTTCCATAACCTTTACCACTACCGTTTCAAACGAAGACATAGCGTAATGCGGATAAAGGGGCACCAAGAGTACCTCATCGACACCCTGTTGCCTCAACTCATCCATCGCTTTTTTAATGGTCATTGATCCGTAACGCATACCGAGTGCCACCGGCATTTTAGTTTGCTTCTTCAATTTTTCGGCAAACCTTTCGGAAATAACTATAAGCGGAGACCCTTCTTCCCACCAAATTTTTGAATAGGCTTCCGCTGATTTTTTAGGTCTGGTCTGTAGTATAATGCCCCTAACCAAGATATTGCGCCATACTTTATTGACATCAATAACACGCTCATCCATCAAAAATTCATCTAAGTAGGGCTTAACATCCTTCGGGGTAGGGCTATCTGGCGAACCTAGATTAACGAGTAAAACTCCTTTCATTCAAATTTTCATTATCGGCCTTATTTTCATTTTATAAAGAGATTTCTCTTGGGCCGTAGATTTTCAGATGCAAAAATAAGGGTTGATTTTGAGCATATTGTCAGTTTAAAGAAATACTTTTTGATAATACTATAGTTTACATCAATTTTAGCACCATTTGCACACCCTACTCAGTCGGTTTTTAGTATCATAAGAATACTAAAATCTATTGCTATGATCAATGAATTCATCGATTTGAACAGTCGTTCTTTCTTCATTCTCTTAGGTGCGCTAGCGGCACTTTTTATCGCCTATTTTATCTTACTTTTTATCATTCGAAGGTTGGGCAATGACCCTAAGTACTTATTACCTCTTGAAACGGTAAAAAAAGTTAGTGCACCCATAGGGCTGATCTTATTTTCTATATTTCTTCGATTGGAATCACTAAGAAAAATTCTTCAATTAGAAGATTACGCGTACTACTTTAGAAAAGCAAGCACCCTACTCTTTATACTGGCTTTTACATGGCTAATTTTAAGTGCCATTAAAATTGTCAAGCATCATATTGTGGGTAAATACGATATGCAGGCGACCGACAATTACCGCGCCCGAAAAGTAACTACCCAGTTTAATATTTTAGAACGTATCGTAGTTTTCATCATTATTATTCTCGCCGTCGGTATTGCCCTTATGAGTTTTGAGGGCATACGTGAAATCGGGGTGAGTATTTTTGCCTCCGCAGGTGTAGCAGGTATCATCATCGGCTTTTCAGCCCAAAAAATGATAGGCACCATTTTGGCCGGAATTCAAATCGCAATCGCCCAGCCAATTAAAATTGATGATGTAGTCATCGTTGAAGGTGAATGGGGCTGGATAGAGAAAATTATGCTCACTTATGTAGTCGTTAAGATTTGGGACAAGCGACGGCTCATTGTACCGACCACTTATTTTATAGAAAAACCCTTTCAAAATTGGACGAAGTCTTCTGCTGATATTCTAGGCACCGTATTTCTGTATACCGACTATAAAGTTCCAATAGATGCACTTCGAAAAGAGCTAACCAGAGTTCTCAACAATACCGATTTGTGGGATGGAGAGGTAAATGTACTTCAGGTAACCGATTCAAAGGCCAATTATGTGGAGACAAGGGCCTTGATGAGCGCTAAAAATTCACCTACCGCTTGGGATTTACGAGTACATGTCAGGGAAAAATTGATTCTCTTTTTACAGGAAAACTATCCGGAAAGTTTGGCCCGTACCCGGGTCAGTTTTGAAAGTTCTTTGGCCGTTGAACAATTAAATAGCAAAGATTAGGCTTTGGCGAAAAGATGAATATTTGACCCGTTTAAAAGCTTTTAAACGAATTTTTCCTACAACGTTTTCGAGATTGTCTACTTTCACCAAGCTTAAACCCTAGCTCATGAATATTAGACACTGTTGCCTATTATTTTTTTCCTTATTGGTATTTATTAATTGTGAGGAACCGGAGGTTATCGAAGAAGTCACAGATTTCGAACAGGTTCAAGAACCTAGTGAAGAAATAGAAGAAGAACAAGAAACTGAAGAACCGGAAGAAGCAATCGAACCCGAACTGATTACTTATTTGACTTTTAATTCTGGTGAAATGTATAGTTCAGAAGATAATGACAATTATATAATATTGCATGATCAGAACGGAAAACTACTTGATTACAAAGCTTTTGAGAACAATGAAACCTTTGTCTTTGAAAAACTGGATTCTGCTCTTGTAGATGTAAGCAGCATAACCGTCACATTAGCAAGAATGAATTCGAATCAGGAATATGGGACCTTTAACGTAATCAACAGCTTCACAGGAATAGAAAAAGGTCTGATTCTACATACTAATACGAACGAGAAAGACTCAAGCGAGGAAACTAACAGCCTAGAGATAAAGTCAGGGGATAAGCTCTACCAAAGAGTTTCTAAGAACAATAGTGAACGAGGCAATTATAGTATATATGTTCACAATGTTGATGGAGTATCTCAAATGGCTGTTTCCAATAACCACGGAGATTATGGCGTATTTGACCTCGATATTGATACGGATACTTATGTATTAGCAAATAGAAATTTCAAGAGAGACGAAGAATACTTTATTTACATTGAAGATTTCTCTGGAAATTATAGGTACACCTATTTCAAAACCCCACAACTAGACTCAGATATTATTTTAGACTTTAATGATTTTAGCAAATTTGATCAATTCGTGGATATAAATCTTCCTGAACATCAAGAATTACGTTATCTCGTCAAATTTAGAGAAGACCTTAACAGCCCTAATGGCTACATGACCACGGGAAGAGTAACAAGCTATGGTGAAAAATCTACTGCTCGATTCGGCTTCATAGAAGGAATGCCAGACTATAGAGCAATTTTAAGCTTAAAGGTAGATGATACATGGGGGTATGGCATAACGGGTAACTTTAACTCTATTCCACAAGAGCAAGATTTACCTTTCATTTCCAAACCAAATTTCGAAATGGTAAACAATGACCTTCATCATCTAGAATACACGACAGATATTTCTTATATAGCTTATACTTCTTATTGGAAACATGAGGTTGATGAATTAAATCAGCCCTATTACATTACTGCCTGGACCATAGAAGGATCAAATAAAGAAAAACCAATTATTGGTCATTTACCTGAAGAAATATTAGCCAAACACCCTAATCTAGAATTAGAAAAATTAAACTACAGTCAAACAACTTTGACTACTCAAGGAGCTACTTATTCTGAAAGAGTCAAACACTTGTTTGATATGGAGGAATACGAAACAAAACCAATGTACCAGCACATTACAATGTATGCAGACAAATAAGATGTAATTCTTAACTTTGGTTGAATGAAGATTAACCAAAGCCTCTTAGCCGTCTATTTATTTTTCTGTTGGAATTTGGCCAATTGTCAACAAATCACATGCTCCCCAGCGGATAAACAAGCTGTAGAAGATAAATTGGTCGAAATTGAGGGCCTTCTGGAAGACGATTTTGGCAAGACCCTCATTAATATCGGAAAGACCTTTCTAAAGACGCCCTACGTTGCCAAAACTCTCGAAATAGGTGATACCGAAACTTTAGTCGTTAACTTACAGGGGTTGGACTGTACCACTTACGTAGAAAACGTATTGGCATTTGGAACACTCTTAAAACAAGGCAAATCGAATTTTGATGACTTTACAGAAACCCTTGAAACCATTCGGTATAAAGACGGAGAGTTGACAGGGTATGCTTCCCGACTTCATTACTTTTCAGAATGGATCGCCAACAACGAAAAAAAAGGCATCATCAAGGATATCACCTCTGAAATAGGAGGAACAGAAATTAAAAAGGATATCAACTTTATGAGTACCCATAGAGGCCTATATCCATTTCTATCCGACGACACCAACTTTGAAAAGATAAAGGCCTCCGAAAATTATTTAAATAACCAGAGCATTTGTATGCTGCCTCAAGACCAAATTGAAGCAAACGAACATCTTATCAAAAGCGGAGATATTATCGCGCTTACTACCTCTATTAACGGGTTGGATATTACCCATACCGGTTTTGCCACCAGAGAAAAGGATGGACGCATTCATTTGTTACATGCCTCTACAGGGTCTATGGAAGTAAAAGTTTCTAAAAAACCATTAGCGGAATATTTAAAAGGCATCAAAAAAAACACGGGTATTATGGTTGCCCGACCGCAATAAGAGCTATTCAACAAACCAGTCAGTCTTTAACACGTAAAACAACTACTGAATAAGCTATAGTATTAGTGGCTTACCGGCTTCATAAGGTATTTAGTCTGAGTATTGAAGTCAATCTTCCTATTACTAAAATTACAAAACCAACCCAATGGTCGGTTTTATAAAATCATTAACCAAATTACCTCTCCAAACAATAAAAAAGGCCACCTAGAAGATGTTGCCTAAAATTAGGCTCATCGTAAGCCGCATTGGAGTGCCCACCAGCAGTATAAAACACTCGACCACCATCATATTCTTGATACCACGAAAACGGATGGTAATTTCCGTTGGTTCCACCCTGGTAAGAGCTCTCATCGAGCATAATCAAGGGGTTGATTCCTGAGTAGATATCTTTAAAATTATACCATTCTTCAGTGCGCGTCCAAATACTGGGTAAATGCACAGTCGAAGAATGACTTGAGTTCACTACTTCTAAATTGGCCTCCTGAATATTGGGGTGGCCATTAAAATAAGCACCTACCAATTGCCCGTACCAAGACCAATCGTACTCGGTGTCGGTAGCAGCGTGTACGCCCATAAAACTACCTCCTGATCGAATATAGTTTTCAAAGGCGGTCTGTTGGGTACTATTTAGAACATCCCCCGTGGTATTAAGAAAAACCACTACTTTATATTGTGCCAGATTGGTCGTATTGAAATCTCCACTATTTTCGGTCTGTACTACTTCAAAATCATTGGATTGCCCCAACGCTTGAAAAGTGGCTACCCCTTTTTCAATGGATGAATGTCTAAACTCAACAGTCTTCGTAAAAATCAAAACTTTATCTGTCTCAGGCTCTTCCTCCTGAAGGGTTAAAACCGAAATACCTAAACTTTTTCCCGATTCATTGCCTTTTGCATCGTAGGCGGAAATTTCAAACCTATATGTAGTGGAAGGTGTTAGACCGGTAATTTTAGTAGATGTAGTGGTCGCAGAGGTTACTTGTTCGTTGTCTTGATAAATGTAATAGCCCATCACCTCAGTATCATCGCTTGAGCTTCCCCACGATAAATCAACGGTGGTTGTTGCTGTTTCTGTAGCTGTTAAATTCTGGGGTACAGAAGGCGGAGTAGTGTCTTCTACTACTGTAGGTTGGGTCGACACCCTCAATTCGGCACTGGGTTCAGACATGTTT
This sequence comes from Euzebyella marina, assembly GCF_003687485.1. Taxonomy (GTDB): domain Bacteria; phylum Bacteroidota; class Bacteroidia; order Flavobacteriales; family Flavobacteriaceae; genus Euzebyella; species Euzebyella marina. The sequence goes on along the minus strand of NZ_CP032050.1, from coordinate 416,899 downwards.
TCGGCCTCATCCATTGCCCTTATTTGAAAACCATACTCTGTACCAGCTTCTAGATTGGTAACTTGATAAGATGTCGAAGTAACCGAAGTAATATTAGTGCCATTTTGATAGACCAGATAACTCGCTACAGTTGTATTATCGGATGAAGCTTCCCAAGTTAGAGTAATCGAATTTTCAGAAATTTGGCCCGAAGATAAATTGGCAGGTGCTGTCGGAGGCTCTTCATCATTGGGTGAAGTTACCTCAGCCAAAGTAGTGGCCTCTACGGTAACACTTTGATCCGATTCTTGCTCATTTTCACCAATGGAAGTGACCGAAAATCTGTAGGTGGTCTCAGCTTCTAAATCTATAATGTTCAGGGGGCTTTTCTCTGTATTTGCTTTGAATATACCGTCTTGATACACCTTAAATACACTAATCGCGCTGTCCTTTGTAATTTCCCAGTGCAATTCCATTGAACTGCTAGAAATATTGGAAATCGATAAACTGGTTGGAACAGGCGGTGCACTTTCTTCTGGCGAGCTACTTTCTTCTTCTGTGGTCAGGGATAAATTTTCACTTTTGGGGGACTCTCGTCCATCTTCAACCACTAACGATACGGTAAAGCTGTAAGTAGTTTTTGGAGAAAGGGAATTTACCTCAAAAGAAGTGTTTGATGTAGACCCAATGAGTACATCATCTTGAAACACGCGAAATTCTTGCACCGACAAAGTATCGGAAGGTTGGCTCCATTCAAAAGAGAGAGATTCAGAGCCTACTTCAATGACTCGTAAATTGTCAGGTGGTAAAGGCAAGGTTGAAACACTATCCTTTACCTCATCCTCCAAAGTTGTTACACGCAAAATTTCTGAAAAAGGCGATTCTCTTTCTTCGTTATCCCAAGCAGTTACTGCAAAACCATAGGCATTTTGGGGCTGTAAATCTTTTACTTGATAAAGATTATCTTTTACAACACCTAGCAATATCGAGTCTTGATAAACCCTAAATGCGGTAATTTGTAGACTATCCGCCATAGAATTCCATGACAAATCAATCGAATTAGAAGTTGTATTGGTGCTTCGCAAACCTACAGGCGCAGGTGGAGGTAAAGTATCTACCACTGCCTCTGCTGGCTTGGTAATTATTTCAACTATGTTACTAGGCCTTGTGCTTTTTTCTTGCCCATCTATGGCCACTACATAGTAAGAGTACTCGCTTTCAGGCAATAAATCCCGAACGGTATACTTCGTTTCTTTTAAGGCAATGACCTCAGTAGAATCTTGAAACAGTTTAAACTCTTTTACTGATGAAAGGTTAGAATCTGTGCTCCAACTTAGTTGAACGCTCGTAGGCATTATACTATCTATTTTCAGCTTCGGCGTCAACAACAAAACACTGAAAGGATTAAGGCTATCTATATTGACAGAATCACGAGGCACAGAATCCATAGCTTTGGTTACTACTAGTAATTCCTCACTGAAGGTAGACTGGTTACCAGTTTTGTCGGTTGTTCTAACTAAAAATTGATAGGAAGTCTCGGGTTTTAAACTTTTGGCCCAATATTGGGTAACAGTATCTCTAAAGACCTCAATACTATCTTGATAGACCACATAATAGGCGACCTTTTCGTGGTTCGAAGACTTCTCCCACGTCACAACGGCCGAAGAATCTGTAACTGTGTTTGCGGTCAATCTTTTAGGAGGCTCCGGAAGTGCTATATCCGGTAATATCATTTCCTCAGTAGGTTGCTCTTCGTCTTTTTGACAAGCGACAATAATAAGGGATAATAAAATAATTGTAAGGGAAAGCAGGCCAAACAGTGGTCTTTCTTTCATTTTCGAGGGAAGGATTTAGGGTAAATACCAAGCTATAGTTTCTCGGAATACAAAGTTCTAAATTTGATTGAAAAAAATTAACCCTTCCGCATTTTTTTTGAAAAAAACTTATTTTTTCGTCTTAAAGTTTGATGATTATAATTTTAACCCCTATTTATAAACAGCAAAATGTGAATTTATGATTAATTCGTGGCCAAAGCCATTAAATACTTTTTAGGCGTAGTGCCATACTTCTTTTTAAAAGCGGCTATAAAGTGACTGGCCGTGCTGTAACCTACTTTTAGGCCTACCTCATTAACATTGTGCTGACCAGTTTCCAGCATTTTGCGAGCGTACTCCATTTTGTAGTCAAATAGAAAACTATAAACCGAATCTCCATAAATCTGCTTAAAACCTTCCTTCAACTTTTTTAATGAGAGTCCGATTTCATCTGACAGCTCATTTAAGGTCGGGGGTTCGGCCATTCTTGAAATTATAATTTCTTTCGCCTTTCTTATGCGTCGAACATTGTCTTCATCGACCAAAAACGGACATTGTTCAATATCGGCATCATCGCTCTTGTTGAAATAGAGCGAAATGAGCTCGTACACCTTGCCTTTGATATAAAGTTCCTTTACAGACGGGTGTAGGTTGTAGTTCATTATCTGGCTCAAGACAACGGCAATGGCCGGGCTTACGCCCTCTTGAGAATAATACTTTTTATCTTTATTCTCTGCACTTAAAAAAGGTATATAATCGGCCTCTTTTGAAAACAAGGAATGGAATTTACGTATGGTCATCACCACCGATACCATCCACGAATTAGGGTTCAATTCCAGGTTCATGGGCAAATCCATTTGCGTGTTGTAAAGCAATAATGAATTTTCTTCGGAAACCTCTAGGGCATACCGCCCATCATTAAATATAAACTTGGCACTGCCCTTCAAACAAAAGTGAAACTGTATAAAACTACTTTTGATATCTCGGGTTACCTTTTGCATATCAAGACCATCGTTCTGAATTTTTAGAACGTAAAATCCATCTTCGATAAGTACCTCTTGAAACGAACCTACAGCGACATTTTTTTCCATATTAAAATCATGAATTTAATTCCCGTCTATTTAGAAACGTTCTAAATAGAATGATTGCCAGACAGTGTATTTACTACAAAAATATTGGTTTTCAGCGTATTTACCTTTCATTTTGACCAAAAAAACCCGAATCGACACTTATTGTACCTCTAGCGTTATTTTTATAGAAGATAGCCCCTTATTTTTGTTGCCGCTTTGTAAGCATTCATGAAAGATTACCATATTTCAAGACATAGTTCGTTTTACACCATAGGGCTGAGTTACCAGAAGGCAGATGCAGAGGTTCGGGGCAAATTCAGTTTAGACCCTAGTTCTATTGACCGCATTTTAATGCAGGCCAAGGCACAGGGTATCGATGGGCTATTGGTGACCTCTACTTGTAACCGCACCGAACTACACGGCTTTGCCCAACACCCTTTTCAGCTTATCAAATTGCTTTGTGACAACACCATGGGTTCTGTTGAAGAATTTCAAGATGTGGCCTATGTTTACAAAAACAACGAGGCAATTGGGCACCTTTTCAGGGTGGGTACCGGTCTGGATAGTCAGATATTGGGTGATTTTGAAATCATTAGCCAAATCAAGCAGAGCTTCGCCCGTTCGAAAAAGTTTGGTATTGCGAACCCTTTTATTGAGCGCTTGTGCAATTCGGTAATTCAGGCGAGCAAACGTATTAAGAACGAAACAGAGATTTCTTCAGGGGCTACCTCTGTAGCTTTTGCTTCGGTACGCTATATAATTGAAAATGTTCCTGAAGTATCGGAGAAGAACATTTTGCTTTTCGGTACAGGCAAAATTGGCCGAAATACTTGTGAAAACCTTATCAAGCACACCAAAAACAATCACATAACCCTTATCAATAGAACCAAAGATAAGGCTGAAAAAATAGCTGGAAAGTTCAATCTTCTGGTAAAAGATTACGGTGACCTGCAGACCGAAATTAGAAATACCGATGTATTGATAGTTGCTACCAGTGCTCAATCACCTACCATTTCAAAAGAACTGATCTACACCAAAAAACCATTGCTCATTCTTGACCTATCGATTCCAAAAAATGTGTCGGATAATGTTACGGATTTGGACAATGTCACCTTGGTTCATTTAGATCATCTTTCGCAGATTACCGATGATACGCTCGAACGCAGAAAGAAGTACATTCCGCATGCCGAGGAAATCATCGAAGAGGTAAAGCATGATTTCATTCAATGGTTAGAGACCCGCAAATTCGCACCGGTCATCAAAGCACTTAAAAAGAAGCTTAAGACCATGAAAGATGAAGAGATGGATTACCAATCAAAAAAGCTCAACGATTTCAATGAGCACCATGCCGATGTCATCTCTAACCGAATTATTCAAAAAATCACCAAGCAGTTCGCCAACCATCTAAAAGACGATGATGTCGATGCGGATATCAGTCTTGAACTTATTCAAAAAGTTTTTCAACTCGAAATAGAAACCCCATGAGCAAAGTCATCCGAATCGGTACCCGCGATAGCGAATTGGCGTTATGGCAGGCAAATACCGTAAAGGACAAGCTTGAGGCGCTGGGTCATGAAACAAGGTTAGTACCCGTAAAATCGACCGGCGACCTTGTACTTGACAAACCTCTCTACGAACTTGGCATTACCGGAATTTTCACCAAAACGTTAGACATTGCAATGCTCAATGGCGATATCGATATTGCGGTTCATAGCATGAAAGATGTTCCTACGGCGTTACCAAAGGGTATTGTTCAGGCGGCCGTTCTAGAAAGAGGCAACCACTACGATATTCTAGCCTATAAGAATAACGAAGAATTCTTGGCCGAGCGCGATGCCACAATAGCAACAGGCAGTTTACGTAGAAAAGCACAGTGGCTCAATCGTTACCCAACTCACACGGTAGTCGATTTGCGGGGCAATGTGAACAGCAGGCTTGAAAAACTCAAGACCAATGATTGGAACGGCGCCATATTTGCCGGTGCAGGTCTCCAAAGAATTGGGCTGAAGCCAGAAAACACCATCGGCTTGACATGGATGGTGCCCGCACCTGCCCAAGGTGCCATTGTAGTAGTGGCTATGGAAAACGACCCAGAAATTAGAGAAGCCTGTGCCGCTCTGAATCATGAACCTACTGCTCTATGCACCCAGCTTGAACGAGAATTTCTAAGAATTTTGGAAGGTGGATGTACGGCCCCTATCGGCGCACACGCATCAATAGACAAAAATGAGCAGGTAACGTTAAAAGGGGTATTGCTCTCTTATGACGGACAAAAAAAGCTGGAGGCAGACTTTTCAGCTCCGTTAGGAAAGCATCAAAATTTGGCAAAGGATTGTGCCAATAGCATTCTAGCCCGCGGCGGAAAGGTGCTAGTCAACCAATCAAGCGTAGGAGTCCTCAAGACACAGGTCTTTTCGACCAAAAATCTCTCACAAGACCAACAACAATTATTCAAGGAAGGTCTAACGGTCAAAAGTGAAGATTTTATCAAAATCAGCCCCAACCGTTTGCCAAAAACATTGCTCAATCAACCACATGAAAATGTAATCATTACGAGCAAAAATGCCGTAGAAACCTTATTTACCCAAAGTTCCGGCGAATTAAAATTTAAAAATATCTATTGTGTGGGCCGAAAGACCAAACGGCTCATCGAAAACCGTATAGGTCCTGTCAAGCATCAAGCCAAAAATGCCCAACAGTTGGCGGAATATTTGGTGGAGTATATGGAGGGTTTAGAAGTTACCTACTTCTGTAGCAACATTCGAATGGATGAATTACCGAAGATTTTGGGCAAAAACAATATAACGGTGAACGAGGTGGAAACCTACGCGACCAAATTATCTCCATCTGAAATTGGTGAAGAGGTAGAGGGCGTTATGTTCTTCAGCCCAAGTACGGTCGAAAGCTACATATTAAAGAACAGTTCAGATAAAATAGCTTATTGCATTGGGGAATCTACAGCGCAAGAAGCGAGAAAACATTTTAAGGAGGTGAAGGTAGCGAAGATACCGACGGCTGAAAGTGTAATTGAATTGGTGAATGGCGATTATTAGCCGAAAGTTAAAGTAACATTCGCGACTTTTGATATGGCGGCAATCAACAACAAATAACTTTCATCAAATAGTCATCAAATTCTAACTGATTACTAAGAACATTGAATTAAGAAAATGATAAAAAACGATTTATTCCTACGGGCCCTGAACGGAGAAACGGTCGAGAGACCACCGGTATGGATGATGAGGCAGGCCGGCAGGTATTTGCCCGAGTTCATGGAAATAAAGAAAAAATATGATTTTTTCACTCGTTGCCAAACTCCCGAACTAGCCTCTGAAATAACGGTACAGCCCATTCGTAGATACGGTATGGATGCGGCCATTCTATTTTCAGATATCTTGGTAATCCCTCAAGCCATGAATATCGAGGTACAGATGAAGACCAATTTTGGTCCCTACTTACCAAACCCGGTTCGCACCCCGAAAGATGTTGATGAAGTAATCGTTCCTGATGTAAACGATGCTTTGAATTATGTGATGCAAGCTATCAAGGCTACCAAAGAGAAACTAAACGATGAAATTCCGTTAATCGGTTTTGCCGGCTCACCTTGGACCATCCTTTGCTATTGTGTACAAGGCCAGGGCAGCAAAAGTTTTGACAAAGCGAAGGAATTCTGCTTTACCCAACCGCATGCTGCACATGCCATGCTTCAGAAAATTACCGACACTACTATAGCGTATCTGAAAGCAAAAGTGAAGGCTGGCGTAAATGCCGTACAGGTTTTTGATTCTTGGGGAGGAATGCTTTCTCCTGTCGACTATCAAGAGTTTTCCTGGCAATACATACAACAGATTATCGATGCCCTAAAAGAAGAGGCTCCCGTAATCGTTTTCGGAAAAGGTTGTTGGTTCGCTTTGGGAGAAATGGCAAAATCGGGTGCTTCTGCCCTTGGGGTCGACTGGACCTGTTCTGCCAAAAATGCACGTTACCTCAGTGGTGGCAACATCACTTTACAAGGCAATTTTGACCCAGCCAGATTGTTATCACCTCCCTCGGAAATCAAAAAAATGGTGACCCAGATGATCAACGAATTTGGTAAGAACAAATACATTGTTAATCTCGGTCACGGCATTTTACCGAACATACCATTGGACAATGCCAAGGCATTTATAGACGCCGTGAAAGAATACGGCCAATAAGCTAACTAGAGCTGTACATGAGCCTTTTAAAGGTAATTTCAGGAAGGTACTTAAGGTTTAAGCTAGGTCTGAGTCCGCAGCAAAACCTCTTTTATGGCTTTTTGAGTTATGTCGTCTTTGGCACGCTCTTCTTGTGCATACCTTGGCTTCAAAAAGTGCCCGTGTCATTTCTTGACAACTTGTTTGTTGCTACCTCTGCAGTTTCTACAACGGGTCTCGCAACGGTATCGGTCATCCATTCTTATAATTTTTTTGGCCAACTGGTCATTTTGGGCTTGATCCAACTTGGGGGCATAGGGTATCTTACCTTTACCACCTTTATGATTCTTTCCACCTCTAGAAAGATGACCCGATGGCATCAAAATATTCTTAAGACGGAATTTACACTTCCCAGAACTATCCAGATAAGTGATTTTCTTAAGTCGGTCATCTTTTTTACCTTGATAATGGAAGCTATCGGAACGGTTCTCTACTATATTTCTTTCAATCCCTTAGGCCTAGGTTTCTGGCAGACCTTCTGGAATGCACTTTTTCACAGTATAAGCGCTTTTTGCACCGCCGGTTTTAGTCTTTTTGAATCGGGTTTAACCACTTATACCGACCATTTACTGGTCAATAGCACCACTTCTTTCTTAGCGATTGCTGGTTCTTTAGGGTTTATCGTAGTTACCGATTTCGTGCTTTTTCTTAAGGAAAAAAACCATCAGCTCAGCTTTACGACCAAAATTATTCTCATGGGATCTTTGACCTTACTGACCATGGGCTTTCTCTTTTTCTACATCTACGAACCGACCATTAGTGAGTTGAATGGTAGCGAACGTATTTGGGCGGCATTCTTCCAAAGTATGTCTGCCATGACCACCGTGGGTTTCAACACGGTTGATTATGGGGCTTTTGTACTTCCCATGCTTTTAGTGACCATATTTCTGATGTACGTGGGTGCATCTCCTTCCGGTACGGCCGGAGGTATGAAAATAACCACCCTGACAGCAGTGATCGCCATTATGAAAAGTAGGCTTCGAAACCATACTAGAATTACGTTCTTCGGTAGGGCCATACCTTACGAACGATTGTACGTAGCCACCTCCTCTTTTATTTTTTACACTAGTATAATTGCTCTAGGAACCTTTGCACTCTCATTCATTGAAGATTTTAGATTTGAAGACTTGTTATTTGAAGTCGCCTCGGCCTTAGGAACCGTGGGGCTCAGCACAGGTATTACGGGTGATTTGGGCAGCTTAGGTAAGCTTATTATCATCGTTCTTATGTTTATCGGTCGGTTAGGGGTACTTACTTTTGGTCTTGCCCTTTGGGCAAAACAGCTGCAAACCGATGAAAAAAAGGCTTTAAGAGACGATATTGCCGTTTAATATGAACCACAAAAACCTTGGCTTTTTATTAGATCAACTCTCTGCCGATGATGCAGCGGCACTATCACGACTTATGGTGAAGAATAGTGAGAGGTTTGAAAGGTTTTTTCCAATGACATTGGCCCAAAACTTAACAGAAGAGGCTTCAAAAGCATTTATTTTGCTGAAAAACGTTGAATTCGACTATCAATCTGAATTCACTTTTGCCATCAGGGAGCAAGAGACTAAATCGGTAATTGGGCTGGTCATTCTGAAAAATATCGACAGAGACCTTTGGCAAGGTGAGCTCGCTTATTGTATTGATAGTGAATATGAAGGCAGGGGTTGGACGAGCCAAGCCATCAAGCAAACGGTAAACTTTGCTTTTACGAAGGTCGGACTCAAAACCTTGCAAATAATTGTTCATCATACGAATAAGGCCAGCATCGGGGTAGCCATGAATTGTGGTTTTAGTTACGTAAAGATTCTCAAAGAGGCTCATACTCCGCCAAATGAAAATGCATTGGATATGATGTTATTCGAACTCTACGCTAATCGATGATGAGGATTATTGAAAGATACGATAGGCAGTTTGAATATGCCGGTGTACTAATGGATGTAGTCATCGCCTATCAATTTTTCTCTATTTGGCATCACCCGACTATGGATGACCTTCCTCAGTTGGGCACCCTTTCTTTACTCATGATATTTGAGTTCATCATGGTACATTCAGGGGTCTTTATGGCCGTTATGCCCAAAAAAATATCTCTTTTTGTACTCATACCTTTCTATGGCGTCTTTGCTTGGGCTATGAATAATGCCCTAGACGACAATACGGTCATGTACATTTATCTCATGGTTGTTTTCAACCGAATGCGATTTGCCTTTTCAGATGTTTCTATAGAAATTAGAAACAGGGCTTTTTATAAGTCGGTGATGGCAGCTATGATGTACTTTTTTATGATTTTTATCTTTGTTTTCGGCGCTGATTATATTCCGAAGCTAGGCCTTACCGAAGAATTTATACGTTTAAGCGGCTATGGTAAAGATTTAAAGTATGAAGGCGCATTTGTCGACCTGCCCCACTCCGCTATGGCATTTGGCGTGTTCTACTATTGCGGTCTGGCCCTTATCGAGGCTTTACTTTTAAAGCGTACTTTTGCCCCTAAAACAAGCTCAAAGTCGATAACTTCATGAAAGAAACGTTTTTCAACTACATTCAAAATCTTCAAGATACCATTACCTCGAAATTAGAGGAGGTTGATGGCGTTGGCAAATTTCATGAAGATCAATGGATTCGAGAAGAAGGCGGCGGTGGTCGCACCAGGGTCATTGAAGATGGAGAGGTATTTGAAAAGGGCGGTGTCAACATTTCAAAAGTTCACGGCAAGCTACCTGATAGCATGCAAAAATATTTTGGGGTAAAAGATGCCGATTTCTTTGCCTGCGGATTGAGTTTGGTATTGCACCCCAAGAATCCCATGGTACCAACGGTTCACGCAAATTGGCGTTATTTTGAGATGTACGATCAAAATGGGGACATTGTAGATCAATGGTTCGGAGGCGGTCAAGATCTTACGCCCTATTATCTTTTTGAAGAGGATGCTCGGCATTTTCATGAAGTCTGCAAGCAGGTATGCGATGCGCATCAACCAGAATTCTATTCCACCTACAAGAAGAAATGTGACGAATATTTCTGGAATGCCCATAGAAACGAGGCCCGTGGGGTTGGCGGACTCTTTTTCGACTACTGTAAAGCACAGGAGGATTTTACTATGGAGGACTGGTACAACTTTGTTACCGGTGTAGGTAATAGCTTTTTAAACTCCTACATACCAATCGTTATAAAACGAAAAGATTTGCACTACACCAAAGAGCAGCGTGATTGGCAAGAAATACGTAGAGGACGCTATGTAGAATTCAATCTAGTACACGACAAGGGTACGCTTTTCGGCCTTAGAACCAATGGGAGAATAGAAAGCATTCTGATGAGTTTGCCACCTCATGTGCAGTGGAGGTATGACCATCACCCAACGAAGGACAGTGAAGAAGAAAAGTTGTTGCAAGTTCTCCAAAACCCTCAAGAGTGGGCATAAAGTGCAAATATGTCTTTTGCCTACTTGCTGTGGCATACATATTTTCATGTAAAAAGAAGACGGCCAAAAGTGATATTGAAATTGTGTTTACCCAAGACACACTACAAATCCCTTATACGTATTGGTGGGATGAAGCCGGACCCTTTATTGGTTATTGCGGCGAACCCTACAGCTTGGTCTTTACCGGGGTTCTTACACATCTCGAAGCTGCAGATGAAAAGGCAGGTCCGCTTTATACCTCTCAAAAAGGAGTCATTCAACTTGAAAAGGTACTTTACATAAATGACGAAATTGAAGGTAAGTATGCATCCCAGCGCTATGTAACTATGGACAGTTTTCATCAACTAGACCTGAAAGTTAGTGATAAGGTTCTCGTTTTTTGCTATGACTATGAAAACAAAGTCACCATACCAGGGGACAAATCGATTATTAAGATAGGAGATTATGACCATCCTTTGGTCGAGTCGACAAAAGAGTACATAGATTCAGGACAGAATGTACTTGAAATCAAAAAAGATTCGGCACTTTGGGCAGCATATGGTTATTGCGACTCCTTTAAAAGAATACTTAGGTGCAAAGAAGACTCTCCATAGGTTTATTGCTTCACTTTTAGCCCTTAAAACTTTGATATTACCGACAGTCAGGGTAATTTTCGAATCCTAAAAATAGCTTTTTTAAAATACCAATATATGTACCCACTTCGAAGAAATCGCAGATTAAGAGTATCGGAAAGCATGCGTCATTTAGTGCGCGAAACCGTTTTGTCTCCCAATGACTTTTTGGTGCCCCTTTTTGTGGTTGAAGGTAAAAACATAAAGGAAGAAATAGCTTCGATGCCCGATTATTATCGTTTGAGCTTAGATAACTTGGCAATAGAAGTGAAGGAATTATGGGGAATGGGGTTAAAGTCCGTTTTACTTTTCGTAAAAGTGGCCGATGATTTAAAAGATAATAAAGGAACAGAAGCCTTGAATCCCAACGGGCTTATGCAAAGAGCCATTAAAACCGTAAAAGATGTATGCCCTGAAATGTTGGTAATGACCGATGTAGCTTTAGACCCCTTTTCATCTTTCGGACATGATGGAATTATTGAAAACGGCAGAGTTTTGAATGACAAAACTTCTGAGGTTTTAGCTGAAATGAGCGTCTCCCACGCCGAAGCCGGTGCCGATGTGGTGGCCCCGAGCGATATGATGGATGGTCGTATTTTGACTATTCGAGAGGCTCTTGAAGACGAGGGCTTTTATAATACGGCCATTATGAGTTACAGCGCTAAATATGCAAGTGCCTTTTACGGTCCTTTTAGGGATGCGCTTGACTCGGCTCCCGTTGATATTCAAGATATTCCGAAGGATAAAAAGACTTATCAAATGGATTATGCCAATCGGTACGAAGCCATTAAGGAAACCGAAATGGATATTGATGAGGGGGCAGATATTGTTATGGTCAAACCAGGGCTTTGTTATCTAGATATCGTAAGGGAAATTCGAAACGACGTTGATGTTCCTGTAGCTGTTTACCAAGTTTCTGGTGAGTACGCCATGCTAAAGGCCGCTGCAGAAAAAGGGTGGCTAGACCATGATGCCGTTATGTTAGAACAACTCTATGCCATCAAAAGAGCCGGTGCCAATATTATCGCCTCGTATTTTGCCAAAGATGCGGTGAAACTGCTAAGCTAAACCTTTATACCAACCCAACCATCCACCAATGAAAAAAAATATACTACTCGGAATAATACTTGTGTTCTATAGCGTTACTGGTCTTTCCCAGAATAGTGACGTATTAAGTTATGGCACTCCTGAAGAAGTGGGGCTCGATTCTGAACTGATTCACCAACGGGTGGATTCTATTATCACAAACGGAATCGAACAAGAGGCTTTTCCTGGGGCACAGGTGTTAGTCGCCAAAAACGGTAAAATCATTTTTCACGAAGCATATGGTTACCATACTTACAACAAAAACCAGCCCGTCAAAACCAATGATATTTATGACCTAGCTTCGGTTACCAAGATTACGGCGGCATTACCGGCCGTCATGAAATTGGTAGATGAAGGAAAATTAGAACTTGACAAGCCCTTTAGTGATTATTGGACCCGTTGGAAAAAAGAGGACAACAAGAAAGACATAACCCTAAGAGAAATTTTATCACATCAAGCGGGTCTAGTACCCTATATCATTTTCTTGAACGAAGTGATAGATGACAAGGGCGGTATCAAGTCTAAATACATCCACCAGAACTCCAACAAAAGATTCTCCAATCAAGTTTATGATGACATTTTCATCAAAAACAACTTCAATAAAAAGATGTATCGTCTAATAGACAAATCTGAGGTGTCCACCGATAAAAAATATGTCTATTCCGGGTTGACCTTTCTCATTTTCCCAGAACTTATACAGCAAATCACCGACAGCTCATATGATTATTATCTAGAGAAAAACTTCTATTTACCACTAAATACCCCTACAATGGGCTTTACACCCAAAAAGAAAGGTTTCTCAAATGCCATTGTGCCCACGGAAGTTGACACCCTGTTTCGCCACACCCTCACCCAAGGTTGGGTACATGACGAAAATGCCTCACTCTTGGGCGGTGTATCGGGTAATGCCGGCCTTTTTGCCAAGGCTACCGATTTGGCCAAACTCATGCAGATGTACATGCAATACGGTGTTTATGATGGAAAAAGGTACTTTTCGGAAGCAACCGTGAAGGAATTCATCAAAGTGCAATATCCTGAAAATGATAACCGAAGAGGACTTGGTTTTGACAAGCCTCTGCTCAATAACTCCGAATTAAGTCTAGATGATGCTTATCCGGCCCCTGAAGTAGACAAAAGCAGTTTTGGTCACTCGGGCTTCACCGGAACGTTCGTTTGGGCCGACCCAGAAAACCAATTGGTATATATTTTTCTAAGCAATCGAGTAAATCCTTCAAGAGACCATCGAAACCTGTACAGTTTAAACATTCGCTCGGCGGTTCAACAAGTATTCTATCAAGCCACTCTATCAACCGATTAAGAGCATAAGGTTACATAAATATTGGTATCTTCGTCGGCAAACAATCTAACTATGGGTCTGCTGATATTCTACGCGCTAATATCCATTTTTTTCTCGTTTCTCTGCTCGGTACTCGAAGCGGTTCTATTAAGTATAACCCCTACGTTCATCAACGTTAAAAAGAAAGAGGGCAAGGCTTATGCATTAGAGCTTGAGCAGTTAAAGCAAGATGTTGATAAGCCTCTAATTGCCATTCTTACACTCAACACCGTGGCCCATACCGTGGGTGCGATCTTGGTAGGTGTTCAGGCGAAAGCAGCCTATGCCCAAATGTATGGCAGCGCCCAAAGAACTGTTTTTGGTGTACCATTTACCGAAGATTTAATGGTAGGGGTGGTTTCTACCCTCATGACTATTTTGATTTTGGTGGCTTCTGAGATTATTCCGAAAACTATCGGCGCTACCTACTGGAAGTCGCTCGCCAATTTTACCTCAAAGACCTTGAGAATAATGGTTCTGGCTCTAAAATACACTGGGTTGTTATGGTTATTACAGCTTTTCACCCGATTGGTGGGCGGTAAAGGGCACGAAGGCAGCGTATTGAGTCGAGAAGATTTTACGGCCATGACCGACATTGCGCAAGAAGAGGGCGTATTTGAGAAATCTGAATCGACTATCATAAAGAACTTACTTCGCTTTGATGAAGTCTTTGTCAAAGATATTATGACACCACGGGCCGTTATGAAAATTGCTTCCGAAAAGAAAACGATTCGAGAGTTTTTTGAGGATAACCCGAAAATGAGGTTTTCGAGAATACCCGTTTACGGGGAAAAAATGGACCATATTGATGGTTTTGTTCTTAAGGACAATATTCTGGAAGAAATGGTCAACGAAAATGGCGACATTCCTCTTTCGGAAATAAAAAGGGAAATACTTGTTACCGAGAGAAGAACGCCTATACCCAAACTATTCGAGACCTTGATTGCCAAAAGAGAACACATTGCACTCGTAGTCGATGAATATGGTTCGGTAAGCGGTCTGGTCACTATGGAAGATGTTATAGAGACTCTTTTAGGTCTTGAAATTATGGACGAAAGTGATAACGTGGCCGATTTGCAAGATTTGGCGCGAAAAAACTGGGAAAACAGGGCACAGCGTGCCGGAATTCTAGAGAGTAAGCTCAATAAAAAATAACGTGGATACGGCCTACATAGCAACTCCTTTAGGGCCTGCGAAACTAGAAGGTGACGGAAACGGAATTTCTTCAATAACGGTGCTTGATGAAGAGGTTTCTCCTACAGGTATCTTGCCCGACTCTTTGAAGGAGGCCGCCAATCAGCTAAATGAATATTTTAATGGTGACCGCTATCAATTCAGCCTACTTTTGAACCCCAAAGGAACAGATTTTCAAAAGAAAGTGTGGAATGCATTGGTCGAAATCCCTTTTGGAAAAACGGTATCCTATCTCGATCTTTCAAAAGAACTTGGTGATGTAAAAGCGATTAGGGCCGTTGCCTCCGCCAACGGAAAAAACCCATTGTGGATTGTCGTTCCTTGCCACCGGGTTATTGGCAGCGATGGTTCATTGACCGGTTACGCCGGGGGTCTACATCGAAAAAAGTGGCTTTTAGAGCATGAGAGCCCGGTTAAACAACAAAGTCTGTTTTAAAATTTACAGACTGTACGGTCTTTTTCTTGAATAATCCTTCCCCCAGAATGACAATAATGCCTATTCGCAGATAGAAACTATCCGTTCATAGAGGTTATAAAAAATCTATTTTGCTTGATACCAACCGATGAGTCGGTTTTCACCTATATCATAGTGTTTATCGACACTTGACAGAAATCACTATTTTCAGGGATTAAAATAGCTCCGTTTAAGTATACATTTGTTTGAATGTTAATACCACTTTCATGCAACTACCATCCATCAAAGAGATAACCGACAAGGCCCAGAATGCTTTTAAGCGATTTCCGGTTACGCTTACTTGGGCCATTATTGGCAGCTTTTACATCATGTATCTTATAGATTTCGATAGTGGTAATAAACTAGAGGAAAAACTCGATATCATATTGACCCTAATTTTAGGTATATGCTGGCATATCGGAAGCCAATTTTTTATAGAACAGCAAAGGCAACCTAATAAATGGCTTTGGCTTAAGGGGCTAATCATTGTGCTGCTCTTTTTGTTCTACTGGCATTTGCCCGGTACCAAAGACCTAGACAACAACCCTGTATATTCCATCCGCTTTTTTTTATACTTCATTGGCGGTCATCTTTTTGTGCTGTTTGCCCCCTTCATAAAATTCTGGAACAAAACCGCTTTTTGGAACTACCTCAAATCAGTTGGGCTGGCAATTGTACGCAGCGCTCTTTTCTCTGGAGTGCTCTACCTAGGCCTTGTACTTGCCTTATTGGCAATAGATGCGCTTTTCGAGGCCAATATTAAAGGTGAGAGGTACGGTCAACTGTTCGTTTTCTGTTTGGGCGTTGTGAACACATGGATCTATTTATCAGATTTCCCTAAACAGGTACGCCATCAAAGAGAAATATACTTTGAGAGAGCGTTAGAGGTTTTTGTCAAATTCATATTAATACCATTGGTCATTTTGTATGTGGTTATTCTGTACGCATACGGCGGCAAAATATTATTACAATGGCAGTTACCAAAAGGGTGGGTTTCCTACTTGGTTACGGCTTTGGCACTATTGGGCTTTTTAGTACAAGTGATTATCAACCCCATTCAGAAAAATGCAAAGGCATGGACCATTCGAAACTTTTACCCTTGGTTTTATTACGCCCTTCTGCCATTGATTGTATTACTTTTTGTAGCCATTTTTAGAAGAGTGGCGGACTATGGAATTACCGAAAACCGGTATTTCGTTCTCGTCATTGCTTTTTGGATTTTGGGCATGGCGCTTTACCTACTCATCAGCAGAAACAACAAATTAATCGTACTACCGCTGTCTTTATTCGGGTTGGCCATACTATCATCTTTCGGCCCTTGGAGTGCCTTCTACGTTTCGAAAACGAGCCAAACCAACCAATTCAAAAAAGTTTATGACCAAGTCAGTTTAAACGGAAAAATGGCGACGGCCGATGAATTTGATCAGTTGACCTCTATCATCGACTATCTCGAAAAACGAAATGCCATTTCTGAATTGGATGAAATTACAGGAATCGCAATGAAAGAAGCGATGCAAGACACCGTTCACAGCAGATGGAAAAAATATACCTATGTAGACACCCGCGCCGTTATGGACTCCCTAGACATTACGGTGGACCCTGATTCAAATAAAAGTCCGTCGAGCTATGGTGTCCATTATTCTTTGTACCAGAACCAAGAGCAACTTCAACTGCATGATATTTCAGAATTTTCTTATTTTTCAGAGATTCATTTTGGCGATTACCTCCATAAACAGCTTTTGACGGAAAGGTTTGAGCTAGATTATCAAACCGAAGACCATTCTTTAAAACTTCTGAACAAGAAGAACGACAGTAGTATGGTAGAGTTTAAGCTAAGTGATTTTCTAAAGGATATAGGCAAAAACGGTACAGATTTAAGCGGTATGCCCATTGAAAAAAGGAGCTTATTTTTAGAAAACGAAGAATTAAAAGCAAAAGTGATTTTTACCAATTTATCCTATACTGTTTTTCCAAAAGACTCATTAAATATTCATAATGCTTCTGCTTATCTGCTCATAAAAACGAACGAAAATGCTCAACAAGATTAGTTTAGAACATATTCTCTTTTTAGATATTGAAACCGTTCCGGAATATGAAGACTATTCATCTATAACCGATGATAAGAAAGAGCTATGGGAACAAAAATCTCAATACCAACGAAAAGAGGATTTTACGGCTGAAGAATTCTACGAGCGTGCGGGTATATGGGCAGAGTTCGGAAAAATCATTTGTATCTCGGTAGGATATTTTCATCTTAAGGGCGAAAACCGAACCTTTCGCACTACTACATTTCACGGTGAGGAAGCAGCGCTTCTAAAAGAATTCAAGAATTTATTGAATGGCCATTTTAGCGCCTCGAAATACCTTTTGTGTGGCCACAATGCCAAGGAGTTTGATTTTCCTTACATCGCCCGTAGAATGATTATTCATCGAATTGAACTTCCGTATAAGCTGAATCTTTTTGGCAAAAAACCATGGGAGGTTCCGCACCTCGACACTATGGAGTTATGGAAATTTGGAGACTACAAACATTTTACATCCTTAAAACTACTAGCCCATATACTAGGTATTCCCTCACCAAAACAAGATATCGACGGTAGTATGGTTCGACAGGTGTATTACGAAGAAAAAGATATCGACCGAATTATTAATTACTGTGAATTGGATGTAGTGACCACTGCACAGGTGTTCTTACGGCTTAGGGGCGATGATTTATTAGAGGAAAGTGAAATCAAAAAAGTATAGCCGATTTAGCTTCTTTTCTATATTTTTACGGCCAAACAGAATCATGAAATACCTACTACTCCCCCTTTTGTTCTTAAGTCTAGCCTCGTGTTTAGATGACAACTCTTCAAACCCTGCACCCGAACCTATTGATTACAGGGCTCAAAACGAAGAAGATATCAAACTTTATATTGAAGAAAACGAGTTGACCGCGCAAAGAAGTGAAACCGGCCTTTATTATATCATTGAAGAACCGGGTGATGGCAACCAGCCTACCGCAACGTCAGATGTTACGGTAGCTTACAAGGGTTATTTTTTGAATGGTTCGGTATTTGACGAAAGTGGCGAAGAAGGGGCAACCTTTAACCTACAGCAAGTGATCCCGGGTTGGACGGAAGGTATTGCCTATTTCAAAGAAGGTGGTAGCGGCATGTTATTGGTACCCTCGCATCTCGCTTATGGCAGCTACGATTATTTGGGAATTCCAGGAGGCTCGGTATTGATTTTTGATGTGAATTTGATCAGTACCAATTAAGGCCTAAACTAAGAATTGTACTTCAACTGAATGTACACCGGAAAATGGTCGCTATACCCACCTAAATACTTGCGCCCAACATAGGTTCGAAAAGGTGAACCCTTGTATTTTCCCTTAAACTCTTTCAAGAAATGCTTGTCGAATATATTGGCATGCGCAAAACTATGGGTGCCCTTTTCATAATTTAAAAAAGTATGGGATACGATTATTTGATCAAAAAGCATCCATGAAAGTCGGTAGCTCGCACTGCCTCGGGTCGGGGTAATCAATTTTTCCATCGGATTATAGAGACCCTTGGTCTCCGTCAAAAACTTCACACTTTCTGACTGCGGGTCATCGTTAAAATCACCCATAACTATATAATTAGGGTTCGCTTCAGAAGTTTCGATACCCATCATAAAGTCATTGATGGTTTTGGCAGCCGTTATCCTTTTATGGGCGGTTTTTGAATCTCCATCCCTTCGGGAAGGCCAATGGTTGACAAAAATGTGAACGGTTTCATTTTTCAACTTTCCCTTTACATAAAGAATATCACGGGTTGTGTCCCTAATGCCGTTCTCTTCAAAGACCAGTACCTGAATAGGTTCTGAAAATTCAACTTCAAAGTGCTTCCGATCATATATAAGCGCACAATCTATACCTCTTTCATCTGGCGAATTAAAATGTACATAGCTATAATCAAAATTCCTTAGCGGCCCGCTGGCCAACAAATCCTTTACAACATGATGGTTTTCGACCTCCGAAACACCTACTAGGGTCGGGGGTAAATCAGTTTCGTAATGCCCCAGTTTGGCAATGGTCTTAGATAATTTGTTCAGTTTCTTTTTATATCGTTTATGAGTCCACTTTTTAAAACCTTTCGGTGTGAAGTCATCATCTAAGGTTCGAATATCATCAGCGGTATCGAACAAATTCTCCAGATTATAGAAGGCAATGGTGTATAAGTGTTTGTTTTTCGGTCTTTTCGTCAATGAAAAATTCATAGTACTACCTTATTGGTCTATTAAAATAACGAAAATAGGTCGGCAAGTATTTTTTAAATTTGCATTTTGCAACATGTATGATAGAAAAGAATACCATTGAACATGAAAAGGCCGTTTTGATCGGGGTAATCAACCGTGAGCAAAACGAAGAAAAAGTAACCGAGTTCTTAGATGAGCTAGAATTTCTGACCTACACGGCCGGTGGAGAAGTTGTTAAGAGATTTGTACAGCGAGTAGACGTGCCCAACCCCAAAACACTTATTGGTAGTGGTAAAATGGAAGAGGTCGAGTCGTTCGTAAAAGAAAATAAGGTAGGGTCGGTCATCTTTGATGACGAGCTGACACCGGCACAGCAACGTAATATCGAAAAGCAACTTCGCTGTAAAATTGTAGATCGAACCAGTCTCATTCTGGACATCTTTGCGCAAAGGGCCCAAACCAGTTATGCTCGAACTCAGGTAGAACTCGCACAATATGAGTATTTATTGCCAAGACTTACAGGTTTATGGACGCACTTAGAGAGACAACGCGGGGGTATCGGTATGCGCGGACCTGGAGAAACTGAAATTGAAACGGATAGGCGAATTGTTAGGGATCGCATCACATTGCTCAAAAAGAAGCTTGAAAAAATAGACAAGCAAATGGAAACGCAGCGCGGCAATAGAGGTGCCTTGGTTCGTGTTGCTTTGGTCGGTTACACCAATGTAGGTAAGTCGACGCTAATGAACGTTATAAGCAAGAGTGAAGTCTTTGCAGAAAACAAGTTATTCGCCACCTTGGACACTACCGTGAGAAAGGTAGTCATAGGCAATCTACCGTTTCTTTTAAGTGATACCGTCGGTTTTATTCGCAAACTGCCTACCCAATTGGTAGAAAGCTTTAAAAGCACACTTGATGAGGTTAGAGAAGCAGACTTGCTTTTACACGTTGTGGATATCTCTCACCCTCAATTTGAAGAACACATTGAATCGGTCAATCAAATTTTAGATGAAATTGATAGTGCCGATAAAAATACCATTATGGTCTTCAACAAAATCGACCAATACAAACATGCCGAAATCGATGAAGACGACCTAGTTACGGAAAGAACTGAAAGACACTTTACCATTGAAGAATGGAAAAGAACGTGGATGCAACGTGTCGGCGATAAGGCACTCTTTATTTCCGCCCTAAACAAAGAAAACCTTGACGAGTTCAGAAAGAGGGTTTACAATGAAGTGAGGGACATTCATGTAACCAGGTTTCCTTATAACAATTTCTTGTATCCTGAGAATTTAGACGAGTATTAGTCTGGTTAAAGTTCGATGTTTGAGGTCGTTCATCGATCAAACAAAGCAGGTGGTATTTTTCACAACACAACTACCTAGCTACACAACAATAATTTAGAAAACAGGTAAGACAGCCGTAGTTTTACATTGTAATTAAGTGATAGAGCAACCCCAAATCGCACCTTGAACTTAACCTAGATTATGAAGTAACGAATCCCAAATCGGAACTTAAACTACCTACTCATACCTACAATAAAATCACCCTCTTTTAGAGGGTTTTTTTATGTCTCAATTTTACATTTCGTTTCATGAAAAACAGTTTATTGTATCCGTTCATCGAAAAAATGAACGCTTTAACGTATTTCACCACAGGATAAGAGCTGTTCGCAACAAAACTTTCTAAAAGAAAAGCACTAATGGTAAATTCGTAATGTATTTGAAATTTAGTGTTACGTCCCAAATTAAAACACTTGACCTAGGTTTGATTTTTTATTGACTGTACCAAATTACCGACCCTACTTAACAAAAAATGCCGCAACCAATGGTTGCGGCATTTCTTTTTGTATCGCGTTATCTTAGAACGAATAGTTAAGACCTAACAGGTAATAACTCTGTAAGTCGTTGTCAATATTCTCAAATGTAGGGGTTGGGGTCGGTAGGGGCTCAACTGACAATGCATTGGCCAAAGCCTCTTGCTTGTTGCCTCTTAATCCGAATTCAAAACCTACACCAATATTTTTCCAAAGGGTATAACCAAATGAGTTGATCCAGGTCCAATTAGACAGGTCACCATCCTTATAACTTTGAAAAGTAGAGAAGTTGGTCTTAAAGCTAATGGCACCTAACTGTTTTGTATAGTCGACTACGATTTTGGCACCAGCAGAAGATTCGTAAGCGGTATCATTATCGGCAAACACAAAGTTATAGTTCAACGGATGAATAACCACTACCATGTCTTTAATCGGCGTCCAAGTAGCACCAACACCAAGGTCAAGGTAACCAGGGTCGTTAAAATTATTGATGATTGAGGTACGGTATTCGCCCAAAGCCGAGATGGCAAATTTTGAGTTCAGTTTATAACCGTACAGTGATGTGATCGTAAATACATCGGTAGTACCAGTAAAGCCTTCTTCATCGGTCGGATCATCTTTATCGTCGATTTTTACCCATTGTAGGTTAACTACCCCTGAGTTTCTCCAGAAGAATTTTTCCTTATCCAAATTGGCAAAACCGTTAACGGTAACACCGATATTACCTGATGAGTTGTTAGGCACACCTTGCGAATACCAGTTATTGAATTTTGAAAGATTGGCACCAATGGTACCGAAAGCTCCCGTCTTCCAACCAGGAAAAGCATCGATTTTAGACTGTAGGGCATTGACCCTACCCTGAATAGCTTTGATGGAGTCTTTCTTGACCGCTTGCTCGGCCTTCAACTCATCGATTGTTTGCGCAAAACCCGCCGAAAAAGCCAGAATTGCGATACAAGAAATTACTAATCTCTTCATAATGTTAATGTTAGTGAATACGTGTTTATTAACAACAAAGTTAACGATGCCAACATTTAATAAACAAGTTTATCAACGATTATTTTCTCTTGAACAGAGGTACTGAAGAGCAAGCCTCACCGTACATGAGGGACTTTACGATAGGCTGTAAGCGCTGGGTTATCAACAAGTAAGCGTTTGGAGGAACAGGCTTTCTGCTACAGCCCTTAACGATAACCAATTGGTCTTTAAAAGTACTCAGATCTAAATTTTCTATAACCGATTCGTAGAGAGAGGTCTCCAGTAATTCTAAATCGCCCTGAACGACTTTTTTCGCAAAGGGAGCCAGTTTGGCCGCCAAAAGCATAAAGGCCCAACCGGGCACAATGGCATCGGTCGAACAGTGTACCGCTACAAAAGCATCTTGGTATTGAGACCAATCATGAGACTCGATAGCAGCTCTAAAATCTTTTTCCCTAAGGATAATTCCCTCGAAAAGCCAATCAGAAATATCCAATGCTATTCGCGTACCTTTCGGGTAATAATCCTCTAGGTCGAATGTAATCAACTTACTCTGGGCGACCCTGTTTAAAATAGGTTCAGCGTTATCGGACATTTGATTCAATTTTCTATAGTAGGCCTAATTCTAATTTGGCTTCCTCGCTCATAAGGTCCTGAGTCCATGGTGGGTCAAAGGTAATTTCAACCTCGGCATCCTTAACCAAATCTAAAGACTTGATTTTCTCCTCGACCTCTACAGGCAAAGATTCCGCCACAGGGCAATTGGGTGAGGTTAAGGTCATAAGAATACGAACCTCATTATCTTCGTTGACCAGAACATCATAAATAAGTCCTAGTTCATATATATCAACAGGTATCTCGGGATCATAGATGGTTTTAAGAACCTTCACTATTTTTTCACCTAATTCACCTGTGTCTACTGTAGTTATTTCTTCGCTCATTTTTAACTTTTTTAGAAACTAGAAATGCCTTCTAATTCAATTGAGTTTGATAGGCCACCGCATACAATTTCAGCTGCTTGATCATACTTACCAGACCATTGGCCCTTGTAGGCGAGAGATGCTCCTTTAGACCAATTTCATCAATAAACTCCGTATCCGCATCAATAATGTCTTGCGGCTTCTGGTTGCTAAAAGCCCTGATTAAAATAGCAATTATACCTTTTGTTATAATTGCATCACTATCGGCCGTAAAAACTAGCTTATCTTCTTCTAGTTCAGCATGTACCCATACTTTGCTCTGACAACCTTTTATAATATTATCCTCTGTTTTGTATTTCTCGTCAATCAACGGAAGCGACTTGCCCAGTTCGATCATATATTCATATCGCTGCATCCAGTCATCGAACATAGAAAACTCGTCAACTATCTCTTCTTGAATCTCTTTAATATCCATTCAATGAATTTTATGTAAAAATACGATAAGTATCAATGCCTATCAATTCTTTGGCACAAAGATGAATATTGGCCTATAAAAGCATGTTTTTTGCCCGTTTGACACCTTCGACCAAAATATCGACCTCTTCCTTCGTATTGTAAAAACTAAAGCTTGCCCTTACAGTGCCCGGTATTTTATAAAAATCCATAATGGGCTGGGCGCAGTGATGCCCCGTTCTTACAGCAATACCCAGTTTGTCAAGAATTGTTCCGATGTCATAGGGATGGACTCCTTCAATATTAAAAGAGATGACCGACGTCTTTTCTTGAGCGGTACCGTAAATCTTTAAGCCTTCAATCTCGAGCAATTTATTGGTAGCGTAATCAAGAAGTTCATGCTCATAGGCCTCCATCTCACTAAAACCAATAGAATTCAAATAATCCAAAGCCGCACCAAAAGCAATACCACCACAGATGTTGGGCGTACCAGCCTCAAACTTATGTGGCAAATCGGCATAGGTCGTTTTTTCAAAGGTAACTTCGGCAATCATTTCACCGCCACCTTGATAAGGTGGTAACTTATTCAACCATTCTTCCTTACCATAAAGTACACCCACCCCGGTAGGACCACACATCTTATGTGCCGACACCGTGTAAAAATCAACATTTAATGCCTGTACGTCAGCTTTGATATGCGGTGCCGCCTGAGCACCGTCGATTAGCACAGCAGCACCAACTTTATGAGCCTCATCGATAATAGTAGCTATCGGATTGATGGTACCCAAAGCATTCGAAACGTGATTGCAGAAAACCAGTTTAGTATTGCTACTCAACAGATTTCTATATTCATTCATCATGAGCTCTCCCTGTTCGTTCATTGGAATCACCTTAAGAATCGCTCCCGTTCTTTCTGCCAGCATCTGCCAAGGCACAATATTACTGTGGTGCTCCATCGCAGAAACCAAAATTTCATCTCCTTTTTGAAGCAATGATGAAAAACCGTTGGCCACCAAATTAATACCGTGGGTCGTACCCGACGTAAAGATGATTTCTTTTGCCTTCGAGGCGTTGAAATGCCTTTGAATCTTTTGTCTCGCCTGTTCGTATTTGTCCGTTGCTTCCTGCGATAAAAAATGCACTCCGCGATGAATGTTCGCATTGTAGGAAGAGTAGTAATCCACAATCACCTCGATTACCTGCTGTGGCGTTTGGGAAGTAGCCGCATTATCAAGATAAACCAATGGTTTTCCGTTGACTTCTCTACTTAATATGGGGAAATCCTTACGGATTTTTTGCGCATTTAACATAGCATTCTTATTGAACTGCAAAGATATTGGTTTCAGAAGGAAATACAGCTTCAAACACTTCTTTTGAGCCTGGCAAATGATTCAGAACCTGAACCCAATACCGGCCTTAAAAACATTTAAACTTTTACCTCTAGTCTCGTATCGGTAGACATTGTTTTCATAATCTGCTTCTGCCAACCATTTTTGACGATGATTGAGGTAGTCGTATTGAATTTTTACAAAGAACCTATTAGTCAAATCATAACTCAACCCCAGATTAGCATTAAAAGCACCCCAGCTGTCCGATTCGTTATATCCTGAATCAACTATCTTACGGTCGTATTCATCTAAAAGAACGGAATAACCAACACCAACGCTCGGTTTTAACCTGCTTATTCCTGGCAAGTTTAATTCACCAAAAACAGTTGGCTGAAGCAACAAACGTTTCCATTTGTTATCGAATTCCAAATTGTCATCAAAATAAAAGTGCTGGCGGTCGGCAAAAAAAGAACCGTTTAAGCCTGCACCGAGCTGAATAATACCAAGATTCACAAATCTGTATTTGACACCTAAGTCGATAACCCCGTTTAATCCGTCTTCGTCTATGATTGGATAATTGGCCTCTACACTCCATTTTTTATCTTGGGCACAAAGACCGATCGAAGCAAAAAATAGGGCGCAAAAAAGTAATTTTGAATTCATCTGAAATGTTTTAGGTTGAAATTGTTTTCGACCAAATTAGATGAATTCAGATGTAGGAAAATCTAACGACTTGTTAATACATAGCCAACAAACTGCCAAAAAATATCGGCAATTCACAAAAAACTTAAAGTGGATTTTTAGAGGTCAAACCCTAGGTTAACTCCTAATTTCTTAGCAATCAACTTATTGATTCGCGCCTTCACCTCAGGTATACGAACACTGGCCAGAACGTTATTGGCAAAAGCATACATCAATAATGCTCGGGCTTCTTTCTTAGGAATTCCTCGCGATTGAAGATAGAAAAGGGCATCTTCGTCTAGTTGACCAATAGTACAGCCGTGCGAACACTTCACGTCATCAGCAAAGATTTCTAATTGAGGCTTGGTGTTTATAGTTGCCTTATCGCTTACCAAAAGGTTATTGTTCTGCTGAAAGGCATTGGTTTTTTGGGCAATCTTATCTACTATAATCTTACCGTTAAAAACACCCGTCGCGTTTTCACCATAAATACCTTTATAATCTTGGTGGCTCTCACAATTCGGCTCAATATGGTGCACTAACGTATGATGGTCGACATGTTGTTTGTTACCCAAAATGGTCACACCCTTCATAGTAGAGTCGACATGCTGACCGTTCTGATAGAAGTTAAGATTGTTTCGAGTCAATTTGCCCCCAAACGAAAAGGTGTGCACGCTAACGGCACTCTTACTTTTCTGATCTATATAGGTATTGTCGATCAGTGATGCATTTTCGGCATCATTTTGAATCTTATAGTAATCGACAATAGCGTTATCGGCAGCGAAAATTTCGGTAACACTGTTCGTCAAGACCTCGTTTGAAGTCAAGCTCTGATGACGCTCGATTACCTGTAATTCAGCGTTTTCTTCGGCAATAATCAAATTTCTTGGTTGCAATAGCAAAGAAGCCTCGTTACCCGTTGAGAAGTGGATAATTTCCACCGGCTTTTTAGGCATCTTGTTCTTAGGAATGTAGATATAGGCTCCTTCTCTACTAAACGCCGTATTCAGGGTAGTTAACGACTCATCTTTCGATGCAATTTTGTTGAAATATACATCAATTACAGGGCGGTACATGGGCTTGGTTAGCGCCGAGCTCATCAAACAGATGTCGACCCCATCGTGCGTAGTTTCGGAAAGATAAGAAGAGTAAATACCATCAATGAAAACAATCTTATAAGAATCTATCTCATGCAAGAAATACTTCTTAACCTCTTTATACTCGAGGGCATTCTCCTCTTTAGGAAAAATGCTAAAATCAATCTTTTGAAGACTGTTTAACGAAGTGTATTTCCAAGCTTCCTCCTTTTTACTGGGAAAACCTTTCAATTCAAAATTTTTCATTGCCTCTGTACGAAGATCGTGCACGGGGTGCTCAATATCTACGTTACTCTCAAAGGCCATGAAAGATGATATCAGTTTATCTTTTAAATCCATAGTGTAATGTAATTGCAATAATGGCTTCACTACTGAGCGAAACCTGAGGCGGTTTAGACTACTGCTTCATTCTTCAACCAATCGTATCCTTTTTCCTCTAGCTCTAACGCCAATTCTTTTCCACCAGATTTTACAATCTTACCATTGTGCAATACATGCACAAAATCAGGTACGATATATTCCAAAAGTCTTTGGTAGTGGGTAATTACGATGACGGCATTGTCTTTACTCTTCAATTTATTCACCCCATTGGCAACGATACGAAGAGCGTCGATATCCAAACCGGAATCTGTCTCATCTAAAATGGCCAATTTAGGCTCAAGCATGGCCATCTGAAAAATTTCGTTTCGCTTCTTTTCACCTCCTGAAAAACCTTCGTTCAAAGAGCGGGAAAGAAATCTTCGGTCAATATCAAGAAGCTCAGATTTTTCTCTGATCAGCTTCAACATTTTGTTTGCTGGCATTTCCTCTAGACCGCGTGCTTTTCTAGACTCATTGATAGCAGTCTTAATGAAGTTGGTAACGGAAACCCCAGGAATTTCTACCGGATATTGGAAAGAAAGGAAAACCCCTTTATGAGCTCTTTCCTCAGGGGAAACCTCATCTAAATCCTCACCGTTCAACTCTACCGAACCTTTGGTTACCTCAAATTCTTCTTTACCGGCAATAACCGCAGAAAGTGTACTCTTTCCGGAGCCATTGGGGCCCATAATTGCGTGAACCTCGCCAGCATTTACCTCAAGGTTAATGCCTTTTAATATTTCTTTATCCTCAATACCGGCATGTAAATCTGTAATCTTTAACATAAATTCTCTTCTTAACTTCTAAGATTAAAGGCCTTTCGCCTCCTTAAAGTATTTTTTGATTGTATCGCTTATCCTACCGAGCCCTCTAAACTTATTTCCAAAAGTTTTTGCGCTTCAACTGCAAACTCCATTGGCAACTTGTTCAACACCTCTTTGCTAAAACCGTTAACAATCAGCGCTATCGCCTTTTCGGTATCAATACCCCTTTGGTTGCAATAGAATATTTGGTCTTCACCAATTTTACTGGTTGTCGCCTCATGTTCGATTTGAGCGGTCTTGTTTTTTGCCTCGATATAGGGGAAAGTGTGCGCGCCGCATTCATTACCCATTAAAAGGGAGTCGCACTGTGAAAAGTTACGGGCATTTTCTGCGCGACTGTTCACTTGTACCAAGCCTCGATAACTGTTCTGTGATTTTCCGGCAGAGATACCCTTGGAAATAATGGTACTACGAGTGTTCTTACCCAAATGAATCATTTTGGTACCCGTATCGGCCTGCTGAAAATTATTGGTTACGGCGATGGAATAGAATTCGCCAATAGAATTATCGCCTTTTAGAATACAGGAAGGATATTTCCAAGTAACGGCAGAACCAGTCTCTACCTGCGTCCAAGAAATTTTGGCGTTTTTCTCGCACAAACCTCTTTTGGTAACGAAATTATAAACACCTCCTTTTCCTTCTTTATCACCGGGAAACCAGTTTTGTACCGTAGAGTATTTTATTTCTGCGTCATCCAGAGCAATCAACTCTACAACGGCAGCATGTAACTGATTCTCATCACGAGATGGCGCCGTACACCCTTCTAGATAACTCACATAACTACCTTCATCGGCAATAACAAGCGTACGTTCGAACTGACCTGTACCTGCTTGGTTGATCCTGAAATAAGTAGAAAGCTCCATAGGGCATTTTACACCTTTCGGTATATAACAGAACGACCCATCTGAAAAAACAGCGGAATTTAATGCTGCGTAAAAGTTATCTCTTTTCGGAACTACAGAACCGATGTATTTTTTAACCAGCTCCGGATGTTCTTTTATCGCTTCGGATATTGAACAGAAAATAATTCCCTTTTCTGCCAAGGTCTTTTTAAAAGTAGTGGCTACCGACACGGAGTCCATAACAATATCTACCGCTACGCCAGCCAATTTCTTCTGTTCATCAACAGAAATACCCAGTTTTTTAAAGGTTTCCAATAATTCAGGATCCACCTCATCCAAACTATTGTATTTGGGTTTTTTATTAGGAGCCGAGTAGTATGAAATAGATTGGAAATCGGGTTTCTTATAATGTACGTTCGCCCACTCCGGCTCTTCCATTTCCTTCCAATATTTGAAGGCCTCTAAACGCCAAAGGGTCATCCACTCCGGCTCTTCCTTCTTCTTGGAGATAGCGATAATAATATCCTCGTTCAGACCAACGGGCAGCGTGTCAGATTCTATATCGGTATAAAACCCGTACTCATACTCTTTGGTCTCGAGCTCTTTTTTTAACTCTTCCTCAGTATATGCCATAGTTTCTTTTTACAATGAAAAACTCTCTCCGCAACCGCAGGTTCGCTGTGCGTTCGGGTTGTTGAAAACAAACCCCTTTCCGTTAAGTCCACCGGAATACTCCAGAGTCGTACCAACTAGATAAAGAAAGCTTTTTTTATCTACAATGATGCGTACGTTGTTATCTTCAAAAACCTTATCGGTATCGCCGACTTTATTATCAAAATCTAATTCATAGGAAAGTCCGCTACAACCGCCACTCTTAACACCCACACGCACATAATCTTTAGAAGAGTCAAACCCTCCTTCAGACATTAGGTCAATAACCTTTTTTCTGGCTGATTCAGATACCTGTATCATTGCATTTTACTTTATTCTAAATAGTTCACAAATATACGTCATTAGTAGGGTTTTACCATAAGAACTAACATTATTATAACGAATGCCCCGATAGCCCATTTCTATAGAACCCCTCACAAATCATATGCCTATTCAAAGTGCGCTTCGGAAAGACACGGATTCATTAACTTTGGGTGCATCAGTTAAATTTTACAACCTGGCCAAGGGTCTCTGAATATGGATTTCGACGATATCAATGCCTTTTATTATGCCAAAAATTTCGGAAAGAACGCTCTCCCGAAATTTTATTTTAGGCATCGTTACCGTCAATTAATGAACTTTAAGAAAACTTGTGACCCCACCTATTTGAATTACAGGGTCGACTACTACCTAAAACACAATCAACCTTTTGAGCTACCCCAAAACTCTGTCGCCGTAAAAGACTTCAAGCGCACAAAGGGAACAGGCTACTATCTAGACCTAAAAGAGTTCTTGCATTACTTTTCGCCGCACGTTCGCTTTGCTTACCATTTTGGAGATGAAACACACATCAACCCTCAGCCGACCCTTTTTAAAGCACGACCGCTTTATGTGGATAATGCCAACTCTGTTTTGTTCAAACTAAACAAAAGAAGGCATTTTAAATGGGTCAAAGATGCCCTTGGATTTGAGGACAAAAAGAAAAAAGTAGTTTGGCGTGGCAGGGCCCATCAAAAGCAACGTAGAGATTTTGTGGAGAAGTTTTGGAACCACCCATCATTTGATGTTGGCTTAATCACACCCAAACAAAACGACTTACCATTGCATCGCGGGTTTATGGATATTAACGCTCAACTAGAACATCAATTCATTGCCTGCATCGAAGGTTATGATGTGGCCACGAACCTAAAATGGGCCATGAGCAGCAATTCGCTTTGCATCATGCCAAAACCGACTTGTGAGACCTGGTTCATGGAAGGAACATTAAAGGCTAGGGTACATTATGTAGAAGTGGAGGCCGATTTCTCGGATATGGAGGAAAAAATGGAGTATTATTCAAAGAATCCTAGTCAGGCCAAGGAGATTATCAAGAACGCACATGAACATATTGCATCTTTCAAAAACAAAAAGATGGAGGACCTTATCTGCTTTTTGGTGTTGGAGAAATATGCTCAGCTTTCTGGGCAAGAGAATTATCTTCGTTTTCAATAGTTACTATCGAAAACTTGGGTCATTCACAAAGTCTTCGTCGGACAATGTCAATAAAAAAGCCTTCAAATTAGCCTTGTCTTTATCTGTCAATCTAACGCCGCCATCAGCTACTTTTTTCATAAGCGGGTCAATGGTAGCAGAATTTTGCAATCCTTCACTGTAGTGATCTATAACCTCTTCTAAGGTAGAGAAGCGTCCGTCGTGCATATACGGTGCTGTGAAAGCCAAATTTCGTAAAGATGGAGTCTTGAACTTACCATTGTCAGCTGGGTCTCCGGTAATTTTACCCAGACCCAAATCTGCAAAAGAACTGTCCAAACCATTGTTATGAAAAATATTATCCGTCCATAACGGATTATTAGGATTTCCGTGGCAATGAAAACAGTCGCCCCGAGTCTCATCAAGAAAAACAGCTAACCCGTTTTGCTCTTCATCGGTCAATTCAACTTCATTTGCCAAGTATTTGTCAAACTTTGAACTTCCGGAAATAAGTGTTCTTTCAAACTGGGCAATCGCTTTTGCCACTTTTAAACTATCGATACCTTCTTCAGCAAAAGCGGCAAAAAATAAATCGGGATATTCGCTATCTGACTCAAGGTCGCTCACTACTTTTTCCCAAGTATTCGCCATTTCAGAACTATCGGGAACGGGATGAAAAACTTGGTTTTCCAAACTGCTGGCCGAACCATCCCAAAAAAATAGCTCATCGAAATTCCAAGCCAAATTGAACAGCGGCATAGCATTTCTGCTACCTAAAGCACCATTCACACCTTCGCTCAATACATTGGTATCTGTAAACGCAGAATGGGGCATATGGCAGTCAGCGCAGGATATGGAATGGTCTACAGATAACACGGGATCAAAGAACAATTTCTTACCCAATACAATCCCCTCTTCTGTCAACGGGTTCGAAATAGGAATAACAGGATCAATAATCGAACTTTTAAAAAAAGCAGGGATATTCAACTCTACCGGTGTAGGTTGGTATGTTTCATCATCCAATACACTAGTTGGCTCATCATTAGAACAGGCAGCCAATAGCAAAACCCATACGACGAACCTAAACTCTCTTATGAAGCCTTGAATTTTAATCACTTTTCAGCTTAAAAACATCTTTCCCGTTTTCATACATCATTACCTGTGCATCAAAATTGGGCATTAGCATCGAATGCAAATCATTTAAGTTCCATTCATTAGGGTTCTTGAACCATTCGGCAATATTCATATCAATTTGTAACTCCGAAGATTTATCAATGGTGACCCGACCTAAGCTCACCTTAAAAAAAGTGTCTTCAAAAACTGGATTGTCGCTAGAATTGTCAACGGCACGTATGGCGTGAAATTGATAACCTGTCTCCGTTTGTGTAGAATCAAGAAACTTACCTTCCAATTGCATGTAATGATAACCACCGCCCATCATTTCTGGTACATTCCAAAGGGCGGTATTTAAATCGGCATAGACACCACTCCGATTGTCATCATTGTCAAAGCCAAAAGTAAACCTTAGGTTTTTGTAGGTGCCTATGGGAATACTATCCGCGGAACGATACATAAGGCTCGAATCGTCTTGTAAATCGATTAGATGATAATCTTCAATTGTTATGACCTCTCCTTCTTCGTTCTCAAGGCTTACGTTACTTATCAAGTACCTTAACAGTTCAATGCTCATTTCTTCTTGATGGGCATTTGTGTATTTTAAACTATTGAAATCATCTTTTGACACCTGCTGAGCATCCCAACTATGTGAAAATCTAAGTTTGAGAGAGGTTGTTTCTGGATTACGGTCTATTTCTTGATCAGTGCTACAACCGGAAATAACCACAATACAGACAGCACCTATCCATAGAAAAAGTTTACTCACAATTTTATATAACATTCAGTATATTTTAAAATGAAAACGCTAACAAAAATACATCTGTAAAGCCTTTATTCTGATTTACATCAAAATCATCGCTTGCTGATTCTCCGACAGCAAACACTTTTTCGCCGTTAAGTTCAATAACTGCAGCTGCCAAATCAATTTGAGAACCTCCTACACTTCGCTGCCAGACTATGATACCTTCATCATTAATTTTTAAAACCCAAGCATCGTTCTGACCTTGGTTACTTTGTAAATCACCATCACCAGAACGTGAGTTGCCGGCTATCAAATACCCTCCGTCAGATGTCGCTACTACAGATGAGGCGGCATCAAAACCACTACCTCCGTACGTCCGCTCCCAAACCAATTCGCCCGCACCATCTATCTTAACGACCCAAATATCAGCCGCCCCTTTATTGGTACTT
Source organism: Euzebyella marina (assembly GCF_003687485.1). Lineage (GTDB taxonomy): Bacteria > Bacteroidota > Bacteroidia > Flavobacteriales > Flavobacteriaceae > Euzebyella > Euzebyella marina. The sequence goes on along the minus strand of NZ_CP032050.1, from coordinate 383,766 downwards.
ACATCTTGGTCGTTGCTACGCGTATCTCCCACAATTAAAAAATTACCATCGGCCGTGGGAACAATAGCCTTTGCCTCGTCTATTTCGCTTCCGCCAAAATTCTTTTCCCAAAGTAGTTCTCCTACATCGGTTATGCGAACTACCCAGAAATCGTAAGTGCCCTTGTTATCTGAAATGTCTACATCAAAACTATCGGATGAACCCACAATCAAATACCCACCTTTATTCAGTTCTACTACGTCATAGGCCGTGTCGGTAAATGTGCCTCCATAATATTGACTCCATTCAATATCACCACTAGAATTTATCTTAACGGCCCAATAATCTCCACCTGCGTGATTTCTTGCTGTTTGATTGCCCTGCCCCTCGGATGCCGTTACATCAAGAACGCCCACTAGAAGGTAACCTTGGTCTTTAGTCTCTATCAACGAGATGCCCTCATCCCTGCCTTTGTAACCAAAGCTTTTCTGCCAAAGCAAATTTCCATTAGAATCGGTTTTAGCCAACCAATAATCAAGAGAGCCTCCATTTTCGGAGACATCTCCGTTCGAACTTTCACTGAAGCCCAATAAAGCAAAACCGCCATCGGCGGTTTGAACCAAATCGCTACCGCGATCATTTTCAGAACCCCCGTAACTTTTTGTCCATTCTAAGCTAGATTGAGCATCAAATTTCATTAACCAAAAATCAAAATCTTCGGCATCTTTATCTGATACATCACCATCATTACTTTGGGTATGCCCCAAAATCGCAAACCCCCTGTCAGTAGTCTTTACGAGAGCCTTTCCGCTATCATTCAAACTTCCACCAAAGGTTGCTGTTTCCACTTGAATTTCCGCTGGTTCCGGTAACGGACTGGGTTTGTCGTCATCGTTCTTTGAACAGGCACCAACCAAAACACTCAATACTGTAACGAACAATCGCCTTTTGACCGAACCAAAAATGTAGTCTACCATCCTCATTAAAACATCCCCCTTGCGTAAAATATCAATTACTTTTTTGGATGACAAACAACCCTGAGCTCATATCGCTTACCAAGACTTTACCACTTTGAAAATAAGGGTAGTTGCTCCACACCCCATCAAATGCAGCATTATCATTATTCGGGTAGGTGTCAAAATAACCAGACTCTACCAAGTTTTGATTTTCAATATTCGTTATATCCAGAACTCTCAAGCCTGCGGTGTAGTTTGAGAGAAAATATTCATTCCCGTTGACATAGCCATTATGATCGATGGCATCGGTCGGCCCTAAATAAGTGTCATATAATTCAGGATTATCTAAATCATTGAAATCAAAAATCAAGGTTCTTGATTTAAAGCCCAAATTCTGTTCGTCTAGCTCATCGCCTAAAATAAAGAATCGCTGATCATCGGTAAACCAACCTTGGTGCGTATAAGCTATGTTCGGGTATAATACCGTACTAATTTCAAAAGATGCATTTTTGTCGGTCACATCAACTATTACCACTTGTGATTCATTAGCGCCAATAAAAATTTCCCTCCCCTGATAATCGACATCAGGCCCTGAATAGGTCACCACTTGTGCGTCATGTGAATATCCGTTATCGGCATAACCGCCAACTCCTTTGGGGTTCTTGGGCTCTGAAATATCAATAAAATGGGCACCCCCAGCATATTCATCATTTCGAGCCGTACCCACAGCATAGGCCATACCCGTTTCTTCATTGATAACGACATTATGCGCATTACCAAAGCCGGTATAAAGTACATCCGCTTCAAATACCTTCGGTTGCTCAGATGCTTCACGAAGATTCGTAAGGTCAAATACCTGCATGCCATGCCCCGCAGCCTCAGAAACGATAAAGGCATGGTTTTGATATACCTTGATATCACGCCATAGGCTCGGTTCTGTAGCGGTGGGCAGTTTACCAACGTAGACCAAGTTCTCAGTGTCTGAAATATCAATGAAGGCCGTACCGTTATCCAAACCCAATAGCGCATATTCTTTACCCGTGTCGGGGTCTTCCCAACCCCAAATGTCATTGGCCGATTGTGCACTAAAAAAAGATAATGACTTCGTCGCTAGTAAATCATAGCCATTGCATGGGTATTGACCTGCCATACCGTTTGAACAGGGTTCGTAATTCATAGGTACATCCGCCGTAGGCTCATTATTGTCATCTGAAGAACAACCCGACCCCAAGAGGCCTAGGGTAGATATAAGCATAAAACACCTTGCCCAATTTTTCATAAACCGTTCATTTTTATATAAATATATTATTTAACGCCCTATTGTTTTAGCTCTTCTTGCTATTTGTTGCCATACTAAATGAAAGCAATAATCATTCCCCTTTATCAATACCATAATTTACCCTTATTTTTGCCACATGCTAGAAGACAAAGAACAAAAAAGGACATCTCTTGAGCGGTTGGGTGAATTCGGCCTAATTGAACATTTGACACAGAATTTTGAGCTCAACCATGCATCAAGCATCAAGGGTATTGGTGATGATGCCGCAGTGCTCGATAGTACTGAATACAAAACGGTTTTAACTACTGATTTATTGGTTGAAGGTGTTCATTTCGACCTCAGCTACATGCCACTAAAACACTTGGGTTATAAAGCCGTTATGGTGAACCTTTCAGATGTTTACGCCATGAATGCAAAGGCGACACAGATTACGGTTTCACTGGCCGTATCAAATCGGTTTCCCCTAGAAGCTTTGGAGGAGCTTTACGACGGAATCGCCCTTGCCTGTAAAATGTACAATGTTGATTTGATAGGAGGTGATACCACTTCATCGCAAAAAGGAATGTTAATTAGCGTTACCGCTTTGGGGCAAGTTAACGAAGAGCAAATTTCTTACCGCAATGGGGCCCGGCCAAACGACCTTTTGGTCGTGAGCGGAGATTTGGGCGGAGCTTACATGGGGCTGCAAGTTCTGGAGCGTGAAAAAGAGGTCTACAAAGTAAACCCGAACAGCCAACCCGACCTTTCACCCTACTCATACATTGTTGAACGTCAATTAAAACCTGAGGCAAGAAAAGATATTGTTGAATTGTTGGCCAAACTTGAAGTGAAACCAACTTCAATGATCGATATAAGCGATGGCCTTTCTTCAGAAATAATGCACTTGAGTAAAAGTAGTGGGGTAGGGTGCAATCTTTTTGAAGATAAAATTCCCTTAGACCCAACCGTTATTTCGGCCTGCGAAGAATTCAAAATGGATAGCACGTTGGTCGCTTTAAGCGGAGGTGAGGATTATGAGCTATTGTTCACGGTAAAACAAGAAGACTACGAAAAGATCAAAGGCAACCCAAACCTTACGGTTATCGGCTATATGACGGAGGCCAATGAAGGGACTCATTTAGTTACAAGGGGTAATCATAAAATACCGCTGACCGCACAGGGCTGGAACTCGTTCTCTAATTCTGAGGAGGAATAACTATAAAAAAAGAATTCCCGAAAAAGGCAAACCTAACATACTGTTGTGGGGCGAACGACAGTGGAGAACGAGGTTGCTACTATTTTTTCGGGAATATTTTATAAAAATCCTGAAACCTTAAGGCTCAGGATTTGGGTGCCAAAGCATAGGTAACGCTGAATCAAGTTCAGGTTAGGCAGCGTGTTTTGCTGCCCTATGTCTTTTCTGAAAAATATTTTCCAAGGTCTTATTAATATCTTCTAGCTCTGGTGTAAGGGTCGAAAGATTACCGCTTACATCGGTAGTTACCTGTTTACCACAATGAATGCATTTATATTCCTTAATATGTAATGTCACTTTTTTCGATACTGAGTAATGGTGGCCAAAAAGGCTGCAAAAAAATCGTTTCATGGTCGTAGGTTTAAAAAACGCATCGTTGGTTCATTGGGGCAAACCGCCAGGTGCTAGTTCAAAATTTGGGTGAAATTTTCAGTGCGTTCAAACACTTTCTATCTCAACGCCCTCCTTTCTTTTTTTATTGGACAATAGCCTTGAGATTGTCCGATTTTTCGATGAAATACACCATTCTATTTAAAATAGAAAGATTTTTCCGACATACTGCACTGCTTGCCGTCAGCCAATATTAGGGTATCTTGCAGCCTGTTAAAACCACAGGTGTCTTTCAAAAAATGAACTCCGTCAAGTTACATACGGCCAAAGAAACTTTAGTTACCGCCTTTGCCCTGTTCTCATTGTTTTTTGGAGCAGGTAACTTGATACTTCCGCCTCTCTTGGGTTTTACTTCGGGCCATTTATGGTGGTTGGTCTCTCTGGGGTTTTGTCTCTCGGCTGTTTTAGTTCCTATTCTAGGCATTATGGCACACGCCAAGTTGCAGGGAACTATTTTTGATTTCGGCAAGAAGGTTTCTAAGGGCTTTTCATTAGTATATTCTTTTTTGATTTATGTCATCTCTATAAGTTTACCTTCCCCAAGAACGGCCTCTGTAACCCATGAAATGGCTATACAGCCATTTTTTGATGTTCCCTCTTGGCTAACTGGCACCGTTTACTTTTCACTCGTTTTCCTGTTTGTGGTCAACCGGTCTAAATTGTTGAATGTTCTTGGTAAAATATTGACCCCAACTATCATTATCATTTTATTGTTGATTATAGGTATCTCTCTATTTTCTACCGACCAGCCTGTTGGGCCCATTACCCTAAGCTCCCCTTTTGCCAATGGCATCTTGGAAGGGTACCAGACCTTTGATGCTATTGGAGCGGTCGTCGTTGGTGGCGTAATCATCATTTCAGTTAACTTGAAGAAAAAAGAAGCTTCGTATCAAGAGAAGAAAACCTTGATCCGTCGTGCCGGCATTTTGGCCGGTTCTGCCTTACTTCTTTTATATACCGGGCTTATTTATACCGGGGCTTTGGTACAGGCAGATTTTGATACCGAAATAACCCGTACCGCTCTTTTAAATGGCATAAGCCATTTGACCTTAGGAAGAAACGGACAAGTATTTCTCAGCGTTTTGGTGAGTCTTGCCTGCTTTACCACAGCGGTTGGTATTGTTACCGGCACATCTGACTTTATACAATCACGCTTCAAAAACAGTAAAAAGGCCTATTTGATTACAGTTATTGCAGGTTGCCTTTTAGGTGTTTTAATCGGGCAGTTCAATGTGGCCTATATTATTGCAGTGGCCCTACCTGCCCTAATGTTTATATACCCCATTACCATCGTTTTGATTTTGTTAAATGCCATACCCAATAAGTGGGCATCGCCAAAGGTATTCAGGGCAGTTGTAACAACTACCATAATTTTTAGTATACCGGATTTTATCGGCAGCTTAGGTTGGGGAGCTTCAATTAGTGCCCTTCAGGAAATAATTCCCTTAAGCCGGTATAGTATGGGATGGATTTTACCTGCGATGATTGTTTTTGTTCTATTCAATCTCACGAGGAAAAAGCATCCCATAAATAATTCATCCCTTTAGAGGTTGATATCTAAACTAATTGGGCAGTGATCGCTACCCATGATTTGGTCATGAATTTCGCAAGAATTGACTTTTGGCCAAAGCGATTCACTCACTAAGAAGTAATCGATACGCCACCCAACGTTTCTACTTCTCGCCCCTCCTCTTTGACTCCAAAAAGTGTACTTATCATACGTATTCGGGTGTAGGGTTCTGTAACTATCGACCAATTTCAGGGTACCGAGCATATGGTCAAAACCATCGATCTCTACCTGTGTAAAACCTGAAGTCTTGTTGTAGTTAGATTTTGGGTTCGCCAAATCATTGGCCGTATGGGCCACATTAAAATCTCCAGTAACAATGATCGGTTTCTTTTGTTGAAGGTTCATAAGGTACTGGGTGAAATCTCTATCCCATTCCGAACGATAATCCAATCGTTTGAGTCCGTTACCGCTATTGGGCACATACACGTTTATCAAATAAAATGACTCGTATTCCGCGCACGTAACCCTTCCTTCAAGATCATGTACTTCAGCACCTATGTTGGGTAAAAATGAAAGGGGTTTTTCTTTAGATAGAATACCCGTTCCTGAATACCCCTTTCTTTCGGCACTATTACTAAATAGCTTATACCCGGAAATTTCTTTTAATGCTTCGGATACTTGGTCGTCTTGCGCCTTGGTCTCTTGAATACAAAAAACATCTGCATCAAAATTAGAGACCACTTCATCAAAGCCTTTTTTCATCGAGGCTCGTATTCCGTTTACATTCCAAGAAACTATTTTCATTTACCTTGTTTTTAGCTAATTTCTACCAATACTATTTGTTCATCAAATCTTCAATTTCCTCTACTTCAATAGGAATACCGGCCATTAAATTGAACGGCTCTCCGTTTTCTTGAATGACGACGTCATCTTCAAGGCGAACCCCCAGCTTCTCATCGGGAATATAAATACCGGGCTCGACGGTAAACACCATATTGGCCTGCATGGGAGTTTTCAGTTCACCATAATCATGGGTGTTCAACCCGATATGATGGCTCGTACCGTGCATGAAATATTTCTTGTAAGCCGGCCATTGTGGGTTCTCGTTCTGTACATCGGCCTTATCCAACAAACCGAGGCCTAACAGCTCAGAAGTCATGAGTTTTCCGCATTCAACATGATAATCCTTCCAAATTGTGCCCGGCACCAACATTTTAGTAGCCTCGTTCTTAACCCGCAGTACCGCCTCATACACCTCTTTTTGGCGTTTGGTAAATTTACCGTCGACAGGTATGGTTCTGGTCAAATCACTTGAATAATTGGCGTACTCGGCCGCCGTATCCATCAAAATCATATCGCCCGACAGACATCTTTTATTATTCTCAAGGTAATGAAGTACGTTTGCATTATTTCCAGCCGCAATTATAGGCGGATAGGCAAACCCTTTAGAACGGTTTCGAACGAATTCATGTAAAAGCTCGGCCTCAATCTCATACTCCCAAACACCTGGCTCGACAAACTGCAATACACGGCGAAAACCTTTTTCGGTAATATTACAGGCCGTTTGCATGAGTTCGATTTCTTCCGGTTCTTTAACGCCTCTAATCTTTTGAAGTATCGGGTTGCTCTTCGCCACTTGATGCGCCGGAAACTTTCTTTTACATTCTTGAATAAAACGATCCTCTCGGGTCTCGGTCTCAACGGCCTGGCGGTAATGCTCATTGGTATTAAAGTAAATAGTATCGGCCTCCGTCATCAAATCAAAAAATACCCGATCAAAATCTTGAAGCCAGTAAACGGTTTCGATACCTGATACTTCGGTCGCCTTTTCCTTGGTTAATTTTTCACCTTCCCAAACAGCAATGTGCGCATTGGTCTCACGAACAAACAGAATTTCCCTGTGACTTTTATCCATAGCATCGGGAAAAAGCAACAACTTGGTTTCTTCTTGGTCTGCACCACATAAATAGAAAAGGTCTCTATGTTGTTCAAAAGGTAGCACGCTGTCGGCACCTATAGGATAAATATCATTTGAATTAAAGACCGCAATGCTTTTTGGGCGCATTTCGGCCATGAATTTCTTTCGATTTTTGATGAATAATGAATTACTGATTTGTTCGTATTTCATTGGCGTAATTTTAATTTTTTAATCGGTTAGATGTAATTTGTCCTTAGAAAATATCCCCTACTGTCAGAGGTATATCTGGATACATTTAACTCGCTTTTTATCAATTTTTCAAAAGTAGCAAATTGACAACGATTGGGCAGTTAAGAAGTTTATAATGTCTGGTGTTTTTATTGAGACAAGTAGCTCATTACAGAGCTTAAGTGCATAAAAAAAGAGACCTAATTCATAGGCCTCTTCTTCAATTAAAGTTGGTTATGTTATTCTTCTAGTTTGAGTGAGTTTAATGCTAGTTTGGCATAAATTAACAAAATATTAAGTTGTTGCGCAATTCTGTCGCTGTTAATTTTAAGCGGCAAACATTGACAAATTAAATCTGTTGTTTCTAAAATAACTCGTTATCAAATACTTATGAAAAGCTTACTAATTTTTCTATTATCCTTCTTTTTCTGCTCTGCCATGGCTCAAGTTCCTGCAACATCTGCAGAGCTTATTATTGAGTCTATTGAGAATAGACAAATTTTGCAGAAAGAATCATTGGTGAAAAACCTGCCATTAAAAAATATTGGTCCCACTGTAATGAGTGGCCGTGTGGTAGACTTAGATGTCAACCCTAAAAATTCCATTGAATTTTATGTGGCATATGCCTCTGGCGGACTTTGGTACACCAACAACAATGGTACATCGTTTACGCCAGTGATGGACAATGCCGAAACCCAAAACCTAGGCGATATTGCTGTCGACTGGAAAACAGGAACTATATGGGCCGGCACAGGCGAAAACAATTCTTCTCGGTCTTCTTATGCAGGAATAGGCATATTAAAATCAACCGATAAGGGGAAAACTTGGCATCATATGGGTTTCTCCGACGCCCATCACATTGGTAGAATTCTTTTGAATCCTGAAAATCCAAATGAAGTAACCGTGGGAGTATTGGGCCATCTATACTCGCCGAATAAAGAGCGAGGTGTTTATAAAACCAAAGATGCTGGTAAGACTTGGTCTCAAACTTTGTATCTCAACGATCAAACTGGTATAATTGATTTGGAACAAGTGCCAGGCAATTCTAATGTTTTATATGCCGCAGCTTGGGAAAAAGACCGAAAAGCGTGGGATTTTTTGGGTAACGGATCAAATTCTGGCATTTATAAAAGTACTGATGCCGGCGACACTTGGCAGAAGATTTCTGTGGAAGGCAGCGGATTTCCAACCGATATGAATGTGGGCCGAATCGGCCTGGCGGTTTTTGACCAAAATACCATTTACGCCCTTTTGGATAATCAAGGGCACCGAGAAAAATCTGATTCTGAAAAGCCAGATGCCGACAAACTAACGGCAACTGATTTTAAGGGCATGTCAAAAGAGGCCTTTTTAGAGCTCGGCGACAAAAAACTCAATGCCTTTTTAAAAGCCAATGGCTTTCAAGAAAAGTACCGTGCCGAAAACGTAAAGCAACTTGTTCGAAGCGGTGTTGCCCAACCTAAAGATTTGACCAAATATCTTGAAAATGCCAATGCCATGATGTTTGACACTCCTGTCATTGGCGCCGAAGTCTACCGAAGTGATGACGGTGGGCGCAGCTGGAAAAAGCAAAATGAAGACTATATTGATGATTTCTATTACAGTTATGGCTACTATTTCGGTGAAATTAGGGTCGACCCAAACGACCTCAATAAAATTTATATCGGCGGCGTACCGCTTTTAAAATCATCCGATGGCGGAAAAACCTTTTCATCGATTAGCAAAGAAAATGTACACGCGGATCACCAAGCATTATGGGTCGACCCAAAACAACCGGGCCATTTGATCAATGGTAATGATGGGGGCGTCAACATCACCTACGATGATGGTGAAAACTGGATCAAAAACAACTCAGCTAGTGTAGGTCAGTTCTATGCCATAAATGTAGACAATCAAGAGCCTTATTACGTCTATGGAGGATTACAGGACAACGGGGTATGGGCCGGGCCACATAATGCTAAAGAAGATACCGGCTGGCATCAATCGGGTCGTTATGCCTGGCAATCGCTTATGGGTGGCGACGGAATGCAGATAGAAATTGATAAAAGAAATTCTGATATAGTCTACACCGGGTACCAATTCGGAAATTATTACCGCATCGACCGAAAAAATGATAAGCGAACCTACATACAACCTAAGCATGAATTAGGAGAATCGCCCTATCGCTTCAACTGGCAGACCCCCATTCAACTTTCTGCCCATAACCAAGATATCTTGTATTTAGGAAGCAATAAACTGCACCGTTCGCTTGATCAAGGCGATAATTGGGAAACTATTTCTGGAGACTTAACGCAAGGCGGAAAAAAAGGTAATGTCGCATATGGCACACTTACTACTATTTCCGAGTCGCCCTTACAGTTCGGACTCATTTACACGGGGAGTGATGATGGACTTATACATGTCAGTAAAAATGGCGGAGGAGATTGGCTTCAGATTTCCGACAAGTTAACAAAAGATTTATGGGTAAGTAGGGTCATAGCATCGCAACACCAAAAAGACCGCGTTTATGTAGCATTGAATGGCTATAGGTGGGATGACTTTACCGCATATCTTTATAAAAGTGATGATTACGGTGCGACTTGGGAAGATATTTCATCAAATATACCCGATGCGCCCATGAATGTTATTATTGAAGACCCTATCAACGATTCTATTGTTTATGCAGGATCTGATAATGGTCTTTACATTTCGTTTGACCAAGGTAATCGATGGGAAGCATTACAAAAAGGTCTGCCTCCCGTCGCAATTCATGATTTGGTGATTCAGCCGAAAGCTAAACATTTATTGGTCGGCACACATGGCAGAAGCATCTATCTGGCCGACATCGGACACATTCAACAAATGACGCCAGAAGTTCTGTCTAAAGACCTCTTTGTTTTTGATTTGGATACTATTTCGCATTCCTCAGATTGGGGTAATTCACCAAGCCCATGGAGCAGGGCATCAACCCCCGGCCTAGATATCGCCTTTTATAGCAAGTCTGAAGGCACTGTTAAAGCAGAAATTCAAACTTTAAAGAGTGTCAGCATCAGTTCAACTGAATTCATAGCCGATAAAGGTCTGAACATTCTGTCGTTTGATGTCGCCTTCACCGAAGAGGGTAAGAAAGCATTTTTAAAGAAGAACAAAACTAAGCTCACAGAAGCAAAAAATGGCAAAACCTATCTGCCCAAAGGGTCTTATAAGGTCATTCTAAAAAAGATAGCTTCTGATAGTGAACAGGTCTTTCAGATTAAATAGAAGCTGTTTCGCAAACCGGTTAAAAACAAAAAAGCCCTTCGAAAAGGGCTCTTTTTGTTAAGTAGGTACACTGTTTTTTGGTTTTCCGATTGGGGTCGGATAATTTTTTGTAGGTTCTAGTTTCGATTGGGGATCGTAACTATTTCGGTTAAGTTCAAGGGGCGATTTGGGGTCAACACTATCACTTAATTACAATGTAAATCTACGGCGCTTAATTCGGGTTTCTAAATTATTGTTGTGAAGTAGCCCCTAGTTGTTGTGAAAACAATCAACTGTCAATTTCTTCGATAAACGGTTGGCTTTTGACTCTTAAAGACATAAAAAAATCCCGGCGGGGGGCCGGGATTTATCAGATTTGGAAATTTACTTATTATGCATGTTGTTCTTCATGCTTACCTTCTTTGATCTCCTCAATCAACTTATTGTTGAAGGCAGGTAAATCATTTGGGTTTCTACTCGTTACAAACCCTTGGTCAACGACCACCTCTTGGTCTACCCAATTGGCTCCGGCATTGATCAGATCATCTTTAATTGAAATGAAAGAAGTCAATTTTCTACCTTTCACGACATCTGCACTAATCAAAATCTGTGGTGCATGGCAAATGGCCGCAACCGGTTTTTCTTGCTTAAAGAAATCACGAACAAAAACTAGGGCGTCTTCGTTTCTTCTCAATTGGTCTGGGTTGATAACTCCACCTGGCAGCATAAGAGCATTATAATCTGATGCTTTTACCTGATTCAATGTTTTATCTACCTTGTAACTGTTTGACCAGTTACCGCCTGACCAACCTTTAATCTCACCCGATTCGGGACTCACGATTTCTACCGTAAACCCTGCTTTCTCCATGGCTTCTTTAGGTGATTTCAATTCACTTTCTTCAAATCCATTAGTAGCTAATATGGCTATCCTCTTCATGTGTATATTGTTTTAGATTATTAATTAATTTCACTTACAATATACAGGCAATAACCTAAGGTGGTTGACGGGAAAAGAGATGTTTTTTGCTCTATTACTGAGCCGCTAAATGCAATAGTACTTCCGTTAGACATCTATCTAATTCTTTTTTGATTTCGGTTTCCCAAAACCGGAATACTTTGTAGCCCAATCGCTCTAATTCTTGATTGACCTCGCGGTCACGTTGCATGTTCCGTTCAATTTTGGCAACCCAAAAATCTCGATTGGTCTTAATTTTAGGCTTGCGCTCTTGCCAGTTATGCCCATGCCAGTATTCACCGTCGATAAATATGGCTGTTTTATATTTTTTTAAAAGGATGTCAGGCTTACCTATCAACTTTTTATAATCTACCCTATAGCGATAACCTGCAGCGTAAAGAGCTTTTCTAAAGGCAAGTTCGGGCTTTGTATTCTTCCCCCTAATCTTGCTCATTATTTTTGAGCGTTTTGGGGTGGTGTAAAAACCAGACTCCTCATTAAAGCGAGGTACTTTGATACGTTCTTCAGGATAGTCTTTTGACATTTTATCAAAATACAAAAATCCCAAACTCCAATGATTGAAGCTTGGGATTCATTTTATCTTGATTTCTAAAAAAGTTGACTGCTTTAAACTGCGTTCAACAGAAATAGATTATCCTTTTACTGTGGCGTTAAGATACTCTCGGTTCATGCGGGCAATGTTCTCCAAAGAAATTCCTTTGGGGCACTCAACCTCGCATGCTCCTGTATTGGTACAGTTACCAAAACCTTCCAAATCCATTTGTCGCACCATGTTCTGTACCCTTTCGGTAGCTTCTACTCTACCTTGGGGCAATAAAGCGAACTGAGAAACCTTGGCAGAAGTAAATAGCATGGCGCTCGCATTTTTACAAGCGGCAACGCATGCCCCACATCCGATACAGGTAGCGGCATAGAAAGAATCATCGGCCTTTTCCTTTTCAATTGGTGTAGCATTGGCATCTACCGTGTTACCCGAAGTATTTACAGATATATAGCCACCTGCCTGTTGAATTCTATCGAAAGCTGAACGGTCTACGACCAAATCTTTGATGACCGGAAAAGCTGTAGCCCTAAAAGGTTCAATAACGATGGTATCACCATCATTGAACTTTCTCATGTGCAATTGGCAAGTAGTTACCAATCGATCGGGGCCGTGGGGCTCACCATTGATCTGCAAAGAGCAGGCGCCACAAATACCTTCACGGCAATCGTGGTCAAAATGAACTGGCTCTTCACCTTTGTTGATCAATTCTTCATTGAGCACATCTAACATCTCTAAAAACGACATATCGCCTTCTACACCTTTAATGGTATAGTCTACCATTTGCCCTTTAGAGTTGGCATCTTTTTGACGCCATATTTTTAAGTTTAACCTCATAGTATTTGTTTTACCTTGGGGTTGATTGCCTTCGGACATTAATCCCGTCAGCTCTCAACTATAAACTATTTATAACTTCTTGTTTTCAATTCAATATTTTCGTAGACCAAATCTTCTTTGTGAAGAACGGCATCTTTAGGCTCACCCTTATATTCCCATGCAGAAACGAACTTAAAGTTTTCATCATCCCTTAAAGCTTCACCTTCTTCGGTCTGATACTCTTCACGGAAATGACCTCCACAAGATTCATTTCTGGTCAATGCGTCTTTGGCAAAAAGCTCGCCAAGCTCTAAGAAATCAGCAACTCGACCTGCCTTTTCAAGCTCAGCGTTCATGCCGTCAGCAACTCCGGTCACTTTCACGTTCTTCCAGAAATCGGTTCGTAAGGCAGAAATTTCTTCGATCGCTTCTTTTAAACCTTGTTCGTTACGGGCCATACCGCATTTGTTCCACATGATTTTACCCAATTTCTTATGGTAGTAATCTACGGAATGCTCACCTGTACCTGACATTAGTTTATTGATACGATCTTTAACCTCGGACTCTGCCTTGTCAAACTCTGGGCTATCCGTCGGTATTTTTCCGGTTCTAATGTCGTGGGAAAGGTAATCACCGATGGTATAAGGCAGTACGAAATAACCATCTGCAAGCCCTTGCATCAAGGCTGAAGCACCTAATCTGTTGGCGCCATGATCACTAAAGTTGGCTTCGCCCGCGCAGTAGCAACCTTCAATGGTCGTCTGCAAGTTATAATCTACCCAAAGGCCACCCATTGTGTAGTGAACTGCAGGATAAATCATCATAGGAGTCTCATACGGATTCTCATCTACGATTTTCTCGTACATCTGAAACAAGTTACCGTACTTGGCCTCGATAACATCTTTACCCAGTTGGGTAATGGTTTTATCATCGGCATCTTTCATACCACTGGTCAGAGCAGCTTCTTTTCCGTAGCGTTGGATTGCTGAAGCAAAATCAAGATAAACGGCCTCACCTGTTTTATTGACACCGAAACCGGCATCGCAACGTTCTTTTGCCGCTCTTGAAGCCACGTCTCTAGGTACAAGGTTACCAAACGCAGGGTATCTTCTCTCTAAGTAGTAATCTCTATCTTCTTCTTTAAGTTGTGTCGGCTTCATCTTGCCTTCACGTATTGCTTGGGCATCTTCGATTCTTTTAGGAACCCAAATACGACCGTCATTTCTCAACGACTCTGACATCAAGGTCAGTTTCGATTGATGGTCACCAGATACTGGAATACAGGTCGGGTGAATTTGGGTAAAACAAGGGTTGGCAAAGAAAGCACCTCTTCTGTGTGCCCTCCAAGCGGCCATAACATTACTGCCCATGGCATTGGTAGAAAGAAAGAAAACATTTCCGTAACCCCCGGTAGCCAAAACTACCGCATGAGCCGAGTGACGCTCAATCTCTCCCGTTTTAAGGTCTCTGGCAATGATTCCTCTGGCTTTACCGTTTACCAAGACCAAATCCATCATCTCATGACGGTTAAAAGGCTTTATCTTACCCCTATTGATTTGACGGTTCATCGCCGAATACGCACCTAGAAGCAATTGTTGGCCTGTCTGCCCTTTGGCATAGAAAGTTCTTGAAACCAATACCCCACCAAAAGATCGGTTGTCTAATAACCCACCATAGTCACGGGCAAAAGGTACACCTTGGGCCACACACTGGTCTATTATATTTGCAGATTCTTCTGCCAATCGATAAACATTGGCCTCACGAGAACGGTAATCACCTCCTTTAATCGTGTCATAAAAAAGACGGTAGGCGCTGTCACCATCACCTTGATAGTTCTTAGCGGCATTAATACCGCCTTGGGCGGCAATGGAGTGTGCCCTGCGCGGTGAATCTTGATAACAGAATGTCTTTACGTTATAACCGAGCTCTGCCAGCGTTGCCGCAGCAGAACCACCTGCCAATCCGGTACCTACAACAATAACGTCTATATTACGTTTGTTGGCCGGGTTGACCAGATTAATTTTGTTTTTATGTTCAGTCCATTTATCGGCCAAAGGCCCTGATGGAACTTTAGAATCCAATATGCCCATGTTTAATGTGTTATTGGGTTAAAATGATGGTAAAGTGCTATAAAAATAAAACCTAGCGGAATTACTATCGCGTATATTTTGGTGAACGTTTGAATGGCCGGAGAGTACTTGTTATTTACCCCCATACTCTGAAACGATGAGGCAAAACCATGCCACAGGTGAAGGGCTAAAAGAACAAATGATATTACGTAAATGACCGTACGCCAGAAGGGTTCGAACTTCTCAACTGTCTCGGCGTAATATCGAGTAGGATCTTCAGCATTTCCTGCAATGTATTTATAGTCCATTTCATGAATCCAGAAATCATAGAAATGAAGTCCTAAAAAGGCCAATACTACCAAGCCGGTAATAATCATGTTTCTAGACATCCACGAAGCATTGGCACCCCCATTATACTTTTTATACTTGACCGCTCTTGCTTTATTGTTTCTTATCTCAAGCCCGATACCCATCACAAAGTGGACGATTACCCCTGCAATAAGAATAGGTTGCAGAATAAATTGTACGACACCATTGTATCCCATAAAGTGAGACCACTCATTAAAAGTGTCCGGTGCCAAGACCGAAGTAATGTTAATTGTAAAGTGCTGGGCCAAAAAGAAGACCAAAAAAAGACCCGATAAGGCCATGACGACTTTTCGGGCTATCGAAGATTTTACCAATCCGCTCATTATAAAGTTTCAATTAGTTTTTAGACCGTCTACAAAAGTAGGTCATAGACGCGGCTTTAACAAACTTTGCAAGCCTATACCAATGTTATTTAGACCCATTATAATCAAGCCTTTCAAGCTGTTCGATAATGTGGCTTAAAACCTCTAAAACTTAACCAAAAGATGAAGCAATTGTACCCATCTATACCACTGAATTATGTACATGGATATTTTTCGTTTTACCACAAGTGGATGTGACTACGTTTCAAATTGTATTTTTATATTCAAATTGTTTAAAGCGATTTCTATGGATATTGGCCTGCTCTCAGTGAGCAATAATGTGTATTCAACACAGCGTATTGCCGAAGAGGCCAGATACTTGGGTCATTATATTGAACAAATCGACCACACTAAGTGTACCGTAAAATTAGGAGGTTCAAAGCCACAGGTTCTCTATCAAGAAGAAGACATCATAGATGAGTTTGATGCTATTATTCCAAGAATAGGTACAAAGGTTACAAACCATGGGGTCGCTATCGTTAAACAATTCGAATTAAACAGGGTTTTCAGTGCGGCACGCTCGCTAAGTATTGCCAGAGCGAGAAATAAGGTGAGAACCCTGCAATTACTTTCGCAGAACCAAATTGCTATACCCCAGACTCTTTTCGCCATTGACCCGGAAAATATCGAGCAACAGATACAAATGTTGGGCGGGCCACCTTTAATCATTAAAATTCAAGAGGGCACCCATGGTCTAGGGGTCATTTTGGCAGAAAGCCTTAAATCGGCAAAATCGATAATCGATACTTTCTACAAAATGGATTCGGGCATATTACTGCAAGAATATATCGAGGAGAGCAACGGAGAAGATTTGCGCATATTTGTTGTTGGCCATAAGGTAGTGGCGAGCATGAAACGAATGAGCACTCTTGAAGATTTTCGGTCGAATGTTCATAGAGGTGGTCAAACCGAAAAGGTGAAGCTCTCAAAAAAGGAAGAAAGCATGGCCATCGATGCCGCTAAACATTTAGGTCTAGGTGTAGCCGGCATAGACCTTATCAGGTCTAAAAGAGGCCCGCTATTATTAGAGGTAAATGCATCTCCTGGTTTACGTGGCATCGAGGCAGTTACCGGAATTAATGTAGCGAAAGAAATCATTTTATATGTCGAAAAGAACTTTAGGAACAACAAATGGAGATAAAAAAGAATAAGAATATTACCATCGGTGGCACAACTGTTAAACCTGGTCAAAACAAGCTTGTTCACATTAATATTGACCGATTGCCTACAGGAACTCTTATTGATATTCCTGTTTATGTTTTCAATTCAAGAGCACCTGGGCCTACCGTATTAATTCAGGCCGGTTTACATGGCGATGAAATAAACGGTATAGAGGTGGTTAGACGCATGATTGCCGAAAAGCAGTTCAATCTTTTGAAAGGAGCGGTCATAGCCGTGCCAATTCTCAATATCTTCGGTTTTATTCATTTCTCTAGAGATGTCCCTGATGGCAAGGATGTGAATCGTAGCTTTCCTGGAACCAAATCGGGATCAATGGCCAGCCGTATTGCTTACTACTATACAAAAGAAATATTACCCCATATCGATTTAGGCATCGATTTACATACAGGTGGTGGCCAACGCCATAATTACCCCCAAGTGCGCTTTACGGAAAATGATACTGCCAGTGCCCGCCTTGCAGCTATTTTCAACGCCCCTATCAGTTTCCCGTCGAGCTTGATCAAAGGTTCTTTTAGAAATACTGCATTTAATCTCAAAAAACCAATGGTTGTATATGAAGCAGGCGAAAGTATGCGGTTCGATGATTTTTCGATTTCCACAGGAATTAAGGGCGTATTAAATATTCTACATCATTATGGCCTCATTTCTTCTAAAGAAATTCCTGAAAACTCAAAGGAACCTTCCGTAGAACTTGAAAACAGAAAATGGTTAAGGGCACCCACAGCGGGAATGTTCATACCAAAAATTTCCAATGGAAAAGATTTTATTAAAGGGCAAGTAATTGGCACGGTTTCCGACACTTTTGCCAAACGCACCAAGAAAATCAAAGCCCCCTATGACGGACTCGTTTTCTGCATCAACCACCAAGCTGTAGTCAACCAAGGGGATGCTCTTTTTCATGTAGGTGCCAAAAAATAACAGACCGAATAGTTCATTCATCATTTTTAAGCCTAGTCGAATATACACCGTTCTTACCGGTGACCGATGGATTGTTTACGATTATCTGCTTTTCTATGTGTAATCCCTATTTCAAGACAACCGAAAACCAACTCATAGGTCGGTAATTGATTTTATAGTTGATTTTGATTACACATTAATAGGTTATAGTATAATCAGCAGAATAACTAGCATCATCACTTGAAATAGTGAACTTTTCAAGGTGTCCAGATTCCGATCTTTGAACCTCATCAATTGAAAAGTTAGCACCTGCTGAAGAAAAAGAGCCTATATTTTTCATGCTTAAAAAGTAAATCTCACTAGGGTTGTAATAATAATTCATTCCGAACCACAATAGCATCGGAGAAGGTATTTTGGCCTCGTGAAAAAGGCCTTTTTCGAAATTATCGTGTGCTAGTTGCCATCTAGTACCATTGAAATCTATTTCTTCTAAATTACCATCGGAATCAAAAAGTATTTCGGTTAAAGGTCCTGTTTGATAATCCAGATAATAGGTTCGATTGGGCACATCATAGCTTAGTTCAGAATCTTTCTTTGATCCATTTGAAACCATAGCGACATCAGCCAGGTCGCCATTACTCAAATAAGTAAAAAAGACATTTCTACCAACCCCATTCAAAACATCATCAGTAGACACTGCTGTAAGATTGTCATCGGTAGAATACAGAAATTCAGAAAATACATGATATAAATCTCCATCTGAATTACGTTGCAAGTCAATGCTTCTTATCTGTTTATTTGCATTATAGGCAAACTCGTAGCTAGCATTATGTACTTCGCTGAAATTTATTTGAATTTGTTTCGGTAAATTTGACACCTCTTCTTCTGGTTGCTGTTCAATCTGACCTTGATTATCATCATTCGAACAACCAATTAATAATACCAGCAATGCTGCCTTTAAAACGAAAGAAATGTTCTTCATTTTTATCATGATAATTTTATTAGTGCGAAAAATCTTTACTTGAAATTATATAAGAGTACTGACCCTAATCGCCGGTAATCGCTGAAATAATTTGGAGCATCTAATCAAAAGTTCAATTGTTCAATAGCTGAAGGTCATCGATAGTCCAGTAGGTCATTTTCTACTTAATACCTTGTTCACCTTTTGGGCCAATCTCTCCATCTGCAATGCCTTTTGAGCATGCAATTAGACAACTGGTCAATACGGCGAATAGGGCATTGTTTTGTTTTTTGCTTTCATTATAAATGTCTTATCTACTTTTTTAGTAAGAGAATACGGCCCGTGAAAGAATCACTAGGCCGCTTTCAACCTCACTGCCATAGAATTAATGGGGAATATTGAAGTAGTCTACCACCTCTTCATAAGACATTTTAGAAAAATCTTGAGAACCTGCTTTAGATGACACGCCTCCGATTCCATTACTAGCTTCAACCCCTCCAGGAATAAGCACGTATCGATAGGTGGTAAAAAGAGGAGTACCTATGTTCGATCCATCTGTAGTGGTCAACCTTATATTAATTTCTTCAATGTTGAAGTAGTAGTAGTAAGAAACACCTTGATTACCCATATACGGTAAGGCGTAAACATTACCATTTGACTCTATTTTACCAAAGACCAATACGTTGCCCATTTCGACAATGTCTTGACTTAGACCGGCAACATTTAGTGAACCATTGGCTGTTGGTGCTTCAATATTGTTATCATTATCGACAATTGGAGATTCTATCCAATCGGAATAAATCACATTAGCGGTTCCAGGGTCTCCTTGCTCGCCTTGTTCGCCTTCAACACCTTGTTCTCCTTGGGCTCCATCCGCTCCTGCATCGCCCTGCGGCCCTGTCGGACCTTGTTCTCCTTGTGGGCCTTGAGGACCGACGGCACCATCTTCACCATCTTTAGAACATGCTACTACACTTATAACTGCTAACAGAACAATCAATAAGTTACTTTTCAATCTAGTTTTCATAGTCAAATATTTTAGAATTAATAATGACCAAAACTAGCTTGGTTGAAAATTCAAAATGTCCGAAATCATTAAGGTTAAAAAAATTAGGACTATTTCAAAACACTGATTATCAATTATTTACATATTAAAAATGTAACTTTATACAACAAGACCTACAAAGCGTACAGCTAATTCTACCATCTATACAAAAAGCAAGAAAATTCTATTTTTTTAGTAGTTTAGAGTAAAAGTTCTACTCGTTAATATTGAAAGAGAAAGGAAAGGAAATCGTTAGCTTTAGGAAAAAGCCACTTTTCTAGAACGAGCCTGTTTGCGAAACTCGGTTGGGGTCATACCACAGTATTTTTTAAAGGCCAAATAAAAGGAGGATTTAGAGTTAAAACCGGCCTCAAGCCCCACCGACACGACGGTGTAGCCATTAAAATCACTATCAGCTAGCATGTCTTCGGCATCGGAAACCCTAAAACGGTTGATTGAATCGGTAAAACTTTGATTTTCGAGCTTATTAACCAATTGTGATAGATAAGTAGCGCTGATGTTCAATACTTCAGATACCGAGGTAAGACTGACATCGGGATTGCGATATATTTTTTCTACAATCAAAAGGCGCCTGAACTCTTTATAATAGGCATTGCCATTGGTCAAGGGTAGGTTGCTTTTTTTCTCGATTCTTTGAAGTTTAATCGCTGTTAATTTGGCAATTAACCTAAATAGGGCCAAGTGCCTAGAGGTAAAGAACCCTTTGGTGCTATGCTCAGAATCAAGTACCCCTAACATGACCCCATCATCTATAATTGGAACGGCCAATTCTGAATACCTCCTTTTGTCATCAAGAATGTATCTTTTGTCCAAAGAAGTGTCAGATACCATAATGGGTTGTTCACTTGCAGCTACTTCCCCAACTATCCCTTTTCCCATGGGGATTTTGATAGGACTCAAAATTTGTTTTTGCCCCTTATGCTTATTGCCAAAGGCTGCTTTCTGTTCTAGCGATTGGTCTTTTTCATTTAAAAGATAGATGACACAGTCTTCTAACCCTAATTGAGAAATACAGTTTTGGGAAATATCCCAAAGAACCGCTTCTGAACTATTCTTGTCGAATAGAGAGGTAGCGAAATAACCGAGAACAGAGGCAAGTTCATAATTGTTCTTATCCTTTACCAACTCAGTGGCCTGAAAAATATCTTTTAATCCCTCCACAAAAAACCTACCCTCTTCACCAATCGCCTGTACTTCGTTGCTAGTTTGATTTTTAATGGTTTTAAATCGATTTGCTTTCTTGAAAAGCAAAAGAATTAAGACCATTATAAACACAAGTACACATATAGGGATAATTATACTTAATAGATTCATGGCAATGCATTAGTGGGTGATACTGCCAAAGTTAGAATTGCCATTTTACAATGAATACCACAGGTGTAACAGCTTATAGGACATATGTAACATCACTTTTATTAGGCCTAAAAAACGACCGTTTGGTCGGTGAACATTGCAGAAAGAAGAAATAGCGGTCATCAATGAATCATTGACCGCTGCATTTTGTAATACAACCGCATTGAACTCAAAAGAAAAGTAGAATGTTCAAATGAAAACGGACTAGGCAGTCTAATCCTCCAAAACCGTGTCGCTAATTTTATTTTTCCATATTTTCTAATTGTATGGACAGTGCTTTCGTAGAAAGTTGCACTTCAATCAGGGAAAGAATTAAACTTATCATTAGAGCTAAGAGGCTAACGCCAAAAATCAGGTTGGCCCATATGGGTTGTTCAATATATATCATCGACATAGTTATAACCGCCAGCAAAAAACTGAAAATCGCAGTGGCCTGCATATTCTTGATAATGCCCAATCGTTTACGCAATTGTTTTACCTGCAGTGCCAACGCAGCCGATTCTGTTTCTTGGTATTTTTGATGTAGTTGTCTTATCAAGGCCGCAATTGCCAAATATCTCGCATTATAGGCCAACATAGTCAACGAAATGGCCGGGAATAATAATGCCGGAATACTTAATGTCAACTCCATTTATCTTTGAAACTTTTCAGAGCTGGTCTCGTTCTCGCTTGGGAAATTTTCAGGAATCTTTTGGGTTACTTCACCGGTAGCCGCCCATTCGGCCCCACGAAGCATGCTAGTTAGAAACCCGACGCCTTCAACCGAGTAATCGGCATGCCCCATTATATTATGAAATATTCTTCCTTTGCCATACTCCAAAACCATAAGGGCGGGCTCGTGACGTTCGGTTCCTTTAAATTCAGCCGATGAGTAGGCTGTTGCGAGTACCTCCATATTTTCTGCCGGGCCCCGCAACCGATCATAAAGTTCGTCTTTTACATGCAACCATTTTGCTGGCAGTCCTTTAGTAATCGGATGTTCCGTATTGCGAATTTCAATAGTATACTCATGCTGCGGGCCATGGGCCCCCGCTTTTCCTGGTGAAGTATCCCTGATAAGTTCACCTGCATCATTATAATAGACATAAGGGCCGTCTTTCTCTGTTCGGTCTCCCCAACCACCTATTCCAATCATTTGATTATAGGCCTCCCAATCGGGAAAGCTATTATCGGCAGCGTGAAATACAACTAATCCGCCCCCTTTTTTTATAAACTTTTCAAAGGCTTTTTTAGTTTTCTCAGGCCATGGGGCGGCATTCCAACCAAAATTACAGACCACTAAATCGTACTTTGAGAAATCGGGATTATAATTAGGGTCTGCCTTGGGTTCTTTCAAGGCCTGCGTTTCCGGCAGTCCTTCAATTTTATACTCGCTTATCAAATCATCACCTTGCCAAGTAAAAGCCGAACGGGCAACATCTACTGTGAAAAGCCCCGTCTTTTCCATCTCGGTCTTTAACATATAGCTTATTTTGGGCCAATGCTCATGGTTGTTTTGCCCATCTACTATTAATGTTCTTATTTCTTTGGTTTTCATATCCGATTTGGATTGAGAGGTCGCAGTAACGCCTATCATCAGAGCGGCTAATAGCACCCAAAATTTCCCAAGTGTTCCCATGATTATATTTTGTCCCATAAATATAATCGATTCAATTAAAGATTGTCTTTGCGATGAAAAGTATCTGCTATTTTAGTGCAAAATTCATTCTTGACTATGCAAGCTTTTAAGAACCCAGGCCGTTCAAAACTGCCAAATGTTGGCACTACCATTTTCACTACCGTTGGTATTTTGGCCAAACAGCATCGAGCTATTGATCTTTCACAAGGCTTTCCAAATTTTGAAGCTGATCCTAGACTTTTCGAACTGGTAAACAAGGTAATGCATGAAGGGTACAATCAGTATGCACCGATGCAAGGAGACTATTCTCTTAGGGAAACCATTGCAAATAAAATAGAGAAGTTACATGGTACGGTCTATCATCCTGAAATGGAAATAACGGTTACGGTCGGTGCAACGCAGGCCATATTCACAGCTATTGCGGCCTTTATTTCGCCCGGAGACGAAGTTATTATTCTCAAACCTGCCTATGATTGTTATGAACCGGCTATCGAGTTGAACGGGGGTATACCCGTACCTATTCAAATGGGCTTAAATGACTATGCTATCGATTGGGATGCGCTGAAAAATGCCATAACCCCGAAGACGAAAATGCTTGTGCTCAACACACCTCATAACCCAAGTGGAAAGGTGTTCAGTAAAAACGAATTACAAAAGCTTGAGACTATTTTAGAGCCGACGGATATCATTGTGGTAAGTGATGAAGTCTACGAGCATATTGTCTTTGATGAAAACGAACATATTAGCCTTTCTCAAATTGAAGGATTGGCAAACAGGAGCTTTATTTGTGCTTCTTTCGGTAAGACTTTTCATGTAACCGGTTGGAAAGTGGGCTATTGTGCAGCCCCGAGCGAATTAATGAAAGAATTTAGAAAAGTTCATCAATTCGCTGTTTTCTGTGTCGACCACCCTACGCAAAAGGCCATGAACACATATTTGCAGGATGAGTCACTCTATCTGGGACTAAAGAGTTTTTATCAGAAAAAGAGAGATTTCTTTCTTAACGCTTTAAATTCTTCTAGGTTTACTTATTCACCATGCGAAGGAACCTACTTTCAACTCTTGAATTACTCTCAAATTACCAATGAAAATGATGAAGCTTTCGCCCGTAGACTTATCATAGAATTTGGTATCGCCTGTATACCAATCTCCTCGTTCAACCTAAATCGGAGACAAGACGGTGTGCTGCGTTTTTGCTTTGCAAAAAAGAATGAGACCCTAGAGAAAGCTGCGGAAATCTTATGTGGACTCTAATAATCTTTTGGAAATTCGACTACGACAAATCGAACCGCATGAGCCAATCGGTCTGTACATCGTCTCCTATGGGGTAAGGATGGGTTCCGAACTTTGAAAACCCATTTTTTTGATAAAAACGTATGGCACCTTCATTCTTCTCCCAAACACCCAGCCACAGAAATTTCTTCTCTGCTTCCAAAGCAATCTCCTTAACTGCATTCATGAGTTCTTTTCCTATTCCTTTTCCTTGAAACTCATTGAGAACATAGATACGCTCCAGTTCTATGGTGTCCGCGTCCTTCACATCGGTTTGCGCCCCATGTTGATTAACTTTAAAATACCCTGCGATTTTATCATTTACAAACACAAAATAGAACTCTGAATCGGGGTTCTGTAGCTCTAGGGAGAGCTTTTCCTTTGAAAAAGAAGAATTAAGATACGTCTTAAAATCTTCAGGATTATTTTGATGTTCGAAGGCGTCTTTAAATGTTTGTCTTGAAATAGAGATGAGTAATTCAAGATCATGCTCTTCGCACTTTTGAATAGCTAGTGAATTGTTTGCGTCCATTTCACTAATTTAAAAAAATGCATAAAAAAAAGAGCAACCTTTGGGGAAGTTGCTCTTTTAAATTTTTTATTCAAAAAGTCTTATAGCATAAACAACTTTTTGGTTAGAAGTACGATACCACTCAAGAATTCATATTTGTAGACTTGAATGTCTTCACGGGTTTGGTTCATTTGGGCTTCCATAGACTGTAGGTTTAGTTCAAAAAAATTAAGACTTGGTAAGGGTTTTGGTATTAGCAACACTTGCAATTAATAACAATGTAAATGTAGCTTACCATTATAAGTTTAAAAAATAGATGTTGTGAACCTACCGTAAAATGTTGTGAAAAAAAGCAAGGTTCAAAAAGTTCGATGAAATGCATTCTCCCTTGAAGCGGAAAGGACCACTTTAAACCATCTCTTAAACAGCCATTTCAGGAATTTCTCCTTCTATTTTTAAAGTACCCTCCGTAGCTTTCTTTATTTCTTCTACGGAAACCCCAGGTGCCCTTTCTAATAAGCTGAAGCCCTCCTCAGTAACTTCTAGCACCGCGAGATTCGTAACTATTTTAGTAACACAGCCAACGCCCGTTAATGGTAACGTACATTTTTTTAAAAGCTTCGATTCGCCGGCACGATTAGTATGCATCATGGCCACAATGATATTTTCTGCCGATGCGACCAAATCCATAGCGCCGCCCATGCCTTTTACCATTTTACCCGGTATTTTCCAATTGGCTATATCTCCGTTTTCGGCTACCTCCATGGCGCCCAAAATAGTGAGGTCGACGTGTTGGCCCCGAATCATGCCAAAACTCGTAGCCGAATCAAAAAATGAAGCCCCTGGCAAGGTGGTTATCGTTTGTTTTCCCGCGTTGATGACATCGGCATCTTCTTCGCCTTCAAAAGGAAAAGGACCCATACCCAAAACGCCGTTTTCACTTTGAAACTCAACACTTATATCATCTCTCACAAAATTGGCCACAAGGGTGGGAATACCAATCCCCAAATTGACATAATAACCGTCTTTTACCTCTTTGGCAATTCGTTTTGCGATTCCGTTTTTATCTAGCATTCTTATTAATTTGAAGATGTGAAGATTTAAAATTGTAGACTACTTTTTTCTTATCGTACGTTGTTCAATTCTTTTCTCATATTCCTTTCCTTGAAATATGCGCTGTACAAATATTCCGGGCACGTGAATTTGATTAGGGTCTAACTCGCCTGCAGGTACCAGTTCTTCTACTTCGGCAACGGTTATTTTCGCCGCCCCACACATACACGGATTAAAATTTCTAGCGGTACCCTTGAAAATCAAGTTGCCAGCTTCGTCTCCTTTCCACGCTTTTACAAAAGCAAAGTCTGCTTTATACGCTTCTTCCAACACATACATCTTACCATTGAACTCTCTAGTCTCTTTACCCATAGCGACTTCCGTACCATAACCAGCAGGTGTATAAAACGCTGGGAAACCTGCCTGGGCCGCACGACACTTTTCTGCCAGGGTACCTTGGGGGGTCAGTTCTACCTCAAGCTCGCCACTTAACATCTGCCGCTCAAACTCATCATTTTCGCCAACATACGACGAAATCATTTTTTTTATTTGATGTTTCTGTAAAAGAAGTCCCAAACCGAAATCATCGACCCCGGCATTATTCGATATACAGGTAATGTCTTTTACACCCAACCTTACTAGTTCAGAAATGGCGTTTTCCGGTATACCACAAAGCCCAAAACCGCCCAACATGAAGGTCATATCATTTTCTACCCCTTTAAGAGCTTGTCTCACATCGGACACTTTTTTAAGAATCATATAATTATAAGTTATTATTTTGCGTATTGTTCAATTTACAACTTTATCAATAAAAAAACCCTTGGCCTTTCGTTAAAAGGCAAGGGTATTTATGTGTGTTAAAAAGATTGTTTTAAAAGTCGAGGTCTTCTAAATCTTCTTCAATTTCTAAATCGTCTTGTTGTTCTTCAGCGGGTTCTGAACAATCGACCCGAATCGATAGGTTTTCAGGTTTCTCGAATTCGCCATCGGAGATACCTAAATCTTTATTATCGTAATTTTTCTTCATATACATCCCCCAAATGGGTAGCGCCATAGCGGCACCTTGGCCATATGTGATACTTTTAAAATGAACCGACCTTTCTTCACCGCCGACCCAAACACCGGTCACTAAATTCGGCACCATACCCATAAACCAACCATCACTTTGGTTCTGGGTGGTTCCTGTCTTACCGGCTATGGGATTGGTAAAGCCATAAGGGTATCCTGTGATAATTTCTTTGTACTCGGTGGCGTTCTTTTTATAGCTATGGCGTAACCTAGTACCTGAACCACCTTGGGTCACCCCTTCCATTAAATTCACCATTGTGTAGGCCACATCTTTACTAAGCACATCTTTGGTTTCTGGCACGTATTCAAATAATACGGTTCCGTTTTTATCCTCAATGCGGGTAACCATTACAGGCTTTACATAAACCCCTTGATTGGCGAATGTGCCATAGGCCCCCACCATTTCGTAAACGTTGAATTCAGGAGTACCCAAGGCAATTGCCGGTACTTCGAGAATTTCTTTGTCCAATCCTAAGTTCTTGACGATAGACACAACCGAACGTGGGCCTACCCTATCAATTAATTGGGCCGTTACCGTATTAACCGAA
Source organism: Euzebyella marina (assembly GCF_003687485.1). Taxonomy (GTDB): domain Bacteria; phylum Bacteroidota; class Bacteroidia; order Flavobacteriales; family Flavobacteriaceae; genus Euzebyella; species Euzebyella marina. Next base: position 356,391 of record NZ_CP032050.1, on the reverse strand, counting down.
TTGGCCAAGGCCGCCTTAAGCGTAAAATCTTTACCGGAATACTTGCCATCTGCATTTTTAGGACACCAAGGCTCTAAATTTCCATGTTTGTTGGCCTCGATACAATACAATATATCCGGATATTCATCACAGGGAGACAACCTCAGCTGATCAATGGCAGCTGCATATACAAATGGTTTAAATGTAGAGCCTGCTTGCCTAGAACCTTGATACACATTATCATACTGAAAATGCCTATAATCTATACCCCCTACCCAAGCCTTTACGTGGCCCGTTTGAGGCTCCATAGACATCATAGCTGCTCTCAAAAAAGTCTTATAATATCTAATAGAGTCCAAAGGAGTCATAATGGTATCCCGTTCTCGGCCGTCGCTATTCCAGTCAAAAACCGTCATTTCCGTTTTTTTGGTAAAGGACTCTCTTATCTGTTTTTCTGATTTTCCCTCATCTTTCATTATTCGCCACCTATCAGAAGTACGCATCGCTCTCTCCATGATTCGGTCGATTTCGGTCTTGTCTAAATCTAGAAAGGGTGCTGTAGGGTTTCTGTCAGGAGTATTCTGATGAAAAAACTCGGCCTGTAACTTGGCCATGTGTTGCCGTACAGCGTCTTCGGCATTTGCCTGCATTCTCGAATCGATGGTTGTATAAATCTTAAGGCCATCTAACCAAAGGCTCCATTTATCCCTAGCCCCATCGATTGCAGGTTTTGGGTTCTTTTGAATCCAATCGTTCATAAAGCCCTGTAAATACATTCGAAAGTAGGTGGCCAAACCTTCTTTATGAGACTCAGGGTTATAATTAATATCCATCTTTAAGGCCTGCAAAGAATCTTTCTCCTTTTCAGAGATATATCCATATTTTGCCATTTGGCCCAAAACGGTATTTCTTCTATTAGTCACCAATTCTTCTCTTCGAATCGGGTTGAAATAGGATGAATTTTTAAGCATCCCCACCAAAACAGCTGATTCTTCGGTCTTCAGCTCTTGAGGTTCTTTACCAAAGTAAATCTTCGATGCCGAACGAATGCCATCGGCATTGTTCAAGAAATCATATTGGTTAAGGTACATGGCAATAATTTCTTCTTTGGTATACTGCCTTTCCAATCGGGTTGCGAGAACCCACTCCATTATTTTTTGGCGAATCGCCTCTACTTTGTTCTTAGAACGCACCCCTACAAATAACTGCCTTGCCAATTGCTGGGTTATAGTACTCGCCCCTCCTTTTTTACCTAAATAAGCAAGTGCCCGCATAAAACCAAAAGCATCAATGCCTGAATGGTCATAAAACCGGGCATCTTCGGTTGCGATAAGGGCATTGACCAAATTACTGGGCAAGCTGTCATATGGTACCGGAGTACGGTTATCATCTAGATAAAATTTACCTAAGGTCTTGCCATCGGAAGAAATGATTTCGGTAGCCAAATTCGTCTGAGGGTTTTCGAGATACTCATACTCGGGCATATCGATACCCAAAAGGCCCCATGATGCCAACAAGAAAATCAAGGCTACACATAGTACCCCGGAAGCAAACAGGATCCAAAACCATTTAACATATTTAAAAAACCCTGTAGTATTGGGCTTCTTCTTTTTTGTAACCTTGGCCATATCTTATGGATTACTTTTTTCTATTTCAAAACCAACATCGGTAATGCCCTTTAGGCTTACAACACCATCGACACTGCCGTTTTTTCTCATCGCATGCGATAAACTTAGATTATATACGCCCGATTCGGGAAAAACGATGTTCTCTTTGTACCACAATTTATTTTCTTTAATGCTGCCATAACCTTTGCCTAGCCAAGTACCGTCTGGCAAAGCCATTTCATACTCCAAAGTATCTTTAACCGTTTCTCCGCTAGGAAATTCAAGTTCAGCGATTAGAAATAAATTATTGTAAGGAAAGGAGGCGTCATTACGCACATTAATGAACATATCGTGCTTTTGTAATGTATCTATCTCAGAAAAGGTAAACTGAAATGTACTGTCTTTATTCCAAGCGCCATTTTTAGTCGCCTGAAACTCTGATTTTACCAAATTATCGTTGCACGAGAAGAGCAAGGCAATCAAGCAAGGGAGGCCCCAATATTTAACCATTTTTCTGTCGCCTTTTTTTATTGTTTCTGCGTTTGTTTTTGGTTTGGTTGCCTTTATTTTGGTTGTTCTGGTTATTAGGCTGTGTCTGCACCTTGGCGTTACCTGATTTGTTCTTGCGATTACGGTTACGCTTACGGTTTCTAGATTTTTTAGGCCTATCGAACCTAGTAAGACTATCTTGCCCCACCACGTTCTCAAAAACCTTCTCTTCTTTAACGAAGTTATCAGCGGTATATTCCTCTAAGCTCGAAACTTTTTCTTTCTTTTTATTCTTTTCAAGAATTTCGTGTACCTGCTCTTTAGTTAGAACATGCCAGTTAGAGGGGTCTTCTTTATAAGAAAACCATAGAAGTTCTTTGAAAATATCGGTCTTTTGGCAGTAAGCCAATCCTTTTTCGGTAAAGAGTTTGGTGTCTGTTGATGGAAAATCTTTTAAGGCTTCCAAATACATGTCCAACTCATAATTCAGGCAACATTTCAACTTACCACATTGCCCTGCCAATTTCTGTGGATTAAGCGACAATTGTTGGTAACGTGCTGCAGAAGTAGAAACCGATCTAAAATCTGTCAACCAGGTCGAGCAACACAATTCTCGTCCGCAAGAACCGATGCCTCCCAATCTCTGCGCTTCTTGCCTGTAGCCTATTTGACGCATTTCTATACGAATGCCAAAGGCTTTGGCCATGTCTTTAATAAGTTGTCTGAAATCTACCCGTTCTTCTGCCGTATAGTAAAAGGTCGCTTTTGACCCATCACCTTGAAACTCGACATCTGAAATCTTCATTTGAAGCTTCAGTATAATGGCGATTTCCCGCGCCCTTTTCTTTATTTCTTCTTCGCGGTCACGACATTTTTGCCATTTATCAATGTCGTTCTGAGTAGCTTTTCTATAGACCTTGGCGAGTGATTTATCTTGAGCATCAACTTTTTTGCGCTTCATCTGCACTTTGACCAACTCACCGACCAGGGTTACCATGCCTATATCATGCCCTGATTGTGCCTGAGTGGCCACTACATCACCAATGGAAAGGGAAAGGTTTTCGGTATTTCTAAAAAATTCTTTTCTACTGTTCTTGAAACGGACTTCCACACAATCGAATGGTTTTTCACCGCTCGGAAGCGACATATTGGAAAGCCAATCAAAGACCGTTAATTTATTACAACCATCGGTACCACAAGTTCCGTTGTTCTTGCATCCTCGAGGTTGTCCGTCCTTAGCGGTCGAACAACTGCTACAGCCCATATTTTATATCTTGGTCCCTCATTCAACCTAAAGCTCAATGGGGATGGGGTTCATATTAATCTTAATCGTAAAGGTAATGAAATTTTAATGCGATGTAAAGCTACTGATATAGCGTTAACGCTTAAACTTTAAAACCTCGGAGCGGCCCTTCTTGAAAATTTTGTTGCTAGCCCCTTTACCTTTTCTAAGCTTTTTTTGCTCTTCAAAAGGCAAAGCATTGATGTTCTTACAATGATCCGAACAGCAATTTTTCATCTTAGCGGCGCATTCATCACATTGAATAAATAGTAAATGGCATGCCTCGTTGGCACAGTTCACATGCGTATCGCAAGGTTGACCGCACTGGTGGCACTGGGCAATGACATCATCAGAAATGCGCTCACTTCGGCGATGGTCAAAAACAAAGTTCTTACCAATAAATTTATTTTCAAGATTTTTATTCTGCACTTGACGGGTATAGTCAATAATACCGCCTTCTAATTGGTAAACATTCTTAAAACCTTTGTGCTTATAGTATGCACTGGCTTTTTCACAACGAATACCTCCCGTACAGTACATTACCAGTTTTTTATCCTCTTTATGTTCTTTGAGGTCATTTTCGATAATGTCGAGTGAATCACGAAACGTATCGACATCGGGGGTGATGGCATTTTTAAAATGGCCGATTTCACTTTCGTAGTGGTTACGCATGTCTACCAACACGGTATCGGGGTCTTCAATTAATGCATTGAATTCTTCGGCGCTCACATGAACACCTTTGTTCGTAACATCGAAAGTATGGTCGTGAAGGCCATCGGCAACAATCTTGTTACGCACCTTCACCTTCAACTTTAAGAACGAAAGGTTGTCTTGCTCAATGGCTATGTTCAACCGAACATTTTCTAAAAACGAAATGCTGTCTAAATGTTCTTTAAACGCCACAAAGTTCTCAGCTGGTACTGAAAGTTGGGCGTTTATGCCTTCGTAGGCCACATAGATTCTACCTAGAACATCTAACTCGTTCCAAGCCAAGAAAAGATGGTTTCTTAAAATTTTCGGATTACCGATGTGTGCATATTGATAGAAAGAGATGGTCAGGCGCTCTTGCCCGGCCTCTTCAATAAGGGCGGCTCTTTCCTTTGCACTTAATGTATTGTACAGTTGCATGCTATACCAACGCTTTAAGTTAAAAGGATTTATTTCTGGAGGGCAAAATTAAAGAAAATCGGCGTTCAGGGCAATAAAAAAGAGCCTCGACAATAAATCAAGGCTCTTCAGTGGCCCTTCCGATTGATCTTCTTCATAGCATTCTTTCGAAAACACTAAAAGGAATGGCCGTTATAGCTCTCCACCTCAGCAGAGAATAATGTTTGAGTTAGTTCCCGATAAATCGGAATAGTGCTTTGTACGTTAGATGCGATTATTTAAAAAGGGTTGCGTGCGAGATTAAATTTTTCATTTTTTGTTAATCGTAAAATTCGACCAAAGGTAACAGCATGCCATATTTAAGAACTAAAGACTGTTCATAACACCTTGTTACAATTTGCAAAAGGCAACTGGTATTGTACAAAAGAAATGGTAATTTAGCATTCCTAATTTTTAATCATTATGAGCTCGGAGAAAGACGCCAAACTAAAGGCATTAAAATTAACACTTGATAAACTGGACAAGACCTACGGTAAAGGTGCGGTCATGAAAATGGGCGACAGCGTAGTTGAAGATGTTGAGGTCATACCTTCAGGGTCGTTGGGTCTTGACATCGCCTTAGGTGTTGGAGGCTATCCTCGTGGGCGTATCATTGAAATTTATGGGCCAGAATCTTCAGGTAAAACAACCCTGACGTTACATGCAATGGCCGAAGCTCAAAAACAAGGTGGTATTGCCGCATTTATTGATGCCGAGCATGCCTTCGACCGTTTTTATGCCCAAAAGTTGGGGGTAGACATCGATAACCTGATTATCTCACAGCCCGACAATGGTGAACAGGCCTTAGAAATTGCAGATAACCTAATTCGTTCGGGTGCCATCGATATTGTCGTTATTGACTCTGTTGCAGCTTTGACACCGAAAAGCGAGATTGAAGGTGAGATGGGTGATTCAAAAGTGGGTCTTCATGCCCGATTGATGTCCCAAGCTCTTCGTAAGCTAACCGGTTCTATTAGCAAAACTCATTGTACCGTTATATTTATCAACCAACTTCGTGAAAAAATCGGGGTCATGTTCGGAAACCCGGAAACAACTACCGGAGGTAATGCCCTTAAATTTTATGCATCGGTAAGACTTGATATCAGAAGGTCTACGCAGATAAAAAATACCGATGGTGACGTACAGGGTAACAAGACCCGTGTAAAAGTCGTTAAAAACAAAGTAGCGCCTCCATTTAGAACCACAGAGTTCGACATCATGTATGGTGAAGGAATTTCAAAGGTTGGCGAGATTATCGATTTGGGCGTACAATACGAAATTGTCAAAAAGAGCGGTTCATGGTTCAGCTATGGTGACACCAAGTTGGGGCAAGGTCGCGATGCGGTTAAATCTCTATTATTGGACAACCCTGAACTTTTCGAAGAACTTGATGGTAAAATTCGCGATGCCATAAAAGTATTGTCAGAATAGATTACCGTAAAAGATATTTGTTATTTACACCCTCGAACGCCCTGTTCGAGGGTGTTTATTTTATAACCATTGCCGATAGATAAACGCAACCCTTACGCCTTTTTTTCATCTTATGTAAAAAATTGATGTAATTATGAAACGATTGTTTTATCTAGTATCTTCGGTAGCTATCGTACTTGGTTTTGAATCATGTAGTTTAGATGACGATGGTGCCAATTTTCACTACACCCCCTTACAGATAGTGAATGCACAAGTACCTGATACTTTTGAATTCGGAAGGGTTTATACCATTAATGTCGACCTTTTGAGGCCCGACAATTGTACCTTGGCAGATAGGTTTGATGTCAGACGCTCAGCTACCGATTCTACCAATATCAGAACCGTATCGCACATTGGTATTGTTTTGGAAAAAGATGAATGTGCCGAAGTGGCGGAAGAAATTAGTGATTCATTTCAATTTGAAGTAATTTATACCGAACCTTATATTTTTAAATTTTATTCTGGGAACAATGAAAACGGTGATGCCGAATTTATAGAAGTACAAGTACCCGTCAAATAGTTATTAGCATTCCCAAACATAAATCTAACCAAAATTTTGAGTCTAGAAGAACTCATAAAAAACTGTAAAAAGGGTAATAGACAGGCACAAGAACAGTTGTATAAAACCTATTCGAAGACCCTGTTCGGCATTTGTCTGAAGTACTCCCGCAACAAGTCGGAAGCAGAAGACAATCTGCACGATAGTTTTATGGTCATATATGACAAAATAGGTCAATTCAAATCAAAAGGTTCTTTTGAGGGTTGGCTGAAAAGAGTGACCATTAATACAGTATTACAAAAATACCGTAAGGAGGAATATATGACGGTGGTTTCCGAAAATACCGAAGAGGAAACTGAGGTAGATAGCGGTTATGCCGATATTGGTCTGAGCACATTGCTATCTTATATTCAAGATTTGCCGAACAAGTACCGAATGACCTTCAACCTTTATGTGCTCGATGGCCATACGCATAAAGAAATTGGAGAATTATTAGGTACGTCACCTGGAACGTCAAAATCAAATTTGGCAAGGGCAAGGCAAATTCTAAAAGAAAGGATTGAAACAACACAAAACAAGGCCATCATCGGAGTACTCTTGTTCTTTTTTATAGAACTATGGGTATGATGAAAAACATCAAAAGCAAAATAAGATACCAAAGACATTTAAAATGAGTAAAAACAACCTGGATAAGCTCTTTCAAGAGAAGTTCAAGGACTTTGAAGAGGTTCCAGACCAACGAGTCTGGCAGGCTATTGAAGCTTCTTTGAACAAGAGACAAAAAAAGCGAGTCATTCCACTTTGGTGGAAGGTAGGCGGGGCTGCCGCTGTTTTAGCATTGGCACTATTGGTATTTGGTCCATCATCTAACGGTTTTGAAGATAATATACCAAGTGTTACAAATAGTGAAGACTCTGAAGGTTTACGTCGATTAGAAAACGAAACAGAGAATAACAATTCTTTTGAAAAAGACACGGATAATAGCATTACCCGGTCAGACAATAGTGCCTCCGATCAATTAAATAAAAAGCAAATTGGTGGTCAAGAAAACGGGCTTGTAGAGAGCAGCGGCAACGAAAGTGGTCATCAAAATGATACTGAGATTACCAATTCAAAAGAAGCGTTTCAAACTAAAAAGGGACAAGACGCCACAAAAAGTTTAAACCAAGGTTTAGCTACACGAAACGACAAAACTGATTCACAAATCACCCGTAACAACGAGGTGACCGAGCGTATCGATGGCAATGACTCTCTAACGAGCGAAGATAGAAATCAACCAAATTTTTCTAACACTGCTTTGGCAGGTAACCAGCAAAAGGAAGAGGTTGACCCTACCAAAACCCGCTCAGATTTCAGTGATGACATAAATACAGGTGATGGTCAAAACTCTGCCTTGGCACAAACTCAAACGGAGGAAAACAAAACCAAGGATGAGAACGACAATAAAATTTCTATTTATGATGCCATCGATGAACAAAATGAAGAAGAGGAAGTAGTCGCCGATTCTTACGAAGGTCGTTGGTCTTTAGGCCCGAACATTGCTCCGGTTTATTTTGATGCAGTAGGTCAGGGGTCACCGATTCATTCAGCATTCAACCAAAACACGAAATCAGGAAACACCAGTTTGAGTTATGGCCTTTCAGTTGCCTATCAAGTCAACAAAAAATTTAAAGTGCGTTCCGGTGTTCATAAGGTCAATTATGGTTATGAGACCGATGATGTTGCTTTTACCTCAACATTAGATGTGTCTTCATCCGAAAAAATCAAGAACATTAACTATACCCCTACGGCCAAAAACCTTATTGTTGATAGTGAAACTGCAACTTTCTCAAGCTTATCATCACCATTAAACGAATTGGCCCTTGAAGTGGGAGGGGTTGACGAAAATGCACGTACAGGTGCTATGGGTCAGCAACTGGGCTATATTGAGGTTCCTTTAGAGGTCGATTATGCCGTTATAGACCGAAAGTTTGGCCTCAACATCGTAGGTGGCATCAGTTCGTTGTTCTTATTGGATAATTCGGTGACGCTCACTTCGGGATCATTGATTACCGAAGTCGGGGAAGCAAATAACATTAATGACCTTAACTTTAGCACCAATATCGGTTTTGGTGTCAACTATAAGTTCACTCCCATGATTCAAATGAATATTGAACCCATGTTTAAATATCAATTGAACACTTTTTCAGAAGTTTCCGGTGATTTTAGGCCTTATAGTGTAGGTATTTATAGCGGTCTTAACTTTAAGTTTTAACGACTAATTATTTAGAGCGATAAAATTAAAGGGGCGGCACTTTGCAGTGCCACCCCTTTTTTACACCATAAGAAATCACTCTTTACGGCTATACCAAATCATACCGATCTAAATTCATCACCTTCGTCCATGCAGCAACAAAGTCGCTCACAAACTTATCATGGGCGTCTTCAGAGGCATAAACCTCGGCAATCGCTCTTAGTTCTGTGTTAGATCCAAAAATAAGGTCTACCCTTGTTCCTGTCCAAACTACTTCATCGGAACCGCGTTTTTTAGCCTCGAATACGGTTTCATTTTCTGAAGCAGAGCTCCATACGATATCCAAATCCAATAAATTCGCAAAGAAATCATTGGTCAATTCTCCCGGCTTATCGGTTAATACACCATGGTTCGAACCATTATAATTGGTTCCTAAAACCCGCATACCTCCTAACAATACAGTCATTTCGGGCGCAGTCAAGGTCATTAGTTGTGCCTTGTCTACCAATAATTCTTCAGCGGAAACATTGTATTTATCCCTAACATAATTTCTAAAACCGTCTCCTCTTGGCTGCAATGCATCAAATGCTTCTGCATCGGTTTGTTCTTCGGAAGCATCGGTTCTGCCCGGTGAGAAGGGTATTTTTACATTTTTACCTGCCTTTTCAGCGGCTTTTTCAATGGCAGCCGATCCACCAAGTACAATTAAATCGGCCAATGAAACCTTTTTGTTTCCTGATTGACCATCATTAAATTCCTTTTGAATTCTGCCTAAAGTATCCAATACCTTGGCCAATTGCTCGGGATTATTTACTTCCCAACCATTTTGCGGAGCTAGCCTAACGCGAGCACCATTGGCACCTCCTCTTTTATCGGAACCTCTAAATGTCGAGGCTGAAGCCCAAGCAGCTGAAACCAATTCGGAAACCGAAAGGCCCGAGGCCAAAATATTTGACTTTAACGCTTCAATATCACCCTCGTCAACTAAATCATGGTCAACTGCAGGTACGGGGTCTTGCCAAATCAACTCTTCATTAGGTACTTCAGGACCCAGGTAACGATCAACTGGGCCCATGTCTCTATGTGTAAGTTTGAACCAAGCACGGGCATAGGCATCTTGAAACTCTTCAGGATTCTCTAAAAAGTGCCTTGAAATCTTTTCATATGTAGGATCCATACGCAAAGACATATCGGTTACCAACATAAAAGGAGCATGCTTTTTATCCGGATTGTGCGCATCAGGCACTGTATCTGCACCCGCACCGTCTTTCGGTTTAAACTGCCATGCACCTGCCGGACTTTTCGTTAACTCCCATTCATAGCCGAAAAGATTCTCAAAATACTTATGGCTCCATTGGGTAGGCGTATTAGTCCAAGCTCCTTCAAGACCGCTGGTAATCGTATGTTCACCTTTACCGCTTTCGAAGTTGTTTTTCCATCCCATACTTTGCTCCAAAATTCCTGCACCGGCCGGTTCGGCCTCTACATAATCATCAGGGCTGGCTGCGCCGTGGGTTTTACCAAAGGTGTGGCCTCCGGCAATCAAAGCGACCGTTTCATAATCGTTCATTGCCATACGACCAAAGGTCTCACGAATATAGTGGGCCGCTTCAACAGGGTCAGGATTAGCATTATGCCCTTCAGGGTTCACATAGATTAATCCCATGTGAGCGGCACCAAGAGGGTTTTCTAATTGGTTGTCATTTGCATAGCGTTCTTTATTACCCAACCATTCGCCTTCAGAACCCCAGTAAATATCTTCTTCTGGCTGCCAAATATCTTCACGGCCTCCACCAAAACCGAACATTTTTAAACCCATCGATTCATGGGCACAGTTGCCTGCCAAAATCAAAAGATCGGCCCATGACAATTTCTTACCGTATTTCTTTTTTATAGGCCATAGCAACAATCTAGCTTTGTCTAAATTGGCATTATCGGGCCAGCTATTTAAAGGAGCAAAACGTTGAGATCCCGAACCTCCGCCGCCTCTACCATCGGCAATACGATAGGTGCCAGCACTGTGCCAGGCCATTCTAATAAAAAACGGGCCATAATGCCCATAATCGGCAGGCCACCATTCTTTACTATCGGTCATTAAATCATATAAGTCTTGTTTGACTGCCTGTAAGTCTAATTTTTTAAATTCTTCGGCATAGTTAAAATCTTTATCCATCGGATCCGATAAAGAAGAGTGTTGCCTTAGAATGTTCAAATTGAGTTGATTGGGCCACCAATCTTTGTTCGTTGTACCGCCGCCAGCTACTTGATTGAGGCTTCCGTTCAAAAAAGGACACTGGCCAGCGTTCGACTCGTTTACGTCCCACGCTTCTCCGTGAGAACTTGAATTACTATCCATGATGTTTATCGTTTTAAGGTTCCTTTAAAAGTACCAAAAATCGACATGGCTTGTAACCCCTATAGTTTTGATTTAAATTATTCTGGTATCGATAATCTCTATAGAACCTGTTAGCTACAGTTGAAAAAATCAATTCTTAAGGCCTAAATTATTGATTCTCTAAATCTCTAAGAATAATCAGTCGTACGGCATCACGCAGTGTCGACTTATCTTCTTCCTTTAAATGACAGGTTGAAAAAAATGAATGTACCTTCGCTCGAATAGGCCCCGGGCGACCACTGAAAAATGAAAAAGAGAATCTCTTCTTATTGTCAAGAAACGACATTGGCACTACAGGTATCTTGTGCGCTATGGCCATTTTAAAAGCCCCGTCTTTAAATTCATCTAGAACGACCGATTCATCGTCCGGAACACCACCCTCTGGAAAGATGCATATGCTAAGGCCTTGATTGAGTCTTTTCTGGGCCCGGCGGTAAACCCCGGTTCTACTCTTTGTGTCTGAGCGGTCGACCATGATACAAACCCTTTTATAAAAGAAACCGAAAATGGGTATTTTCACTAATTCTTTCTTACCAACAAATACAAAAGGGTTTTTGCTAATATGAAGCATCAGCATGATATCAAGCATACTGGTATGATTGGCCACCAGCATATAACTTTTGCCCTTTGCCAAACGCTCTTCCCATACGACCCGAGGCGGGCAGCCCATACCGTATAAAATTGGTCTCGCCCACAAGTTTCTGGCCAGCCAAAAAAATTGAGGATACCATTTTTCCGAAAATGTAGTTACCAATAACAGCGGAAAAAAAACGAGAATCGGCACAGTTACCAAAATATAGAACCAAATGCGGTAAACCGTATAACCCGCTTTTTTAAGGATTACAAACATGAAATCAAAAGTAACAAATTACCCCTGCTTTTACTGATTTCTTTATCTTTGGCCTCTTTGAAACAGTACACATGGCAAGAATACTAACAGGAATTCAAAGTACAGGAACCCCCCACCTTGGTAATATTTTAGGGGCAATAATGCCGGCCATTCGCATGGCACAAGATCCCAAAAACGAATCGTTTCTATTTATAGCGGATATGCATTCGCTTACCCAGATAAAAGATGCCGCAATCTTAAGGCAAAACACTTATGCCATAGCCTCAACTTGGCTTGCTTTTGGCCTTGACATCGAAAAAACGGTTTTTTACAGGCAAAGTGATGTTCCTCAAGTGACTGAGCTTTCTTGGTATTTAAGTTGTTTCTTTCCTTATCAACGTTTGACCCTGGCACATTCTTTTAAGGATAAGGCAGACAGACTGGAAGACGTAAATGCCGGCCTATTTACCTACCCTATGCTTATGGCCGCCGATATATTGCTTTACGATGCCCATATCGTGCCCGTTGGCAAAGATCAGCTTCAGCATATAGAAATGACCCGTGATGTTGCCTCAAGGTTTCATACCAAAATGGGGGAGACTTTTGTTATGCCAGAAGCTAAGGTTCAAGAGCAGACCATGTATGTGCCCGGTACCGATGGAGAAAAAATGAGCAAAAGTCGTGGAAACCTCATCAATCTGTTTCAACCCGATAAAAAACTAAGAAAACAGATCATGGGAATCAAGACGGATAGCACTCCCATGGAAGACCCGAAAGATCCGGCTACCGACAATGTTTTTGCCCTATATAAACTTTTGGCGTCGCAAGAACAAATAGAGGAAATGAGCGCTAATTATCTCGCCGGAAACTATGGCTATGGCCATGCCAAGCAAGCCCTATATGAAGTAATTGTACAAAAATTCGGGGAAGCAAGGGAAAAGTACGATTATTACATCAATCATTTTGACGAGGTTGACGAGGCGCTCTATAAAGGCGCGGAAAAAGCCAAAAAAGTGGCCGATGAAGTATTGGCTCGTGTTCGAACAAAAGTAGGGTACTAATCTATGCAAGACTATTTTTGGGCTTTTCTTCTTCTTCTCATTTCCGCAAGCGGTTATTCGCAGGCAGAAGTGACCACCGAAGAACTTCATGACCATATTGAATTTTTGACCTCAAAAGAAAATCAAGGAAGATATCCTGGAGGGAAGATCAATCAGGTTTTAGTAGACTATATCGCTTCCGATTTCGAGAATTCAGGACTAAAACCATTGTCAAAAAACTATCTTCAGAAGTTCAAGGCAGAACTAAGGGTTTCCGATAAAACTAAAAAGAAGCCTAAGGTAAAAACGTACAACGTAGTCGCTGTTTTAGAAGGGAATCACCCTGTTTTAAAGAATGAATACCTTGTTCTCGGAGCCCATTATGACCATTTGGGCCATGGCGGACCGAGTTCCAAGTCAGATAAGTTGAATACCGTTCACCCCGGTGCCGATGATAACGCTAGCGGCACCTCGGCTCTACTTGAAATATCAGAGCGATTGGCAGCTCACCAAAGTGAATTGAAAAGAAGCGTCATTGTCATTGCCTTTGGTGCTGAAGAACAGGGTCTATTGGGAAGCACCTATTTTGTCAATAACCCGCCTGTTTTTTTGGAACAGATCAAACTCATGATCAATATGGATATGGTGGGCCGGTTGAATTAGCAGAAGCAAGTCTATATGGGAGGCGCTGGTACCTTCCCGGGAGGTCAAGAATTAATGGCGACGCTAGGCAAGAAAGCAGGTTTGAACCCCGTAGTACATGCGGGATCGATCGGCGGCTCAGACCATGTCTCTTTTTACAAAAAGAATATCTCCGTTCTCGGCATGCATACAGGAGGTCATGATCAATACCACACGCCTGAGGATACAATTGAACTGATCAATCTAGAAGGTGAAAAAAAGGTCTGTGATTACATTTTCGATACCCTTTTCAAAATAGCCTCGAAAGACTATCCTATGGGGTTTATTCCTCAGGATTAAGAATCATTCTTCAGGAGCGGAATACGTTACAACATCGATTCCGATACCATTAGGGTCTTCTATGGCAAAATGTCTGTCTCCCCAAGGTTCATCTCGAATAGGTATTTTTATTTCCACCCCTTTGTTTTTGACTACTTCGTACAATTGATCAACGTTGTCTACCTCAATGGTCAAAAACATACCTCTACCTTCGAATTTATGGTGAAAAAGCGGTTGTTGCGAAGGATGATTGGGCAATAGAAAAGCCAACTCGGCACTTTTATTCGGGGTATGCATCAAAAGATAAAATTCATTTTCAAAAGTAACACCGAACCCCAAGAGGCCTGAATAAAACTCTTTGCTTTCAGCCATTTTTTCGGTAACGATACCTGCGTTTAGTTTCATAGTAACAATTTCTTTTATGATTACTGGGGTTTGTGCAGAAATAGTTGCCATCGTACCCATCAGACATATCCAATTTACAATAGTTTTCATACGCTTCTATTCTATTACAAATTTGCAGCTAACAGATTGGAAACAATTGTAAAAAACGGCCAAAGTTATCGGCCAAAGGCTTTGGTCGGGGTGACCCCATAATGGTTTCTAAACTCCTTTATGAAATGTGCTTGGTCGTAATACCCCACATCGTAAAAAAGTTTATTTTTCTTTAGGCTCTGTACCGACGGTTTTGCACGAAGAATATTTTGAAACCGAACGACTTTACTGAAGGTTTTAGGAGTATCACCTATATAATAATTAAACAACCGCCTTAATTGTCTTTGACTTATACCAAAATCAAGTTCTTCATTTACTTGCAGTACTCCTCTCTTTTTTAAAATCATGTCAAGAGACCTATACAACCTAGGATCCGCGTTGAAATCAGAGTTATTAACCAAGTCAAAGAAATAAGAATCGAACAGTTCTTTTATCTGTTCGAAACTCAAATTATCTTCCATTCTATCCCTCAAAAATGCCGAGGTATGACGGTGAATATCATCTAGGTCAACATATCTATTGCTAAGTTCAGAAGCATCAATTTTAAAGACCTGCGGAAACATCGTCGGAAGAAAGCGAATACCCACATAGTGAAAAGTCGTATCAAGAGTGAATTCAGTAAACTTTTTGCAAAAGCCCACTACAAAGCTTTCAGAAGGCATGGTCAACTCGAAAAATATATCGATACAACCATCTGAAACCACCCTATAGACAAAATTCTCTTGAAGCCGTTTTATGGTTTTTAGCTCCCAATAGCAATAAATACAGTTACGCAACAAATCGGCAGGCACCACCTCTCTATAAAGCACATTCGTACCCGACTGTTTTACCGTTGGCTGAACAGGTAGGTACAGATTTTTGATAGATGAAAAAGCTTGCATGCGCTTCTGTGGTGAAAAATTGGTTTTAAACTAGTCGGTCGGTTCACCTTTTACTACGTTAGAAATAAAACGAATGTATCTCTGACAGCTATCGGTAATTTATCGATGAACCGCACCAAATGCAATATTTCAAGGAAGATACTTATAATTACCGACCGTACAGTTGGTTTTGTAGTCAACTATCTAATCATAATCCCCCATTCATTTGACTAAATGGCCTCAAAAAGTTTGCCCGGCAAGGGGCGAATGACACCTTTCATTTCCATATTCAAAAGGGTAGACGATATCTTGAATACCGGTTGCTTGCATTCAAGGGCAATACTGTCTAGCATTTGTTTGCCTTCTTTTTGAAGATAATCATAAATCGCTTTTTCAATGCCGTCTAATTCTACGAAAAGTTGCTTTTGAACCGGTTGCGCTTTTTTAGCTATTTCCCAATTCAGCAGGTAAACTAAATCTGCGGCAGAAGTGAGCATATGTGCCTTTTGCTGTTTGATAAGGTTATTGCATCCGCTGCTATATTTATCGTCGGTACGGCCGGGTACGGCAAAAACATCACGATGGTAGCTATTTGCTATATCTGCCGTAACCAAACTTCCGCCCCTCTCGGCAGATTCAATGACAATAGTGGCCTCGCTCATACCGGCAATAATGCGATTGCGCTTCAAAAAATTCTCACGGTCCGGCTTGCTTGTGCTCCAAAATTCAGTGTAGAAGCCTCCATTCTTTTCCACTTCCATCACATACTTTGAATGAACCTTGGGGTAAATTTGATTCAGGCCGTGTGCCAAGCATCCGATAGTCTGTAATTTATTCTTCAAGGCAGCCCGCTGCACCGTAATGTCGACTCCGTAGGCGAACCCACTTACAATTATAGGGTCGAGTGGAGCTAAATCTTCAATGAATTTTTCACAAAAGGCCTGCCCATAGCTGGTAATATTACGCGTGCCCACAACACTTATAACCCTTCTACTACTTAAATCAATATTTCCCTTTTTGAATAGAAGTATCGGGCCGTCAATACAGTGCTTTAAGTAATTGGGGTAGTCCTCATCCATAAAATAGGAATATTCCCAATCATTTTTCGTTATCGTATTGAGTTCGGCCTCAGCTGCTTCTAGATGCTCTATATCATAAAGTGATTTGATCGCATGGGTGCCAATACCTTCGATGGAGAGCAAATGTTGCCTTTTGGTCTTGAAGATTTCTTCAGGACTCTTACAAAAAGCAATTAACTTTTTAGCGGTTACATCACCAACATTTGGTACATGCTGAAGCCTTAAAAGGGCAAGTAATTCATTCGTAGTCATTTAAAACCGAATCAAAGTTATCCACAAAATACACAAAATATAATGTTAATAAAAAGTTATGGCAGCCTTGGATAAGCACTCAATTTTTTATAAAATTTGCGGTGTATGGGCTTAGAACACTATATAAAAGACTTACTCTATCGTTACAACTGTGTGGTAATTCCTGGTTTTGGCGCGTTTCTCACCCAAGAGAAATCTGCCATCATACAAGATAGCACCAATACTTTTTATCCTCCTACAAAGACCGTTTCTTTTAATCAGCAACTGGTTTCAAATGATGGCTTATTGGTTTCTTACGCAGCCGAAGCACAGAAAATTTCATTTGAAGAGATGTTAAAACAGGTCAATGAAGAGGTGGCCCAATGGCAAAAGAAATTGAACGGTGGAGAACATTTAAGGTTGTCAGACATAGGTTCACTATGGAACGGCCCCGAAGGAAAGATGCAATTTCAACCCGCTTCTAGCGTGAATTATCTAACTTCTTCCTTTGGAATGAATTCTTTTGTTTCTTCCCCTATTACCAGGGAAACAATAAAAACGGAAGTCTCTCAAATGGAAGAGCGCATTCCTATCGCTTTTACGCCTGAGAAAAGGGAGACTCTTACAGTAAGGCCTTATTTGAAGTATGCTGCGGTCGTCTTAGTTGCCCTTACAGCTGGGTTTGCCGGTTACAAGTACTATCAAACCAACGAGGCCAATTTGCAACTGGCCCGTGAAGATGCCCAAGAACAGGTATCAAAGCGTATTCAAGAGGCTACTTTCTTCGACACGGCACCTTTAGAGCTACCCGCCATTACCTTGAAAACTTCTAAAAATATAGAGGAACAACCTATTGCCGAAAAGGGGCAAAAAGTTCATCATATTATAGCCGGAGCCTTTAGATATCGCACCAATGCCGATAGAAAAATCACTCAGCTGAAAAAGCAAGGTTACAACCCATCGTATATAGGCACCAATCCTTTCGGACTTTATATGGTGGCTTATGACAGTTATACCGATGCCGATGAGGCCCTTAATGCACTGCATCAAATTAAGCGCACCCAAAAAGACGCTTGGTTAAAATCGGTAAAGTAAATTACCTTTCACCATCGAGATTTTGATTTGCCCGGCCTTCTTACGGCTTAAGAACGTATCTTTGCCGAAAAATTAAGATATGCAGGGCAAAAACCCGAAAGATTCTAGAACGACCATGACCGACATGGTTCTCCCTAGCGAGACCAACCCACTGAATAATCTTTTTGGCGGTGAACTTTTAGCTCGGATGGACCGTGCGGCCAGTATTGCCGCTAGAAGACATAGTCGTAGAATAACCGTAACCGCATCTGTTAACCATGTAGCCTTCAACCAATCGGTGCCTGTAGGAAGCGTTCTAACTGTAGAAGCAGCGGTTTCCAGAGCTTTCAACACCTCTATGGAAGTCTATATCGACGTTTGGATGGAAGACCGTTTCAGCGGCGAACGCACCAAGGCCAACGAAGCTATTTATACATTCGTAGCTGTTGACGATACGGGCCGCCCAACCGAAGTTCCGCCTCTTATTCCTGAAACGGAACTAGAAACACAGCGTTTTGATGGCGCCCTGCGCCGCAAGCAGTTAAGCTTGGTTCTTGCAGGTAAAATGAAACCTAACGACGCCACTGAATTAAAGGCGCTTTTCTTGGGCAATCAGGTTTAGAAATCGAAGTTGTCCGGATCCGGGCCACTTCGTTCGCCCTTATGCAAACTATCTAGATACGCTACTTCGTTCGGTGCCAGCTCAAAATCAAAAATTTCAGAGTTCGATACTATTCTGTTTTTGTGCACTGATTTAGGTATGGTGACTACGCCTTTTTGTAAATTCCATCGCAGAACAATCTGTGCCGTCGATTTACCATACTTATCTTCAAGCTCTTTGGTGATATCAAGCTCAAAAAGCTTACCCTGCATGAATGGAGACCAGGCCTCGTACTGTATTTTATTGGTATTGCAAAAATCAAGTAGTTCTTGCTGTACCAAATGCGGGTGAAATTCCATTTGATTGACCATAGGCACTATCTCAGCCGAACCCAATAAATCTTCAAGGTGGTGCTTTAGAAAATTGCTTACCCCTATCGCTTTGATACGGCCTTCTTTATATAATTTTTCCAAAGCGCGCCAGGTATCTTTGTATTTACCGGCGACTGGCCAATGAACCAAATACAAATCAACGTAATCAGTTCCTAGCCTTTTTACGCTAGCCTCGAACGCCTTCAAGGTGCTTTCATAACCTTGATCACTATTCCACACCTTCGTAGTAAGAAAAACATCTTCTCTTGCTACGCCAGAATCGACAATTCCCTTACCCACGCCTTCTTCATTCTTATATGCCGCTGCGGTATCTATATGGCGATAACCACTTTGTAATGCAAATTTGACAGCATCGATTACCTCTTCGTCATTATCAGCTAAATAGGTACCTAAGCCAAAATAAGGCATATCAACACCATTGTGCAGTTTAAAGGTTCCTTGTATATCCGTGATTTTACTCATAATCGTATATGTTTTATTCGGTTCTTAAAATGACCTAAAGTTGGTAAACCCATTCTTCAGGATTAAGTTTTGCGGTGTTCTGGTGCAGATAAAACTTTAGTCTTGTCTGACCGTTAGACCGATTGGTATAAATATCGCCAAGTTCCGTTTTTGCCTCCACCTGATCACCCTTTTTCACATAGAGGTTCGTGAGATTATAGTAGGTGCTGATATAGTTACCATGTTTTAACTGCACCGCTTTATTACCCCCGGGAATCGAAAGAATAGCAATTACTTCGCCCCTAAAAATAGCTCTCGCCTTTGCACCTTCATCCGTAGTGATAATCACACCATTGCTTTGATGTTTGATTCCAGGATAGATGGCATCGCTGTAAACACCAAACCCTTGGCTTTTAAAACCCTTCTCTACGGGCCAAATCAAGCGGCCCTTATTGGCAGAAAAGCTATTGGCTATAATAGCGGCCTCAGGGGTCAATAAAAACTTACTGGGGTCATCATCTGCTTTACCCGCCTCTCTGTTGGCATTGGCAATGGCCTCTTTCACCAACCGTTCTATCTCCCTATCGATTTGCTTGGCTTGATTCTGTTTGTCGCGAATCTCGGCAGCATACTTGGTCTCATCTTTTCTAATGGACAGAAGTAAATCTTGTTGTGCTTTCTTTTCTGAAGTCAACGAATTCTTTTCTTTGACATTGGCCGCAACCAATCGGTCCTTTTCTTTTCGTTGGACTGTGAGCTTTTGGTTCAGCTCTGTCAATTCATTGGTCTTTACCACAATCTTTTCACCTTGTTGGCGGCGAAAATCAGTATACTGCTTGATATACTGTACACGTTTAAATGCTTGAAAGAAATTTTCGGAAGACAATAAAAACATCAGTTTGCTTTGCTGGATCTTGCTTTGATACCCCTTCTGAATCATAGTGGCGTAATCATCTTTAAGCTCGTTCAGCTCCTTTTTCAAATCTGATATAGCATTAATGTTCGTATTGATTTTTCGGCTGAGCAAATTTGATTGTTCGTTGGTAACATTAATCAATCGTTGCCTTACTTTAATTTTTTGATCCAGAGCTTCCATACGGTCAAGCACTGAGCCCTTCTTCTCCTTTTGGGCGAACAACAGATGGTTGATTTGCTCAATTTCCTTCTGCAATTGCTCCCTTTTTGCCTCCAGCTCTTCCTGTTCGCCACCTTGGGCAAAGGTCATTACAGGCGCTAACGAGAAGAAAAGAAAAATAAGTAGTAAAACAAAGCGGCTTCTATTTGGCCTCATCCTCTAAAACAATCTCTTTAAAACCTTTTGGTATATTATAGGGGAAGTTCAACGGCTGATTGAACTCCATATTTCGATATTCGATATCCACAGTATTTCTCTCGTTACCATCGATAGCCGCAATGGCAATATCGTTCGGTAACACCCATTTGTTGATACTCTGGTAACTGTTATAATTGATTTGAAGCAGACGCTTTTTCAAAGGTTGCGAAAGTTGCTGTGAAGCCATCTTGAAATTGGTAGGGTCTACCATAAAAAGCACCTTGAAGAGCTCCATAGGCTTTTTTGGTTTAAGCTGGTAGCTCTTGTTGACAAGCTCTACATCGTACTTAGCATTGTTCAAGTCGAAAATAGCCTCTCCCAGAAGCAGGTTCTGAACCTGTTCAAAGTCTAATTCGGTACCCAAAAACTCGCTCAGGTAGGCAAAATCACCATCAAAATATTCGTTCTGAAGTTTGTTGTAGAAAGAAACCCTTCCCGGTGTAATGTAGGCCTTCACCATGCCAAAAGGTGCACTTATCCAAATAGCTTTATCCTTTTCCATTCTTAAGGTAACAGAAACACCTTGTGAAGATTCGCCATCAGAATAATCGATTCTCATTTTTCCACTAAGTGTCTTGAAATCCAAGGCATTTTGGTAATGGTTTCTAATGACCGACTTGGCTGTGATACCCGGCTTTACGTTGGTATCGCCCAAGGCTTGCTTAGATTTACAGGAAAAAGCCAATACGGCCAATATCAATAGAGAGCTAAGTCTTGATGCAGACCTAAAAAAAATCTTCTTCATAAAAGCAACAATTAAAAGCTAGCATTTAGCCGCCTTTAAGGCTCTAAAAACCAGGTTTTATCTTACGAAGATACATATTTGCCCTGACTGAATTGTTAATGGAATTATAAGCATCGGAAAGTTCTTGATAGAACTTATTACCTAGGGAAATATCGCCAATCAAATAATCTAGACCCGTTTCAAGTAGTTCTATCGCCTCTCGGTGCTTGCCTTTTTTATTTAGGGCACGCCCTTGGGCGTAATACAGCAAGGGTTGAGAAGGAAAACTCTCTAGGGCCTCACTTGAAATCTTTTCTAACATGATAAGGTTATCTGTTCTGAGAAAATTGTCGATTTGAACCTTATACTGGTTGAATGTGTTGACCTCGGCATTGTTCTCGCTTGAAACCGAGAACGAAGTGCTTGTTATTTCGTCTTTTCTTTTCTCTAAAGAGTCATTTATTTTTACGGCTAGCGCTGCCGCAAAATCCGATTTATCGGCATTTTTAAGAATGCTTAAAGCAGTTTCATAATCCCTCTTTTTGAAATAAGCCAAAGCCAAATTCTCATTCAGCTTTTGATGGTTAGGTAGCTGATTCTTTGCGTTATCAAATTCCTTTCCTTGCTTTCTCAATGCTTCAACAAAGGTATCGGCATACCAAAGGTTATCGGGCTCGTTTTGTAGGGCTTCAAAAGCATAGTCTTCCGCAAGGGGATATTCCTTTTCTTTTAAATATACTTTGGCCAACTCATGGTCGACCACCAATTTACCGGGATCTATATTCTTACATTTAAGAAGTAGGTTGATTGCCTTATCATAGTTCTCGATTCCCTTTTGTTTCAGCGCCTCAAAAAAATTCTCTTGAAACTCGTCAGAATAGTTTTCAAGAAAAAGCTCTGCACTCTTTTGCTCATTAAATTCTTCTTCCGGCTCTTGGGCATATAACGGATTCACAAGTAGGCCAATGGCCATACTATACGCTGCTATCTTTATCAATCCGTTCATACCTTTCAATCAAAATATATCAGGCTATTTTACACCCGTACTTCCAAAACCCCCAGCCCCACGGTCGGTTTCCGATAATTCTTCTACTTCATTCCATTCGGCCCTTTCATGCTTTGCAATTACCAATTGCGCAACACGCTCGCCATTTTCAACTGTAAATGACTCGTTAGATAAGTTAACAAGTATTACGCCTATTTCACCACGATAGTCCGCATCAATTGTGCCCGGTGCATTTAATACGGTAATTCCCTTTTTGGCAGCCAACCCACTTCTAGGCCTAACTTGGGCCTCGTACCCAACAGGAAGCTCGATAAAAAGTCCTGTTTTAACAATGGAACGCTCTAAAGGTTTTAACGTAATCGGTTCAGAAATATTGGCTCTTAAATCCATTCCTGCCGATGCTTCGGTCTCATAGTGTGGTAGTTGGTGCGATGATTTGTTGATTATCTTTATCTGCATTATAGTATTTGTTATTTATATCTATTACTTGCTAGCTACGGCCAAAAAATTCGACTATGCTTTCGAGGATTTTTTTAGGAAAATTTGCTTCAATTTATCGTTCTCCAACCTGTAAACCAAGCCCAAAAATAATATCAGCAATACACTACCGATTAAAATATTTCTATTGAAAACATAGAATGACAATGCCGAGAATAAAATGGATATACCCAAATAGAATATAATCTTTCTGAAGTTATATGGAACGGGGTATCTTGATTTTCCTAAATAATACGACAAGCACATCATGGTGCCATAGGCCAGAACCGTAGCGATAGCAGAAGCCATATAGCCGATTGCCGGAATGAAAAAATAGTTTATACCGATTGTTACAAAAGCGCCGATCAGTGATATAAATGCTCCGTATCGGGTGCGGTCGGTAACTTTGTACCAGACCGAAAGATTGTGATAGATACCCAGAAAAAAACTGGCCAAAATTATCAGCGGTACAATATTCATAGCTTCCCAATAAGCTTCATCTTGAACAAAAAGAACCTTAAGCCAATCTGAAAATACGATAACGGCCAATAATATAATACTTCCTAATACAACAAAGTAATTGGTAATCTGTGCGTATGCTTTCTGAGGATTTTCGGTACCCGCATGACTAAAGAAAAAAGGCTCAATACCCATTCTGAAAGCGGTAGCGAATAGGGTCATGAACATGCCTAACTTATAACAGGCCGAATACTTACCCACTTCACTCTTCGCTATTTCTGCCGGAAGTAATTGCTCCAATAAAATTCTATCAAAAACCTCGTTAATGGTAAATGCGATACCGGCTACCAGTACGGGCCAAGCATACCGCATCATTCGTTTCCACAGTTCAAAATCAAAGGTATAGTCTCTTCTGAGATAAAGGCCTAACATCAAAAGAAGGGTTAGTCCGCTAGAAACCAAATTAGAAATAAAAATATAGGATATCTCAAAATTCGGTCGGTACAACCAGCCCAAACCTTCCGTACCATCGGCAGCCATTTTTGGTAGCATCACTAAAAAGAAAACGTTCAAACCCAGATTGACCCCAACATTTAAAATCTTGATCACTGCATATCGCATAGGCTTCTCATTCGCCCTGAGCCATGCAAAAGGAATAATCACGAGCGCATCTAACGCAATAATAAAAATGGTATAGCGTATAAAATCGGTATCGATACCTGTGGCTGAGGCAAGACTACCCTGCATCAAAAGAGCCAGTATGGTAAAACAGGTGGTGCTCGCCAAAATAGAAATTAGCGAAGTCGAAACTACGGTTCGTTTGTCGTCGGCACCGTTGTAAAACCGAAAGAATGCAGTTTCCATACCATAAGCCAAAAGCACATTGAATATGGCAAACCACGCAAAAATTACGGAAACCTCTCCGTAGCCAGAAGTCGCCAACACCCCGGTATACAGTGGCAACAGCAAGAAAGACATCATCCGCGGAAGTACCGTAGCGAGCCCATATATCGCTGTTTGTTGAAATAGTTTTTTAAGCGGATTCAATAGCGTGGTTTAGTGCTCAAAAGTACCTATTTAAAGGGATGTAACAAAGAGATGAAATAGGCCCCTACCTCGTTTTTAACGGGTTATTGTGAATTTTTGGCTTCTAAATTGGGATAGATGATGGCCAAATTCCTCTGAATTCCATTAATCTGAAAATACTTCACTTTTTCATTGTTCACATAACTCACTACTGCCTGAGTTTCGGACAATTGAAAAGGGAAGGGCTCATCTTCTTGACTGGTCTCAACTAATTCATTTGCGATATCTCCGAATTCCGCCACTGCCACATTACCTATAGAAGTCAACTTAATTTGAAGTGGTGCACGCTTGCCCATATAGTATAAATTTTTCAGCTCGGCCCTGTCTTTCTCGAGGCTCAAGATGGGTATCACTACCTCATGACCCTCTTTTGCAGAATCATTTTCTAGAGTCCACTTTTGCGCATACGGTTCTCCCAGACTAAATGGGGCGGTTGTTTCAATTTTTTTGGTTGAAGAACATCCTGAAATTATAAAACCTATAACCAATATTGCTCCTGTCAAAAATCTCATATCTTTCTCGGTCTATTATTTTACACCTTAGATACGAGCGAATTGACTATAGGGACTATTTACAGCAATCTTAGGCTTCTTCCATATCAATACCCTTCATGGCCCATGAGGCAAAAAGTAGGGCTGTAAGGAGAAAACAGGCTGCCAAGGTATATGGAGCCCCTGGAAAGTAAATGGCGCCTTCTGGCCGTATGAAAAAGTAAAAAACAGGGGAGAAAATGAGTTGGCCAAGAATTGACGTAATACTTAGAAGCCCGGTGATAGCCCCCTGGAGATTGCCCTGCTCTTTTTCAGAGACCTGATTAGAAATCACCCCTTGTACCGTAGGGCCGGCGACTCCACCAAGAGCATAGGGTATTAGAAAGGCATACAACATCCAAGGTTCGGTAGCCAATGCAAATAAAAACATGCCGAGGGTCCATAATAAAAAACCTATCACCACCACTTTTTGACGGCCGAATTTCTTAACGAGCACACCTACCAAAACACCTTGTACCAATGCCACTAAAAGCCCCACAACCATTAAAGAAACCCCAATCTCTTTGGGGCTCCATTCGTAACGTTCAATACCAT
The DNA here is from genome assembly GCF_003687485.1 of Euzebyella marina. Classification (GTDB taxonomy): domain Bacteria; phylum Bacteroidota; class Bacteroidia; order Flavobacteriales; family Flavobacteriaceae; genus Euzebyella; species Euzebyella marina. The sequence goes on along the minus strand of NZ_CP032050.1, from coordinate 331,119 downwards.
AGTAAGACCATGTAGCGGGAAGCGCCTGACCTGCCAGGTTAGCCAAGAAAAAAGCAAATATCAACGCAAGTACGCCCTTATAATTTCGCAAGCTTATCAATGAAACCCCTGGTATCATTTTTTTTACCTCTATAGGCCTTCTATTTTCTTTCTGAAGGGATTCGGGCACGAAAAGCCATCCGAAAATAAAATTGGCAAAGGTGAGGCCTGCTGCAATGTAAAATGGGAGTCGTATATCTATTTCACCGAAAAAACCTCCCACTCCGGGGCCAATTATAAAGCCCAGACCAAAAGCGGCACCGATCAAACCAAAATTTTTAGCCTTATTCTCCTTTGTACTGACATCCGCTATGTAGGCCGATGCCACGGTAAAGCTGGCACCTGTAACCCCAGCGAGAAAACGACCCAGAAACAACCATGAAATAGATGGTGCCCAAGCATGGATCAAATAATCAACGCTAAGCCCTAAAAGAGCCAATAAAAGAATGGGGCGGCGCCCATATTGATCCGAAATTTCTCCTAGAACTGGGGAAAAAAGAAATTGCATGCCAGCAAAGGCGGTAGTCAACCACATACCGTATATAACGGCCATGTGAGTGCCCTCTCCCGTCAATTCCATAATCAAATCAGGAATAATCGGAATGATAATACCAATACCAATTACATCCACTAGAATGGTTACAAAGATGAAAAGAAGGGCGGTTTTTTTTGACTTCATAATGCCGACAAAAGTCGAATAAAATTTAGTGAGCGCCTAGCGATAGCGGCAATATAAATTAGAGCAATAAAAAACCCCACAATTGTGGGGTTTGTATGATTTTGTTGCTATTGAATTTAGCCGTTCAAAGCTTCAGCACCACCCACAATTTCCAATATTTCATTGGTAATTGCCGCTTGTCGCGCCTTATTATAGGTCAATTTCAACTGATCTCTCAATTCTTTGGCATTATCGGTTGCCTTGTGCATTGCAGTCATACGAGCACCGTGCTCACTGGCAAAAGAATCTCTTACGGCTTTATAAAGCTGCGTCTTTAAAGACTTAGGGATTAATTGCTCAACAATCTCAGCCTTTGATGGCTCGAATTTATAATCAGCTGCGGCAGTCTCTCCTTCCTCAGCTGGAACTATCGGCAAAAATTGCTCGGTAATAACCAATTGAGTGGCGGCATTCTTGAATTTGTTATATACGATATCGATTTTATCGTACTTGCCTTCTACGAACAATTCCATAAGCTCTTCAGCAATAGTAGATACGTTGTCGAAAGTCAAATCATCAAACACTGGGCTATGATTGCTGACCACCGTAGACTTTTTTGATAAGAAATCATTGGCCTTCTTACCTAAAGCAATGTAATCTACTTGCTTACCAGCATAGGTTTCATTGGCCAATAAAGTGACTTGCTTAAGAATATTCGAATTAAATGCACCTGCCAAACCTCTGTTCGAAGTTATTGCCACTATCAACACCTTCTTCACTTCACGGTTATCGGCATACTTGCTACCGGAATCACCATCTAAACTTGCACTTAAGCTTTGTAAAAGCTCGGTAAGTTTATCTGAATATGGGCGCATTGCCGTAATGGCGTCTTGGGCTTTTTTCAATTTTGCAGCGGATACCATTTTCATGGCACTCGTAATCTGCATGGTTGAAGACACCGATGAAATCCTATTTCGTATTTCCTTTAAATTGGCCATTTTTCTTATAGTAATTAGTTAATAGTGGTTGGTTAATAGTATAACCTAACCTCCATACCTAGTACTCTTAACCTCTGTACTTGCTTGAAAGTTCTTTAGCTACCGTTGTTAGCGTATCGATTACCTCATCGGTTAATTTACCCGCTTTTAGCGTATCAAGTACACCTCTGTGTTTCGCATTCAAGAATTCTAAGTAATCTCTTTCAAACTCCTTTACCTTTTCTACCGGAACATCTCTCAACAAGTTTTTAGAACCTGCGTAGATAATAGCTACCTGATCTTCTACAGTGTAAGGGTCATTCTGTGCCTGCTTCAAGATTTCAACGTTACGACGACCTTTTTCAATTACGTTCAAAGTAGCTGCATCTAGATCGGAACCGAACTTGGCAAAAGCTTCCAATTCACGGAACTGTGCCTGATCTAGTTTTAAGGTACCGGCAACTTTCTTCATCGATTTAATCTGCGCACTACCCCCCACACGCGATACCGAAATACCAACGTTAATCGCAGGACGCACCCCTTGGTTGAACAAATCTTGCTCTAAGAATATCTGACCATCGGTAATGGAGATTACGTTGGTAGGAATATAAGCGGAAACGTCACCTGCTTGTGTCTCAATAATCGGAAGAGCCGTTAGAGAACCTCCACCTTTTACCATTGGTTTTAATACCTCTGGTAAATCGTTCATGCTTTGCGCAATCTTATCATCGTTTATCACTTTTGCGGCACGCTCCAACAATCTTGAGTGAAGGTAGAAAACGTCTCCAGGGTAGGCCTCACGTCCTGGTGGTCTTCTTAAAAGAAGAGACACCTCACGATAAGCTACCGCCTGCTTTGATAAATCATCGTAGATAATCAATGCAGGGCGACCTGTATCACGGAAATATTCACCGATAGAAGCCCCAGCAAATGGAGCATATACCTGCATTGGCGCAGGATCTGATGCGTTGGCCGCTACAATGGTTGTATAGGCCAAAGCGCCTTTTTCTTCCAAGGTCTTGGCAATTGCGGCAACGGTAGAAGCTTTCTGACCTACGGCAACGTAGATACAGTAAACTGGCTCACCGGCATCGTAGAATTCCTTTTGATTCAAAATGGTATCGATACAAACAGTTGTCTTACCTGTTTGACGGTCACCGATAACCAACTCCCTTTGACCTCTACCTACAGGAATCATAGCATCAATAGCCTTAATACCTGATTGCATAGGTTCGGTTACGGGCTCTCTATAAATAACACCAGGCGCCTTTCGCTCCAATGGCATTTCGTAGGTATCACCGGCGATAGGACCCTTACCATCGATAGGGTTACCCAAAGTATCAACCACACGCCCAACAATACCTTCACCTACCTTAATGGAAGCAATTCTTTGGGTACGTTTTACGGTAGCACCTTCAAGAACTTCTTTAGAAGGGCCTAAAAGTACGACACCAACGTTGTCTTCCTCGAGGTTAAGAACAATACCTTCCAATCCACCTTCAAACTCCACCAATTCTCCATATTGAGCATTGGAAAGTCCGTAAACACGGGCGATACCATCACCAACCTGCAATACGGTTCCTACTTCATCCAAAGTAGCGGTAGCTTCAAATCCTGATAACTGTTTCTTTAATATTGCTGATACTTCAGCGGCTTTTACTCCTGCCATTTGTTTAGACATTATACCTGCGAAAATAGAACGAGACCTCTAATTTCAAAGGTTGTTGTTATTTATAGACTATTGGTAAATTCTCTTTTTAAATTATTCAATTTATTCGCAATACTCGCATCGTACTGCAAATCGCCGACCCTTAGAATAAAACCTCCGATGATACTCTCATCGATTTTATTCTGAATGCTTACCTCGTTACCGGTAAGCTGGGCCACTTGCTTCAAAACTTTCTTTTCAAGCTCTGGCGTCAATGGAACGGCTGTGGTTACATATGCCACACCTTCACCTTTTAAATCTTCGTTTAAAATAATATACTTTAAGGCAACTTCGTTTAAAAGAGATACTCTCTTATTACCTGCCAAAGTACCTAAAAGACCTAAAGTTATTTCGTTGCTACCTGCAAATATGGCCGCCAAGGATTCTTTTTTTGTTTCCTCTTTGATAACAGGGCTCTGCAACATATTGCGAAGCTCTTTGCTTTCTGAAATGGTAGCTACTATAGAACGCATATCATCTTCGACCGCATTTGCCGCTTTTTTTTCAACTGCAAAGTTTAAAACGGCTTTTGCATATCTTAAGGCTGCTCTAGAATCGCTCATTTGTTTCTTATTTGGTAGTTAACTTAAAGAATATCGATTAATTCAACTTAACGTCGCCCAACATACTTTCAACCAACTTTAGTTGCTTGTCTTTGTTGGCCAATTGCTCTTTAAGCACTTTTTCAGCTATTTCTACCGAAAGTTCGGCTACTTGATTCTTGATATCAGCAACAGCGGCCTTCTTTTCGCTCTCGATGGCTGCCTGAGCTTGTTTAATCAATTTGTCTGCCTCTACTTGAGCCTGCTCTTTTGAGTCGGCAATCATCTTATCTTTTATCTCTCTAGCTTCTTTCAACATAGCCTCACGCTCGGCACGAGCTTCTTTCAAAAGCTTGTCATTGTCGGCCTGAAGATTTTGCATTTCTTTTCTGGCCTGTTCGGCTGCCTCTAAAGCGCCCTGAATACCTTCTTCTCTTTCATTAAGAGACGTTAATATAGGTTTCCATGCAAACTTCACCAATAGAAAAATCAGACCTAACAAAAGAATGGTCTGTACAATAAAAAGGCCTGGTGAAAAATCGTTTATTAAAATGTCCATATATAATATCTTAATAGCTAATGTTTGATGAAAAGCATTTCCTGCAACCAACCGTTACAGGAAAATGCTTTTAGGTTTTTCTATTCTTATTTTCCTAAGAACAAGGCACCAAATGCCAAACCTTCTAAAAGTGCAGCGATGATAATCATTGCAGTTTGGATTTTTCCAGTCGCTTCTGGTTGACGAGCAATACCTTCCATTGCTTTACCACCGATTTGACCAAGTCCGATACCGGCTCCGATTACGATTAAACCTGCTCCAATTAAGTTGTACATAGTAAATGATTTATATATTAAATAAAAAACTCAATTCTAAATAAAATTCTCTCGAACGTCTTCTGCGTCGGCCACCTCATGACCATGTGCGTCATGTTCATGCTCATGATCGTGTTCCGCTACTGCCATTCCAATAAACAAAGCAGAAAGCATTGTGAAAATATATGCTTGTAGAAAAGCCACCAAAACTTCGATCAAAGTGATAAAAAATGATAAAACCAATGACAACCCAGTAGCGCCCGCTACACCCAAACTATTCTTTAGGGTAAACATGATAGCGATAAGACTCATGACAACAATATGACCTGCTGAAATATTCGCAAACAAACGAACCAATAACGAGAAAGGCTTAATCAAAAACGCTCCTGCCAATTCGATGATGGCCAAAACGGGACGAATAAGAACCGGCACACCTGGCATCCAGAGCATGTGCATCCAATAATCTTTATTTCCGCTAACCGTATAAATAATCAAGGTGAAAATAGCCAATGCCGCAGTTACGGCCAATTGCCCGGTTACGTTGAAACCTAAAGGAGTAAGACCTAAAAGATTCAAAATCCATATAAAAAAGAAAACGGTTAATAGATAGCCTGTAAATTTTCTATACTTCTTTTCACCGATGTTCGGTTTGGCAATCTCATCTCTAACATAGATTACCAAAGGCTCAAGCACACGACCAAAACCCGTTGGCACCTTTTTTGTCTTGTATTGTTTGGCCAAACTAGAAAAGCCCCAAAGCATCAATAGACCGACCAAAAGAATACCGACAACACTTTTAGTCATAGAAAAATCTAAAACCTTATGGGCGTTTGTAGGGTGATGCGCCTCATCGAACTTCACCTCATTAGCACCACCATCCAATTCATAAATTTTACTATGAAGCTTAACAAACCGAGAACCATTTTTTTCAACGATTACCTCGCCTGAATCATCATGATGAAAAGCAGATGACATAAAACTGGCCAAACCATTACTTGACCAAACAATGACCGGAAGTGGAAAACCGACATGCTTTCGCTCACCAGCACCGTTAGTGTAAGAGAACAAATGAAAATCGTGTGAGTCTTTAATATGGTGTTGAATATACGCCTCGACTTCTTCTTTAGTACTTACAGCGCCATCAGCCTTATCGTCTGATTCTGAAGACGCAAAACCTTGGAGTGAAAAGCAAAGTGCAAAAAGTAGTAATAGAGTTCCGACCGATCTTGATACTTCCTTCATGGGTTCTTTATCAAAAAATTAAGCTCCTAAAATTTGGCGCAAAAGTAGTTATTCTTAACGTAAATCAAACCATATTTTTTATATAAAATTCTGGGATTATTTACCGCGCAATATTTTTGTAACAAAAACAACTTCCAATATTAGAAAAATAGCAATGGGTATTAAAATAGATCCCCTGTAAAACCTCGATATAATCTGATCTCCCATGAGTTGGGGATAAAACATCATCGTGAAAACCATGATTTTAAAAACCAAAAGGCCCATATAAATAAAACCCAGTTGCGGGAAAACCGACTTGATTTTGGCCACCAGTCGAAAGACAATTATAATCGATAAAGAGAAAATGCCATGAAAAACATAGGCCTTCTTCAGTAAAACTTTCAGCTCATCATATTCTTCACCCAAAAACCATTCGTGCAGAAAGAAAGAAGTCGCGCCCACAAAAGTGAACACGACTATGTATAACAAAATTGTTTTTACCACTAGACCCTATTATTTGTTCAAGTTGATGACCTTTTTTATGACTAGGTACATCGACAAAAATACAGCAATAAGGGTAATTGTATCCTCTAAATATGTTTTTTCAAACTTTTCATCCAACCACGCCCCTAGAAGATTCCCCAAATAAATGGTCGCCCCCATTTGTATGGCTATGCCCGACAGGCTAGCCGCGTTTCGGATCAAGCGCGAATTATCACGAGGCTTTTGCTGGCTCATTGGCAGCTGTACCTATAGTTGTTTTAAAATTGCTGCTACTGCTTGACGAAGCACCTTTGCCCTTCATAGTACAAGAAGCATTAAAAGTGGCCCCTGGCTCTACCGCCAATTTAGATACGGAAACCGTACCCTCGATTACCGCTGAAGATTTTAACGACAATAAATCAGAAACTAAAAGCTCACCGTTGAAGCTTCCTTCGATATCTGCGTTGACGCATTCTACCTTTCCGTGAATGTAGCCGTCTTTACCGATAACTACCTTACCGGTGGTTTTTACATTTCCATCTAATTTACCATCGATTCTAAAATCGGCTTCTGAGATGATATCTCCTTTGATTTTAGTGTGCTTAGAAATTCTGTTCGGTTGTGCTCCTATTTCGTTCATAGTTCTAGGTTTTTTGTTATCGGAAAACATTTGTTATGGTTTTGGGGTTAAAATCTGATTCTTATAATCTTGTAGGTTTTTATGAACTTGTACCGTCTTGTAGTTGCTAGATAAAATTACAAAATTCTCATTGTCAATAAGGTAATCCTTGTTAAATTTTATAAGTTCTGCGAACCCTAGAGCGTAGTCCTTCGATTTAAAACCGTGTACTACTACGAATTGCTCTTCCAGCGTATAAATGTCTTTTGACACCCTATTCTTGTATCTTAAATCTATGATTGCGTCTTCTAGCTCTTTCATAACTCTCAAAGCAATCTGATTATTGCTTCTTCTGAAAGGAAAAACAACTTTCCAGTTATCGGTACCTGTAGAGCCTTCTTCTGCAGAGAATTCGGTAACGGCCAATTTTGGTAATTCCTCTGACACTATTTGTTCTGCCTTTTTGCCTTCGGGGGAATTAGGGTAGGTAAGTGCGACGTAGTTCAAGGCCTCTTCGAACGGTTCAAAACCATTGAGCCTGCCTATGGCGTTCGCTTTTAACATCTCGAATTTCGGAACGATTGGGTCACCCGTGAATTTTTCAATGTTCTCTTCAGCACCAGTAATCGTGCGCAAGAACTCTTGCTGCTCGTAAAGTCTGTAGAGGGCGGCATAACGTGCAGCCGGGCTATCTTCATCGCCCTCAAGAACGGCCCTAGGGTTCAAAATGATTTCGGCGTAACGAGAATCACCATGGTTTTTAAGTATATCGGCCTTCATCGAAGCCAATAACGGACTACCCTCTTCTTCATATATCTTATACAAATTATACTTAGAAGGCAATACCAGTCTTTCTTCAGGATTGGAGGCAAGAACATCTTCAAGCTTTTCGGCAGCCAAAACGTTCTCTTTGAATTTCTCTTTATAAATCAACCCCAGCTGATAGTTGGCAAAGTTTTTTTCAGTGCGGAGGCTATCAATAGTACTCTCTTCCTGAGGAATCTGGTTAAGATAAAAATCGACGGACATGCGGTCATCAGCAGCTTCTTCACCCAAACCTTGTTGGTCGTTTGCCGCAACAGCGTTAGTCGCTTCTGCCGGCAAAGAACGACTTTTATCGCTCCAACGCCAGTTATCTGCCAGTTCTCTTTTGCCCCATCGTTGGGCGAAATCATTTTTGCCGTAACCTAAACTGGTCAAATTATAAAAATAGAACTTGCCTTTATTCTCTTTACCCCCTTTGCTTTGGGCAAATTGAGCAAAGCCCGCATTCATTCTGTTCTCTTCTTTTTTCGCCGCCGCTTCCTGTGCCTTTTTCAAACTAGCAATGTGCTCTTCAAAATAGGCCACCTTTTTTTCTTGGGGCATTTCGTATACAGTGATTACACTATCGGCGTGATGAACGATGTCTTCATATTTGATTACATCTTCAAGGTTATCAAGTTTCTTCTTGGTAGAGCGGTATTTTTTAGTATTCTCATTTAAGTTGGTCAGAACACTGTCATAATAGGCACCTGCCAACTTATATATGTTTCTATCAAAATTATAAACTGCCAGGTTCTCATAATTCAGAGCATTTAATTTAGGCTCATTTTGGGTGGCCCTTAGCGACTTGTTGAAGTATAGCAATGCCAAGCTATCGTTCTCTTGATTCAAGTGATACTCGGCGACTTGACGATAAATTAGATGTAAAAAGGGTCTGTTTTCACGATTCTCCTCCATTTTGGTGAGATACTCAAGCATCAGCTCCTGATTTTCAGAAGTAACATCGGTATTCTTAATCTTCTCTATTTCTGCATTCACCATATAAACCCTTGGTGATTTTCGATTTAGGTCAATTACCTTATCAAACGCGTAGTTGGCGCTGTCTTTATGCCCTAATTGGTTAAATAGCTGGCCTATTATGTAATAATAACGACCCTTCTCAGAGTTTTTCTTGGTATAATAAGATGCAATCTTCAGTTGCTGAACAGCTGTATCGATAACCCCAAGATTAATATATGCCTGAGCCATCATAGCGCGTGCATCGGCATATTCTTGCTCTTTCAAATCTTCGTATTTCATTAGCCACTTCAAATTTTTAATGGCCAACTCTTCATTCTCAAGTCTAATATTTACCTTCTCACGCCAGATACGTGCCTCAGCAATCTTGTCGCTAAAATCATATTTGTTGATGATGTAGTTAAAAGCCTCTAATGCGGGAATATACCTTTGGTCAAAATACCTGGCCTTGCCCAACAATAAAAAAGCTTCATCAGTTTGTGGGTTTCGCTCGACATCTTTAATATCCATACTATGTTTTTGTATGGCTTTCGTGGCCTTCTCTTCAGCAATTATGAAGTTAGGGTTGTTATCTTCAGAGTCTAGTTTGATTTCGTCGGTAACCTCTAGGCGCTCTACCGGAAGCACCTCCCAGTAATCATCATGGTAAGTATTGTTTAGCTCTGTGCGCCCCTCTTCAAAGGCAATATTGCCATTATACAGAGTGTTGTATTTGGTGTTGAGCGCATGCCAATTTCGGTTTACGAACGTATCTTTCTTGGTAGAGCAAGACGATATCGCGATGCCCCCCAGAACCGAAATCAAGACCAGTTTTTTATATAGCTTCAAAATTGTAAATCTGTGTACGTAACTCTAACTAAAAAAGAACGGGATTATTATGTATTTCATCGATAAAATATTTTAATCAAAGCCGTTGAAGCGATAAAGCCTCGGAAATTGTACCAGCAGGACTTTAGAACATAAATAATCTCTAAAATAGCGACTTTAATACCAATAAAACCTTTCGAAACAAGCCCCCTACATTAAAAAAAGAACTGAACTTAACCGACCGACAGGTCAGTGAATAAGTGGCCGGAACATTTTATGGCTGTTTTTATACAGTTTAAAGAAAAGAAGGAGTAGTTTATCGATGAATCAGGTACAAGGCCTCTTAAACCCCAACGCTGATACCGACCCAATGGTCGGTTTTCATAAATTTCATTTCAAAAAGAATATACCATTCACCCACTAAGAAATGATGGTTTCGCCAGGGGCCGAAAAAGAAGATCCAGAGAAAAACGCTTCTAATTCTCTTAAAGTTTCAGCGGAGGTCTCAATATCTTTCACCACCTCACCCTTATTCAATACAACTATTCGTTCACAAACTTCAGTTACATGAATTAAATCGTGGCTGGAAACCAAAACGGTTACCCCCTTTTGCGCAGCCAATTCTTTTATGATTCCCTTGAGCCTGATTTGGGTGGATGGGTCTAAATTAGCGAAGGGTTCATCTAAAATCACCACTTCTGGCTGACCGATAAAGCTGGCAACAATACCCGCCTTTTTCTGATTACCCTTAGAAAGGTCTCTTAAATATTTGTTCTGACCCAATATTTCTCCGTGAAAAAATTCTTGGAAGTTGGCCAATAATGCATCGACATCGGCTGTGTTCTGATGACGAAGTTCCCCGATAAAATAGAAATATTCTTCAGGGGTAAGGTATCCTATCAAAAAAGATTCATCAATGAAAGATGATGTAAAAGGTTTCCAATCTTCGCTTTGATCTACCCGAACATTATTTGTAACAATATGACCTGTGGTTGGCTGGATCAAATCTAGCAAAAGGCTAAAAAATGTAGTTTTACCTGCGCCATTGTTACCTACTAAACCAAAACTTTGTCCCTTGGTGATATTCAATTGAGGAATATTCAAAACAGTCTTTCCGTTGTACGTCTTGCTAAGGTTTTCTACTTCAATCATAAATTGGAACTATTGGATTAACTGTTCTTTTCTTTGAAACCGGCAATCATTCTATATTTTTTATTGCGATATGCTTTGGTGGTCATATCGATCAATTGCTTTCTGCATAAAAAACCAATCAGACCGACCAAACCCATGGCCACAATTGCCACCTGAAACGAGGCCGAATAATACAATACGCTGTAGAGAACCATCGGCAGCCCGAATAGGGGTATACCCACAAGAAATTGTGCTGCACTTACGCCTTGCATATTGCCCACTGCACTTTTCGCCAAATCAATTCTCTTTTTGTTCAGCGACCCAAAGAGCAAAACCACTGGCGTATTAACACCCAAATTATAAAGTGCGCACGCCAAATTGATGGCCAAGGCTTCCCAACCAAAATAAATGTACGGAATGGACAACAGAAACATAACGGCTACACTTACGTAAATAAGCTTGGCCTTTGACTCTAAGTAATTCCGCAAGGGAATATTCTGCGACATCATCATGCTGTAATACTCACTATCCCAAGATGGTATGAATTGGCCAAAGTTCATCAAAAAAACACCGGTCATAAAAATGCCTACAAAGACCATCATGGGTGAATTAGGGCCAAAATCACCCATGGTATAAAATATCAAGCCATAGAAAATCATGGCCAAAGAAATAAAGACCTGTGTTTTAGTACGCTTGTTACGCCATATAAGCTTTAAGTCAAGTTTCAAGAAGGGCGCAATGTGGCCAAAATGACGTGTCCATGTCATGTCTGATGTCACCACGTGTTTGGTTTTCTTGCGCAAGGTGGTGTCTAAAAACAATTTTCTTTTTAAAAAACTGTAGTTAGCGTAATAAGCAAACACCAATAATAGCACTGGCACGAACAGCCAATAAGGTTGCTCATATAAAGAATAAAAAAGTTGACCGAAATAGACCGTTAAGGGCAGTACATCAAAATACTCAAAAGCAAAACAGCCTATCAAGATACTTGCTACTACCAGAAGCACCTTGTCACTCTTATTTACAAGAAAATTTATGTAGTTAATAAGAAGAACGATAGCCAATATCGCCAGCAGCCAAACAATCACATTGAGCCTGTCATAGCCTTTCGTTATGAGAACTACGCAAAAGGGAAGAAAAAAAATGAGGGACATGAAGTTGTAAAACGACAAAGCGGAACGCCCTAAAATATAATGGGTAATGGCACTTTTCTTGACCGGCAGGGTCAGAAAGGGCTTTACATCCATCACTGGAAGCTTCTGAAAAAAATAACGGACAAAAATTTCTAAAAGAAATGAATAAATGATGAATCGGTTGACCATCAAAAAAGGGTCATCATCCGGGAAAATTTTCTCTAGGGCAAAATACATGCCCACACCGGCCATTGCCAACGAAACCAATAGATAAACACCCAAAAAACCCATAAAAATCTTCATTGCCAACCCTTTTCCGAATGAAGAAGAGCGAAAGAAAGATTTCCATTGAAGGTTAGTGAAGTGCTTGATCATCAAAAGAACTATTGCTATGAAGAATGAGTGTACGAAAGATACTAATTGTTACACCTAGAAACTATTTTTTTGCCAATACGTTTCAAATAGTAGGGCCAATGCTTAATTTTGCCTTTCCATTTGTACTAAACAGATTAACATGGCCCAATTTCATCCGCTTACGGTAAAACACATCAAACCCTTGACACCAAGTTCAGTAGCCATCACATTTGCTGTGCCAAAAGAACTAATTCAAACTTTTGATTTTACCCCTGGTCAATACATAACCGTCAAAAAAGAATTGAAGGGAAAAGAGTTGAGAAGGGCTTACTCGATCTGTTCTTCACCGAAAAGTGATTGTTTCACCATCGGTGTAAAAAAAGTAGACCGCGGCGGTTTTTCTGATTTTGCCAACACCAAACTTTCCGTTGGTGATGTTTTAGAGGTTATGCCACCAGAGGGGCGCTTTACTTTTTCTCCTTCCGAAAAGCAGAAAAATATTGCTGCCTTTGCCGCAGGTAGCGGTATAACACCTATAATGAGCATTGTTAAGACCGTGCTTTCTAGCAATTCGAAAAATAAATTTGTTCTTGTATATGGTAACAAGTCTCACAAAGAGACCATGTTCTATACTGAATTGGCCAAATTAGAGCTTGATTATCCTGACAGGTTTTTTGCCTACTTCATTACCAGTCAAACACAGGAAGACAATTCGTTGTTTGGTAGAATCGATAGCTCAACGGTCAATTACGCTTTAAAGAACAAGCACAAAGACACTGAATTTGATGCCTTTTATCTTTGCGGACCTGAAGGTATGATTAATCTTGTATCAGATATGCTTCAAGAAAACGACATACCTAAAGACAAAATACACTTTGAACTTTTCACCACTACTGAAATTCTTGATGATATGCCCGTTGATGCCGAAGGTCAGACCCAACTAAAGATTATTCTGGACGATGAGGAGTTTTCTTTGACTATGGATAAGAAAGACCGCGTACTTGATGCGGTTCTCAAAGAAAATATCGATGCCCCATATTCATGTCAAGGTGGGGTTTGCAGTAGCTGCATCGCCAGAGTTACCGAAGGTAAAGCGGAAATGGTCAAAAATCAGATTTTGACCGACGGTGAAATTGAAGAAGGCTTTATTCTAACTTGCCAAGCGCTGCCGATTACCCCTAGCCTTACCGTTGATTACGACGATGTATAGAAACAACAGTTAAAAATATATATCGGTATATTTTTTGGCGAGTATATTGTAAAAGCATTAGCACTCGCAATTATTGCGATTGGGGTACAACCTGCCAAGGCTTAGAATACCTTTGCAAGAATATCTAATGCTCTTCGATATGACATGGGAAATCATTCTGGTTTTTCTCATCATTGGCGCAACCATTGTCTTGTTCGCCTTTGAGGTGTTTCCCATCGATAAAATTTCATTCTGCATAATTGCCGCTCTTTTGCTGACCGGTCTTGTGACACCTGAGGAAGCGGTCAGTGGTTTTTCGAATAAGGCGGTCATCACCATACTCTGTCTGATGATATTGGCTATAGGTCTTGAGGAAAACGGTGCTATTTCATGGTTGGCCAAAGGTTTAAAGGTCTTGAAAAGTTGGCCGATGGTCTTGGCCATGGTCGCGGTAATGCTCATTGCTGGCAGTATTTCAGCATTTGTCAGCTCTACAGCTGTCGTTATCGTATTCATCAAAATAGTCGCCGAGCTCAAACAGAAGTATCAAATGCCGCCCGGCAAATTGTTATTACCCATCTCTTTTGCCAGTATTTTAGGTGGAAGCTGTACATTGATGGGTACATCGACCAACCTTTTGGTCAACAACATCTCTTCTCGGTATACAGGTGAACGTTTAGGTTTTTTCGAATTCAGTTTAATGGGTATCACCTTCTTGGGTATTTCTGTACTAATAATCGCCTTATTTTACCGCTTTTTGCCAAAAAATGCCGCCGGATTATCGGATAAGTATGATCTCGACCGCTATTTATTGACCTTAACCGTTGACCCAGAATCTTCGTTGGTCGGTAAAAAGCTAGGGGATTCTTTCATGTTCAAAGAGTCGGATATTACCGTTCTAAGAATTACGAGAAATCGATTAGATCAAAATCTGCTCAATAAAGAGATGGAAATTCATGCCAATGATGTGATACTTCTTCATTGTAGTCTTGAAAACCTTCAATGGATGCGCGGCCAAGGTTATTTTGAAGTTGATGTCGAGCATTTAGACCAAATCAAGCCTGGTTCAAGCACCCAAATAAAGAGGGTGGGCGGAAAGCGAAAAAAGAAAGATGATCCGGATACCCAAGAAACTGAAAAAGAAAAGGATGCCGTATTGCTCGAACTACTACTGTTACCTGGTTCACGTTTTGTTGGCCGCACGTTAGCAGAGCTTAAAAGAATGATTGTACCGAGGGCCATACCTTTGGCCGTCAACAAACGAAAAAAATTAACAAGTCTTCAGAGAAGGCTTTATCAGAGCAATCGAGAGTTTACTAGGCTTCGCGTTGGTGATAGGCTTTTGATACAGACCGACCCCGATTATGTTCCGAATTTTGAGAACAGTAATAATCTAGCGGTACTCAATCAGTTTGAAGGTCGACCGCCCTCAACTGTTATAAAACGTAACCTGTCAATTTTAATACTACTCGGTACAGTTGCTTTGGCTGCTACAGGCGTGTTTGAGGTAATGACCAGCGTTATAACGGGAACGCTTGCAATGCTTTTGTTCAAATGTGTTGAACTCAACCGAATCTATGAAAAAATCAACTGGCAGATTATATTTCTGTTGGCAGGAATGATTCCCTTAGGAATTGCCATGAGCAATGCCGAGGCCGATAAGTGGATAACCCAAGTCTTGCTTGAATATATGAGCGGACAACAACCTATGATCGTTATTGGAATTCTATTTTTGACCACCATGTTATTAAGCAGTGTTGTTTCTAATA
Source organism: Euzebyella marina (assembly GCF_003687485.1). Lineage (GTDB taxonomy): Bacteria > Bacteroidota > Bacteroidia > Flavobacteriales > Flavobacteriaceae > Euzebyella > Euzebyella marina. The sequence goes on along the minus strand of NZ_CP032050.1, from coordinate 315,894 downwards.
ATGCGACGGCCATAATTATGGCCCCTATAGGTATTTCGCTGGCCAATGGGCTGGAACTTGATGTCAAGCCCTTTATTTTATCAGTGATGTTTGCGGCTAACTTCAGCTTTTTCACACCGCTGGGCTATCAGACCAATGCGCTCATTTTTAGTATGGGTATCTATCGCTTTAAACATTTCTTGGTCATTGGGGGTATTATCTCAGTAGTTCTATGGATAGTCGCCACCCTTCTTTTAAGCAGTATGTTCTAATTTGAAAGTACTATGTCAAGAATTTCTCGGGTGTGGTCATAACCTATGGCATATGCCTTTTCAATTCCTTTTCTGTCAAGTACGCCAATATGCTCCAAATCTTTGAACTCCAACAACAGGTCGCATGCTTCCAATTTTTGCCTATTGATGGCGTAAATCATTAGTCCTGTTACCCTACCTGTCAGCTGTATGGAATTCTTTAACGCGTTTTTCTCCAGATGCCCTATCACAGAAACATTGCTTCCTAGTATAAAGTCGACCTTACCTTCAATTGGTTCCAAAGGAAAATTGTTCATTATACCGCCATCGGCAAAGAGTTCACCCCCTATTTCAACAGGACTAAATACCGGTGGAAGAGCAGCGGAGGCCAAAAGAGGCGCGATGAGCTCTCCAGAAGAAAAATATCCTAAATCACCATTTTGCAAATTCGTAGCCACTACATGCAACTCTCTTTGCAAAGATTCGAAATTATCGTCTGGAAAATAGACGCGAAAAACATCAAAATACCTATCGGTATCAATAAAGCCTGGCTTTACTATAGTCAAGAAGTTATATTTAAAGAGAGGGGTTTCTTTAAAGAAAGAAAGCATTTCAGAAACCGTATTACCGTTAGCATAAAGAGCACCCACCAACGCACCGACACTACTTCCGCTTACAATGTTTGCCGATATGCCATATTCATTTAATGCCTTAATTACACCTATATGGGCCATACCCCGAACACCACCGCCCGACAGAATTAGACCTAATGATGCAACATCTCTTAAATCTCTCATTTTGGTGAAAAAATAATGCCGCGGTGCGTGAAAGGCACCGCGGCATTAAAATTACTTAAAATGAAACGGATATATTAAGAATCCATTCCAAAAGCGTAATAATATTTCTCCGATGAACCCTCGTAAACACCTTCTATCATAACGCCGCCTGACTTGTTTTCAAGGGCTTTTGCTACATCTTCAACCTCCTTTATACGTTTTCCATCGATTCGGGTAATAATAAACCCTTCACGCATTTGGGTTTGCTTACGTATTTTACCAGGGTAAAGCCTTGTGACCTGAACACCACTTTCAATGTTCAGCTTTTCGGCCATTTTGGCATCTAAAGTCTCAAAATCTGCACCCAATAAATTAAGAACCTCTTTTTTCTCGTGTTTTACAATCTCAGTTGTTCCGTTCGCGTTCTCTAGAATCACATCAAATTCCTTCTCTTTTCCATCACGTCTAACGGTAACGGCCACTTTGTCACCCGGTCTTTTACTGGCAATAATCTCTTGTAGTCTTGGGGAAGTGCCAACTAGCACACCATCAACCTTCGTAATAATATCACCTGATTCAATACCGGCTTTGTCAGCAGCGCTCTGATCGCCCACATTTTCTACCCAAACGCCTTTTGAGAAGCTTACATTTTTCTCCTTGGCCAAAGATCCATCCATAGTTCTAATGCTCACACCAAGCATACCTCGCTGTACACTACCATATTTTAGTAAGTCTTCAACAACTTTGGTAACTATATTACTAGGCACCGCAAAACCATAACCGGTATAACTTCCCGTTCTACTGGCTATTGCCGTATTAATACCTACTAGGTTTCCTTCAAGATTGACCAAAGCTCCACCACTGTTTCCTGGGTTAATGGCCGCATCGGTCTGGATAAAGCTTTCAACAGCAAACTTTTCTTTATTTATATTGATACTACGTGCTTTCGCACTAACGATGCCGGCCGTTACGGTTGAATTCAGACCCAGTGGGTTACCAACTGCCAACACCCATTCACCTACCTCTACATCATCAGAATTTACCAGCGCCATGGTTCGCAAATCATCGGCGTCTATTTGTAAAAGTGCCAAATCAGTGGTCGGGTCAACACCAATTACTTTTGCCTTATAAGATTCATTATTATAAAGGGTCACCTCTACCTCGTCAGCATTATCAATTACATGATTGTTGGTAACGATATAACCCTTCTCATTTATGATAACCCCGGAACCGGTACCTATCAATGGTTGTGACTGCATACCACCTTCTGGCATTTGGTTTTTGAACATATCACCGAAAAACTCTTTAAAAGGATCTGGCAATTCTCTGGCACCGCTCATGTTGTTCTGAGGGCGGGTTTGAATTGATTTAATATGTACTACTGCATCTAATACCTTCTCACTGGTCTCAGTAAAGTCAAGCGGCTTGATATTACCTTCATCATCTGCCGTGTACAGTACATGTTTTCCATCAACCCCACTTACTTGGGTGATTTTAATTTCATCGTTCTGAGTCATTTGATACCCTTTTATAACGGCAAAACTTACCGCTAAGGCAATCAGGGCTGAAAACAGGTAAACCTTCCAACTCGAAGTTGTGTTTGCTCTATTTGTCATTTTGATTTGAATATTAATTAAACTTTCAGTTAAGAATCGACTTACGGGTCGAGAAAATCAATTTTAATTTTTACTCTTGAAAATTTGACGGGAACTTTTCTGCACTTTAATAGGTACAAAAACAGGCCTGTCGTTAGTAGACTTCTTTCTTGCCAGACCAATTGTATATATAAGACCAAAGATTCCGAAAAGCCACCCAATCATTAATAAAGCTGTTAAATTATCCATAGTAAATTCAATTTATATAAGTCTTGATTACGATTTCAATTTGAACAATTCTTATGCCAAAACGTTGAGTGTTTTTGCTAAAAAATCTATAAAAATGCGTGTGTTTCCTATACATTTTGTAAACTTTATTAACATGTTAGAATTTGAAGAGACTTTGGCGACATTTAGTTCTTACAAAAAATATCAGTCTTGCTTTTAAATGCACGAGAAAAAACGATGAACAATCGTATACGAATGTATGGTCACAAGCAAAAAACAGACTAATTGAATAATAGGATTAATCACAAACACTAAAAAGAAAAAATAAGATGGCTAATAATTATTATGACCCGGCGGATTTAAGAAAATTTGGAAAAATTAGCGAGTGGAGCGAAGAGTTAGGAGAAAAATTTTTCGACTACTATGGCAAAGTATTTGAGGAAGGAGCACTATCGGCCCGCGAAAAATCACTCATAGCGCTTGCAGTAGCCCACGTGGTCAAATGCCCCTACTGTATAGATGCTTATACTAAAGATGGCTTACAGCGCGGTATTACCAAAGAAGAAATGATGGAGGCCGTTCATGCCGGTGCCGCCATTGAAAGTGGGGCTACTTTGGTACATGGCGTACAGATGATGAACAAGTACAACAAGTTGAGTATGTAAAACTTTGTTTGCACTAAAATGCTCTTTTTGGGCTAAAACGAAACCATTATTATGGCAACAAAATCCCTCAAGGCAAGGCATAATGAACTTGCTGAAACAAATAAACAATTAGACATTCTTAGTGGAGGCGTGTTCGCCGATGGTGAACTTCCCCGTTTTAAGGATAAGCTCTCAAATATTGGGCAGTATCCCTTACGCCCTAAAAAATTAGAAATTTTCCAAATCAATGTGGGCTATATGTGCAACCAGGTCTGTGAGCACTGCCATGTTGATGCCGGCCCTGATAGAAAGGAAATTATGACCAAAGAAACTATGCAACAATGTCTCGATGTCATTTCACACACAGGTGCACATACCTTGGACCTTACCGGCGGTGCGCCGGAAATGAATCCTAATTTTAGATGGTTTGTTGAAGAAGCCGCCAAGGTCGGTATAAAAGATTTTATCGTTAGGTCTAATTTGACCATTATCATGGCCAACAAGAAGTATAATGACCTGCCAGACTTCTTTAAAGAGTACAATATTCATGTAGTATCTTCCATGCCTCACTATACTAGGGGAAAAACCGATAAACAACGTGGAGATGGAGTTTTCGACAAATCGATACAGGCATTGAAAAAATTGAATGAAGTGGGTTACGGAATGCCGGATAGTCCTTTAAAACTCGACTTAGTCTACAACCCATCAGGCGCCTTTCTACCTAGTGACCAAGCTGCCATGGAACGTGACTTTAAAAAAGCCCTAAAAGAAGATTTTAATATTGAATTTCACAATCTCTTTGCGATTACCAACTTGCCCATATCTAGATTTTTAGACTACTTGATCGCTTCTGACAATTACGAAGATTACATGTACTCTTTAGTAGAAGCCTATAATCCGGCAGCGGTAGCGAACGTTATGTGTACCAATACCATCTCCGTTAGTTGGGATGGTTGGCTGTTCGATTGTGATTTTAATCAAATGTTAGGTCTTAAGGTGGCCAGCAAGGTCAACCATATTAAAGATTATAACGAGGAAGTTTTAAATGACCGCAATATTATTATTTCTCAGCACTGCTACGGTTGTACTGCTGGAGCAGGTAGTAGCTGCCAAGGCACGGTCACCTAAACTAATATAGTTCCGTCCGTCTATTCTTAAAGGTTATTCACCCTACAATAGTATCATTTAAACCGACTATCAAGTCGGTTTATTTTTTTAGAAATTGTGTAGTTCGTCGGTGTTTGGTTATTTAACCGAAAATATAGGTCCGTTTATCCATTTAGATTGAGCGAAAACGTTTTCCTTGGGTTCTTTGTTAGAGACTTAGCAGTCTGTTAGACCCAAATCTTACTAAAATGGACAAGACTTTAAAACGCATGGCGACCATGCAAAGAATGCAAGTAACCGGATTGGAACTTTTCTATAAAAACGGTTATTACAATACAAGTGTCGACGATATTCTCAAAGAATTATCGCTATCAAAAGGAGCCTTCTATTACCACTTTGAATCAAAGGAAGATTTTTTTATTCAAATTATAGAGAACCTATTGGTTCGAAAGATGTATAGTATGCTGATTGAACCCATTGAAGGACACGAAAATACCTTAGACCTTATTACAAGTTGTTTTGAAGAAGCGTTGGAAACCGCTGTTCATAACGAATTGGATTTTGGTTTCGTGCTAAGTAATTTCGTCAACGAATTCAACGGAAAGAATGAGCGCATCATGAAGCATTTGAATGATATTCTACGAATTTGGGAAGCCAACCTTGTTTCGGCCATTCAACGCGGCAAATTTAACGGATATATCGATAGGCATGTAGATAGCGAAGGTGTAGCGGTCTACTTAATGAGCGCATATATTGGCGTAAGAACCCTGATGGTCGAAATTGCCCCAAGTGCAAGAAAATATAGGTTCATGTCGCAACTACGACAGTATTTTAAATCTTTGGAACCGAAAAGGGACAATAGCTTAAACCATCAAACTGTTTACGGGTCTGCGAATTAAAAAAGTTACTCTTTTGAGAGTATCTGTTCTACTTTATTGACAACTTTTGAGGGAGAAATACTTTCCATGGCCTTATCATAACCATCGGGCATTTTGTTGCCATAAACCGAGGTTGGGATAAGAGGGTATTTCTCTCTATCGGAAAGAATTGAGTTTTCCTCATTTTGCCCAAAAGGGGCAAAACCGGCATAGGGGTGAGTTACGCCCCACAACGTTACTACGGGTACACCATACATGGCCGCCAAGTGCCCGTTTCCACTATCCATAGACAACATAATATCAAGATTTGATATAAGTGCCAATTCTTCTTGAAAGGAAAGAATTCCCACCATACTAAAAACATCATCAAATCTCAATTGCCATTGCGCCAAAATCTCCTTTTCATGTTGGCCACCACCAAACAACAAAATTTTATACCGATTGGTTGAACTCAATTGTTGAATCACTTGCTCCATCAGTTCTTTAGGATACATCTTCCCTTCAAATGCCGCGAACGGGGCAATGCCAATCCAGGGTTTGGCCTCTACTCCTATTATTTTTGTGGCTGCTTCAGGGTACTTTTCCCTGGCCAAAGAAAAATCTCCTTCCAACTCGAAAGGATAGCCGAGCTTTGCAAATACATTGGCATATCTTGCGTGCGTACTTTTTAAAGGCACAAAAGCTCCTTTTCCTCCCGAAGTAAGTGCCTTCTTTTCGCTTCTCCCTTTGTTAATTTGCTTAAAAGGAATTGTTGTCAGAGTAAAGTATTTCTTTAGAATATTACTTCTAAGAACATTATGTAGATCCGCCACCCCGTCAAGGTTTTGCGATTTCAGCTCTTTGTACAGCTTCCAAAGACCCAAGACTCCTTTGTGTCTTCCTTTGACATCAGCTTCAAACACCTTCAAATTTGATAGTTGAAAAAACATCGGAGCGAAGAATTTTCTGGTCAATACCGTAAGCACCAAATCAGGATAACGTTGCTGAAGCGCCTTTAGTACGGGCACTGTCATTGCAACGTCGCCCATGGCTGAAAGCCTTATGACCAGAAGATGTTTCTTATTTTTGGGCACGAAGAACGGGATTCAGTTCATCGTCATTGTACATTTTCATTTGGCGATACACCTTCATGTACTTTTTTCCAGATTCAATATCAGCTATTAGCTGATCAATGGCCGTTGAAAGATCTTTTCTTTGCTCAAGCAATACACTCAATTTTTGAGTACATTTTTGAATATGCTCTGGCGAAGCATCTATGCGCGACACCTCTTCTTGCATGTGGTAGATTTTCAATGCCAAAATAGACAGTCGGTCTACAGCCCATGCAGGGCTTTCTGTATTAATAGTGGCGTCATCATCTGCTTCTACCGATTTGTATTTCTCAAGAAAATAGCTGTCGATATACTCGACCAAATCGGTACGGTCTTGATTGCTTGCATCGATTTTTCTCTTCAATACCAACGCCTCCTTAGGATTGATTTCAGGGTCTCGAATCAAATCTTCATAATGCCACTGCACGGTATCTATCCAATTTTTTCGATAGAGCAAACGGGCGATATCGTCTTTGGCATAAGGGTTCACAAAGGGTTGGTCAACAGTATCTTTTATATGATATTTTTGAATACTTTCTTCGAAAATCTTAAATGCTAAATCACTGAACATAACTCATAATTTTTGCAAAGGTATCAATTGTACCTTGTTGGCTCATGAAGTTGAACCGGTTATTTTAATGCCATGCTACTTGCAAACACCAGAAATGGCAATGCTATACTGACCATTAAGATAATTTCTTTGATGTTCGGCCTTCTGATCGATTCGATATATTTGGTGAAAAACACTACCGCGGGAAAAAATGTGACCATAATCGGATAAACATTATCCGATAGTTTAAGCACATTTAAAACAATTCCTATGATAAACGACAGTGCTATCAATCTCATAGTTACCACTTGGCCGACACTACCCTTGCCCAATTTTAAAAAAGCAATGAGCCCCGCAAGAAATGTACCCAATACATAGCATATCAACTTTGTACTGTGCCCCCAATATGAAAAATAGACCATATTGGGGTAGAACTTAAATTGGTAGTGGTTGGCCAGAAAATCTTGACTGTTGGCCAAAACCAAGACGCATTCGGTAATCATGAAAAAAGTGAATCCAGCGGCAAAGGGCACCAACCAGTTTTTTTTGATCTTTGGCTGATAAAAATAGATGGCGGCGAAAACCAATAGTAAGAACAATACGGCCCAATCATAAAACAGGGTAGATACCAATATCCATAAGGTCGAATCAAATATCTTAAACTTGATGTTCTTGAGCGAGCGCATACTCAACAATCGCCTAGACGCAAGCAGAAGAAAAAAGCTTGAAAAAATGGCGTTCGAGTCTGCTAACGTTTCAGGAAAGATTACCGTCAATAACGCATAGTACATTAAGGGAAATGAGTTGGTGCCCGTAATCTTGTTTCTCTTGACAATAAAATTGACCACAAAAATGCTGAACAGCAATAAAGCAAGTATTAAAACCTGACCCACTAGTTCTTCGGCCACATAAAATTTATTGAAAAGGGCAAAATGAACTGACCAATAAAAAACGAACAAAAACGAAAGCACAATGATGTAATTAATTGGCTTTGTTTTGCCAAAAATGATGGAAATCATCCTGACTTTTTATATTTTTGCAGGTAAATATAGGTAATAAGATGACTTCATTTTTTAGAGGAATAGAGGATTTGTTCGTAAACTATCTGTTTTACCCTTTAGACCAACTTCGTTTTATGGAAAGTTGGTGGGGTGCCAACTTCTTAAATTGGATATTTATGTTGGTCGGTTTTGCAGGATTCGCTTATTGGATGATGCAGCTAAAGAATTACAACGACAATAACGAGGAAGATAAGTCTATCAGTTCTCATTCCTATCTATAAAAAACGGATTTCCAAGATAGAATCCGCCTTATCTGATTTTCTTTAGATAATGGTTTTATAGGTCGAACCCTAGGTCCTTTCTATAGTTCATTCCTTCAAAGGAAATCTTTTCGACGTTTTTGTAAGATTGATTCAGGGCCTCCTTAAAGTCTTTTCCAAAGGAGGTTACGGCCATTACCCTACCGCCGCTGGTTACTACTTGTCCATTCTCCAGTTTGGTGCCCGCATGAAATACTAGGGAGTCCTCAATTGAATCATAACCCGACATTATTTTTCCCTTTTCATATGCCTCCGGATAACCACCGGAAACCAACATTACCGTAGTCGCCGAGCGATTATCAATTTCTAGTTCTATTTCATCAAGCCTCTCTTCAGCTACCGCATTCAAGACATCGACCAAGTCGTTTTTAATCCTTGGAATGACGACTTCGGTTTCCGGATCGCCCATTCTTACATTGTACTCTATTACTTTGGGATCTTCGCCAACTTTAATCAACCCAATAAATATAAACCCCTTATAGGGTAGATTATCCTTTTTAAGGCCCTCTACGGTCGGTTTTACTATTCTGTCATGTATCTTAGCCATAAAAGATTTATCAGCAAAAGGAACCGGGGATATGGCCCCCATACCGCCCGTGTTCAAACCAGTGTCTCCTTCTCCAATTCTTTTATAGTCTTTTGCTGTCGGAAGTACTTTATATCCCGAACCATCGGTAAGAACAAAGACGCTCAGTTCGATACCTGAAAGAAACTCCTCAATGACTACGGTACTTGAGGCAGCACCAAACTTGTGATCAACCATCATTTTGGTCAACTCTGACTTAGCTTCATCTAAATCATTCAAGATTAGAACTCCTTTTCCAGCTGCCAATCCATCCGCCTTTAGAACATAAGGTGGATTCAAGCTTTCTAAAAAACTTAAACCTTCATTCAGGCTCTCTTTTGTAAAGCTTTTGTATTCCGCAGTCGGAATGTTGTGGCGCATCATAAACTGCTTGGCAAAATCTTTGCTGCCCTCTAACTCCGCCGCGGCTTTTTGTGGGCCAATGACAGGTATGTGACTGATTTCTTGGTTATTCAAAAAATAATCATGAACACCATTGACCAAAGGATCTTCCGGACCTACGACTACCAAATCGATTTTATTATCAAGAACTATCTTTTTTATTCCTTCGAAATCATTTACACCAATCGGTATGTTTTTGGCGATTTGGGCTGTACCCGCATTACCCGGAGCCACGAATAATTCAATATCTTTTGTAGATTGACTTAACTTCCAAGTAATGGTATGTTCACGGCCACCTGAGCCCAAAATGAGGATATTCATAATCTTTTTTGGTTTTCGCAAAAATACGTTTTGACAAAGGATTAAAGGAAAGAAACAGAATAAATATTAAATAGCTAAAGGCGACTTGAGCACTTTCTGATTAGTATTCTTTAACCGGAATGAAGTGTAGTGCCGCGTGTAATACGCTAGTAAGTAATATCTTCATTTTTTCGAGACTCCAACGGTTGATCTTCTTCTATTGACTTTCTATTTTCAGAAGGCACAAAAGAGCCATTTGGTTTAACTTTCTTTTTCTTACCACTTTTATCCTCGACCCTTGATTTTATCCGCTCTACTTTTCTCCTCAAAAGGATTTTTTGCTTTAGAGTTGCAAAATTATAATTGTACTTAAAGAAAATATATCCGAGCGCAATAACTACTGATACTAGCATGATAACCATACCTAAGTTCTTGGCAGTGCTGCCCAATACAATGAAGAGCATTACAAAGAGTAGATTAAAGCAACCAATTATAAAGCTTGCCTGCTTATGAGAAAGACCCCAGTAATCAATTAAGACATGATGGGTATGATTGCGGTCAGGGGAAAAAGGCCCTTTTTTATTGGCTATTCTAATAGCAAATACCCTAGCTGTATCAAATAAGGGTACTATAAGAATACTTATAGCGATCAATGGTGCATTTTCCAATAGAAAAGGTAAGTCGGTATAGACAACAGGCCTCAAAGCTAAAAACTTGAGTGTAAGAACACTAATCGTAAACCCTACTATCAAAGAACCTGTATCTCCCATAAATATCTTTTTATCGGAAGAAAGATTAAAGCCCAAAAAAGCCATTAAACTAGCATTCATTGTAATGCTTAATAGCGCAAAAAAGTACTCCTCAGTCAAGTAAAAAATGGTTGTATAAATTACCATGATAACCATACCAACTACTGAGGCTAAACCATCAATGCCATCAATAAGATTGTATGAATTGATAATCGTCAACATCATAAACCCGCCTATTGTCAAATATAGATAATAGGGTATTTCATTTATATTCAAAAAGCCGTTGAGCGAATGAATGGTAAAGCTAGGGTTTACTAAAATGAATGAGATGGCAGCAACCTGGGCCAACATTTTAGCCCCGGGGGTTATGACAATTAAATCATCTTTAAGCCCTATGATAAACATAATGGTGATGCCAGGTATAAGATACATAGCTTCATCGAATACATCTCTACCCCGTATAAAAAAAAGTGCAAAAATCAAGGTATAGAAAAATGCAACCCCTCCCATTGTAGGAGTCTTTAGACTATGAGAGCTTCTCTCGTCAGGACTATCCATTAGCCGCTTGCGCTCAACTACCCAAATTATCTTCGGCATAGTAAAATAGGTAAGCAAGAATGAACCTATAAAAATCAATATGGCAGTTTCAAGAAAATACAACTTCTATTGTTTAAATAACATTTTTAAGCACTAAAGGTAATTAAAAATGAGACTATCTTAATAAATGGGTGAATTCACATTATATAAGGAAAACGTATGCTCTCAAGACTCTTACTCTTTAGGTAGTTAGAACAAAATCCTGTTCCGATACTCCCTATTAACAACCAAACAAAAGAATTTATCAAAAACTCGCTTTAAAGAACAAACAAACTTAAATATTCCACAATTGGATGTTGAGCCTCTTTTGCTTAAACATGAATATACAACCACTCCAAAGTATCGATAAAGTTATCATATAACATTGGAACTATTTAGTCTGTCAACTTGTTTAGATGCCTTAATAGTTCTCTGTTAATATTATTTCTTTCAAATTTCATAGAAGTAACTATACAATTTTCTTTCATTCTTGTTATTTCAGATGACGATAACGAATAAAATCGATATAGCTTACTTGCCAATTCCTCACCATTACCTTTCTTAAAAAGAAAACCATTGTAACCATCGATAACGTATTCCGAAGGCCCTTGAACATCACTTGCTATCACGGGTACGGCACACATCATTGCTTCAAGGCCAACCAAACCCAAACTTTCTCTATAAGTCGGAAAAATAAAAACATCTAATGAATTATAAATTCTAACGAGTTCAAATTGATTCATTCCTTCCATTAGATTAACCTTCAAGCCTCTTCGGGCGATTTCTTCTTTAATTTTCTGTAAATCCGGACCATCACCAACCATTACAACTTCGTAATTAACTTGTTTGTAATGATTATTTAAGATACTAAGAGCCTCAAGAAAAACTAACCACCCTTTTTGTTCTATAAAATTGGAGACAAAACCAATGGTAAAATTATCAGTTCCTTTTTCCAAAGGATGGAAAACCTGTGCATCAACACCCCCTGATGGGTAGACAAAAACCTTAACTTCCGCAACTCTAAACATACGACATATCTTGGTCCGGTACGATTCGGAGGGCACTACTACTTGCGGGCATTTTCTGACTATCGGCCCCAATATCGCAATTAAAAATTTCTTGAGAAATGAATCGGGTACGGCGTCACTGCCGTGAAAATTAATAACCAAGGGTATCCCTTTCCATATAAACGGGTATAAAAGGGGAGCTACATAAGTTGGGAAATGAACGTAAACAACATCTTTCCCATTTGCGACAAAATATAGCCTGACTATTCCAAAAAAAAGCTTCATGTAACCAAATACCTTGTTGATCAAAGTATATTTTTTCGTGAGGACAATTAGCTTAATTTCAAAGTCTTCTTGAACAGCCTCTTCAAATCTTTTTACAAAAATACCATACCTCAAACCCGATTCGGAAGGATACATGTTGGAAACAAGGAAAAGACCCATAGACACTAAACTATATTAAAGCACTATATTGCTCTTTTTCCTATTAAACTTTGATAGGAAAAGATTGTAAAAAAAACGGCGCTAAAAGTTATACCAAAATTACGGTCAAAATAATTCTCAACAAGACAAACGTAGGCAATTAGGAGAACTACGAATAAATAGTGTTTGTTTCTTTTCGACCAAGCCAAATAAAAATTACCGCCGAAAAAGAAAAAAAGAGCACCCAAACCTATAACTCCATAACGCACAGCATAACCTAAAAATTGATTATGGCTATTATAGTTTTGATCCACGGCAAAATTAAGTCCATCCTTTGTAAACTGCCTTTTCAGGTTGATTCTCTCTCCGGTTGTACCGTATCCAAAAAAAGGTCTGTTTTTGATTAATTCTGTTGCTGAAATATATCGCGCCATGCGAGGGTTCGATTTAGAATGAGAATTAAATTTGACTTCAGTCTGCGAAGACATTTCAAACTTAAAAATACTTCTTATCCGAGAACCAATATAACTTTTAGAAATAAGGTCAATACTCATTGTAATTCCAAGTAAAAAAGCAAAAGACAAAACAATCAGCTTTAAAAGCTTCCTACCTAAAATCATCTTCTTTACTGCTCTTGCCAAACAGAAAAAAAGCAACAACAAAAGCATTATAAAAATTATACGTGAATTCAAAAACAGAAAGCCTAGACCAAACAACCCTACCACCATATATTTAAGTTGTCTATTATGTAAGATTTCATCAGCAAAAATTATTGCCGTTAAATAATATACACCCAAATATGTAGGGTGTTGATTAAGGGGTTGGGTAAACTTGAGATATGTATGATAGTAATCAAACAAATCAAGACCTATATGAAAGGATTCCTGGGCACTAAAGTAACGATACAAGTTTGTAGTAATTAAAACTAATAAAGAAATAGACGTACCTAAAATCAGCCCTTTTAAAAAAACTACTCTTAAAAATGATATCTCCTTTGGGGTTGCGAAAAGCAATATAAGCGGCACCAATAAAAATGACAGGCTTCTCTCAAGGTAAGAGAGTCCAAGAACAGGGCTTTCTGAATAGCCAAGACCTATTATATGCAGTATAAAAAACGTAAAAGGAGTGAAGACTAGCATCTTCCAGCCTACATTGTCACTTCTGTTTCTTACTCCACCCTCAATTATACCGTATACCATAACAACCATGAAAACGATCAAAAAGAAATTACTGGCGACTGTATATAGGGGAAGAAAAAAAGCAAAGAAAAAAAGCATAATTACGCCTGCATCCCGGAAGAAAAAGGAGTTTTTGCGACCAAAAAATTTTGCACGAAGCCTATCCGCCTCTTTTGGATCTATGATTGACATTAGAGCCTGTTCTTAAAGATTGCCTTAGTGGATATTGGATTTGTATCCGCTAAAATTACATAAAGGTACAATGTTCCAAATTAGTTTAGAGTCCGTCGGAAGTTACATAAATAAATAATATTACTTTTATGGCCCATACAATTTAGTCTTCTTGATGCTTAAGATTACTACGGTAGATACCTTAATAATTATTCTGATGTTCGCATTTTTACCCGTTGATATGGTAAATGGGATACTTTTGATGAACGGAATAAATTTGCCCATATCTTTTAGTCAACTCTTTAAACTAGTGATTTTAGCTCTTTTATTGACTAGGTTATTGTTCACCATAAAACTGTTTATTTCGGCCTCGATTGTAATTTTTATTCTGCTAATCCCGAGTATATACCAAGTATTTCATGACCCCGAAGACAGTTCTGTTTTTTTGGATTTTATAAAAATCTCTAAGTACCTTACCCCCTTTATCTGCTTTTTGTTTTTCGTCGATGCGCTCAAACATTCAAAGGATAAAATTTATCCCCTCATGCTATCATTGGTAAAATTCTCCTACGTAGTCTTAGTTTTAAACATTTTTGTCAAGTACATAGGTTTAGGGTACCCCGCATACAAAAGTGGGGGCATGGGGAGCAAGGGTTATTTTTATGCCGGAAATGAAATATCCGCCTTATTGATAATCCTTTGCTCAATAATCGCCTTTCGTTTATGGAACAAAGGATTAAAAACCAAGTACTTTGTTTTTCTAGCTTTAAATCTTATGGCTGGATTAACAATCAGTTCTAAAACTGGAATTCTGGGAATATTACTGGTGTTTTTTATTATTCCCTTTCAAGGGAAATCGTTGAACTTAAAGAGGTTCTTTCCTTTGATTGTAGGCGCTATGTGCCTATTACCATTGGCTCTCTTGTTTTCATGGCAATTCATAACAAATTCAGCAATTATGGTAAGAATTGAATTTTTTTATGAAAAACTCGACTTTTGGACCTTTATACTTTCAAGTAGAAATGTCTTTTTGGACAACTCTTTCGAGGTCTATTTAAACGAATACAATTTTATAGAGAAAATAATTGGGGTCGGCCAGACCAAATTTGAGCTCTTGAACAATTCTAAGGTGGTCGAAATGGATATAATGGATATTTTTTTTGCCTATGGCGTGTTGGGCCTGTTTGTTTTCATTACTATGCTCGCTTTTGTACTGGTACAGGCAAAAGTGTTTCATAGAACCAACAGGCGCCCATATGCCAATCTCATTTTAATGATGGTAATTATATTAATAATTATATCAACTTTCGCCGGTCACGTATTCGGCTCCGGAATGTCGGCTATATTTATAGGAATCCTGTTCTCTCTAATGTACGTTAAAAGCTATATAAAAAACACTACTTTATTATACCTTGATGGCAGCTTCAATAAATGAAAGTGATTCATTTCTAATCTTTTCAAGTTTTGGAGTTACTTCATCATAATCAACCTCCAAATCAAGAGATTCAAAATCCTCCTCCTTGTACATTATTCTGTTATCTATATTCAATAGCCTTAATAGGCTTTCTTGACGATTAGCGCCTTTATTAGCAGAAATACAGGCAAAAGGTTTTTCAAAATTTACAGAAAAACATGAGCCATGGAATGAATCAGTAATTATGAAGCTTGCATTTGCAAAAAGTTGGATAAATTCATTGGGGCCGGCATCCCTTACATGTTTATCGATTTTTCCGATAGGGAAAAACATTCTATCGATTGCAACGATTTTTAAGCCCATTTTTTGAGAGAAATAGCCAATTGCTTTCTTGATAAGTTCTGTCCTTGGCACAGAATAGACCAAAATATACTTTTCATTGTTCTGTTGGACATTGAATAGAGAAAACCATTCCTTTTTAGGTAGAATAAGCGTTGGGTCAACAACATGAAAAATCTTTTTGTCAGGCAATAACTCTTCTAATTTCTTCTTACCATCACTTTCTCTTACGGAAATCATATCAAAATTATCTAATAATGATTGTACCTGCTGTTTTTCTTCTTGGGTAAAATAGTGATGACCAATACTAGATGCATATGAAAACTTTTTGGCTTCGTCGGGTGCAAAGGATAAAAAGAAAATAGGGTCTATTTTATCGATTGGGCTAACAACTACTGGATTCCAAATTTGATCACTGCCACATACATAAATGTCGAATTTACCTAACTTACCTTCCAAAAGATCCTTGTCCCCTAAGGTGGCTGTTAAATTTAGGTTCGTGTCAGTAAAATGTTTAAACCTAGACAATAGTCTGGTTCTCCAAAGCAGATTGAGTAAATCATGTACAAGCATCTTTATACCATGAACAGAGGCCTCAAACCTAACTTTGTGCATATTCTTATTCAAGTATTGGTTCTGATAGTCTACAACAGTGACCTCCCCATATTTTGATAGTGCAATTTTAGTGGCATACGCCTGTAGTATAGCTCCGTAATTTGTAACATTATGTATTGTGACTAACGCTATTTTCATTTCTTTTGTAGATTACTTAAAACTTCATTTATAGGCCTTCTAGTAGAGCTACAAACTTTATTGTCTTTATCTGGGTAACCAAAACCAATCATCATCATTATGGTGTGACTGTCTTTAATATCCAGTGCCTTCCGGATTGCTTTATCTGCTTTTGGTGTTTGACTCCAATTTAAAGGACAAGAGGCTAAACCAATAGAATGAAGCGCATACATTATTGACATGGAAAATAGGCCGCCATCAATCCAATGTTGGTAGTGCTCAGATCCGGCGAAAAACGCTTTGAGATCTGTTGTAACTATAAACAAATTAGGGATTTTATTCCCGAAGGGCTTATTTCCATTCTGAAATTTTAATGCCAAATCAATAGTTTCTCTAGTATCAGAGTGATAAACGTGCCATTCTTGCCTGTTACATACAGATGGAGTTTTCATCGCCAATCGAATTACTCTTTCGACAGTTTCTATATCTACAATTTGGTTCGGCCTATATTCTCTAAGAGAATATCTACTAAGAAAAAAGGATTCTGGATTTGGAATTTGTCCTTGCGCAAAATCCAAGTTTGTTTTTTCTATGGAACCATGCGTTTCGGATGAAAATAAATCCAGAGTCTCAAGAAAAGAAAGCATCTCCTTTCCTCTCGGATTATCTTTATTAGCTGGCAAAGTTAAAAACTTATATAAAACTTGACTTGCAGCCACGTCGTGATAACCAAATTCCTTAGTCTTTTTTGCAATCTTCAATCTAAAAATCACTCTTTCAGCATTACTCCAACCAGACTTAGGGTCTCGTCGCTTATAACTTAAGCTTTTCTCCAATCCATGGTAGGCCATTGCCAAATTATAATTTCTCGTCTCGTACTCATACAAATCCTCTTTCCACCCTCCATACAAGAAAAACCTCTTATAATCATATAAAAAACCCTTTAGACCTTCTATCAATCTATAAACGCTTCTTACCTTCTGTCTTAAAAAATTATTCCAAATACTCCTCATTCACTTGAAAAACGATTATTAAACACTCTATTCTTGGCACCCCAAAGATAAAGCAATAACAGTAAAATATTACTCAGAATTGTTGAAGCAGCCGCCCCAACAGCCCCATAATAAGGTATGAGCATTAAGTTAAGAACTACATTTATTAAAGCTACTACCCCCATCATAAAAACCTTCATTTTCATATGTTCGTTCGTAACCAATGTAGCACCAACACTATACATTAAAAAAGAAATAGGTATAGTTAGTGATAAAATTTTCACCAATTTAACCGAACCCACATATTCAGTCCCAAATAATCCAGGCACCACCCACCTTGAAGAAAGAACTATTAAAATCATGATAAGAATTCCTGTTCCAATCATAATTTGATTGCTCTTTCTATAAACATTTTTGAACTTCTCGGTATCGTGATTTGACCAACGGTGGTATTTTGGGAGCAAAAACTTGCCGAACAACATAGTTGGAATAACCAAGGTTGCTGTCAAAATTACATATCCGACATTGTAGTAACCAGCCTCAACGTTTCCTGACATATATTTGACCATAATTAAGTCGCTCTGTACATAAACAAAAGCGAATAAATTTGCAAACCCAAACGGCCAAGACTCATTAAATACTTGAAGGACAGAAATTTTTCTTGTTTCTGAACTCTTGAATGAAGCATGTCCTTTTAGTTGTAGCTTTCCATAAATCAGAGTCCTAAAATGGGGAAGGGCTAGAAAGAAAGATATTAAACCTATGAATGCATAAATCCAAGCCAACAATACTACATTAAACTTAGATTGCAAGATATAAATACATGTAATAGTGATAATTAACCTTAGTAAATTTGGAAATAGTTTCCAAACAGAAAGACTTTTAAAAGACTCTTCTAACTGCAATTTTGATGTAACAAGCTCTACTGAAATGAACCCATATATATATATAACAAGAATTTGTATAATTTTAGAGGAGTTCTCGTCTTGAATGGGTAAATTAGCCAAAAACAAAAGAAAAATTGTAATTAAAACTAGGGAATACAACACAAATTTGAAGGACGAGCTCATCCAATCAACCCCTCCCCATCCTTCTTTACCATAAATTTTTAGCCAAGCTTGGGAAACACCAAACCCCGCCAATAACGTGAAAAAGTTTATTGTGGCTATTGCTGAAGAGAATATTCCAAAGGCCTCGGGCCCAATTTCCCTTGCAACAAGAATAAAAGTCAAAAAGGTACTTCCACTGCCAAGTAAAGAGCCTATCCAAAGCCATGAAAGAGAGGTTAGCGCCTTCTTATAATCTTTTATGATCACAATGATTATTTTAGTCTATTCGAATTAGATGTCCGAAGGCAAGAAGCTCAAAACTTAAAGAAAGAATAGAGATATTCAAATAAACTATCATTCTTTATCCCCTTAGTAATAGCTTAAAAAACTTAAACCCCCCAATCACTTGGCCTTTAAACATTCTTTTGGGTTCTTGAAGGAATCTATATAACCATTCCAAGCCATTGTTCTGCATCCATTTAGGCGCTCTTTTAAGTTTTCCTGCCAAAATATCCATTCTGCCTCCACTACCTACAAAAATAATTTGCGGGAATTTAGAGTGTAATTTTTCACTTAAAATTTCTTGGCGAGGTGAGCCCATGGAAATCATTACAATATGTGGCATTGTTCTTTGAAGTTCGCTTTCAACTTTATCCTGACTATCAAAAAACCCGCTCATATTCCCCACAATATTCAAGCCTGGATAAATTTTACGAGCTTTTTCTACTGCTGCCGAGTTGTTCTCCTCGGTCGTTCCCAAAAAATATAGCCTCAAATTATGCTTTTGACAAAGTTCCATGGCTAAACCAGGAAGGTCCAATTTCATAACCTTCGAGCCATGTTTTAATTTAAATGCTAATTGAGCCCCAAAGCCATCTGGAGTTTGAAGTACAGCCCTATCAATTACTTTTTTAGTAACAGGATTTTCGTGATAGGAAACAAGTTTTAAAGCATTTATTGCCGCCGTATAGCCTCCTTCTTCCTTTTCCAGTTTAGACAATAAAAAATCCTCTACATCTTTTTTAGACGTTACCTCATAACAGGGGCATTCATATAGAAATTTCTGCTTCATTCTTTAGAATAATTGACCAAATCGTCCAAAATATGAGCAGCAGATTGTCCTTTTCCATATAAATAATTGGAATTATCAATTTTTTGATTCAAATATGCTCTTAAACGTTCTTTTAGCTGAGGCTCTGTTACATTTATAAGGCTGTTCACATCATTTTCCACCAATTCAACCCATTCGGTGCTATCTCTTAGTGTAAGGCAGTATTTATTAAAAAAATAGGCTTCCTTTTGCAGGCCTCCACTATCCGTAATTACCATGGAACATTTTTCCAATAAATACAACATTTCTAGGTAACCCACGGGAGCTATACAATCAAAGTCTATAGTCCAGCCCTGCTTTTCTATAATTTTCCTGGTTCTAGGGTGAATTGGCCAAATAAGTTTTTCACCTTCTTTTGCCAAGCCGTTCAAAGCATCCAATATATTCTTGAGCCTCTGTAGGTCATCTGTATTTTCCTGCCTATGTATGGTAACCAAAATGGGTGTTTGGTTAGGGTCGATTCCCTCGGGCCGTTTCATTTTCTGCCTGTAATACAAGGCACTATCGAACATGATATCCCCTGAAAGGGAGATTTTCACTTTTTTGCCACCAAAACCTTCTGCCTCCAAGTTTTTTACCGCAACCTCTGTAGGGCAGAAAAGGATATCACTGATTTGATCAGTTAAAATCCTATTCACTTCCTCCGGCATACGCATATCAAAAGACCTTAGACCCGCCTCTACATGAGCCACTTTAATATGTAGCTTCTTAGCTGCCAAAGCTCCTGATATTGTAGAATTAGTATCCCCATACACCACTAACCAATCTGGGGTTTCCTTTAGCATTATACTTTCTATCTCCTCCAACATTCTGCCGGTCATGGCTCCATGGTTTAAACTATTGATGTTAAGGTTGTATCTAGGTTCAGGTATTTTCATTTCCTCAAAAAATATGTGGCTCATATTCTTATCAAAATGCTGACCTGTGTGTACAATAACCTCATCTATACCTTGTCTTTTGCCTATTTCCCTACTTAAAGATGAGGCTTTGATAAACTGAGGTCTTGCTCCAATAACCGTAACTATTTTCATAAACTTCCTTTATAAAAAACTATAATTGAGTATCGGCTGCAAACCTATGATACTCCCCTTTTAGGCCCACAGGCTTTGCAGCCCTGATATCATGTACAATTTCAATGGCTGTTCTGGCGGCATCAACACCGTACCCTTTTCCGGCCAAAATATCTTTGTACACCATGGTATGCAAATCGGTGAAGCCCCCGCTGAACTCCAATTCCTCTCCGTTAATGGTAATGGAGCGGAAGGTGGTTTGCCCTTTTTCTTTTATTTCTTTAGGCAAATATTTAGAATTTATAGAAAGGAACCATTTTACCCTAGCATTTTCAAACTCTAAATATCCAGCGGCGCGATCATCTTCATGAACGTGTACAATATTTTCTTGAATATCTCCAAAAATCCACGAAAGCATGTCATAAAAATGCACACCAATATTGGTAGCAATTCCTCCAGATTTAGATTTATCACCTTTCCAAGAGGTATGGTACCAATGACCTCTAGAAGTCAAATATGTTAAATCCACTTCGAATTTGGTGTCCTTGGATGCATTTTTAACCTTTTCCCTTAGGGCAATAATACTGGGGTGCACCCTCAGCTGTAGAATGCAGAAAATATTCTTTCCTGTTTTTTCTTCGACGTGTTTTAGTTTATCTACATTCCAAGGGTTCAGAACCAAGGGCTTTTCACAGATGGCGTCAGCACCACTTCTAAGGGCAAAACGAATATGTGCGTCATGAAGGTAGTTTGGCGAACAGATACTCACATAATCCAAATAAGTCTCTTTTTCATACTTTAGTTTCTCTATATGACGGTCAAAGCGCTCAAACTCAACGAAAAAATCTGCATTTGGGAAATAAGAGTCGATTATTCCTACACTATCCCCTCTGTCAAAAGCGGTCAATAGATTATTTCCAGTGTCTTTAATAGCTTTCATGTGCCTGGGTGCAATATATCCCGCAGCCCCAATCAATGCGAAATTCTTCATTAAACTAATTCTTTTAGGTTGGTAGTTATATACTCTATTTCTTCTATTGTCAAATACGGATTCATAGGTAAGCTCATGACCTCGTCTGCACAATTCTCACTGACTGGGAAATCTCCCTTTTTGTATCCTAAATAATTAAAGCATTCTTGCAAATGCATAGGTATTGGGTAGTGTACTGCGGTTGGAATACCGCTTTCTTTCAGTTTAGCCTGAACTCTATCCCGCTTTTGTACCCGAACTGTATACTGCGCCCAAACCGAACTTCTATCCTCAATAACCTGAGGGGTTTGAACCACGTCTGCCAATAGATCTGAATAATGATTTGCTACTTGCTTTCTTCTTGAGATATCTTCTTCATAGTAACGCAACTTTACGTTCAAAATAGCCGATTGTAGGTTGTCAAGTCTGCCCCCCATGCCGATATATTTATGGGTGTATCTCTTTACTTGACCATGTACACGCATTGCCTTCATTTTTTCATGGAGTTCGCTGTCGTTAGTGAAAACCGCTCCACCATCACCAAAACAACCTAAAGGCTTTGCAGGGAAAAAGCTAGTACAGCCAATAGTCGATAAAGAACAGCTTCTCTTACCCTTATATAGCGCACCGAAACTTTGGGCAGCATCCTCAATCACAGCAAGATTATGTTTTGCAGCAATGGTATTAATTTGATCCATATCGGCCATTTGACCATATAGGGAAACTGGCATAATCGCCTTGGTTTTTTCCGTTATCGCATTTTCAATCAGCGAGGCATCTATGTTAAAGGTCGCTTCATCTATATCGACAAAAACCGGTTTTGCACCCAAACAAGCTATGGTTTCAGCTGTTGCTATGAAGGTAAAAGGAGTGGTTATTATTTCATCTCCACCTCGAATTCCTAAGGCCATCATCGCCAGCAATAGAGCATCTGTGCCAGAAGATACTCCAAGTGCATACTTTGACCCTGTAAATCGGGCCAAGCTACTCTCTAGTTCTTCTGTTTCTTTTCCCAAAATATAGCGGGCAGAAGACATCACATCTTTGGTGGCAGCGAGATATTCCTCTTCTCTCACTTGATATGCTTTGGTCAAGTTTGCAAAATCTATATTCATTATTTTATTCGAGTTACCTGATTATCTACCAATCGGTATTCTTGTTTACTTTCAGTGCATTGTGCCATGCCTTTCTCATTAAATTCCAAACGATGCCCGTATTCACCTACCCAACCAATTTGTTTGGCGGGATTACCAACCAATAATGCAAAGGCTGGCACATCTTTGGTCACAACGGCGCCTGCCCCAATAAAGGCATATTCACCTATATCGTTACCACATACAATGGTAGCATTAGCACCTATTGAAGCCCCTTTCTTTACGATAGTAGATGCATACTCCCCTCTTCTATTAATTGCGCTGCGAGGATTTATAACATTGGTAAATACCATTGAAGGACCTAGAAAAACATCGTCTTCACAAGTCACTCCTGTGTATATTGACACGTTGTTCTGAACCTTAACATTATTTCCAAGTTTGACTTTAGGAGATATCACAACGTTCTGCCCAATATTGCATATTTCACCTAGCTCACAATCTGACATAATATGGGAAAAATGCCAAATTTTTGTTCCTTTTCCAATGATACAGCCTACATCAACAACTGCGCTTTCGTGAGCAAAATATTCTTTATCTGGCATTTAGGGTATAATTAGAGGTGGGTTTCTAGAACACTATACTTCGGTCTACGAGCAAAAGTACGATAATTCTGCACTTTTTGAATTTCTACTTCATCGAGCAAAGAGTTATCTTTTAAAATTTGTATTGCAAAGGTGTACCAAGTATGTATTTCACCATCGGTATAATGTTTGATTCCAAAATCATTGTTTTTCTCTTTAATCATATCCAAAATATAGGAAGCTAGATGGTGCGCGTTTGTTGGTGATCCTTTTTGGGAATTGGTTATAGAAAGCGTTTCTCCCCTTCGCGCTTTTTTTATAATAGTTGTGTAAAAATTATTCCCATGTAAAGAGTAGAGCCACGAGGTTCTGACTATGAAATATCGCTTTAACAAGTTTTGAACGGCTAATTCTCCCTCTAATTTTGAAGCTCCATACACATTTATAGGGTTGGTTGTATCAGAAATAGTGTAAGGTGTTTCCTTTTTCCCATCGAACACATAATCCGTAGAAACATGAATCAAAACTGTATTATAACGTAAAGAGGTTTCAGAAAGAAATTTGACCCCTGTAGAGTTAACCAAATACGCAAGCTCTTGGTTTTTCTCTGCTTCCTCAACATTGGTGTATGCTGCACAATTGATACAATAATCAAATGTCTGACTGCAAAAGACTTGGTTTATTTCTTGGGGTTTAGTGATGTTGAGCTCTTTTGAGGTTTTAAAAACTAATTTTAGAGTAGGATACAAATCTTTAATCGCCCTAATTGATTCACCTAGCTGGCCTGAAGCACCAGTAACTAAAACCGAAATCATTTAAATAAGTCTTTTAAATAAGGTAGTTGCCTATCTTTTTCTGAAATTATCAAATCATCATGTGAATATTCCCAATCTATGTTTAATTGAGAATCATCAAATCTTACACCTGATTCCGATTGGGAATTATAAAAAGAATCGCATTTGTAGCAAAAAATTGCCTCTTCGCTCAGTGTTACAAAACCGTGAGCAAAACCTTTCGGTATAAAAATTTGTCTTTTATTAGTACTTGACAAAAGGTATTTTCTGTATTCTCCATAGGTTTCGCTTTCTTTGCGTAAATCCAGAATTACGTCAAGTACTTTTCCTTTAATAACCTGAACTAATTTCGCCTGAGAATCATCTCCCTTCTGATAATGTAAGCCCCTAAGAACACCCTTTTTCGAAATGGACACGTTGTCTTGAACAAAATCAATATCAAGACCGGTAGCTTCTACAAACTTCTTTTTGTGAAAGCTCTCAAAAAAGCAACCTCGTTCATCTTCAAAATCGATAAGTTCTACGAGAAAACATCCGGCCAGGCCTGTTTCTATCATTTTCATTGCACTATCCTTCAATTAACCTCATCAAATAATCTCCATAACCACTGTTCATAAGGGGTTTGGCTAGTTTTTCTAGCTGACGCCTGTCAATGTAGCCCATTTCAAAAGCCACTTCTTCTATAGCCCCAATTTTTTGACCTTGACGTTCTTCAATCACCTGCACAAACTGTGATGCCTGCATTAGTGACTGAAAAGTACCCGTATCTAACCACGCAGTTCCTCTATCCATTACTGAAACCTGAAGTTTGCCCATATTCAAATATTCTCTATTGATATCAGTAATTTCCAGTTCACCCCTTTTGCTAGGCTTAACTTCTTGTGCAATGTGTACAACCTCATTATCATAAAAATAAATACCCGGAACGGCATAATTCGATTTCGGATTTTCAGGTTTCTCCTCAATAGAAATCGCCTTTCCCTTCTCATCGAACTCAACTACACCATATCTTTCAGGGTTTTGAACGTGATATGCATAGATTATACCTCCTTGCGGATCATTATTCTGCTTCAACAAATCGGATAATCCAGAGCCATAAAATATATTATCCCCTAATATAAGGGCAACCTTATCGTTCTCAATGAAGTCTTTTCCAATAATAAAAGCTTCTGCAAGACCTTTAGGAGATTCTTGCACAGCATACGAAAATCTACACCCTAATTGGTTTCCGTCTTTAAGCAAATGTCTAAAAAGCTCTAAATCTTTTGGGGTTGTGATAATCAGTATTTCCCTAATTCCCGCAGATAAAAGTGTTGCAAGGGGATAATAAATCATAGGTTTATCATAAATAGGCATCAACTGCTTGCTCAAGGCCAATGTTAACGGAAACAACCTTGACCCTGTTCCTCCTGCAAGTATAATTCCTTTCATGCCTTTATTAATCTTTAAATTGACTGGGTGAGAAGATAGTTTTCTACAACTCCAATCGATTAATATACCATTTTATCGTTTTTCTTAAACCTTCAGAAAAATTTGTCTCTGATTTCCAATCCAGAATATTTTCAACTTTTGAGGCATCTATAGCATACCTAAAATCGTGACCTGGTCTGTCTTTGACAAAAGTAATTAGGTTCGAATAGCTACCAATAGATAATGGCATCTCTTCATCTAAAATCTGACATACCTCTTTAGCAATATGTATATTACTGCACTCATTGTTTCCTCCAATAACATAGGATTCACCGGGCTGCCCTTTTTGATAAATCAAGCTCAGCGCGGCACAATGATCCATAACATAAAGCCAGTCCCTTACATTTTTTCCATCACCATAAATCGGAATAGGTTCTTTGTTCAGGGCCTTACGAATGATTGTAGGAATCAACTTTTCACCATGCTGCTTGGGGCCATAATTATTCGAACAATTACTTATGAGTGTATTAAGACCATAGGTATGATGGTAACTTCTAACCAAAAAATCAGATGAAGCTTTTGAAGCACTATAAGGGCTATTAGGTCTATAGGGGCTTTCTTCTGTAAAAAAACCATCTTGACCAAGGCTACCGAAAACCTCATCGGTAGAAACATGCAAGAATCTACGACTAGAGACAAAAGGATTGGGGGTTTGCTCTTTACTTAACCAATTTTTTCGAGCAGCTTCCAGTAAAGAAAAAGTTCCTCTAATATTAGTTTTGATAAAAGCGCTAGGGCCGGAAATCGAATTATCTACATGCGACTCCGCTGCGAAATGAATAATGCCGGTAATATCATTGGCTATAAATATCTCGTTTAATAAAATATCATCGCAAATATCTCCCTCATAAAATTCATACCGGTCAGATTTTTCAACTTCTTGAAGATTTTGAAGGTTTCCAGCGTAGGTGAGCTTATCTAGATTAATTATATCAACACTTTTGTTTTTTTGAAGAAAATACGGTATAAAATTACTCCCAATAAAACCAGCGCCACCTGTAATAAGAATTTTTTGAGTTTTCATTTAATTATTCTTCACGTCAAGTCTGCTAGCCCTTTTGTTTAGATATATCAAAAACGAGACAATGAAAAATAAAACCACCAGACTTAGTGGTATTAATACAAAGTTGTTGTTAAATAACGGTTTACGCACCTGTTGCGTTTTACCCATATTAAGTATACTCAACACTTCTTTCTGCTCTGACAACTCAAGCTTTTTCTCTTCTATCTCCTTTACAAACCTGTTTTTTAAGGTCAACAATGAACTTATATTCAATGCACTTTCATTCTCTAAATAAATAGACCCTGAGCTTTCTTTTTTATTTTGTAACATGGTCTGCGAATATCCAGATATGAGGTTGTCTATCTGACCTATAAGCACCGTGTTTTGGTCAATTCTCATTTTCGCATTTTCTCTAAAGGCATTCTTTACCTCTTGAAAGTATTCATTAGTGTTGATATAATTCAATATTTTCTTTGACAATTCAGTGCCTGTCTGGGCATTTACATAGGTGAAAGTTATTCTATGAGCCACGATGTTTTTTCTGGTCAAAACCCTTCTCATTATATCAACGGCAAAACTCTCTTCTTTGAAACCTTGTAAAAGTTCGAGATACATTAAGTCTTGCTCTACATCCTCTTTGGCGTCTTCGGGATCAGTGATAGGTTCTATCTCTAAATCAAAACCCTCTAAGTCAGCAACGTCAATGCTAAAATTCTCAAAAAAACTCGAATCTCTTGACCTTATGTTTGATTGTATTTCTTCTATTACATCGTAGACATAATCTTTGCTATCAAAATTAGGCATAATCATAACCTCTGTCTTTAGTTTTTTATCCACCAAAGAGCTGAGCAAATAGCTAATAAGAAGACCGATAACTACAAGGGCAGCTAGCTTAATAACATTCTTTTTCAAATAGAGAAAAGTTCTCAGAAAAGCATCGCCTATTCGATTAAACCCATTACCTATCATTTTAAGCAACTGGCCTAAATCTATCTCATCGGAATTGGTCGTTTTGGTGGGTTGATTATCCGCCATATGGTTATGAATTAAAAATTTGCCCTAATATTTTATCTGTTATCAAATAGGTTGGTTTTACACCCGTAGTGCCCAAGCCTCCAGAGGCTAGGGTGCTTCCTGTAACCAAAGGGTTATCACTAGCGTAATAGGCGTAACGTACTTTTATATCGTCGCTAATGCTCTTTCGTATTTTCGATGCCGACTGTATTGCCTTTTGGTAATGAACTCCTTCCATTTCCAGGCCAATCACATTCCAAGTTGAATCATGAAAGAACGATAGTATGTCTTTATTTTGCAGCGATGTTCCCAAAACGGTGACCATAGTGCCTTCAAATACTTTTAACCCGTGACCTTTGAAATCATCTGCACATAGCTCATTTTGAAAGGGATAGTTATCTGCAGTTCCCTCAAAAATATGGGCAGAAGGAATCATTAGATCACCTTTTCCTCCGTCTAGAATTCCCGCTTTTCCCATTATTGAAATGGAAGATACATTCAAATAAATAGAATCTTTACCATCTTCCGAAAAGGGCTTTAACAACTCGTCAATCGTTTCGTAAGCCTGTTCTCCAAAGGCATAGTCCATTACAAATATAACGGGTTTTTCCTCTAGCTTGATATGACTTGGCAACTGATAACAACAAGCATCATCTGTAAACTTTGCCGTATCGAATATTTGAATGTCTATATTGGTGCCCGAGAAATCGTCTATGGCTATCATGCCGTTTTTCTGGGCCAAATTGGTCACTTTTTTTCTCAACTTTCCATTGGCCGAAGAACTAAGTGCCTCATAGATTTTCAGTGACTCTCCTTCGGGAAACTCTTTTGACAATGCCCTTTTGGCAAACAATGAGTTCATAACACTGTGCATATTAGCACTTATAATATGCAAGGGTCGGTTGATAATTCCGTTTTTGTAAAGGCTCTCCTTTATAGTGTTGGCCCAACGTTCGCCATGAATGTGATGGCCCAACCGTTCTCGCAACAAAAGGCTAAAGGTTATGGCTCTCTTCTCTCCGGTTACTTCTTCCTCTATGGCCAGCTTTCCTAACCAATATATGATTTCAAGAAATCTTTCTGGCTCTTCTTCGGTGGCAAAGTATTCGTGAACGGCCATTATTTCAACGAATGATCTTCCCAAGATATTTGCGGCATGTATGATGGCAACCTCTCTTTCTGCCTGGGTAAGCTCGTCTTTCTTAACAGCTTCTTCTAGCTTGGCCCAATCTCTAATTGTTTTGTTCGATTCTTCAATGAGTACCTTCTTGCTTATTTTTTCAGATTCGATAAATAGGAAGGTCAAATGGGTAAGAATATCGTAAATATCAGATCGCCCACGCGTAATTTCAATATTCATTTGCTCATCATCGATGCGATAGCAGTTTCTTCTTCTTTTTGGCGGAATGATAGGTTCGAAATGCGAATGTCCGTAACCCTCGTCAGAGGTTAGGTTGATAAATCTGCACTGTTCTATACCTTTAGGAAGTCTTTCCAAAACATAGGTCAAACCGCTCAGTTCGGCCTTATCTTCGGCAATAGAGCCATAGATTTCAGGTCGCAGCTGTAAAAGGGCATTTTTCAATGACTCGCCAGATACCCCCGTCGGTTTATAAAAGCCTCTATTAAAAAGATGGCGCATGGTTATATACAAACGCTCTATGGCGTTAGTAGATTCTTGGGCTCTAGTAGTAGTATTTGAGTTGGCCATAGAAGAATTTCGCACAAAATTACAATTTATTGCATAAAGAGTGCACACCTACCGGCCTGTAATAAAATATCGCTTGCCCCACGTTATTCTTTTGCTGATTAATATGATAAGAACGAGGTTCTTAAATTTTTATTCTACTTGGTATTATATTTCTTTAAAAGTTTGAAGTAGATCAGCAATAGACCTGTCATTTGCCAAGCGCTGTACCTTGTTTTGCCCACCTAGCTTACCTCGGCTTTTCATAAAATCATTAAAGCCCCCAGGTTTTATACTTGTTACCTTTAATGTTTGAAGTATGTTACCATCCATCAAATCAAAATAATAACTGTTTTGCTTTTGTAAGCTTTGGTCCAGTATGGAAATGAATTGGGTCATATCTGAAGGTTTCTTTTCAAACTCTACCAGCCATTCGTGGTAAGGAAGCTCATTTTCCTCAGGTACAATTTGGGGCGCAACAGTAAATTCGTTGATTCGAGCATCGGTACCGGCTATGGCCTGGTTCATCGCTTCTTCAACCTCCTTGGCAATGACGTGCTCCCCGAAAGCGGATATAAAATGTTTTATCCTTCCTGAGACAATAATCTTAAAAGGTTCAAGAGAAATAAACTGAACGGTATCTCCCAGATTATAGGCCCACAGACCGGCATCTGAAGATATAATCATTACATAATTAACGCCTATTTCAACTTTCTCTAGCGTACACCGCTCAGCGTTCTCATTAAAAAATTCATCTGCCCGAACGAACTCGTAAAAAATGCCTGAATCAAGAAGTAGAAGCATTCCCTTATCTTTTTGTGAATCTTGATAGGCAAAGAAGCCTTCACTTGCAGGAAAGAGTTCTATACTATCCACTTTTCTTCCGATCAGAGACTCGAATTTCGCCCGATATGGCTCATAGTTCACCCCACCATATATAAAAAGTTGAAAGTTGGGAAAAAGTGAGCCTACTTTCTTGCCCGATTTAATTTGAAGTCGCTCGAAATACATTTGTACCCAAGAGGGTATACCGGCAATTACCGTCATATCCTCGAGCATGGTTTCCTCAACGATTGTATCGACCTTTGTTTCCCAATCTTCTATGCAATTTGTTTTCCAACTGGGAAGTCGATTTTTTTGTAGGTAGTTCGGCACATAGTGTGCTGAGATACCCGATAATCGACCGAGCTTGATTCCATTTTTTTCATGTAACTCAGGACTTCCTTGTAGAAAAATCATTTTACCGTCAACAAAGTCGGAATTACCTGTTTCGTGAATATAATTAAGAATCGCATTTCTAGATGCTTTGACCTGATGCTTGATAGAAGTCTTTGAAATCGGTATATACTTCGCCCCAGATGTGGTTCCAGAAGTTTTGGCAAAATAAATCGGCTTGTCTGGCCAAAGAATGTTTTCTTCGCCCGCGACCACCTTCTCAACATAAGGTTTTAACTCCTCATAATCTCGAATGGGTACCTTCTTAACAAAATCTGAATGATTAGTAATCGAACCGAAATCGTGCTCTTGCCCAAATTGGGTAAGTTTTGCCTTTTCAATCAACTGCCGAAAGACTCGCTTCTGGGTCTCAATTGGGTTATCTCTCCATTGTGCCGTTTGTTTGGCGATATATTTTGCAAATAACTTTGCTGCAAAAGATTTTATAGACATGAACTAGGCGTGAAGTTTAATAGATTAAAATATACCGATTGTTTTAAAAATCGATATAATCCATTGGGTTTACAGTATTTCCGTTGTTCCAGAGTTCGAAATGAAGGTGAGGACCGGTTGATAACTCGCCGGTATTACCTACCGATGCAATGACCTCGCCGGCACGTACTACTTCCCCTTGAGACTTGCTCAGCGACCCGTTGTGCTTATAAACACTTAACAGTCCGTCTTTATGTTCCAAAATAATCACATAACCTGTATCTGCTGTCCACTCGGCAAAAATAACAGTGCCATTGGCAACCGCTTTTACAGGTGTATCCGTAGGAGCAGTTACATCGACCGCAAAATGTTTTTGGTCTAGATTGAACCCTTGCGATATTTCTCCATTTAACGGCGGAAATAGTATCATATCAGTCCCTGTAGTATTACGCTCAAAAAGGTTGTACTTATCCTCTAAGGCGACTTCTGCCCTCAAAACTGAATCTTCCCTGATAGGGGTCAAATCTATACTCGAAGGATCCAGTTTGAACTGTTCCCTCAAAGAGTCTAAATTGACTTCTCCACTTTCTAAATCGCCAATAAGAACTTTGCGAATATTCTCTAAATACCTATTGGTATTATTTAAGTTGGCCACCAAAGAGTCCGTTTTGTATGTCAAATCAGTAGCTTGCTTTTTCAAGCGGGTAGAAGAATAGCCTGGTATATACTCTCTCAAGGGTGTAAATGCAATCAAAAGTGTCGTCAACGCGATAAGACCGATGATACAAAGTGACCCAGTAACAAAAACATTTAATCTGCTAAGCTTAAAAGAGATTTTCTCTTCAAAAGTACTTTCGTTAAGAATAACCAAACGATACTTGTGAAGCAGTTTTCGTTTAATTTCCTTTCTTTTCTTTGTCTTTTTGGCCATGGTACACAAATATACGCATGGAAGCATACACTCAGCCTCTTGAAGATAAAATTTATGGCCTGCTTAAATTTTGTGCACAAGGTTTTCATTTTACAAATTTGAAATCTGAAGATAACATTAACACGGGCATTGCTAATTTTTGATTACATTTGTTATTCAATTAATTCGAGATTATGACAGCTTTACAGATTTTCTTGGCCATTGGGCCGTGGCAAATCGCCATCGTAGTGTTGGTGGTTCTATTATTGTTCGGAGGTAAAAAAATACCCGAACTAATGCGTGGTCTAGGAAGCGGGATCAAAGAATTCAAAGATGCTTCTAAAGAAGACGAGCAATTAGAGGATAAGAAAGAGTAGTATTTATATACCTTCGATAGTACAGCCCTTGAGTTTATAACTCCAAGGGTTTTTTTATTTAGAAAAACTCCTACATCGCAAGAAACCATTCGGTATTCTCTTGTCGGTGATTCCTACATTTTCCTCTAAAACGGCATTCTAATTATGCCTGATGGTATGTGCACTTGCCATCAACATATCCCTTATTACACTACAAAACGCCCCGGTTTCACAACATTAAATCGACCACAGATATGGTTTTGGTCACCTTTGCGTTGTATAGTAAATAATAATATGGTGTGCCCGACCGGCATTTTTTGCGATGCCAGAGCCCATCAACCAAGTTCTATATCACTTATGCAAAGCTTACTAAGATTGTTCATTGCTTTCTCAATAATGGCAAGCTTTACAAGTTTCTCCCCCGAAGAGAATCCTAAAGTTTCACCCCCATCTGCTAAAGTTGATCGGGCATCGAATTCATATAACACAACCCTACCACCTACCTTTACCAACTGTCCGCCAAACGATGTCTCTATGTCATACACTCCCGGAGTTTGTGGGGCAATGGTAACTTGGACACCCCCTACGGCCTCTGCCGACGCGGTTAGTGTGACCAGCAATTATAGCCCGGGCGATTGGTTTTTACCCGGTACGACAGCTGTCATCTATAGGGCTGAAGATGCCTCAGGAAATGTTTCTGTCTGTACTTTTAATGTAACGGTAGAAGATGAAGAAGACCCGGTATTCGACACATTTCCAAGTGACGTAACGTTAAATGCCGACCCAAACACTTGTACCGTACCACATACATGGGCATACCCAACCGCGTCTGACAACTGTCCTGCGGGAGAGGGCGAAGCTCCAGTACTCCAAGATTTCGAATCGGCCATCAACCAATGTTACACCTTTACACGAAGTAACATCAGTAACAATGGGGAGGTTAACGGCACAAGAAATTTTACAACGAATAACCTATCTAGTCGATTTAACTTTACCGGTTTTATGACGACCCCCGTATTTTATTTTAATGGATATGGGGAAATTACATTCTCACATTTTGTTTCTACAATAAACAACGATCCCGTTATTCATCTAGATATTTTGGATGAAAACGGAAATGAGATTATTTCCGATTATTATACAGAAAGCTATTCTGACACTAACTTACAGCAGGAAATTATACCCTTCAACCTAACGGGAAACTATCAGCTTAGAATCAGGTACTCTTCTGATAGACCTGTGGGCGCTGGTATTGACGCCTATCTTGATGACCTTTTAATTCCCGGTACAATCGTAACCAACATCAACAATACTGATTGTGAGCTGGCTGACTATATCATTTTTAGAAGTGATGGAACAGGTCTAAATAGTGGCGACCAATTTGATGTCGGTACCACTACCATAGAATATACGGTACGTGATGCTGCCGGTAATTTCTCAGAAAGATCTTTCAACATCACAGTAGTCAACGATGTTGACCCCCCCTCAGGCACAGATGAGTATATATATTGTGAAGGTGAAGAGGTTCCGACCATGACCGTAACAGTAGATACGGCTGCTGGTGAAACCGCCAATTGGTATGATGACTCTGGAAATTTGGTGGCTTCGAACACCACAACATATACGCCTCCTGCAAGTGCCGATTTTTTTAGAAATTTCTTGGTTTACTCACAGAACTCTAACGGTTGTTCTAGTGAAGACTTTTTATCAATTAACCTTTATCAAATTCCAAGGCCATCTGCACCGGTCGCCGATTCGCCAGTAGAATACTGTGTCGGTGATACGGCGAGCCCTTTAACGGCAACAGCTTTATCTGATCACACATTACAATGGTACACTGTGGCAACCGGAGGAACGCCCAGCAGTACAGCGCCGACACCAAGCACGGCAACTGCAGGAACCACTTCATACTATGTGAGCCAAGTAGATGATGACACCTTTTGTGAGAGTGAAAGAACTCAGATTGATGTCGTGGTTTACAGCATACCTGTTGCTCCTACTTTAACACAAAACAATGTTGACTACTGTATCGGTGATACTGCTCAACAACTGGATAGCTATATTCAATCAGGCAGCAATCCTACTTGGTACGATGCTCCTACCGGAGGTAACGTGATACCAGGCACAACAGTGCCAAGTACAGCAAGTGCTGGAACGACCTCCTATTGGGTATCACAGACCGTTTCATCGGCGAATTGTGAAGGTCCAAGGGCACAGCTGAACATTATCGTGCATAACCCCCCTTCTATAACTTCTCAGCCATCTGACCAAACTGCCTGCGAGGGCGACACCGCAACTTTTACTGCTACTGCGACAGATGCTTCCAGTTATCAATGGCAGTCATTCGACGGTAGCACGTGGAATGATTTGACAGAGGCAGTTCCCTATAGCAATACAACAACAAACACTTTGACCGTTTCAAGTGTTTCGAATACTTTGAACGGATCACAATACAGATTGGTAGCTTCAAGTATATCGGCCACTTGCGGAGATGCAACCTCAAATGCGGTTACCCTTACAGTGAATCCAGCTCCGGTTGCACCTACGAGCGGTGGAGATCAAGTACAATGCGAGCAAAATCCCATTCAAACATTAACAGCTACGGCTACCGCACCTGCGGGATCAAGTATTGTTTGGTATGATGCCGACTCTGGCGGAAATATGGTTGCCAGCCCAACCTTAAGCTCTGTTGGAACCATTACCTATTATGCCGAAAGTGTTGATAGCGGTACCGGCTGTACCAGTCTTACCAGAACTGCGGTCAGCCTTACCATTGAAGCTATTCCTGCCGCTCCAACAAGTGGTGGCGACCAAACACAATGTGAACAAAATCCGATTCAGACATTAACAGCTTCCGCTACCGCACCTGCCGGGTCGAGTATTGTTTGGTACGATGCCGCCTCTGGCGGAAATACGGTAGCAAGCCCAACATTAAGTTCCGTTGGAACAGTAACCTATTATGCCGAAAGTTCAAATATCAGTTCTGGATGTACCAGCGATTCGAGAACCGCAGTTACCTTAACTATTGAGCCTGCTCCCTCAGCTCCAACAAGTGGGGGCGACCAAACCCAATGTGAACAAAATCCGATTCAAACATTAACAGCCACAGCTACCGCCCCTGCGGGTTCAAGCATTGTTTGGTACGATGCAGCTTCCGGCGGAAATACGGTGGCAAGCCCAACATTAAGTTCCGTTGGAACAGTAACCTACTATGCAGAAAGTCAAGACAATTCTACAAGTTGTGCGAGTTTTACGAGAACTCCGGTAACTTTGACTATTGAGGCAATACCAGCAGCACCCACAAGTGGGGGTGACCAAACAGAATGCGAGGATAGTCCGACTCAAACAATGACCGCTTCCGCTACAGCGCCTGCCGGAGCAACAGTTATTTGGTACGACGCTGCTAACGGCGGAAATACAGTGGCCAGCCCCATTCTGAATTCTGTAGGCACTGTGACCTACTACGCTGAAAGTAGAACATCTTCTAGCGGATGTGTAAGTGAAACTCGAACACCAGTAACACTTACCATGTATTCTAGGCCTACTATTGCCGTAACTCCGAGCTCTCAAACTTGTTCGGCAGACCTAACAACTTATGCTGTTTCAGTCGATGTTGATAGGGGTACAGTAACCTCATCGGCAGGAACAGTAACCGACAACGGAGGAAATAACTGGACTATTTCGTCAATACCATCCGGTACCGATATTACTGTTACAGTAACAGATTCGAACTCTTGTTTCGAAACTCTGGCCATAAACGCACCCAACTGTGCCTGTCCGACGGTCGATGCCCCTACAAGTGGAGGAGATCAAATACAATGTGAGCAGAGCCCAGTACAGACTTTGACCGCTACCGCAACACCCCCTGCAGGATCAAGTATTGTATGGTACGATGCTGCAACCAACGGAAATACGGTGGCCAATCCTGAACTAAATTCAGTGGGAACCATTACTTATTATGCTGAAAGTGTAGATAACGTGAATGGTTGTACCAGTTCTACAAGAACACCAGTTACTTTAACCATTGAGGCCGCTCCAGTCGCCCCAACAAGTGGAGGAGACCAAACTCAATGCGAACAAAACCCGATTCAGACTCTAACGGCCACGGCTACTGCCCCTGCAGGTTCTAGCATTGTATGGTATGATGCTGCTACCGGAGGCAATGCCGTCGGAAGCCCCACCTTAAGTTCAATAGGAACGATTACTTATTATGCAGAAAGCAGGGACAATACGACTTCGTGCGTCAGCCTTTCTCGTGCCGCGGTTACACTGACGATTGAGCCAAATCCTGCCGCACCTGCAAGTGGGGGAGACCAGACACAATGTGAGCAAAATCCGATTCAAACATTGACCGCCACGGCAACAGCCCCTGCAGGTTCAAATGTTATATGGTACGATGCCTCAACTGGTGGAAATACTGTTGCAAGCCCAACATTAAGCTCCGTTGGAACTATTACCTATTATGCCGAAAGTGAAAACGCCACTACGGGTTGTGTTAGCGAAAACCGTACTCCTGTAACCTTGACAATACAAGACACACCAGATATTTCGATTGCATCAGGACCTTCTTGCTCGGCCGATCTTTTGACTTATGATGTTAGTGTAAACGTCAGTGAGGGTACCGTAACCTCAACGGAAGGAACAGTAACGGATAATGGAGGCAATAACTGGACAATCTCCGGTATCACTGCCGGTAATGATATAACATTGACCGTTACCGCACCGAACACATGTACTCAGACTTTAAATGTAACAGCTCCCGATTGTAGCTGTCCAGTAGTTAATGCTCCTACAAGTGGGGGAGACCAAACACAATGTGAGCAAAATCCGGTTCAAACACTCACCGCTACCGCTACTCCTCCTGCAAATTCTACCGTAATATGGTATGATGCTGCATCTGGTGGAAATGTAGTATCAAGCCCAACGTTAAATGCAGTTGGAACCGTTACTTACTATGCCGAGAGCAGAGAAAATGTGACTAATTGTGTAAGCAGCACCAGAACGCCTGTAACCTTGACCATTGAGGCTGCGCCGAACGCCCCTATCAGCGGTGGCGATCAAATTCAATGTGAACAGAGCCCGATACAGACTTTGACGGCTACGGCAACAGCGCCCGCTGGATCAAGTGTGGTTTGGTACGATGCTGCCACCGGTGGAAATATTGTCGGAACCCCGACACTAAGCTCAGTGGGAACCATTACCTACTATGCTGAAAGCAGTGACAATACGACCTCGTGCACTAGTCTATCAAGAACTGCCGTTTCACTTACAATTAATCCGGCTCCCGCGGCTCCAATCAGCAGTGGCGACCAAACACAATGTGAACAAAACCCTATTCAAACCTTAACGGCGGCCGCAACGGCTCCAGCTAATTCAAGTGTGGTTTGGTATGATGCCGCATCCGGCGGAAATATAGTTGCTAGCCCAACATTAAACTCTGTTGGCTCCATTACCTATTATGCCGAAAGTAATGATAACACCACGGGTTGTACAAGTCTTAATAGAACTCCGGTTTCACTAACCATAGAGGATACACCTGATATTTCAATTGCTTCAGCAGCTACCTGTGCTCCTGACCTTCTAACTTATGAAGTTTCTGTAAGCGTTAGCGAGGGTACCGTAACCTCAACGGAAGGAACAGTAACGGATAATGGAGGCAATAATTGGACAATCTCCGGTATTACTGCCGGTAATGATATAACATTGACCGTTACCGCACCTAATACATGTACTCAAACTTTGAATGTGGCGGCTCCCGACTGTAGCTGTCCGATTGTAGACGCTCCAATTAGTGGAGGGGATATTACGGAATGTGAGCAAAACCCTATTCAAACTATAACAGCTACCGCTACACCTCCAGCAAATGCCGTTGTCATATGGTATGATGCCGCAACTGGCGGAAATGTGGTCGCCGATCCATCTTTAAGTACAGTAGGAACCGTTACTTACTTTGCCGAGAGCAGGGAAAATGTAACTAATTGTGTGAGTAGCACAAGGACACCTGTTGTTCTTACCATTGAGGCAACTCCCGCCGATCCAGTAAGTGGAGGAGACCAAACACAGTGTGATGCAAACCCAACCCAAACACTTACCGCAACCGCAACTGCCCCAGCTGGTTCAAGTATTGTATGGTATGATGCCGCCTCCGCAGGAAATGTAGTTGCCGACCCAAGTTTAAATACGGTAGGCAGTATTACTTATTATGCCGAAAGTAGGGATAACACAACATCTTGTACCAGTTTTAATAGAACTGCAGTTACCCTAACTATTCAGCCGCTACCCAATGTAGTTGCCAATGCCACTACCACCACAATAAATGCAGGCGAGCCAGTTACGCTAACTGGGTCTGGCGCAACTAGCTATACTTGGGATAACGGCGTAACCGATGGCGATACCGTATACCCTTTAACCACTACCACCTATACTGTGGTAGGTACCGATGGAAATTCTTGTCAAAATTCCGATAGCGTAACCATTATTGTTCAGGCTACTTCTGATATTAGACTTGAGAAAACTGTAGATAATTCTACCCCAAATGTTGGCGATACGGTTACGTTTACCTTGACCGCTTATAACGATGGGCCAAGTGATGACATGGGCGGTACGATAGTGAATGATTTGTTACCAGTAGGTTTTACTTGTGTAGCTGATTCTGGAAGTGCAACCAACGGAACTTATGATATACCTACCGGTAATTGGACGTTACCTGCCTTAAGCAACGGAAGTTCAGTGTCCATTGACATTACCGCCACGGTCAATGCCCCAACGGGCGCGGCCAACGAATATATAAATGTTGCCCAAGTATCGAGCGCGGCCAATTACGATAGCGATTCTACGCCCAATAACGATGATGGTGATCAAAGTGAAGATGATGAGGCTTCTGCTTCTATAACTCCCCAAGTGGCCGACTTAGAGATAAGCATCAATCTTTCTCAGCCAAGCGGAAACCCTGGTGATACTGTCACCTTGACTATTGATCTAACAAACAATGGCCCAGATGAAGCTACCAATGTTTCCTTGCAAAATTTGGTTCCTGTCGGTTTCACTATTTTGAATGCTAATGACAGCGGAGTTATCAGCGGCAATACCATTGATTGGTCAGGTTTCACTATACCATCCGGTAC
The DNA here is from genome assembly GCF_003687485.1 of Euzebyella marina. Taxonomy (GTDB): domain Bacteria; phylum Bacteroidota; class Bacteroidia; order Flavobacteriales; family Flavobacteriaceae; genus Euzebyella; species Euzebyella marina. The sequence goes on along the minus strand of NZ_CP032050.1, from coordinate 276,806 downwards.
TACATCTTCCGTTTCGTTTGAAGTCACGGTTAACAATCCGACCAATGTGGCCAATGAATATATGAACATTGTTCAAGTAACGAATGTGGATCAGTATGACCCTGATTCTGAGCCAAACAATGATGATGGCGATCAAAGTGAAGATGATGAGGATACTATTGAATTCATATTACAATCTGCAGATTTAGAAGTTATTAATACGGTAACTCCCGAAGAAGGTAACCCTGGCGACACCTTGACCTTTAACATCGAGGTTCTAAACACTGGGGTTGATGCCGCAACTGGTGTTTCCATAGAAAATTTGGTTCCTGACGGCTTTACGATTACCGCAGTGAACAACGGAGGCACACAAAGCGGGCAAACCATTGTATGGAATGGTATTACCGTGCCTAACGGAAGCTCTATAACCTTAAGTTTTGAGGTAACCATTAATGTGCCGACGAATGTATCTGGTGAATATTTTAATACGGTACAGGTAATTGCCGTTGACCAACTAGACCCTGATTCGGCACCAAATAATGATGATGGTGACCAGAGCGAAGACGATGAAGACAATGCTGAAATTGTTTTGATTCCAGCTGATTTAAGTCTTGAAAAAAGACTAAGTGCCACTTCTTTACAAACACCTAACACTGGTGATACAGTCACTTTTGAATTGGAAATTGTGAATGTGGGACCAGGGTTGGCCACCAATGTGACCATAGAAGATAGTCTTCCTGTAGGCTTTACGCTTCAATCGGTGAATGACGGCGGAGTTGCCAATGGCAATATAATAACTTGGAATTTACCATCCTTACCGGTCGGTTCACAAGTAGTATCATATGAGGTAGTGCTAAACGCGCCAACCAATACTCTTGATGAATATACCAACATTGCACAGGTCACAGGTTCTGACCAATTTGACCCAGACTCTACCCCTAATAATGATGATGGCGATCAAAGTGAAGACGATGAGGCCAGCTATACCATAGATGCCCCAACAGTAGATTTAGAAGTAACCAAAGCTGTAGATAAAGCGCAGACCTTTTATGGCGATACGGTCACCTTTACAGTAACCGTAACCAACAATAGCACTTATGACGCCACCAATGTGGGTATTGAAGATATTCTGCCCGGTGGTTATACTATGGTGTCTCACAACGCAGACTTGGGTGCTTATGACGAGGGTATTTCTGTTTGGGAAATTCCTTCTATCACCGTTGGGGAAACAGCTACTCTTCAAATGACAGTTACCGTTAACGAAGATGGGCAATATACCAATATTGCAGAGCTCATTTATGTTGACCAAATAGACCCAAACACCGATAATGACAGGACCGAAGCCACCCCAGAAATCACACAATCGGAATGCCTAACGGTCTATAACGAAATTTCACCGAATGGAGATGGTGCCAATGATATATTCTACATAGAATGTATCGAGCAATATCCGAATAATAGCCTAACCGTTTTCAATAGATGGGGAGCCACTGTTTTCAGTGCCCAGAATTATAATAACACGTGGAACGGTAAGACTATAAATAATGCAACTATTGGATCGGACGATAATCTTCCGGTTGGCACCTATTATTACACTTTGGAATTGGGAGACGGAAGTACACCCCCTAAATCAGGTTGGTTGTACATCAGCAGATAAGAATTGTATATGACAAAAGTTAAAGGAAAATATAAAATATTAGCGTTTGCGATGCTGGCATCAGCTGCCTTTTACGGGCAACAAGATCCTCAATATACGCAATACCAATATAACCCACTGACCGTTAATGCAGGTTATGCGGGATCTCGGGGCCATTTGACCATGCTTTCGCTCTATCGAAGCCAATGGCAGGGTATTGAGGGCTCTCCTCAAACTATAACGTTCGGTATAGATACTCCGGTTGGTAAGTTTGATGGACTGGGCCTTTCAGTAATTCAAGATGAACTTGGTCCATCGACCGAAACTTATATCGATGGCAACTACGCTCATCAACTGGTTATCAACCGAAAAGGCCATCGACTAGGGCTAGGCCTAAAAGCAGGTATACGATTGTTCAGCCTTGATTTTTCAAAAGGTATTCGAAGGGACCAAGATGATAACGTATTTAATGAAAATGTGAACGGAAAGGTTTTACCATCTATTGGAGCTGGGGCCTTCTATTATTCCGATAAGGCTTATTTCGGTCTAAGTGTTCCGAATTTATTTCCATCCGAACATTATGATAGAGAGATTGAGCGAAAATCGGATGAAGAAATGCATATTAACCTGATTGCGGGTTACGTTTTCGATGTGAACGAATCTCTCAAGTTCAAACCATCCATTTTTGCCAAACAAGTTATCGGAGCCCCTGTATCTATTGATGTTTCCGGTAATTTCCTGATATACGAAAAATTGAACCTTGGCGTTAACTATAGGTGGGACGATTCAGTGGCCGGTATTTTCGGACTACAGATTTCGCCCCAATTGAACTTTGGCTACGCCTATGATTATTCTATTAGTGATTTAAACAACTATAACTCAGGAACCCACGAAATTTTTCTTCGATATCAATGGATATCGAGAATCAACAGATTGAAATCCCCTAGATTTTTCTAATATCCCAAATCATGAAAAAGCTTATTACCTCATTTATTTTGTTATGTAGCTTAAGTCTTGTTGCGCAAGACATACAAGACCTGAGCTTTGAAAGCCGGCCATTGGCAGATACGAGTTCGTCAATGTTCACTTCTTACGATACGCCTATTTCTATCGATGAGACCTTCGAAGAAGCTGCCGAAAAAAATAATATCGCCTATAGAAGTTTTAGCAATTTGAACGGTGTTGAAAACGGATATTATATCATATCGGGTGTCTTCAGCAACTCAAAAAACCTGGCCAAGGCGGTTAAAAAACTTAAGAAAAAAGGTTTTGAGAATGCCGGTTCTATAAGTAATGAGGCCAACGGACTTAACTATATCTATTTAGAATATTTTCCATACGGTCTCGAGGCCGTAGATGCCTGCGTATCTAAAATGGAAGGTAAATATGATAAGGATATGTGGATATTAGAGGTTGAGAACAGTGTTGCTATAGGAGAAGGTAATAGTAATACTTCTCTTGAAAAATCAGCCACTACGAATATTGATGAATTTGAAGATTCTGAGGTTCTTTCAGGCGAGAAAAGAACCATTCATGAAAATGTAAATAAAACCAAGCTCATTCAAAGGGCCGACCACTACTTCGATAAAATGTGGTATGCCGAAGCTGCCGAACTATACGAACAAGCGCTTTCAAAAGGTGATAAGTATTATTCAAAAGAAATCATTCAAAAAGCTGCCGACGCCTATTATTTCAATACAAATATGGAAAAGGCTTATGAGTGGTACAATGTACTTTACGAAAACTATGGTAAAGAAATGTCTACCGACAATATCTTTAAATATTCGCACTCATTAAAAGGCACCGGAAAGTATGCACGCTCAAAAAGGCTAATGCGTCTGTACAATCGCAAGATAAAAGAGGGTGACGAAAATACCGCTTCTAGAGATTTACTTGCCAATGGAAATGAGGTTGTTCTTGACAATATTTTAGGATCAGGCGCCGATTATGAAATCAAGAATTTGGCAATTAACACCAAATACTCAGATTTCTCGCCGATGTTTATGGATTCTACACAAGTAGTGTATGCCTCGGCGAAAGATTCTTCCATCTTTAGCAACAGGCGTTATAAATGGAACGATCAGCCCTACCTTGATCTATATGTTGCCAAAATGAATGCCGAATCGGAAGATCTTCGCGACGCGGTAAAGTTCTCGAAGAAAATCAACACTAAATATCATGAGGCTGCCGTAACGTTTAGCCCTGATAACAAAACAATGTACTTTACCCGTAATAATTACGGTAAAAAACTTAAGCGTGATAAAAAAGGAGTTAGCCATTTGAAGATTTATCGCTCCACTAAAGTTGGTGAAGAATGGTCGGTAGCCGAAGAGGTTCCTTTTAACAGCGATAATTACTCTACTGGGCACCCTGCCCTTAGCCCAGACGGAAAACAACTTTACTTTGTTTCCGACATGCCGGGCAGTCTTGGTAAAACAGATTTGTTCGTAGTAGATGTTTTAGAGGATGGAAGTTTCTCAGAACCTAGAAATCTAGGTAAAGAAATCAATACCGAACACCGAGAAATGTTCCCCTACTTTAACGGAGATAAACTGTTCTTCTCGTCTGACGGTCACACAGGCCTAGGCGGTCTTGATGTGTACGAATCAGTTTATGACGAAGAGTTAGGCTTTCAAGAGGTTAAAAATTTGGGTAAACCTATCAATAGCAACAAAGACGACTTTTCATATATCGTGAACGATGAAAATCAACAGGGGTATTTCGCCTCGAACAGAGAAGGTGGTAAAGGTGACGATGACATCTATTCTTTCAAAAGACTTACACTTGAAGAAATTCCTGCCAATGAAAATGCGATTGCAGGTGTGGTTACCGAACTTAGTTCTGGCGACTTAATGCCACAGGCACTAGTTCAGCTATTGGACGAAAACGGAATCAAGCTTAAAGAGATGATTACCGAGGATGACGGTAGTTTCGTATTCGAAGATCTTGACGGATCAACGAAATACACCCTAAAAACGGTTAAAGACCAGTATGTAGATAACGAATTGGAAATTGCGACTTTAGATAATGAAAAAGTAGAAGTGGATGTCGCGTTGAAACGACTTGAAGAGATGATTGCATTGGAAGATGGAATCAAGAAAATCAAAACAGAGATGATTTACTTTGATTTCGACAAATCATACATTCGACCAGATGCGGCCAAAGAGCTTAACAAGCTGGTAAGCGTAATGAAAGAATACCCAGGTATGGTCATTAAGATCGAATCGCATACCGATTCAAGAGGTAGTCGGGCCTATAATGAGTACCTGTCGGATAACAGAGCTAAATCGACCCGTGATTATATCATATCGCAAGGTATAGATCCTGAACGTATTGAAAGCGCCACAGGTTACGGTGAAAGTAGACTTATCAATCAATGTGACGGTACCGTAAGATGTACCGAAGAAGAGCACTTACTGAACAGAAGATCTGAATTCATTATTGTCAAAATGTAAAGCTAACCCAACAACTAAGAACCGCTGCCCTAAAAGCAGCGGTTTTTTTATGCCTTCAACGCAAGTATGAGGGTCTTTCGACAAAACAGGTGAAAAACTTAGGTAACCAAACGTCTAGTAATTTACACACATAATCGATCTAAAATACTATTGACATACAGGCATCTAAATGATTGACCGTTCATCCAGTTTATCAGGTTCAAGCTGATTTTGTTCTCAACTTTGTACTAGAACTTAAATTTTGAAGGTATGAGGAAAATGTTACTTGTTAAGGAAATCTACTTAGAAGCTTTCAGAGATTGGACCTACAGATTGCTAAAGAAGTATTTTAAAGCGTATACATGGTTTTGTTTCGCTTTATTACTGGTTGTTATTTATGCATTTGTTTATAGGCTTTCTACTGGATTCGCATTCGTATAAAGTAGACTTTCAATAATTAAAAACGCCCATCTCGATGAGATGGGCGTTTCCTTTTTACAATACATTTTATCATTAGTTCATTACTTCGCCCAATCGCAACGTTTTTAAAATGGCCTCGAGTTCGAACATGTCATTTCTCTTTTCGGTAGCTGGGGCGAAAACGAATCCTTCCAAGACAAGTTTTCTATCATTTTCTTTATCATTCAAGATATAGGTCAAAAACGGGCCTGCCATTGGGTAATTTTTAATATCCCAAAGGCCGCGAACCTCAACTCCTTTGAGCCCTGCTATCTCTACAGGATAAATAAATGGTGCATAGGCCGGTTCTGTGCGCATATAGGTGACTTTTCCGGGCACATCGGTTCCGGGTATATACTTTTCCCCAATTGAGTCACGCATGGCCACTATATCCTTTATAAGCGTTTCTTGGTCATTAAAGCTGTCTGAAGGCATGGTATAAGCAATAATGTTTGCTGTGCCCTTATGAATTTCTCGGTCGATCCAAACAAAATTATCTTCGTGCTTACCTGTTTTGTAGATAGAGGGTATTTTAAGGCTGATGCCAAATTCATCTTGCAAAACACTTGACTTATTCAATGAACGCTCAAACCGTTGTTGCGCTGCGGAAATTTCCGAAGCTCTAAAAGAGTCTATGATATCATCGGCCTTTTCTCCTAGATTCTCTAGAATCTCAGAGTCGGTGGTTCCCTTAATTACCCCGACGCGCTGAGGTGTAGCATACATATCTTTTTTTATGTGTGCTAAATTCAGTGAATCTTTGGTTACGTAAAGAATCGAACGTGTGTTGCGAATCGATCCCGTAAAAAATTTAGGGTCGATTTGATCAATGCTGAAAAGCGGTTCATCCATGGGCATACCCACAATAGGTGCTGCAAAATGTTTGCGAATACTATCGCCCACATGCCCTCGCCACAATTGATTATCAACTACCGCAACCATCGAATTGATGGCTCCTGTTGAAGTAGGTAGGTAATTGGTGTTTTTAGAATCTTTACAGCATAAAAAAATAAATGCGGTTAGTAGAAGTAGTGTTCCGGTTTTTTTCATTTTGTGTTTGATTTACGATGGGCAAGCACATAATTTGAGCTTGGTGCCTGGTTTTAGGTTTTTACCACTAATACCGTTCCATTTTCGTAAATTTTCAACAGTAATTCCAGGATATTTTTTTGAGATGGTCCAAAGTGAGTCTCCACTTTGTACCGTATGGGTCTTCGCTCCTGGGGGAAATGATTGCGAAGAGGCCTTTGAAGTACTGCTCGAAGCGGCCGCAGCACCGGGCATTCTTCTAGGGAAAATAGTCAACCGCTGACCTACCCTTAAGCTGTTGCTGTTAAGTCCGTTCCACCGTTTTATCTGGCTAACGCCTACCCCATACATTTCGGCAATCTTACCAAGATAATCGCCACTTCGCACCTTGTATCGAACCCTATTCTCTTCAGCTTGCTTGACCAATTGAGGCAGCGGACTTTCTTTACTCTCCAGCTCTTGCTTCACATGATTGTAAATGGCTACTTCATTTGCAACAAACTTTCCTATTGCATCTTTAGGCAAACGAAGGGCGTATTTTTTGTTATCTGCAAAAGGCACCACGTTTAGTTTATAGGATGGGTTCAACAAGCGCAACTCTTCTTTACTTACACCGACTAACTCGGAAATCTGTTCGAACGTAATCAAGCTCTTTACATGAATTGTATCGGTTTCGAAATAAGGCCTTTCTACTTTTTGACCTTTAAGGCCATGTTCTTCGGCATATTCGAATAGATACATGGTCGCCAAGAAAGCAGGAACATACCCTGCCGTCTCACGAGGCAAAAAACTACGAATATTCCAATAGTTTTTCATCCCTCCTGAGCGGCGAATAGCTTTGTTAACATTACCGGGGCCGGAGTTATAAGCAGCCAAGGCCAAATCCCAATCACCATAAATCTCATAAAGCTTTGAAAGAAACTGACAAGCGGCTTGTGTAGATTTAATGGGGTCGCTACGTTCATCTACATAACTGGTAACGTTAAGTTTGTACTGCCTTCCCGTACCGTACATGAATTGCCAAAGACCTGTTGCCCCCACACGCGAACGCGCCCTTGGGTTCAAAGCCGATTCGACAATAGAGAGGTATTTCATCTCTAAGGGAATATCGTGATTGTCAAGTTCTTGTTCAAAAAGAGGAAAATAAAACTGACTGGCAGTAAGCATACGTTCCATCAAGTCTCGCTTTCTAAAAAGAAACGATCTTATCACATTTTCTAAAGAAGGATTATACTCAACATTGAACGGTGTTTTTTGGTTGAGTTTCGCCAAGCGGGCCTTTAAGGTATCGGTATGTAGAGAAGTAGGATAGGCCTTTTCATAATCAAGTTCGGCCACTTCTCTATACATCTCATCTGATAAGGAAGCATTTTCATAAAGCTCCTTCATCCAAAGACTATCATAGCGGGCAGCATCACTTTGATCCTGTAGGTCATACTTTTTCATGACCTCATCTATGATAAGAGACAGGCTTTTATCTTTCAAACTATTGGAGTCAACAGCCATCTGTTCCATCTGTTCTACCCCGTTCATATCCATCGCCAATGTATCACTACCCACTTCTTGGGCCATTGACAATACCGAATCTTTCTCTGTGACTAATAGAGAATCTTTTTGCTGCGCCGTCAACGGTAAGTAGAACAGCGAACCGGCCAAAAATGCCAGCATACTTTTTCTTGATCCTATCATATTTCAAAAACGCTCTTAAATAAAAGGTGCGCTCATACGCAAGGCCATTTCACCTAGACTTGGTAGCCTCTTTAAAATTGCATTTTTTTTCGGATAAATAAAATTTACCCGTACAAATATCAAAGAATTACGGTCGCCTCCACTTACCGATAACGCACTTATTACTCGATTATTGCAGCGATACCAGGTAGGGTTTTGCCTTCTAAACTTTCTAGCATAGCACCGCCTCCAGTAGAAACATAACTTACCTTGTTCTCAAAGCCAAATTGCTTGACCGCGGCAACTGAATCTCCACCACCAACAAGAGAAAATGCACCATTTTTTGTGGCTTCATCAATAAAGTTTCCAACAGCGATGGTACCCTTTGAAAAGTTCTCCATTTCAAAAACACCAACGGGTCCGTTCCAAAGTATGGTCTTTGCCTGCAAAATAACTTCCTTGAAATTCTCCAAAGTCTTAGGGCCGGCATCCAGGCCTTGCCATCCGTCAGGAATTTCATTTACCGGTGATATTTGAGTGTCTGCATCATTGGCAAAATCATTGGCAGCAATTACATCAACCGGAATATGTACTTTCACACCTTTTTCTTCGGCTTGTTTTAAAATATCAAGGGCAAGTTCCATTTTGTCATCTTCACAAATAGAATCACCCACCTTGCCACCTTGCGCCTTTATAAAAGTGTAGGTCATACCTCCACCAACAATCAGGTGGTCGACCTTATCCAAGATGTTTTCGATAATGGTGATCTTTGATGAAACCTTAGCCCCGCCCAAAATAGCCAAAACTGGTTTTTCGCCGGTTTGCATTACTTTTTCAATGGCGTCAATTTCTTTGGCCAATAGGTAACCGAAACATTTGTTCTCAGTAAAAAACTGCGCAACTATGGTTGTTGAGGCATGAGCCCTGTGAGCTGTACCAAATGCGTCGTTAACAAAGATATCGCCCAATGCACTCAATTGCTTGGCAAAAGACTCATCGCCTTTTTCTTCTTCGGCATAGAACCTTAAATTCTCCAGCAACAAAACCTCACCTGGTTTTAAAGCTGCTACCGCATCTTCAGCAGTTTTTCCAACACAATCGAGAACGAATTTTACTGAAACACCTATGATCTCAGAAACCTTACTAACGATATGCTTTAATGAAAGATCCGGGTTGTTTTGCCCTTTGGGCCTACCCAAGTGACTCATTAAAACAGCGCTTCCGCCATCTTCCAGAACTTTGATTATAGTGGGTTTAGCGGCTTCGATTCTGTTGGTATCGGTTACCTCGAATTTTTCGTTCAAGGGAACATTGAAGTCTACGCGTATGAGGGCTTTTTTATCTTTAAAATTAAAATCGTCTATCGTTTTCATGAATAAGGTTTTTTGAGAATCGCAAATGTAAATAAAAAGACGTAAGAACGGTAGCCCATAAACACAAGAGTTTCAATCGCGGCCGATGATTGCCTTCAATGAAAATGGCCTCATGAACCAAAGTGGTTTTTCCGGTCTTGAAAAATGTAGGTTCGCCTTTACTTACCTCAAATACGCTATATTTGAACCATGCTGTTCAAAGACATATTAGGCCTCTCTCATATCAAGAGCCATTTAGCGACCAGTTCAGATGCCGGGCGAATACCCCATGCACAACTTTTTGTGGGCCCTGAAGGTTCGGGCACCTTGACAATGGCCATTGCCTATGCGCAATATGTCATTTGTGGCAATTGCAATGGTGAAAATGCCGAGGGCAATCAGGCCTGTAACCTAAAATTTAAATCGGTTTCACACCCTGATATGCATTTTGCATTTCCCGTCTCGAACTCAGACAAGGTAAAGACACATGCCGTCAGCGACCACTACATGGCAGAGTGGCGCCAATTTGTTTTGGAACAGCCCTATGGAAATCTCTTCGATTGGTACCGGCTCATAGGCATTGAAAAAAAACAAGGGCAGATTGGTGTCGATGAAGCCCAAGACGTAGTTCGCAAATTAAGCCTTAAATCTTACGAAGGCGGGTATAAGGTGATGTTGATTTGGATGGCGGAAAAAATGAATACGGCAGCCGCCAACAAACTCTTAAAATTAATAGAAGAGCCGCCCAATAAAACGGTTTTTATTCTCATTGCGGAGGACGAAGAGCAGATCATTCAGACCATACGTTCGCGTTGCCAAATTCTACATTTCCCCAGATTGGCTGAAGATGCCATTGCGGATGCCCTAATCGAAAAAGGACTGAACCGCGAAGAGGCTCTGCGCATAGCCCATGAATCCGACGGCAATTTTAATAAGGCCCTCGACCTCATGAACAATGATTCAGAAGATTTGGTTTTTGAAAAATGGTTTGTGCAATGGGTGAGAAGTGCCTTTAAGGCAAAAGGCAACAAGACAGCGATTCATGAGTTGATTTTATGGAGCGATGAGGTATCTAAAACGGGCCGAGAAACCCAAAAGAAATTTTTACAATATTGCCTGGCGGTTATGAGGCAGGCCCTGCTCATCAATTTCAATACCGCGGATCTTGCTTTTATGAAAATTCATGTAGATGGCTTTCATTTAGAAAAGTTTGCCCCCTTCGTTCACGAGAACAATATACTGTTCATTGTTCAAGAATTGGAAGATGCCATCTATCACATCGAGCGCAATGGAAACTCTAAAATTGTTTTGACCGACCTTTCAATCAAATTGACCCGCCTTTTGCACAAAAAGGCCGCTTAAGCCTTCGGTAAGGTTTTAGTGCTATTTTTGATATAAACTTAAATTCCCGACCATGGAAGAAATCCAACAATATTCCGCTCAGATCCTCTTATTGCTATTTTTGATCATCGTTTTTTTACAGAGTGGTATAGATAAGATTTTCGATTGGAAGGGAAACGTTAGTTGGCTGAAAGAACACTTTGCACAAACTCCATTACACAACTTAGTTCCATTTTTGCTTTTTACCTTATTGGTAATTGAAACGATTGCCGGAATACTTTGCGCTGTTGGGCTTTTAGAAATTGTGGTTTACCAAAAAACTACAATTGCTTTCTACGGTAGTCTTCTTTCTTGCATTAGTCTTTTGATGTTGCTTTTTGGGCAGCGAATGGCCAAAGATTATGAAGGGGCCAAAAACATAGCCGTATACTTCATACCGGCCATCTTTCTGCTGTATCTGTTACAAGCATAAAAAAACTCCTCAAACAATTTTAAATCGCTTGAGGAGCTCCGTTCGAATAACGATATCTGTTACTTCTTGTAATTATCGTTTAAGATCTTTACGATTTCATCGGTTAGATCGTTTGCTTCTGTGCCATACAGAACGCTTCCGCCATCGCCCCCACCTAAAATGTAGGTGTAACCATTGGCTTTGCCGTACGCTTTTATTTCTTTCTTAACCTTGTTCACGACACTATCCATTTGCGTTTGGCCTTCTGCCTGTAGCTTTTGATCTTCCATTTGAAGTTGCTGACCGATCTGTTGCCCTTTTTGTTGCATTAAGCCGTATTCTTCTTGAGCCTTCTGTTGAGAAAGTTTTTGGGCCTTTTGTTGAAAAGCCTGGGCCTCCATCTGAAAAGCTTGCGAAATACTATCTCTCTTTTTTCCCAGTGCCTCTACTTTGGTATTGAAAGACGCTTCGATATCGATTTTCTCTTGATATTCTTCCATCAACTTGACGTTATCAACGTAACCGATTTTTTGTTCTTTACAGGCCACCGCTCCTAATACCAATATTCCTAAAAATAATTTTTTCATGCTACTAGTGATTCTATTTAAATAGTTTATTAGTTGTTTCATAAGATGCGCAAAAATAGAAAAGCTTTTTTAATCAAAGACTAAAGCATTTAAATGATACAGGTTGATTTGACTATTTAAAATCAGGAAATTACTTTGAATAGAAAATGATTATTGAACAACAATTTTAAAATCGACAAAAACTATTAGAATTAAAGCGTTTTAAACCCTTCTAAGAAAGCCTAATTTAAAAATAAGACCGTAAGTCAGTTGCGCCAAAAGGAAGCGCTCTTGGTCCTAATAATGAATTTTGGCCTGCTCTTAGGTTGTTCTATGATTTTTGAAGAATATATATCATAGAAGAGAATTCTCCGGTTCGAATTCCCTGCCAATTTGATTTTAGACCTTGAAAGAATGCCTTCACCAAATTTTGCTTGCCCGATTGATATTTTTCAGAGAGTAGGGAAACATAAAAGGCGTCGAACCACATAGGTCGCTTTTTGATCAATTGCATTTCATGTTTCTGAAAAAGTCTTTCAATGGCAGTAGCGGAAAAATGCCATAAGTGTCTTGGCACATCATATGCTGCCCAATGCTCTTGGTAATGCTCTGCATCTCTAGATTTGAAATTAGGAACTGCTATGACTAAAGTTCCATCATCCTCCAACAAGTTTTTAATCCGGGCAATATCAGATTCGAGATTCGGTAAATGTTCAAGTACATGCCAAAGAGTAATTACCTGATATCTTCTTTTGGGCAGTTCACTTATATCAGATACGAGTTCCATTCTTTTTTCGCGCGATCGTAATCTGGCATCGACATTAGGCTCTACACCAAAAGCCGACCATCCGCTTCTTTTAGCCGTAAGTGCAAAATCACCCGTACCAGCTCCAATATCTAAAAGTGATTTATTGTTGTTGGCGTATTTTGAGACTAAGCTTAGTTTTGAACGAAGACTGAATTTCTTAACGAGCTGATAAACTTGATCAACAAAACTTTCGTTTGAATCTGTGTGCGAGATATATTCTTTACTGGCATAATACACATCTAAATTCTTGGGCTTCGGATGCGTCACCAACATATCCAGTTCAGAATCGTGAAGTAATTCAAAGCTTTCTCCGGTAACGGAAAAATCCTTAGTTTTTAAATAAGGTTTCATTATAGTTGTGAGTGGTCAGGTATTCTTTTTTGAGGTATCGAAGATAGGTCAAAACATATTCCTTTGAAAGCGAATTCGGATTTAGACAGTCCTTCTCTAAATCACTATAAACCTCTAAAGCTACATACCAATTCTCATTACGGGTAACATGGTTCCCAGAAATAAATTCATGCTCGTCATCATAATTCAAAGCACTACTGACCACAGAATTGAAAATTGCCGGCCCAAAATTCAATGTTTTATTAGGAATGTTTACTTCATAAAACGCAAAAAAGAATTGTTCACCATCCACCTTGAAGGGAATATCATCGTAAACATTTTGATGTTGCAGTTCAAATTTTGTGTTGACATAATTGTAGAATTGATTGGCTTCTTTAGGGTCTTCAAAAATGAAAAAATAACGCTTAGACAGCCCCTTTTTAAATCGCCTTCCTTTCATCACTTTATAATCTTGAATACTGGGTGCAATACGAACTGGCACACAAGAACTAAATAGAAAAAAGGCGGTAATTGCAATTATAGTTCGGGTCATATGTTTTAGAATAGCTCTCAAAAGCAACACAAAAATTGCGCCAACTGATTTCTAAAATCAACATTTGTTTAGTGTCTTCTGAAAATCCCCTCCCGAAAACAAACGTGTTTTTTAATGACGTTCCACGTGGAACACTCCTAAGATTTATCCAACAATTCTACCGAAAACATGTCCGCTAATTCCCTCCCCTCTGCTCTGGCCAAGCCCTGATTTGAGGTGCGCATAACAGTAAAATGACTATTGCCACTAAAGAATCTGACGACAAATTCATTTGCAGAAGTACGTCTACCAATCGCAGCAACTGGGCCCCAATCAGACTGCACGCCCGACCTTAAAGAAAAGACAGAAACATACTCAGGTCTTACATACTTCAGCTCACTGCTCCACACTACAAATCCATACAAACGCAACTGCCTTTTTGAGGTTGATGTCGACGAAATTTCAAAAGTCACGGAATATCCTAGTAGCACAAAACCCAAGATAGGCATAAATAGAAGTTGAGCAATAGGAGCGTTTTGATTGATCAAATAGTACACGGTTAGGCCCAGAAAAAACACCCCTAACAACTTAGCCAAAAACGGCTTTTTCTGCTTAAGAACAACACTCTTCATTAACGCCCCAAATGAACTAAAAGAACACTAATGTCCGAGGGATTAACACCACTAACCCGGGAAGCTTGCGCTATGGTAACCGGCCTAATAGAGCTTAACTTTTCACGAGCCTCAAAAGAGAGAGATTTCAATTTCGAATAGTCAAAACCATCAGGTATTCGTACATTTTCGAGTCTTTGAAGTTTATCGGCGTTCGACTTTTCCTTTTCAATATAACCCGAGTATTTGACCTGAATTTCGGTCTGTTCAAGAACCTCACGATCCAACCCATTTTCTTCAACGAAGGTCGCAACCTCTTCAAGTTCTAGCATGTGATCCATTGAAACCTGAGGCCTACTGAAAACCTTGAACATCTTATCGGACTGCTTTACCAATGACGAATCTACTCTCTCTAAAATCGGATTCATTTCACTCGGGTCAAAGCTAGTTTCCCTGAAAAAATTCAGAAAAGATTCCGATTTAGAAAGCTTATCCTCCATTCGTTTTAACCGCTCTTCACCTGCCAATCCCAATTCATAACTCTTAGGAGTCAACCGTAAATCTGCATTATCCTGCCTTAAAAGTGTACGATATTCAGCTCTAGAAGTGAACATGCGATAAGGCTCCTCTGTGCCCTTGGTTATTAAATCGTCAATTAAAACGCCAATATAGGCTTCATCCCTATTGAGAATAAAAGCCTCCTTTTCATTGATTTTTAAATGCGCATTGATACCTGCCATCAAACCCTGGGAAGCTGCTTCCTCGTATCCCGTTGTGCCATTTATTTGACCAGCGAAATAAAGATTTTCAACTAATTTAGTTTCTAGCGTATGTTTAAGCTGTGTAGGTGGGAAATAATCGTATTCAATGGCATACCCTGGTCTAAAAAACTTTACGTTTTCAAAGCCTTTGACGGACCGCAATGCCTTGAACTGAACATCTTCTGGAAGTGAAGTCGAGAACCCATTTACATAAACTTCCACCGTATCCCATCCTTCTGGTTCTACAAATATCTGGTGGCTATCTTTATCTGCGAACCGGTTAATTTTATCTTCTATGGAAGGACAATAACGAGGCCCTATACTCTTAATTCTGCCATTGAACATGGGTGATCTATCAAAACCCTCACGTAACAGTTCGTGTACGTGAGAACTCGTATGGGTCATAAAACAATCCCGCTGACGGGATAAAACCGGAGTATTCAAATAGGAAAATTTTTCGGGATTTTCATCTCCTGGCTGTGGAATCATCACGCTATAATCAAGAGAACGACCATCAACTCTAGGCGGCGTACCGGTTTTCATTCTACCAGACTCAAAACCCAAAGAAACCAACTCTTCGGTAATGCCTGTAGCAGCTCTTTCTCCTGCCCTACCGCCACCGAATTGCTTTTCGCCAATGTGAATTAAACCATTTAAAAACGTGCCGTTAGTTAGCACCACGGATTTGGCTTTAATTTCTATTCCCAAAGAAGTGCGAACTCCAGAAATGCGGCCTTCACTAATTATCAAACCGCTCACCATCTCCTGATAAAAATCCAAATTGGGTATGCCTTCCAGTGCCAACCTCCATTCCTCAGCAAAACGCATTCTATCATTCTGAGATCTTGGGCTCCACATAGCGGGACCTTTTGATTTATTCAGCATCTTAAACTGAATGGCCGACTTATCACTTACAATTCCACTATAACCACCAAGCGCATCAATCTCACGAACAATCTGGCCCTTGGCAATTCCACCCATGGCAGGATTGCAAGACATCTGCCCAATGGTTTGAAGATTCATCGTTACAAGCAACGTCTTTGAACCCATATTGGCGGCGGCGGCGGCGGCCTCTGCACCGGCGTGACCTCCACCCACTACTACAACATCATATAAATCACTAAACATAAAAAGGTCGTTATAATTTAATGTTCCACGTGGAACATTTCCATTTTCTCATTTTCCTTTCTTCTCATCAACACAGCATCTTCAGCACTTTTGTCTTTGAAGCCTAACAAATGTAAAACTCCATGAGCCATCACTCTATTAAGCTCTTGGTCAAATGAAACCTTAAAGTCGACTGCGTTATCCTTTACCCTATCTACAGATATAAAAACGTCTCCACTCACACTATCCCCTTCGCAGTAATCAAATGTGATAATATCTGTGAACGTATCATGGCTCAGATATTTTTGATTAATATCGAGCAGATACTCGTCGGTACAAAAAATATAATTTAAGTCTCCAACGGTGGATTTCTCAGACTGACAAATCCTAGTTAACCAATCGGAATACTTCGATTCATCTAACTCAAAATCTATCTCGAAATGAAATTCAATCATTACCCTTAAAATAGCTCTTTACGCGATTTTGAAAATTTTGGCGCAAAGGTAAGGCTTGTCGATTTAAAATTTCTATTTCATTGTTATAATTATCTAAAAATGAGGGTTTAGTAATTATGGGGTTTACATAAGATTTTGTATTGCTACTACTCTCGCGCTGAGGCTTCTTGCCCTGCTTCATTACAGCATTCTCCAGTTTTAGAAGCTGATGCTGTATATTGTTCATTTTAGACAACCCTCTATTGGTTATACCATTCTCCAATAAATCATTTTCAAAATCCTCCATTTGCTTTGCCAACTTATCACCCAACTTTCTATCTCCTTCGTTCATTAAATCGTTCAATTGAGATTCAAGCCTTTGCCTAATTTGCTGTTGTTCTTTATAAATCTCGTAGATTTCTTGTAATTCAGCCTCACTACTTCCTGATCCCACACCATTCTCTCCATCGCCCTTGCCTTTGTTGCCTTGACCACCTTGACTTCCCTGTTGACCATCTTCTCCCTCTGCCTCACCTGATTGCTGACCTCCAGACTTCTCACCAGCCGCATTTCCCTGTTCGCCCTTGGTCCCCTGCCCCTGTTGTTGGCCTTGACCATTCTCCTGCCTCTTTTGTTCTCCACTCCCTTGTCCTTCCATCTTCTCCTTCAATTCCTGTTGGCTCTGTATGATATCGGGCAACTGAAAGCCTTTATCCTGTCCTTGTCCTTCCCCTTGACCTCCCATCATGCTTTGCTGCATATTGTCAAGAATACGCGCCAAGAAATCAGCCAAGCTATTGGAGGCATTAAGAACGTATTTCTGATACGATGCCCCTTGATAAATCTGATTCTCGGCTATACTTTCAAGTGATTTATCAATATTATAATAAACCTCGGTTATTTGTTCATTTACAAATTCTGACAACTCGGCCCTGCGTAACGAAAGGGCAAATATGCTGTCGTCTACATGTTCAAACAAGTCGCGTAAGCCTTGTTGCTCTTTAATGCTATTGGAAAATTGAGCGTTATCAGCATCTGTACCCTCTAATTTGTCATAAAGTGATTCTTGCTTGAAGGAAAAAGTAACTAGATTATCTAAAATTTGTCGCAGCATCTCGGCATCTTCAGTATCTGAAGACTCACTACCGCCAGCCATTGACGATTGGCTTAAAGACTGTGCCATTTTATTCATCTTGCCGGCCGCAGACTTTTGTTTTTGTTTAGTCTTGCTATTAGATTCTTCCTCTTTGTCTTTTGAAGAAGATTGTTCAGCACCTTGATGCTTATTAATTTCATCTAAAGCGTCATTCTGGTCCTTCTTTATTGATTCAATCTCACTATCCTTCTTTTCTGATGCATAAGGCTTCTTCAATTTGGCATTATCCTTATCCCATTCTAATAGTTCCTCTGCCAGTTTTGCGAAATTTTCATTAAGCTTCTTCTGCTCTTGCGGAGATAGGGTATCCCCGATATTTAGCTTAGATAACAGCTCTTGCTTTCTCGCCTCTACTATCAACTGCTCAGCCAACTGCTTGGCCTTCTCCCCCACATAGTATCTCTTCATAAGCTCGACCAACTGCTCTAGGTTACGTTCATTGTTCTGCTGCTTCTTTGCCAGGTCTTCTAAACGCTTATTCAATTCATCCTTTTTGATTTTACTGGCAATTTTGTCGAGCTCCTCTAACAGCTTCTGATTCTTTTTGGCCTCCAATTCCTGTCTTTCCAAGCGCTCTTGAAGTAGCCGCTTCATTGGGTCATCATTATCCGATTTATTAAGGTTATCATTCAGCTTTTTGCTGAATTTCTCCATTTGTTGCTCCTGCTGTTCTTGCCTTCTAATAAAATCTTTAACCTGGTTTTGGTCATTAAAATTCAATTCGGTCTTCTCTTTTTGACCTTCATTGATATCTTGAAGCTGTTCTTTTTGGTCTTTTGCCTTTTCTAAAGACCGGTCTAAATTGCTAATCAAAGATTGCTGAGCTTTTAAGTCTTCATTTCTCAGTTGATCGTCACTTAAAAGACGCATCGAAAAGAGACGGCTCTTAACTGTTTTACCACCCTTTAGGGCATCATTGTCAGTTGCTGCAAAATAATACTCATAATCTTCTCCTGGCTCTAATTGGAGGCCTGAAGGAAAAGTATAATAGAACTGCTCGAAACCAGAAGACCCTGAAAAAACCTCTATTACTTGCTCTTTATCAGGGTTAGTGAGAGGGTAAACGACCAGTTTTATACTGTTCAGTTTATAATCGTCGCTGGCTTCACCGGTGTAGTAGGCCACATTATGGTCAAGACTATCTTTTACTTCCTTGACCGAAATAGTCGGAGATAAATCTTTAATCACAGTAAAGCGATAGGCTAATTTCTCAAAATTAGCTACGTGTCTGTTAGAAGAGGTTATTTCGTAGGAGAGGTTAGAATATATACGCTTGGAAAGGTCGAACTTCTCCCGAATCTTATCGAACGCAAGAATAGTATCTCTAGTTGAAAATTCCACCTTTTCGGTATTCTTGGTGCTTACCGACCAAGAAACCTTAGTCCCCTCAGGAATGGTAGCATTACCAGTGCCATTTACCGACTCTTTAGCCTTTCCTAAGTACCTAGGAAAATCGAGAACCATCGTGAAATCCTCTAATACCGGTGTTTCCCTAACATTGATAGAATAAGCCTTAGAATAAACACCATTAGCGCTTAAGCGAAAATCTAAGGAAGAAAAGGGCGGGTCCATCGAATAAACATACCGACCGTTTTCCTTTTTCATAAAGTAATCGGTTCCGTCAAGCGAAATAATTACTTGCTCAGGTTGTACATCACCTATGGTTACTGCCTCAATGGTCAAACTTTGATTATCCAGTACATCTAGTGATTCATTGATTATCTGAAAGGAGAATGGTGCCGGAGGTTCATAGGCCATTTTGTAATTGACAACTCTATTTGCCGATCCAAAAAAAGGGCTCAGATTACCGCTAACCCAGATAAGTAAAAAGATTACAACCGGAATAGCTAGATATTTAGTGTATTTCAGGTTATCAGTAAAATTAATGGCATTGCCAAAAGGTACAGGGTTCAGGTTTTTGGAACGCTGTTCTATACTGGCCACCACCAACTCAGATTTCTTATCATCATTGGCTAAATCAAGGAGATTGGCCAACTTATCACCTACCTCAGGAAAATGCTTTCCTATCAGTAAGGATGCTTCCTTATTCGTAATACCCCTTTTAATTCTAAACAAGAACAATAGTGGAACAAAAATGTAGCGATACAACAGAAATAACTCAACAGCTATGAATAGCACAAATAAAATAAGGCGCCATGTGGGTTGAAGCCACAGAAAATATTCTAAGGAAAGAACTACGAACAAAAATAAAAGGCCGAATGTCAAAAATAGAATGACACCTTTCAGGAGCATTTTTTTATAATACTTATTACTGAATGCCTTTAACTTCTCTATTATGTTCGAATAACTTCTCATCGCCTTAACAAAGATATGCAAAAACTAGACCATCAATGGTTTAACAACTATGGCTCAAAGAGCTACGATAACACCATTTGACACCTATAGACTTTAATGTATTTGGGCCATTGCCTATCTTTGCTTCCTCAAAATAAAATTATGGCCCCAAAAACCCGTGTGCGCTTTGCACCAAGTCCAACCGGACCTTTACACATAGGCGGTGTAAGAACAGCCCTTTTTAATTATCTATTTACTAAAAAGAACGGTGGAGACTTCATTTTGCGTATAGAAGATACCGATCAAAATAGATATGTTGATGGAGCCGAACAGTATATCATCGATTCATTGAACTGGTGTGGAATTCCTTTTGACGAAGGCCCTGGCAAAGAAGGCAAGTTCGGCCCTTATAGGCAAAGTGAGCGAAAATCGTTGTATAGACAGTATGCCGAGCGTTTAATCGAAAAAGGCAAAGCTTATTATGCCTTCGATACCCCTGAAAAGTTAGACTATCATAGAAAAGACCATGAAAGCAAAGGCAAAACCTTTATTTATAATTGGCACAATCGGTTAAAACTTGATAATTCTCTTTCCCTGATGCCTGAGGAGGTTCAAAAGCGCATCAATTCAGGGGAGGAATATGTGATTCGTTTTTTAACCCCTCCTGACGTGAAACTGTCTCTGAACGATAGTATTCGTGGAGAGATCGAAATTGACACCAATACGCTTGATGATAAAGTGCTTTTTAAAAGTGATGGCATGCCCACCTATCACCTCGCCAACATAGTTGATGACCATTTAATGGAAATTACCCATGTGATAAGGGGTGAAGAATGGCTGCCTTCTCTAGCCCTACATCAACAACTGTATGATGCTTTTGAATGGCAAGCACCCCAATTTGCCCATTTGCCCCTAATTATGAAGCCCGTGGGCAAAGGGAAGCTAAGTAAACGTGATGGAGAGAAAATGGGTTTTCCTGTCTTTCCCCTAACTTGGCATGAATCTGAAGGTTATAAAGAGGCCGGTTACTTTCCGGAAGCGGTCGTTAACTTCTTGGCCCTTTTAGGATGGAACCCTGGTACGGAACAAGAGCTATTTTCTTTAGAAGAACTTGTTCAATCTTTTAGTTTAGAGCGCGTGAATAAATCAGGTGCTCGCTTTGATCCTGACAAAACCAAATGGTATAATCAACATTATCTTCAAGAAACAGACAATGGAGATTTAGCCCGTCTATTTATAGAAGGTATTGAAGATGAGAAACTTAACGGAAAGTCAAAAGAATATGTAGAAAAAGTAGTCTCCCTAATTAAAGAGCGGGCCACTTTTGTCTCTGACTTTTGGAATCTTTCCGATTATTTCTTTCAAACTCCCGAGGGGTATAATGAGAAAGCCGTAAAAAAACAATGGAAAGACGATACGCCCAAGATATTGAGGGAGCTCTTATCCCTATATCAAAACACTGATGATTTTAATTCGGAAGCCATTGAATCTACCACAAAAGATTGGATTGCTTCGCAAGAGCTGTCGTTCGGTAAGGTTATGCCACCTTTACGTTTGGTCATCGTAGGTGATATGAAGGGCCCTCATCTATTTGATATTATCTCTATGATTGGCAAAGAGGAAAGTATTAAAAGAATTAAAAAAGCTTTGGATACCCTGTAATGTAAAGTGATTACATTCAATTTCTTAAGTAGTGTTTCGTTAGTCCGTTGTAACAAATTCATCATTGTTGCTACAGATTAGATGAAGACTTGTTATCTTCATTCAACAACTTTAAACACACTATCATGGGTTCTTTTATTTTTATTCCAATACTCTTTTTTGGGATAGTTATTTTGCTATCCTCCTTTTTCATCGTCAAACAGCAGACGGCTGTAGCTATCGAACGCTTCGGTAAATTTCATAGCATCCGCTCATCGGGCCTACAAATGAAAATACCGGTAGTTGACCGAATTGCGGGGCGCCTAAGCCTTAAAATTCAGCAATTGGATGTTATTGTGGAAACCAAAACCTTGGATGATGTATTTGTTAAGTTAAAAATATCGGTACAATACGTCGTGCTTAAAGACAAGGTATATGAGGCCTTCTACAAATTAGAATACCCTCATGAACAAATTACTTCATACGTTTTTGATGTGGTACGTGCCGAGGTGCCAAAAATGAAACTTGATGATGTTTTCGTGAAAAAGGACGACATAGCCATAGCTGTTAAGACCGAGCTACAAGAGGCCATGTTCGAATACGGTTTCGATATCATTAAGACGTTGGTTACGGACATTGATCCAGACCCCCAGGTAAAGAACGCCATGAACCGTATAAATGCATCGGAAAGAGAAAAAATTGCTGCCCAATTCGAAGGTGATGCTGCCCGTATTCTAATTGTAGAAAAGGCCAAGGCGGAGGCCGAGAGCAAGCGATTGCAAGGGCAAGGTATTGCCGACCAACGTAGGGAAATTGCTCGAGGGTTGGAAGAATCGGTAGAAGTATTGAACAAAGTCGGCATTAACAGTCAAGAGGCATCAGCATTGATTGTCGTAACCCAGCATTATGATACGCTACAGGCCATTGGAGAGGAAACAAACACCAATTTAATACTTTTGCCCAATTCGCCCCAAGCAGGTAGTGATATGCTTAATAACATGGTCGCATCGTTTACGGCAAGCAATATGATTGGCGAAAAGATGAAGGAGGCCAATGAGAAGAAAGACAAATCTTAATTTATAGGATGATGTAATAAAAAAAGCCCGGATTTACCGGGCTTTTAATTTTATATAGGTCGTTAATGAAATTTCTTCATCACCTTTCGCGCCACTAATGACATAATAAGTTTTTGAAGCACCCCCCCTACGCCACCGAGCAAGTTAGTTGGGTAAAGACTGCTTTTGGCAGTATTGAAACTAAGTTTCATATTCTCCCTTTCAATTTCTTGCTGTAGCTTTAATATTTTAAGGTCTTGGTCAATTTCTTTAAAAGAGGTGTATTTCTTAGGTATCATATCTCATCAAAATAAAATTCAGAGAACTTTTTAAGTAATGGTTTGTTAAGGTGATGTCTTAGAAGGTAGATTATAATTCCTATTAGAATATAAAATCCTCCGACAATGAGAAAGCCCAAGGCATTGCTTCCCAAGGCCTCACCGGCCCAAAATGCAGCACTGGCTGATAAAAACAAAAGGGCCAAAACAAGCATTACCGAAACAGAAGCAATCTTAGCAAATACCACAATAGCCTTCATCATCACCTTGAAACCTTTCAGTTTATAAAACTGATGGCTGCTTTCAAGGTACGACTTTGCGCTAGCCTCTGCCTCGGTAAAGTTTTCCTTTAATTCATCAAAAGCCATAGGTTACTTTTGAAGTTGGGCATTCTTTTTTCTTAGATCTTCAAGCTTCTTTTCTAAAGTCATGATGATATCATCAGCCTTATAGCTCATATTTGAAATGGTATCTTCAAGCTTTTGTTCAAAGTCGATTTTCTTCTCTTCAGCAGTTTTTGTCAATTCCTCTGCAGCTTGACTAATTCTACTTGTAATGTCTTCCTTAGTCTTAAGAGCGTTCTTTTTTATTTTTTTACGAGTTTTCTCTCCTTTGTCCGGTGCATATAAAATTCCGGCACCAGCACCGATAATTGCTCCAGTAAGAACTGCTAATAAAATATTACCACTATCGTTTGACATAATTGTTAGGTTTTAAATGAATACTTAACTTTTTCAATGGATATTCTTCTATCGAAACCATTGAACAGCCAAATTAATGTGGAAGGGCTGGTTGCTTTACCCCAATCAATGCAAAAATTAGCTTTTGAAGTAAATTAAGAGTGTTTTAACCAATTTAAAGGCCTCTACTGCACCAAAACCAGTAAAGTCAACTCTTATATCGTTCGATTTACGAAATGCCTTCTTACAGCCCTTTAAGCCCTCAATTTAAATAAGAAATATCTATTGTTGGACACGCTCGAAAAAGAAATAACTTATAACCGTTTGGAAAGTATCAAACGATAGATTTAATGAGCGAACTTGGCGAGATTATTTTTGCTGAATTTTTGCCCAAGTATCTCGTAAGCCAACCGTCTTATTAAATACGAGCTTCTCACCACTTGAATCCGAATCTACACAAAAATAGCCCATTCGTTGAAATTGAAATCTGTCCCCAGGGCTAGACTCTTGCAAGCTTGGTTCAACGAAAGCAGTGATAACCTCCAAAGAATTAGGGTTTATAAATTCCATAAAGTCTTTGTCCTTTTGAGAGTCCGGACTTTCATTCGTGAAAAGTCTATCATATAAGCGAACCTCTGCCTCGATAGCGTGTTTACACGAGACCCAATGCAATGTGCCTTTGACTTTTCTTAAACTCTCTTCTGTCCCGCTACCACTCTTACTCTTTGGGTCATAAGTGCATTGAACCTCAATAATATTCCCATCGGTATCTTTAGTGCAGCTTTCTGCTTTTATGATATATCCGCTCTTCAGGCGAACTTCACCGCCTAACTTCAGTCTAAAAAACTTTCTGTTGGCCTCCTCTTTAAAATCTTCCTGCTCAATGTAAATTTCCCGCGATAAGGGAATTTGTCTAGAACCAGCCGATTCATCTTCGGGGTTGTTTTCGATGTCGAGCCACTCTTCCTTATCCTCCGGATAATTAGTGATGACCAATTTCAATGGGTTTAAAACACCCATAACCCTAGGAGCGGTTTTGTTAAGATCTTCACGGGCATGAAACTCTAATAACGACACATCAATCAAGTTTTCTCGTTTCGCTATACCGATGGTGTCAGCAAAATTCTTAATGGAATTAGGGGTATACCCCCTTCTTCTCAAACCTGAAATAGTAGGCATTCGAGGATCATCCCACCCGTTGACCACACCACTCTCTACTAGCTGTAGCAACTTTCGCTTACTGACTACAGTATGACTGAGGTTTCTACGGGCGAACTCACGTTGTTTGGGGCGTAATTTACTTTTATCAATTACCTGGTCTAAAAACCAATCATAAAGTTCACGATGCATGGCAAACTCTAATGTGCAAAGGGAATGCGAAACCTGCTCGATGTAGTCGCTTTCACCATGTGTCCAATCGTACATTGGATAAATACACCAATCGGTATTAGTACGATGGTGCGCTTTATGTAACACTCGGTACATTATTGGGTCTCGCATCAACATATTAGATGATGACATGTTAATCTTGGCCCTTAGAACATGCGCTCCAGCTTCGTGCTTGCCATCCTTCATTTCTTGAAACAAAGCTAGATTTTCTTCAACGGATCTATTTCTATATGGACTATCTATACCAGGTTGTGTAGGTGTTCCTTTCTGTGAGGCCATATCTTCTGAAGATTGGCTATCCACATACGCTTTTCCATTCTTAATTAAATCGACCGCCCAGTCGTACAACTGCTGAAAATAATCGGAAGCATACCTTTCGGTATCCCATTGAAATCCTAACCATTCGACATCCTTCTTTATCGCATCAACATATTCCTGCTCTTCCTTAGCAGGGTTGGTGTCATCAAATCGCAAATTGACGGGTGCATTGTAGCGCAAACCCAAACCAAAATTCAAGCAAATCGAGCTTGCATGACCAATATGCAAATAACCATTTGGTTCCGGCGGAAAACGAAACCTCAAATCTTCTTTGGAATACCCATTTTTCAGGTCTTCCTCAATAATATGCTCAATGAAATTCAACGATTCTGAAGCCTCGCCCATAGATTGATTTTTAAGAGTACAAAGGTAGTTAAAATGCCAAAATACCCGATAAAATAGAAAGTAATCCTACACTTAGATGCTTTTTCACAACACATTTGGGGTGTGATACAACATAAAATTCCTCACGCGTATATTAAGTAGCATATTTGTTTATGATTCGTTGATCACGTCCCAAATCTGACATCGAACATGTAGTAACCCAAAACTACGACTACTTATGAAAAAAGCACTCACAATTACCGGAACAGCGCTCGCCATGGCATTTATGCTAATGGGCAGCAACACACTCAATGCACAAACTATCGCTCTACAAGCCCCAGAGCCTGCAGACAACCCCAACATCGGAGGAAACTCCCCGTGGGATAAGGCCTGCGCCTCTGCCAGCTATAATGAGTATTTTGTGACCATCAACTGGGTCGGAACTGCCAACTCTGACAACCAGTTCATTTTAGAACTGAGCAATGCCTCTGGTTCTTTTACCTCGCCAACCGTACTATCGACAATTACCGATCAGAACGGTAACTCTGAGTTTGAAACCAGTTTTAACCTGCCCACTAACATTCAAGGTGCAGGATATCAAATGAGGGTACGCAGCACAAGCCCAGCCGCAACTAGCCCTGCCAGTGCAGCTTACTCTATGTACTACCTTGGTTTTACCACCAATTTGCATATGAGCCCTGATGGCGACGGAACAACACCCGGAACGTTACAGGTATGTGGTGGCGGAAACGTTACCCTATCAGTTGACAACGTACCGGCCGGCGAAGTAAATACCTATCAGTATGCTTGGTACCGTAGCGGTACCCCTATCGGAAACGGCCCATCAATAGAAACCAGCGGAAACGGAGAATACTATGTCTATATTGATTATGGAGATTGTACGGGATCCGCTAACACTGAATCGAACCATATTATTATAAATACTGGTACAAGTACTGGTATAGCCATCAATAACCCTCCCTCAACATCATTATGTGCTGGTCAAGCAGCGCCAGCATTAGAGGCCAATGTTCAAAATGCATCTTATAGATATACTTGGTTTAAAGATGGTGCCATTGTTCAAGCCGAACAAGTAGGTGCCTTTACCTATACCATAAATACCAATGACCCTTCTTTTACCGGTGACTATACTGTTCAAGTAAAAGGTTCCGGTATTTGTACCGAGACCTCTGCTCCAGTTTCTATAACCAATGCTGGGGCATTTACAGTAAACAGGGTAAATGAAGGAAATATGGTGGTTATGCCAAGCCAGACGCAGTCTTTAAGTATTAGCACAGACGCCAATAGCCCTACCTACCAATGGTACCGTAATAACATTATAATAAATGGAGCTACCCAGGCATCTTATAATGCGGCTCTTGAAGGTAGTTACCATGTGGCCGTAACCCAAACGGGCGGTGCATGTTCATCAACTACTATTAATTCGGAAGCCACTACTGTTATAAGTCCAACAGAATTTAGACTGGAAATTGATTACGCAACCAATTATACTGAGTGCAACGAAACAAGTATGGTGCTAGAAACTTCTGCTATTTACGCTGTACTGGCAGATTCTAGTGAAATAAACGTTACCAATGACGTGGCCTCTTCATTTAGCTACCAATGGCAGAAAGATGGTGCCGATGTAAGTGCTGAAACTGCAAGAGCCATAAGTCTTACCAATAGTGATGAAAATGGAAGTTATACCGTCACGGGCACCTATGCCAGCATGACCTCTACCTCCAATACACTTCCATTGCAACTGGCAAGTAGTGGCTCTTTGATTATCACGAGTACTAGCACCGTATACTGCAGCTCTGATGATTTGATCATCATCAGCTCTGAGACCGACTTAACCGGTGAAACCTTTGACTGGGAGCGTGACGGCGAAGCGATAAACTCTAGCGATCAGGCTTTAGTGACGAACTCCCCAGGTACCTACCGATTAGTTCTTAGAAAAGGTGAGTGCCCAACCATCTCAAACGAGATTACCATCGCTCCTTTAGACCCAGATCTAATTACATTAAGTATAGATGGCGACGTAATCTTCCCCGAAGGAAGTTCTAAAACCGTTACCGCTACGGGAGGTACATCATACATTTGGTACGATGCCGCCAATAACGAGGTGAGCACTTCAGACTCGTATACTTTTACCACTGAAGGTGATTATACGCTCGTAGCAAGTATTGACAATTGCAATGTTGTAAAACAGATAACCGCAGATTACCTAGACCTATTCAATATACCAAACGTTATTACACCTAATGGAGACGGTGCCAATGATCAATGGATCATACCTAACTCGTACTCTAACAAGTCTGACGTTAACGTAATAATCTATAATGCCAAAGGTGCCGAAGTGCTTAATGTATTCAATTATCAAAACACATGGCCAGAAAGCTCTACCAGCTTTTCGCAACAGAACATGGTTTACTACTATGTAATCAAGAACGCTACTGAAACCTTAAAACAAGGTACCATAACCGTTATTCGCTAAACCCATCATGAAACTAGCCAAATACCTATTGTTAACACTCATTGCTGCCTTAAGCCTTACCAATCTTCAGGCGCAAGAAGACGACCCTATATTGCTGTATAGCCCAGCTTCTCAAAACCTGTTGAAATTCAACAGGTTTTTGATCAACCCAACGTTCTCTACCGTACAGGAAGACAAGTCTTATATCAACCTTTTACACAGAAACCAATCGGTTCAGTTTAAGGATAATGATCAGACTTACTTCTTGAGTTATAGTGGTAGAATCGGGGACAGAAGTGGTCTTGGACTAAGCTTATACACGCAATCAATAGGCCCTGTCTCGAACATAGGTGTGCTAGCTAACTATGCATATGGAATTAAACTTAGCGAAAAAAGCAACTTTACCTTCGGTGGTAACCTAGCGTATTACAGCACTGGACTAGATAGGAATAATGTTGATGTTATCGACGCTGAAGATTTTAGACTGAACGGTACAGAAGACAGCAACGTACTATCTTTTCAACCCGGTTTCAACCTTTCATACGGAAAAATCGATTTTGGTGTATTTGCTGAAAACTTATTCGATTACAACCTAAAGACCAGTGAGTCTTTAACCGATTTTGCCGATAAAACCTATTCGGCCCATTTACAGTATACCCATGCTTTTGAAAATGGTAATGGTATTATGGAAGGTAGTCGCTTAATGCCGATTGCGAGGGTGAGAATGAACGGTCAGAACAGATTTGCTTCAGACGAGGAAGCCCAAGATCTTTCTTATGGTGGAGGTCTAATTTTAGATTTACCAAAAATAGGTTGGTTACAAGGCGGGTATGACAGTTTTTATGGTGCCTCTGCCGGTGCCGGTTTTAATATCAATAAAAGGCTCTCCTTAGGTTATACAATGGAGAAAGGTTTTACTACAGATTTTGACAACCTTGGCATCACCCACGAAATTTCTTTTGCCTACTCATTTACCCCGAACTTGACAGAAGACAGAGTAATGCTTGAAGAAGATTATGAGGATAGCCTTGCTGAAGAGCAGTCCTTCGATAAAAACGATTTGGCATCCAATGAAGAAGTAGCAGAATTGAAAAGAAAACTTGCGGAAAATGATGCCATCATCGAAGAGTTGATGTTCCGTCAAGATTCGCTTGAGGCCAGCCGTCAAAAAGATCTTGAAAGAAGGTTTAATATGGTCATGAGCATGGTTAGAAACGAGACCAACGGTAACCGTCCAGATTTAGAGGAAAGGGCGGAATCTATGTTCCTCGGTAATCAAGATAGACCAGTCGTAAACAACCATAACACAAGCAACGACGGTATTATACCGAATAGTACAAAGACGCCGGTTCAACATAAAGACGCAGTTGCACAAATCAGCAAAAAACAAGAAGTGGCTCAACCTGTGGTAGAATCGAAGCAACCCGTCGAAACCTCAGATTTGGCAAGCTCTACTGAAAGACCAGCTATCAAAAGCCGCAAATTTAAAAATCTCGATGGTGTGACAGATGGTTACTATGTAGTTGCTAATGTTTATAAAGGCGGCAAGTACATGGATAAGTTTCTGAACGACATGAACGACAAAGGTTTTATGTCTACTAACTACATAGACAACCCAAAGAACGGTTTAAAATATGTCTATCTAGAACGTTACGATACTTGGCAAGAGGCGGTTGATGCCCATCAATCAGGAATGAACGGAGAATATGATGGAGACCTGTGGATTATGAATGTCGACAACAAGTACACGAACGAGGCCTATGCCAGCAACGTTGACAAAATAAAAGAAAAGTCGGCCAAATATGCCGATGATGTACTTCAACAAAACGTAGTGGTTAAAGACCAAGTGGCCTCTAAAGAGATGACGTCGAAAGTTTACAAGATAGACGGTGTGGGATCAGGCTATTACATCATCGCCAACGTATTCGCCAACCCAAAAAATGCCAATCGTTTTGTTAAACTACTCAACTCGTATGGCCTAAGCGCAAGCTACTTTATCAACCCCGAAAATAACTGGAGATATGTCTACTTGAAAAGACATGAATCTTGGAACAATGCCCTCATATCTTACTATACCAACCTAAATGATTCGTATAACGATAAAATGTGGATTATGCGAGTCAAACCAAACCTACTGGCATAAATGACACCAAAGCTTATTAAAAACTTGCTTGCAGGCGCATTTTTCTTTGTCGCCTGTTCCGTTTTTTCTCAAGAATATACGCCTTTCACCAGGACCTATCCTTCGGGAGACAATTTTAGGTACCAAACCAATATTAAAGGCGACCTCACTTTTATTTCAAATAGTATTTTGAATAGGGATGGGGGCACATCCAGTACAGAGCCCAACGACCCTTACAACAATTTAAGCACTAGTAATAGTTGGAATACCGAAACAGGGGGTAACCTCAACTATAACGATTATAAGAACATGCAATACATTGATGTAGATGGTGACGCATCTACATTCAATTCAAGTACCGCCACGTTTTCTTTTCCGAATGCCGATTGTAACCTTATAAGATATGCAGGATTATATTGGTCGGCGACATACCCAAGCGATACCGCCGATGGCTTTTACGACGGTAACACCTACCGTTCCAACAGCATCCCTGTAGGACAAGGAAGACAAAACGATTTTAATCAGGTTAGGTTTCGGGTTCCTGGAGGCACTTATGTCAATATCACTGCAGATGAAATTTTATATGATGGCTTTACGAGTGGCGATAACTCGGTACGCGAAAATAGTCCGTATGCCTGTTATGCCGATGTTACCAGTTTAATAACCCCATTAGCAGACCCGACCGGAGATTATACCGTAGCAAATATTCGTGCAACCGTGGGTAGTTTGACCCCTGGTGGTGGTACCACTGGCGGGTGGACATTGGTAATTGTATACGAAAACCCGAATCTTACCGGTAAGCTCATTACGACCTTTGATGGTTTCGCAAGAGTACGCGATACCGATAGAGTAGATATCAATTACTCCGGCTTTAATACCATACCAGCAGGCCCTGTAAGGGCCAATGTAGGTGCTGCAACTTTAGAGGGCGATTTTAGAATAACCGGAGACAGATTACGAATTAGGGCCGCCAGTAGTGGGGGCTTTACGACTTTGAGTAATGGTGCCAACCCCTCAAACAACTTTTTTAATAGTAACATTACCTTAAACGGAACGGTTACTACCAATAGAAACCCGAACAGTACCAACACCCTTGGTTATGATACCGATATTTTTCTAATCAATAACCCGACTAACTCTGTCATACCCAATAACGAAACATCGGCAACTTTCCGTTTTGAAACCAATGGTGATCAATACTACCCTTTCTTTAACTCATTCAATGTAGAGATTATAGAGCCCGAAATTGTTCTGGAAAAAAGGGTAGAAGATATCGCCGGAAATGATATAACAGGGCAGGGGGTAAATTTAGGCCAGATACTGGATTACGTGCTGTCTTTCGAGAACCTTGGTAACGACGATGCAACCAATTATACCATTCGCGATATTCTTCCGATAAATGTAACACTTGATGAGGGTAACATCAAAATGCCGGCGGGAACGACCTATACTTTTAACCCTTCTACCAGAGAAGTGGTTTTTACCATTCCAGACAACTTGGTTCGTATTGGTCAGCCTACCTCATCTATAAGAATGCGTGTTCAAGTGGCAGAAAATTGCTTTGATTTTATAGATGCCTGTACCGACTTAATACAAAACTTAGCGTATTCTACCTATGAAGGGGTTATTAACGACAACCAGATTACAGATGACCCGAGTGTTTCCGATTTTGATACCTGTGGTTTTCCAACACCAGGTGCAACCAACTTTTTACTTGACGACCTTTCTGATTGTAATTTTACAAGAACTATTCAGCTGTGCGGTGATTCTGTAACCCTAGATGCCGGGGACAACTTCGATGATTATATTTGGGTTCGTGACGAAAATGGCAACGGTCAAATCGATGCCTCAGACCCTGTGCTCAACGATGGCAACCCTGATGGCGATCTCAGTACTCTAAATGTCAATGATATTGGAACTTATATCGTCGATAAAATTGTTGCTGATCCTTGTAAAGGCTTTAAAGAAATAATCATTGTCGAACGTTTCGGTACCACGCAAACTAACCCGATTGTAGATTACTTCAATACTTTAAACTCCGATGCAGACCCAACCAATGATATTCAAGGGGAAATTGTGCAGTGTAGTGTTGACGGAGACTTGCTGCCCAACATATTTCTTTGCGGTTCGAATGACTCACAACTTTTACAAGTTAATATAACCGACGCCCAAAGCCTTACTTGGGAAAGATTAGATGAAGGAAGTTGTACGGCAGCCCCGGATGATTGTGCGAACAAAAATCTAACATGTACATGGAATGCGGTAGAATCCGGAAATAACTTTAACGTCAATTCCGCAGGTAAATATAGGCTTGTTGTGAACTATCAGAACGGCTGTTTCAGCAGGTTCTATTTTGACGTGTATCAGAATAATCTTGACATTCTTTACAATGCTCGTGATATCATCTGTACTACGGATGGTAATATTACAATTACCAATCTTGGAAGCAACTACGGGTACCAATTGGTAGATGTTTCCAACAGCACTATCGTTGTGCCATTTAGCGCCAATAACGGCCCTTCTTTTGACATTACTACAAACGGAGCCTATAGAGTAGATATCGTTCAGCTTGACGGCTCTGGCAACCCCATACCCAACGCCTGTATTTTTAGCACTCCGGATATTGGAATTCTGGATAGGGATTTTCAAGTAAACGTTGAAGCCACCCCTGCCAATTGTAATGATCAAGGAACCATAAAAATTGACATCTTAAACGTTGAGCCCAATTATACTTATGTTTTAAGAAGGTCCGATGGCACTTTGATAGATGACGAAACTGCGGCGACCAGCAACACCCATACCTTTCAAGTAAACCAAGGCGATTACATTATCGAAGCTTCTAGTGAAGATGGTTGTACCTATACTGAAAATGTTACCGTTACCCGCACACCAGACCCTACGATTAGTGCTTTGACGATTAATGACATAGGTTGTACTTCCGGGGTCATTCAATTAACAGGTTCCGGTGGTTTTCCAAACCCCGACTATTCCTATGCAATTTGGTCAAGAAACGGCACCAATCTATATCCAGATGTGGCTTCAATTCCTGGGGATGCTTACGATACGAACCCAACTTTCACCTTCGGATGGAGAGATACCGACGCAGATGATGTTGACGAATATTTTGCAGGTGAAGACGGCACCTATTCTTTCGTTATTGTTGATGCCAATAACTGTTTCGCTTTTTCCAATGAAGTGACCATCAACGATAACGGAACAATGACAATTGACTCCATTACAGAAACAGAGCCCTCTTGTAGTGGAGATGCGGATGGAGAAATCACCATTAATATTATTGGTGGGGTAGCGCCTTTTCAATATAGCATTGACAATGGAGCCACCTATCAAGGCTCCCCAACATTTGTCAATTTAAATGCGGGCAGCTATGCCATTCGTGTTTTAGATAGTTCTGGCTGCGAACAAACTCAAACTTTTGTTCTAAACGAACCTTTTCCATTGAGCGCATCAACCGGGGTTTCTAGAGATGCCACTTGTGACCCTAATGGGGCAGAGGTGAGGGTTACCAATGTAACCGGCGGTTCGGGAACCTACCAATATAGTTTTGATGGCGGTTCCACTTACGGGGCATCAAGTACTGCCGTGCTTCCTCCGGGAGATTATACAGTAATTGTAAGCGATGGTGCTTGTGAGTACCCAATGAACGTAACTGTAGAAGATATTCCCGAAGAACCCGAAGTGACGCTTACTCCAGAGGTAAGCTATAATTGTGATGGAACGGGCACAATTACGGCAACCCCAAACATCGCTACTTATAATTATACTTACGCGCTTGATGGTGTGTTGAATTCTCCAGACCCTACCAGTAATGTTTTTGACAATGTTGTTCCAGGAACATATACCGTAACAACCTATTATACCTCACAAACCCCTCCAACCCCAAGTGTTTTGTTGAGTGAGGATTTTGGTAGTGGAGAAACCATTCCTAGCCCCAATACCAACGGTTATGGCTATGAAGATCAAACTAATAACCCTCCTGGAGATGCCAACCAAAACGTAAACGATTTTGAATATACGGTAACAAGTAGCATTGTAGCGCCCTTCGGCACTTGGATCAATCCTATTGACCACACCTCTGGAACCAGGGCTGGTCAAGGCCGTTATTTAGTAATGAACGTAGGAACACCGACCCCTGCACAAATCATTTACTCTAAGCAAATCAATGACGTAATACCTAACCAAGACCTTAGTGTTACGCTTTACGTAATGAACCTTTTGCGTCAAGGCACCGGTGGCCTCGACCCAGACCTTACAATAGAAATCAGGGAAGCTGGCACTTCTAACGTAGTACAGTCTATAAGAACAGGTAGTATAGC
Source organism: Euzebyella marina (assembly GCF_003687485.1). Classification (GTDB taxonomy): domain Bacteria; phylum Bacteroidota; class Bacteroidia; order Flavobacteriales; family Flavobacteriaceae; genus Euzebyella; species Euzebyella marina. Next base: position 242,240 of record NZ_CP032050.1, on the reverse strand, counting down.
CAAGAATACAGGAGCAAGCGATTGGGTAGAATTCACTGCTACGCTGAACCCTGGGGCAAATACCACTTTAGATTTTGTAATCAGATCTGAAATTCCTGGAAATGGCGGTAATGATTTTGCTCTTGATGATATAGTTATACATCAAGTACCCGAAGTGTGTGAGCAGTCAGTAGAAACACCTGTTACCGTAGTTGCCGGAAACGTATTTACCGCATCCATTACGAGTGCTACAAATGTTACCTGTAATGGAGATACAGACGCTACTATTACCATAGAAGCTGAAAATTTTGACTCGGTTGCAGGGTTTGAATACTCTATCAATGGTAGTGCCTTTGTAAACTCTACGCTATCCCCAGTAACTACCTCTGCCCCTTTAGGTGCAGGCACCCATACTATTGTGGTCAGAAAAGCGGATGAAATTACCTGTTCAAGAACGCTTACACATACCATTACAGAGCCTACTGCCGTTGTCGCAAATGCCTCCGTTACCACAGAACTTACCTGTACCAATGGCGGAGCTACCATAACTGCTAGCGCCTCTGGCGGAACCCCTGGTTATGAATATCAATTAGAGGATAATTTGGGAAGCATTGTTCCAGGGTTTGACTTTGCCGCCAACGGAAGCAACACTGTATTTACAGGCCTTGCTGCGGGTGATTATCTTGTTAGGGCAAGAGATGCCCGTTTGTGCGAAGATATTATCGATAGCTCGATTACGGTAAGTCCGATCAATCCTATTTCCTTTACTGTTACACCAACAGCTTGTTATCCTGGTGGTAATACAGCTACCATTCAAATTGATGTCACCGATGGTAACGGAGACTATACGTTTAGCCTGAACGGAAACCCTTGGGTGGCGCCCACTCCAAGCAATTCGACCACCCATACTTTTACCGGACTTTCAAACGGCACATATACCGTAAATGTACGTGATGGACTAGGGTGTACCGGTACGCTTCAAACAATTACTATTGATCCACAATTAACAGTGTCGGCCTCAGCGCCAAACATTACTGCTTGCGCTACTTCTACCGATATAGCCATTACCGCTAGTGGTGGTGATAACAATTACGTATATGCCGTGGTTCTTAACGGTACGACCGTTACGGATGGCGATTTTAACACCGTCAACCCTGTAACCGTAACCTCGGCAGGAGATTATGACATCTATGTAAGGGATAACAATGGTGCCACAGGCTATTGCTCCGCGGTACAAACGATTACTGTTGTACAAGATGCGCCAATTGCTTTCACACCAACACCGACCGATGTAAGTTGTTTCGGCGGTTCTGATGGATCTATCTCCATAGTGGTCAACTCAGGTGGCAACGCTCCGTTTATGTATAGCATTGACAACGGCGTAACTTATGTTATCGGAAATTCATTCCCTAATTTAGTCGCAGGCACATATCCAGTGCGCGTTAGAGACTCCAACAATTGTGAATCTGTCGTTCAAAATATTACTGTGAACGAGCCGGCTCAAATCGTTGCGGAGGCCAGTTTAACACAAAACTACACTTGTACAACTGATGGTGAAATTACCGTCGGAAGTGTAACCCCGACATCTGGCGGTTCTGGAGATTATCAGTACAGTATCAATGGTGGGGCATGGACCGCCTCTACCACTGGAGGACACACCTTTACCTCTTTAACGGAAGGAACTTATAGCATTCGCGTTAGAGATTCCAATGCAACTACCTGTGGTATTACCTTGGCCGATATAGTTGTTGCTCCACTACCAACCGAACCAACACTTACCACTTCCGTGGCTTATAATTGTGATGGCACCGGTACTATTACAGTGCTTCCTAACGACCCGTCATACACCTATAGTTTAAATGGTGGAGCGGCCCAACCCTCGAATACATTTACAAATGTTGCGGTTGGCCTTCACACTATAACCGTTGATTACGGAAGTAACTGTACAGTAGATACTGCTGCCAACATCGAAAACGGAAATGCCTTTGAAGCTTCTATCTTTGCTTTCGAAAATCTAGATTGTAATGGAGATGGTTCGGGTACCATTACCATCAATGCAGATAATTATGGTGCCGGTGGATATGAATACAGTTTGAACGGCAACTCATTTGTAGGACCGTTCAGTGCATCTGAGCAAATAACAGGTCTTTCTGCACAAGCGTATACGATTGAAGTACGAGATGTTGACAACCCGATTGCAGGGTGTACCGTTACCCTCAACCAAACATTGACGGAACCTACTCCTGTAGTCACTACGGCCAGTATTACCGAACAATTCACCTGTGATAACACCGGAGCGACCATAACAGCTTCGGTTTCAGGCGGCACCCCAACTTATGAATATCAGTTGGAAGATACCGTTGGTGGCATCATAACTGGTTACCAAAGTAATGATTTCTTCGCCGGTCTTTCAGCTGGGGATTATATAGTTAGAGCCAGGGATTTGAATTTATGTTCAGACGCCATTGATGTTGCTATTACTGTAACCGCTCCTCTGATTCCGACATTTACTGTATCCGAAACGGCTTGTTATTCTGGTGCCAATAACGCATCGATTCAAGTAGATGTAACCGCTGGTAACGGCAATTACACCTTCAGTTTAGATGGAGGTCCGTTCATTACACCTTCGCCAGCTTCATCTACCACCTATACCTTTACCAATTTATCTGACGGAACTTACACTATAGACGTACGTGACGGTTATGGGTGTTCAGCCGTACAACAAACAATAACAATTGAGCCCCAATTGGTAGTCTCTATTGATATTGATGAAATAAGTTCTTGTGCCGATGGTACTATAACAGTTAATGCGACCGGTGGTGACGGTAACTTTGTGTATGCCTTTGTTCCTGTCAATACAAGCCCATCAGGTTTTTACGGGGCGTCGAATACCTTTACGGTTACCAATGCCATGGCGACTGCCAACCCGGCCGGATATGATGTTTATGTGCAGGATAACAATGGGTCTGTACCGGCTTGTTCTTTCTTGCAGGAGGATATAATTTTTACCCCTTCGACTCCTTTAACGGTAGCCGGAACTGCTACGGATCCGGAATGTTATAACGGATTTGGTTCAATCGATGCGATAGTAGGCGGAGGAAATGGTCCGTTTACCTATCAATTAGTTGATTTAAGTCCTGCAGATGGTATTGACTACGGTACTACAAACACCAATATATCTAGCAACACCCTGACTTTTAATGGTATTGGGGTGGGTGATTATGAAATTACCATTACCGATGAAGATGGTTGTACCGTAACCTCATCAACCGTTACAATCAATAACGCTGTAGAAATTGATGCGGATATTGATCCAATTTTACCGGCCGCGTGTAATGATCCTGACCCCAACGAGTATGGATTTGAATTCAACAACGTAGTTACGCCTGCGGGAGGAACAATTGAATATAGTCATGATGGTGGTGCATCTTGGCAATTATCAAATGAGCTTAGAGGTCATCTCTCAGGTACAGAAGTATTTCCTTCCATAAGGGTTACCCTACCTAGCGGCACTATCTGCCAAAGAGATTTTGACAGGTATATTATCCCATATCCTCTTGATAACTTAGATATAAGCATTAGCGCCATCGTAGTCAATTGTAACGACCTTCAGGTACGGGTACAAGGTACTGCTGGTGTGGCGCCATACGAATATGCGTATTCCGAAGACCCGGCGAATTTCAATCCTACTATTGCAACATGGCAACCGGGCGGTTCTGTAGATTCTGGCGGAAATGCAGTTCCAGCAGGTAACGGTTCTTATACTTGGACAGGGCTTACACCCGGAAGAACTTATGTGTTTTATGTAAGGGATGCAACTGGTTGTGTGCGTCAAAGCCTTATCAATGTTAATGACCTTATCACCCGACCTATAGAAATTACCGAAGTTGTGACTCCAACTTGTTTTGGAGGTTCTACTGGTGAAATAGAATATACACTGAATCCGGGAACTCCTAGTACCCATATGAGATGGGAATTCTTTGAAGTAGGCAATCCTGTTGCCATTCAATCAAGTGGAGGAAACATTCCATTTAACAATACCATCAATGTTAGCGGATTAAGCGAAGGCGAGTATTACATAGAAGTGGTTCAGTCGGATGGTACCACAGATTCGTGTACAGGAGGTAGTGAAAACAGTTATCTTCAAGAATTAAATGCCATAAACGGCACACCTAATGCTACACGGGATATATCTTGTAACCTACCAGGTCTTATAACCGTAGACAATATTACCGGTGGTGGTGGAGCCCCTTACACATTTGATGTAACCGGCCCTGCTGGTTTTACACCACTTACAGGCGTTACCACCAACCCAATAGAAATTCCTGTAAACTCCCCAGCTGGCAATTATACAGTTACCATGTACGATCAGTATGGTTGCTCGGTAACCATGGCTCCTATTAATCTTGATCTATCGCCGAATCCGACCATCGATTCAGTTACTCAAGATAATTGTGCGGCGCCAATTGATTTAATAGTCGTTGGTTCTTCAGCTGCAGGAAATTTAAGATATGCTATTGTCACAGCCGGAAGCCCAGCACCGACTACCTTTTTAGATAATGGCGGGGTCTTCAACGATATTACTGCCGGGGATTATGATGTATATGTAATGGATGGTAATGGCTGCGTAGCCTCACAATCATCTTACACCGTACATCCGGTTCTTTCGATAAGTGCGAGATTGACTAAACTACTAGATTGCACCGCCTCTCCAGATGCTGTAATTAGCATAGAAGCTTTAGTTGGTTCGGGAAGTTATGAATATTCTATTACCAATACGGCAGGTGCACCTGCCGTAGCTCAAACTGCTTTTCCAAGCAATCCTTTTGACTACAATGCCCCGTTGGCTGGTGATTATACCATCACCATTTATGATACCAATACGCCGAATAACGCAGCTTGTAATAGAGAGTTTACAATTACTGTTCCTGATAGAATAGAACCTTCAGTTGAGAATATCACTACCACTGATGTCACTTGTAACGGAGATTCAGATGGTACTATAACCATAAGGGCCACTAATAGTCCGATTGGGCCGTTTTCTTTTGAAATCACTTCTTTTGATGGTGCGGCAACAAGTATTTTGCCAACGAGCACCACAGCAAATACGGCGACCTTTACTGGTCTGGCTCCAACAACTACTGCCGCTGGATACATAGTCACGATAACTGGAAACCCAGCTTCTAACAATTGTAGTACAGATAGTGCATCGATACTCATTTCAGAGCCAGCGCCTATTGCGGTTACCATGGCGCCAACAGTTGAATTTGCTTGTGTTGTAGGCAACAACGAAAACCACGCAAGCATTACGGTACAAAGTACCTCGGGTGGTTCTAATAATTTCGTGAGATACGAATTCATTAATGACCTCAATCCAGGAACCCCTGTACAAGATGGACCGGATACCACGTATATAGAAACTGATTTCGCGGGTGGAAACTATACCATTAACGTTTATGACGATAATGGTTGTGTAGGCTCAACAACTGCAAGTATTGCTCCGTTTGACGAGTTGCAGTCGGCTACTATCACCGTCGATCAACCCATTACATGCGTTTCAGGCGAGGAAATTACCATAAACGCCTTTGGTTCACAAACAGATACGAGTACTCCGGCAGGTCTTGCCAATTATGAGTTTAGACAATTGCCAAGTGGTACTTTTCAAGTATCAAACGTCTTTGTCAATTTACCCACAGGTACGCATACATTTGAGATAAGAAATATTAATACGAATTGTGTCATTTCTGTTTCCCATACCGTTGGTAATCCTAATAATTTTGAAATTTCGGTTATCACGACCGATGTGGTTTGCCATGGAACAGATGGTACGGTTAGTTTCTCAATTTCAGATGCAGTTAATCCTTATTCTAATGGATTCACATGGCAAATTTATAATTCACAAGGTACGGCAACTACGGCAGATGATACCATTATTGCTGGCGCCAATGGCGTTTCGGCCAATGTTGGCCCTACAACGCCATTTGCTATTGCCGCAGGTGAATACAGGGTAGAAATCACCCAAGATTCGAATCCGTTCTGTGTGTCTTCAGAGCTTTTCAATATTGCGGGTCCAACAGACCCAATTTCGGCCAACACAGATGTAACAGAAGTTACTTGTCTGGGTAATGACGGAATTATAGAAATTATAGACGCTCAAGGCGGATGGGGAGGCTACACCTATTTTGTCGCTCCAGCGACTGATCCAGCTCCTACCTATCCAGGTAGTTATTTGGCCAACCCTAGATTTACGGGTTTAGCTGGTGCGCCAGGTGCTGGAATTGATTATCAAGTCTGGATTGCCGATCAAAATGGTTGTGAATTCCGTTTATCGAATGTCAACTTGGTAGACCCGACGGCTATTACGGCAGATTTAAGAATAAATCAGCCTAATTGTACGAACTTAGAAGGTGAAATAGAGGTTATCAACGTAACTGGCGGTCAAGGAAGTAATTACAGTTATCAACTGCAGGTGTTCAACACAGGAACTTCTACCTATGATAATCTTCGTACAGTACAGACAAGCCCGATTTTCAGTGGTCTAGGTGCTGGTCAATATCAAGTTATCGTAAGTGATCAATGGAATTGTTCTGCCGCAACATCGGCAAGTATAGAACTATACGAACCTATAGTACCATTAGCAACAGTTGTTAAGACTATTGATTGCTCTACCACAGATCCAGGGGGTCAAATTACTATTACCCAAACAGGTGGTTCGGGTGCATTTAATTATTCAGTGGTGTATCCTGATGGAATAACCACAGATGCCAATACAACCGGTGTATTTACCGCATTGACCCAAGATAGTACGATTGGAGAATATGTATTCACAATTACAGACCAAGCGGTTGATCATGCTTGTAGTACCACTATTAGACAAAGTTTGGATCCGGAAATTATTCCAGTAATCAATGTTGATAATTTTACCAACGTTACTTGTAATGCTGCCAATGATGGTACCATTACTGTAAGCACTACTGATAGTGGTGTTGGCCCTTACACTTTTAGAATCATTGCAGGAAACGGTAGTACTCCAGGTTCACCAATCCTTCCGACTACAACAAGTAATACTGCAGCAACTTTCACCGGTCTTACAGGAAGTACTGCGGGTATAACCTATACTGTTGAGGTGAGGGGAACAAACAATTGTTCAATTACGACGGATGTAACCATTACCGAAGAAGATCCGATTACTGTTAATGCCCTTTCGATTGTACAGTATGGCTGTACTAATGGAAATAACACCAATAATGCAGCTGTTTCATTTAATGGCGCAACGGGCGGAACAGGCACTTATGTTCGGTATGTATTCATTAGAGATGGAATCGTTGTACAAGATGGTGCAAATACTACGTATAACGAAACCGATGGTCTCGGTGGCAGCTATGAACTAAGGGTTTATGATGATGCAGGATGCTCGGCTCTTTCTGCCTCCGATGTAGTAACTCCTTTCGTAGAGATAACAGATCCTGTTGTGGTTACCACGCAGGAAGCGGCCTGTTCACCATTAAATAATGCCCAAATTGAGGTAGGGGTTACTATTAATCCAACAACTGCTTCACCTAATTTAGAGTTCACTGTAAGTGGAATAAATGTGGTCTATAATCAGACTGTTAACTCTAGTAATGCAACAGAAACCTTCAGTGGTCTTGAAACTGGCAACTATCGAGTTACCATTACCAATTTAGATACAGGTTGCGTCTTGGAAACTGTTCATACTATTGAAAATCCAGATGTAATAGAGGTAATTGCTACTAAGCTTACCGATGAAGAGTGTCTGAACAATGGTGTTGACGATGGTAGCTTTAGTATTGCCATCAATAATTACTCAGGTAATTATAGTTATCAAGTTTATGATATAAATGATAATCCTGTAGCTGGTCAAAGCGGAACCGGTAATACCTCAACCGTGTTGCCTCCTTTTACCAATCTGCCTGGTGGCATTTACTACGTAAGGGTAACAGCTACAGACGCACCTCAGTGCGATGATGATTCCAATACCGTTACCATCCTTTCACCTAGCGCTCCAATAACGGCTACTATTCGGGAGGAGTCAAATGTTACTTGTTCCAATGATCAAGGTAGCATTTTGGTAGACCCAACGGGTGGTGAAGGCCCTTATACCATTGTATTGGATAATACAACTACTTCACAAGTATACACAGAAACCAATGTAGAAGCATATATTTTCACTGGTCTGTCAGCAGGTAGTTTCCATGTAACGGTTACCGATGCCTTTGGTTGTGTACTATCTGATACCATCGATTTGATTCGACCTGATGATATCGTTTCCAATATATCGGCAACAGCATTGTCATGCTTTAATGAGAATACGGCAAGCGTGTCGGCAACTGTAAATGCACGAAATATTACTCCTGTATATCAATATAGGTTGAATATTTATGATGATGCCCTTGGCTCTAACCTCTTACAGACCTCAGCACCTCAAGCGAGTGCCACATTTAATGGGTTGGCCGCAGGATTCTACAGTATTACGGTGACTGACGATGTAAGCTGTTCTGACGAAACGGCAATTGTAGAAATTGTGAACCCGACAGAAGTAGAGGCTCAATTGATAAGGACTAGCCCCTTGACCTGTACTACGGGCGTTGAATTTGAACTAAGTGCTACCGGAGGAAGCGGTACTTATGAATATAGTGAGGATAATGTTAATTGGACATTGATGCCGGGCAACAGTGTAAATCTTCCTCTTAGCGGTATGCTGTCTGCAGGCGTCTATAGATATTATGTTAGAGATGCTGCAAATATGTGTACGGCGGTACTTTCAAACTCGATTGAAGAAAATGCCATAGATCCATTGAACCTAATGGTAGATACATCTGCAGCGGTTATTAATTGTAATGGTGACAATACGGCCACTATTTACGCCGATGCCGAGGGCGGATTAGGAAATTATCAATATGAATTATTTACAGATGTTTCCTTAAACCCTGCCTCCCGAATTGCTGGTCCTCAATCTTTAGGAATATTCAGAAATCTCTATGCAGGTACCTATTATGTAAATGTAGTCAGTGAAGATTGTACCACACCGGCACAAAGGGTAGATATTGTTGAACCAACAGCTCTTGACTATACTGATGAGGTCATTAATGTAAGCTGTAATGGCGAAGAAGATGGGAGTATTACCGTAACCCTTTCTGGTGGCTCAGGCAACTACCAATATGCAATTACACCTAATCTCGACCAATTTGATGATGAAAACACCTTTGATGGTTTGTCCCCGGGCGACTATACAATAATAGCTCAAGATGCTAATGGATGCTTCATCGAACTTCAATATACCATTACCGAACCCACCATTATTGAGGTTAGTGCAGAGGTTCTGCCTGAAGTATGCGAAGGTGAAGAGAACGGATCAATTGAATTGACCATAACGGGTGGTACAGCACCTTATAGTACAAGAATGGCCGTTGAAAGTACTTTTGTTCAAGATAGAACTACCTTCTCTGGTTTAGCAGCAGGTGATTACATTATCTTCATAGAAGATGCCAACGGTTGCGAATCGAATATTGCCGTTACGGTAGAACCTGGTGTTAACCTTGGTGCTACGGTAGAACCAATATATGGTTGTAACGGTCAACTGCCCAATAACTATGTCAATATTACCCTAGATGATGAAAGTATTTCCGAGGAGGTGTTATACGGCTTAGATACTACTGATCCAGCTCAAATGCAGTTGAACCCTTATTTCAGGGATATGACTCCAGGAAACCATTTCATTGCAATATCACATGAAAACGGTTGTATTACCACTCATAATTTTGTCATCGATGAATTCGAACCGCTGACCATAAGCTTGGTACAAAATAACATCAATGAAATTACAGCGGTCGTTACCGGTGGTAGAGAAGATTACACCATTTATTTCGGAGATGTAGATAATGGTAGCGATAACACCTATTACATCAATCGAACCGACACCTATGAAGTTCGTGTGGTTGATGCCAATGGTTGTGAGGTCTCAGCCAGTATATTTATGGAGTTTATTGACATTGAAATTCCTAATTTCTTCACCCCAAATGGAGATTCGGAAAATCAATTTTGGAAACCTAGAAATGATGAAGGTTTCCCACAGATACTAACCATAATATTTGATCGTTATGGTAGAGAGGTGTACCGAATGGGTGCCGGTGATCGTGGCTGGGACGGATTGTACCGCCAGAAGGAATTACCAACCGGAGATTACTGGTACGTTATTAAACTCAAAGGTGAAAACGATGACCGAGAGTTTGTTGGACACTTTACCCTATATCGATAAAAATCTTAACCTAACTAGACCATGCGCAAAATAATATGGACCATGTTGCTCTTCACGAGCGTCATAGCCGTTAGAGCCCAAGAGCTTAACTCACCACAGCTCTCCCAATATTTGGCAGATAACCCTTTTGTTCTCTCGCCGGTATATGCTGGTATCGGTGATCATGTTAAAATCAGGCTCAACGGCCTTACCCAGTGGGTCGGTATCAAAGATGCGCCCCAAACGCAATCGTTGGCGGCAGATATGCGCCTTGGCGAGAAATCAGGTATCGGAGTCTTTCTTTACAATGATAAAAATGGTTACACTAAACAACAAGGTGCCAGGGTATCGTTTGCCCATCACTTGACAATTGACCGCTATGATGACGAATTTCTATCATTTGGTCTATCGTACAACTTCAATCAATTCAGAATAGATGTCGATAAATTCATCGATGCCGATTTTGATCCCGGAGTTATCAATAACCGACAAACAAGCAACCATAACTTTGATGTAGGCGCCATGTATCGCTACGGTAAGTTTTACCTAAGCGCCAACGCTTCTAACTTATTAGGCAAGGATCCGAATAATTTTACTTTTGATGTTGATGAGCCTAATGAATTAAGAAACTACTACGTTTATACCGGTTATCGATACAGAAAGAACAAAAACACCAATCTAGAAATTGAACCTTCCGTTTTGTTCAAAGTATTCGAAAGTGATGGTCGTTCAGAAACAGATTTAAACCTGAAATTCAGATGGTACGATTTCGAAGATTATTATTACGCAGGTGTCAACTACCGTTTTTTGAATGATCAAATCGGAAATCCTTTGTATATCGCTCCTTTCGCAGGGCTTAAGAAAAACAATTTTTACTTTGGCTATTCGTACCAAATAATTCTAAATGAAATTATTACCTATAGTACGGGTACCCATGTGGTGACCATCGGTGTAGATCTCTTCCAAGGTTTAAGTAACTGCCGTTGTACTTATTAAATTCTAAAAACGTTGAAACAAAAATCCTACTACGAGCCTTTGATTAGTTTGATGTAATTTTGCATAAAATTTGAAGGTCTTGGGAAAGGTTAAAGTTGAAAACATTCGTGTGTATGCGCACCATGGGTGTTTAAAAGAAGAAACTGCAATTGGCAGTGAATACCGGGTAGATATTTCTGTGGATGCCGATATTGCTAAAGCAGCCATTTCAGATCGCCTATCTGACACGGTCGATTATGTACATATCAACCACATTGTTAAAGAGGAAATGAAGATACCTTCAAAACTTCTTGAACACGTAGGCCATCGCATCATTACACGAATTTTTAATGAAATTGCCATTGTTGATAAAGCACAAGTATGGGTTTCAAAAATAAATCCACCGATAGGTGGTGATGTAGAAAAAGTTACGGTAGTGTTGAAGGAAAAAAGAAAGGATTAGTTTTCCATTATAAAAGAAACGAATTACCTTTGCGCTTGCAAATGGCATCGTGGCCGAGTGGCTAGGCACAGCTCTGCAAAAGCTTGTACAGCGGTTCGAATCCGCTCGATGCCTCAAAAAAACCCTTAAAGCTTTTATGTTTTGAGGGTTTTATTTTTTACGAGCTTTCCCTCTTTAATTGAAGTGGCCCAGTTCAATTCGCTCAATACCCTCTTCGATATTAAATTGATCCTTAGGTAAAAATCCTTTTACTATAAGAACAATACCGCATATCATCAACACAACTCCGAGACCTCTTTTTACCCAATGTATTCGCTCGATGGTAAGCTTTCTTTTCAGTTGTTTGGCCAGTAATATTTTAAAGAGATCCATTAAGAAGTAAGCACCCAGCATACTGGCAAAAAATACGAACAAACGATTGGGCTCATTATCAAGACTAGGGCCAACGACTATTAAAACACCCAACCAGAAAATAAGTACCCCGATATTTATGAAATTCAATAAGAACCCCTTTACGAACAAACCAAGATAGCTTCGTTTACTTGCCTTTATCTTCTCTTTAATCTTCTCTTTAGGTCTTTTAAAAAAAGTAGTAATCCCATAAACCAGAAGAATAGCGCCACCAAAAACGTAAAGGCCTGGTTGATTACTTAAGTTTTCCAATAATTGAAAACTACTGAAATAGGCTATGCCCAAAAAAACGATATCTGCAAGTATAACCCCAAAATCGAAGCAGAGTGCTGCTCTAAAGCCCCTTATAGCACTTGTCTCTAAAAGAACAAAGAAAACAGGGCCAATCATAAAGCTTAGCAAAAAGCCCAATGGTACGGCTGCCTGTACGTCTTCGATCATTAGTTCTTTATTTAATTATATACTACATCGTTCTTCAGGTACTATTAAAGACCTGATGATAGAATGCAAATTAATAAACTGGTTTTGGTTGATAAAAAGGAAACTAGAAATTACATACGGGTTACCGTACCTCCAAATACTGTTTTTTCATCCATTTTCGCGGGGTCTCCATAAACCAAGACCTCACCGCCGGCCTTCACCGTTGCCTTCACATAATCAGATGCATAAATCTCTGCTCTTGATCCAGCGTTCACATTAACGGTCGAAAATTTCGTTTTTAACTCTTTGCCCTCGTAAACCCCACCGGTATTAATGGCCACATCTTGCAAATCTGAAGAACCGGTTGTCGCAATTACACCACCGGTGACGGTTTTAATCAACAGCTGTTCTACCTGTGCATTTATTTGTAATTCGCCACCTTCTTGAGCCTTCAGTTCAAGAACATCTTGCTGTATGGTGTGGTCCGCAGCTATTCTGGCGTCTTCATTCACATCAATGATTACCAGTTTTTCGGTATAATAAAGATCTACAAAAGTACGATAGCCACTGAAAATCTTATTAATCTGCATTCTAATTTTAAGAACGCCATCATTGTTTACGATTGCTACCTTTTGAATATTCTCACCGGTTATAACGGCCTTATTCTCATTTGATTTTATCAATTTTACAGAGATGCCATCAAAAGCCTTGACCTCCGTAAATCTGGTCAGCTCTTGGGTTATCTTACTATCTTGGGCATTGACCCAAGTAATTAACAATAAACCAACGGTAAGTAAAACGAACTGTTTCATGATGTTTTTAAGGTTGATTTGTTATTAAATAAACAAAATCTATTCCAAAAAGAAACCTATTCACCGTACTTTCCCAGCAATGAGAAATCAAGATGACGTTTAATCAAATCAGTGTCTTTGACCATGACAACAACTTCGTCACCTAATTGATAGGTTTTTTTGGTACGTTCACCAACAATTGCGTATTCTCGTTCATCAAAGATATAATAATCGCCCTTTATATCACTTATTCTCACCATACCTTCGCATTTGTTCTCTATAATCTCGACATAAATACCCCATTCGGTAACTCCGCTGATAACCCCAACAAATTCTTGATCTTGATGGTCTTGCATGAACTTAATCTGCATGTATTTGATGGAATCTCGTTCGGCACTAGAAGCCAGATACTCCATATCGGAAGAATGCTTGCATTTTTGTTCATATACCTCCGCTTTGGCAGAATCACCTCCATCTAAATAATGTTGTAATAGACGATGTACCATCACATCAGGGTACCTACGTATCGGTGATGTAAAGTGGGTATAGTAATCAAAGGCCAAACCGTAATGGCCGATATTATCGGTAGTGTAAATAGCCTTGCTCATACTTCTAATGGCAAGGGTATCTACTAAGTTCTGCTCTTTACGACCCTTTACATCTTCGAGAAGCTGGTTTAGAGAAGCGCTAATCGATTTTTTACTTTGAAAGTTTATCTTATGGCCAAACCTTGAGATAATACCATTAAGGGCCATTAATTTATCTTCATCGGGATTATCATGAACCCTGTATACAAATGTTTTTATCGGTTTTTGTTTTCCAATATACTCAGCCACTTTTCTATTGGCCAATAACATGAACTCCTCAATAAGCTTATTCGCATCTTTCGACTCTTTAAAATAAACGCCCACAGGTTCGCTTGCTTCGTTCAGATTAAATCGAACCTCAACCTTATCAAAAGATATAGCCCCTCTTTGCATACGCCTATCTCTCATTATTTTGGCCAAACGATCCATCTCTAACGTTGCCTTTACGATGTTCTCTGAAACGGAATAAGCCTTATCATCCCTTATAGAAATGTCTTTTGGAATATCTCCTTTTCCAGTTTCGATAATATGCTGGGCTTCCTCATAAGCAAAACGTTCGTTTGAATTAATAACAGTTCTACCGAACCACTGATTTTTGATTCCAGCATTCGCGTCTATCTCAAAAATTGCTGAGAAAGTATATTTTTCTTCATTAGGTCGTAAAGAGCAAGCATTGTTCGATAATACTTCGGGCAACATAGGTACCACTCTATCTACTAAATACACCGAGGTAGCTCTTTCATAGGCTTCATCATCTAGAACCGTATCTTGTAACAAGTAATGAGAAACATCGGCAATATGAATGCCTATTTCGTAATTACCGTTCTCTAACAGTTCAAAAGAAAGGGCATCATCAAAATCTTTGGCATCTTTAGGGTCTATCGTGAAAGTCAGCACATCACGCATATCCCTTCTTTTAGCGATTTCCTCTTCTTTTATAGAGGTATCAAGAGTATCGGCAAAGCGCTGTACTTCCGTAGGAAATTCATAAGGAAGGCCATATTCGGCCAAAATTGCGTGTATCTCTGTATTATGTTCACCTGGTTTTCCTAAAACCTCGGTTACCGAGGCTATGGGCGAATCTGCATCATCGGGCCAGTCTTCAAGCTTCACAACAACTTTATCTCCATCTTCTGCGGTATTCTCTTTACCCTTGGGAATAAAAAAGTCGGTATACATTCTAAAGTCGGTAGGTCTGACAAAACTGAAAGTCTTCTGTCTTTCCATAATACCGACAAACTCTGTCTTTTTTCTCTCAACTACCTTGGTTATCTCACCTTCGAGTTTTTTTCCTTTTCTTTTAGGGTAAATATAAATCTCAACGGTATCGCCGTGAAAGGCCCTTTTCAATTTATTGAAAGGTACGAACACATCGTCATCAAAACCTTCTACGATGATGTAAGCATTGCCCCGACCCGTTAAATCAACAACTCCGGTATGGTACGTTTTGGTAACGGTCGCTACTTTATAACGCCCTCTTTCTTCTTCAATAATACGTTTACTTTGTTTTAATTGCCCCAGTCTTTTGATCAATTGGTTTCTATCTTGGGTATTGTCTAACCCCAACTGAGACGCAATCTGTTTATAGTTAAAAGTTTTTTTCGGATTTTTTTCAAGTACCGTGAAGATTCCTTTTGTAATCTCGTTCTTTCTATGGTTTCTTGCTTTCTTCTTCTTTTTCGACATTAAGTACTTTTCTTATATAAGTGAAAATTACAAATTATAATTCATTGGCCTAGATCAAAGCGCTTATCATCTTTAAGTAAACGTTATCAACACATATATTCATATTAACTTTTTTCTTTTTTAAATTTTAAATAGAAATGGTACTTATGATAGGGTGTTAATAGTGATGAAAAGATTTATTGAAAAAACTTGCTTTGAAACGATGATAAAAGTTGTTCACATTTTTTTAACTTTTAATATCTCAGAAAATCAGGCATTTAAAATCTTTATAAAAGATGGTTTATAACAAGTATGAACATGAATTTTTTGAAAACTCATTGTAAACTTACTGTTAATTTCAAAAGGATTAGTCTTGAAATAACGCTGTAAAATTCGAACAAAATAATTTGCGGAGTAATCGGTAAGTTTTGTAAGGCACTTTTAGCTGGTAAAAACAAAATTTAAGATCTAATTGTTTTTGATAGGTTATTAACAATTAATCCACCTTGTGCATGATACAAATAAACAACCTTCTATAGACCTCTTAAAACAATTGTTGTAAACAGTTACTATTTTGTGGTGTAGCCTTTCTATTTCATACCTTTGTGAAGCTCGGTGTTATCTACTTGGCAAACAGTTTTAAGTATAGCTTCATAATTTACGCAACACATGAAAATTTCTATAGGTAACGATCACGCAGGAACGGAATATAAATTGGCCATTGTAGGGTTGTTAAAATCAATGGATATAGAAGTTCAAAATTACGGTACCGATGGTTCTGATAGTGTCGACTATCCTGATTTTGTTCATCCGGTAGCAGAAGATGTTGAATTAGGAAACGCCGATTTTGGAATTATTGTATGCGGTAGTGGCAACGGTGCTTCAATGACGGCCAATAAACATCAAAAGGTGCGATGTGCCCTTTGTTGGACCAAAGAAATCGTGGAATTAGGAAGGGAACACAATGATGCTAATATTTTAAGTCTTCCTGCTAGGTTTATTTCATTGCCCCAGGCGCTTGAAATGGTCAAAACTTTTCTAAATACCGAATTTGCAGGTGGTAGGCACGAACGCAGAATAGAAAAGATACCTTGTTCATAAAGGCCTTTATCTTTTAAGATAGTTATCAGTTATATTTATACAATCGATTATTATTAATCGAGTGCCCTCCCTTTGAACTATATTACCAATTCGTATAACTATTATGGGCCATTCACATCATAACCATTCTCATTCACATTCTGAGTTGAGTGGCAGAAATCTAGTGATTTCAATACTACTCAATATTGTTATTACCATTTCACAAGTCATCGGAGGTATAATTTCCGGTAGTTTATCGCTTCTTTCAGATGCCCTTCACAATTTTAGTGATGTTCTCTCTTTGGTTGTAAGTTTTATTGCTAATCGTCTTTCAAAGAAAAAGGCATCTACCAGTAAAACTTTTGGTTATAAAAGAGCTGAGATAATAGCTGCTTTTGTAAATGCGGCAACTCTTGTGATAGTTTCCCTTATTTTAATTAAAGAAGCCGCAGAGCGCTTTTTACAACCACAAGAAATAGAATCCAACCTTGTTATCTGGCTGGCACTTTTAGGAATTATAGCTAACGGATTCAGCGTTTTTCTATTGAAGAAAGATGCCGATAACAATATGAATATGAAGTCGGCTTATTTACATCTATTAACTGATATGATGGCTTCCGTTGCGGTACTGGTCGGGGGTATATTGATGAAATTTTACCAAATCTATTGGGTAGACGCGGTTCTTACCTTTGCCATAGCTATTTATCTTATTTATATGGGATATGATTTACTAAAGGAATCTACCAAGGTTCTCATGTTATTTACCCCAAACACTTTGAAAGTACAAGAGATTGTATCGACAATTTCTAAGATAGCATCCGTGAAGAATGTTCATCACGTACATATATGGCAGTTAAACGAGAACGAAATACACTTTGAAGCCCATATTGACTTCAATGAAGATATTCGGCTTTCAGAATTTGATAAGATTTTAGATCAAATAGAAGAAGAGCTGCACCATACATACGGAATCAACCATGTGAATATTCAACCAGAATATGGCAAGCGTGACAGTAAACATATAATAGTTCAAGATTAGATGATTTTGATTGAGGTCAAGCCTTTTTTAGACCTAGGCTTAGAAGAACTGCATGAAATATTAAGATTGCGAAGTGAAATTTTTGTGGTCGAACAGGATTGTGTCTACCAAGATATAGATGGCAAAGATGAAAGGGCACTACATGTGATCGGAAGAAAAAATGGTGAAATTGTAGCCTACACACGTTTATTTAGAGCGGGTGATTATTTTGACGAAGCGTCTTTCGGACGGGTAGCTGTCAAAAAGTCGGAACGAAAATATGGCTACGGAAGACAAATAGTTGGCGCCTCTATAGATGCTATTCGAGACCATTTCTATGAAACGAAAATCAAGGTTTCTGCCCAACTATATCTTGAAAGATTTTATCACTCTTTTGGGTTTAACCAAGTCGGGGAAGGCTATTTAGAAGATGGAATACCCCATATTTCAATGGTGCTCAACAAGTAAAGGCCGCATTTGCAGCCTTTTGTATAGAATTGAATTTTAGAGAATTATCCTTTAGATTTTGATAGGTTCCTTATTACTAAGGTTGATGTCTTGCAACATGCTATCGGTAAACTTATAATGCCCTCTGGTAGTAATAATCCTAAAACGGTTTTGGTTCATTCTACTTAGGGTATCTAAAAACAACCATTTTGTTTTTAGTAATCTCGGTTTTTCCGATTTGAGGCTAATTTCGAAATAGTATTTACGTCCGTTTTTAACTGCGACTATGTCAGGTGTAATCTTGGTCTCAGCACCTTTTGCCTTACGTACGTAAGATTTAGGTGTTTCATAACCCTCCATATCAGCTTTGATATTTTCAAAACCGGTAGCCTCTAAATGACTGATAGACTTCTCTAAAAATTCTTGATTTTCTGACTTTTCTACTTTTACCATACCTTATAAAATAACATTTATAGGCAGAATCACAAATTATAGGGTTTGATTAACAGGAGTTTAATAGTCTTTCAAAGTATTGCGGCTAGCTTTTCTAAATTGAAGGGGTAAAAGTGGCAAACAAACTAATTAGTATGTAATCATCTTTTCCTTTGCATATTACATACAAATTCAAGGGGTCTAAAGACGCGATTTTAAGGATGTAAGGTTTAGAATACTCTAAACATTTAATAGGAAAACGTTGAGACCGACCGATTGGTCGGTCTAAATAGCTCAAACCAAACGTTTGGCCACCCCTTGCTCTATTAAAAAATCGAGTTTTAAAATGAGATTTAAAGGTTTCTCCGCCTTGTTGGAAATTGAGGAATATAGATATCCTTCTTTTCTGTGATGAAATTGTTCAATTACTGACTTGCCGTGAGGTAATTGCTTATTCAAAAATTCTTGGAGACTCAAATTTCTTTCTTCCAATAACTGAAGTAGCTTTTTTCTGTTGACAAAAGTTATTTTACAAGACGTGAATTTATCGGGTTCGTCTTGGTAGATAGCAGTCACAAGTGAGTAGAAATGGGTTCTTTTGTTCGTATCAGATAACCAGCCTGATTTTAATTTTCCTTTTTTATAATAACTAAGTTCGAAAGCAAAAGTAGGTAGGTCGTCGTTTACATAGTCTAATTGTGCTTTTTCATCAACTATAAATTCCTCGTTTGTAGTTTTGTTTACAAGAATCAAATCAACACCTTCCCGTTGCTGTTGCAAATCGTTAACGCGAAGAAAGTTGTAATTTCTTAAATATTTTGAATAATAGTGGTCAAGCAAAGACTGTAGCTTTTGTTCTTTGTTCAGATCTTCTTCAAAAGTACTTTTAAGAACCACTTATTTACATATTTATTCTATCGTATAGCTCTTCGGCTATTTTTTCTACAATACCAACAACTAGGGCATTACCCATAAAAAAAGCCCTTTTTGTGTCTGAGATTCCTTCTACCAAAGTATGGTTATCAGGAAACATGTTCAACCGTTCAAGTTCAATAGGGGTCAATCTTCGAAGGCCTTTGCGGGTTGCTACGACATGTTTAAAACGTGAGGGAGACTTACCACCTTCACCAGTAATAATAGTTCTAGAGGCATTATCCAAAGCATCGGGAAATATCATTTTTCCTTCGCTATAGTTATAGGTGAAACCGTTTTTAGAAGTTCGTATTTCTTTTTTGGCGCCCTTCAAATATTCCCATTTCGAATACTCGTTCTCTAGTATAAAAAATTCTTCTGAAACTTCACCGTTTTGAAGAACATCTCCGAGGGTTATTTCTTCGCCCGAATAATTAGGTTCCGTTTTTTGGGTAGAAACTTTTCCGTCAATAAAAATTCCGGTGTTTAAAAAGGGAGATAACTTTTCACCTTTATTAAAGGTATCGGAAAGCGAGACTAAATCATTCTCGATCGGGAATGAAAACACTTTATTGTTTGAATTTTTAACAGGAAAGACCTTGGCCATGATGCCCTCTTCGGTCATCCAACTTTCTTTATCAGCCTTGGATAACGCTCGATATGCTTTGGTTGATTGATGATAAGCGATAAAAAAAACACGTCGCCTTCTTTGGGGCATACCATATTCTGCGGCATTGATAACCCGCCATTCCACCGCATAGCCCAAATCGTTCAAACTCTTGAGCATAATGGCAAAATCTCTACCCCTTTGAGAAGAGGGCGACTTTAACAAGCGATCTACGTTCTCAAGAAAAAGGTAAGGTACAGGCTTCTTTTTTTCCTTTAAAATTCGATGTATGCTCCACCAAAGCACTCCTTTTTTTCCGATAAGTCCTTTGGAGTTCTGTAGCGTAGTAGCTACCGAATAATCTTGACATGGAAAGCCCCCCACCAATAAGTCGGCATCGGGTATTTCATCGGTAGGAACTTCGGCAATATCTTGATTCGAATGGTTTTCGCTACCAAATCGGGTTTCATATACCATTGATGCGTGCTGGGTTTTGGTACTTGGTTCCCACTGGTTGCTCCAAACGACCTCATACTTGCCATTTTTCTCAAGTCCCAAGCGGAAACCGCCCACGCCTGCAAAAAGTTCTATAACTTTGACTTTGTCCATTAAGGTTAAAGTTAACTATTTGATACCGGAAAGAAGCGCAATGATACGAATTGAAACGAGCAGTAAAAAATTATTTAGAGCAATATTGACGGTGGTTTTAATAACACTCGTCTCTTGTGAAGGAGTAAACTCTGAAGAAAAAGCACTTCTCTCAAAAGTTCATGAAATACGAGAGCAATATGCCCCTGACAAAAGAACCGTTTTGTTCGATATTCGCGTATTTTCCGATGCTAAAAAGTACATTTTAACTGGGGAGACCGACAACGAAATAGCACTGGCCGAGCTTAGAAAAAGCCTGGAAAGTTCTGATGTGGAATATATTGATAAAATCAAGCTTTTACCTTCAGATGAATTGGAGGGCAAAACACATGCCATCGTTAATATTTCTGTAGCTAATTTGCGCAGCAATGCAAAACATTCCGCTGAATTGGCTACACAAGCCACTTTGGGTACTCCGGTCAAAGTTTTAAAGAAAGAGGGGGGATGGTACTATATTCAGACACCCGATAAATATCTGTCATGGGTAGATGACGGGGGAATTCAATTGATGAACGACGATGAGTTCAAAAGGTGGCAATCGGCAGAAAAAATCATTTATTCGAAAACTTATGGGCACTCGTATACGCAAGAGAACACTGATGCCATTGTTTCAGATTTGGTGGCAGGCGATGTAATAGAAACAGTTTCTTCTTCCGATGCATTTTACGAAGTAAAATATCCTGATGGTCGAAAAGCCTTTGTTTCAAAAAATGATGCTGAAAACTATAACGAGTGGATTGACAGAATGAATCCAACAATAGATGATTTGGTGACTACTTCAAAGCAATTAATGGGAGTGCCCTATTTATGGGGCGGTACTTCAACAAAGGGGATGGACTGTAGCGGTTTTACCAAGACCATATACTTTCTGAACGGTATGGTTATTCCGCGGGATGCTTCACAACAGGTACATACCGGTAAATCAATTGATTCCGTTCAAGAATTTGATAACCTTGAAAAAGGAGACTTGCTGTTTTTCGGAAGAAAAGCTACCGATTCTACAGCCGAGAGAGTGGTGCATGTAGGCATGTGGATAGGAAACAATGAGTTCATACATGCTTCGAACATGGTTCGAATCAGCAGTATGGATCCCAATGCCGAAAATTTTGACGAATGGAATCGCAATAGGTACCTACGCACCAAAAGAATACTGAAAGAGCAAGACCCTGACTTGATACACCTGGCCCAAACCCCCCTATTTAAAGAGTAACGGTCTTTCCGGTTTTAAAAGATTCGTCAGCCGCCAGCACAATTCGAAGGCTATTAACGGCATCCCTAAGATGAGTAGCTAAGTCGATATCTTCCAGAATAGCTTTTAGAAAGTACTCCTGTTCCAACAGGCAAAGCCCATCATGGTCGGGCTCATCTGAGGTGTCTATAAGCTTATCCGGCTCCGTGAAATTTCCCTCTCTATCGGTAACGCTATAATGCAATTTCAAGGCACCCGTTTTTGAATGGCTATCTACATCATCAGACTCTCCCTTCGCTTCATCTACTATTGATACACAGCCCTTAGGTCCGATCACATCTTTTACGAAAAAAGCAGTTTCGCTCATCATTGGCCCCCAGCCGGCTTCGTACCAACCCACAGAACCGTCTTTAAAACGGACCTGCAATTGGCCATAATTGTACATCTCCTTATCAATTTCGTCCGTTAATCGCGCCCCAATGGCACTAACGCTGACAGGTACCGACTGTGTCATCAAACACATAATATCTACATAATGCACACCACAGTCTACAATGGGCGACATCGATTTCATGAGTTGTTTGTGGGTATGCCAATGAGCTCCTGAACTTTGTTGGTTAAGATTCATTCGCATAACCAAGGGCTTTCCGAGATTGCGTGCAACTTCTACGAATTTCTCCCAAGCGGGGTGCACCCGTAAAATATAGCCAACCACCATTTTTTTGCCTTTCTCCAAGGCCAAATCAACCAGTTGCTGGGCATCCTCTACCGTGAGTGCCAATGGTTTTTCAACAAAAACATGGCAATCGGCATTCAAAGCCATTTGAATGTATTCGGAATGGGTGTCTGGGTACGTGTTAATGGAAACAGCATCGGGCCGAACGGTCTCCAAAGCGGTTTTATAATCGCCAAAGGTGGGATAGCCGCCTAATTCAAGGGACAATTTTTCCCTGCTTTCAGGTTTACGGCTAACCAGGCCTACAATCTCAAAATCTTCAAGTTGATGATAGGCCCTGGCGTGTGATGTTCCCATGTTGCCACAACCAACTACTAATACTTTCAATTTACTCATTCAATCTTTGTTTTCTAATGCAAAGGCAATTATTTTATTTCCTTTTTTGGTTCCTAATTTTTCACCGCCGCAGGCCAAAACGATGTATTGTTTTCCATTGTATTTGTACATGGCAGGGGTTGCAAATGACGGTGCGGGAAGCTCGTATTCCCAAAGCAGTTCACCATTATGTCTATCGAACACCCTAAAAAAACCATCTCGGGTACCCGCAATAAACAATAATCCGTTTTCGGTAATTATCGGTCCTCCGTAACTTTCTGTTCCGGTTCCAATTCCTTTATCACCTAACTCCAAAGTGTTACCAAAAGGCACGCTCCAAAGATAATCACCGTTATTCAAGTCTATGGCGTGTAAAGTGCCCCAAGGCGGTGAAATGGCCGGAAGCCCCTTACTATCCAAGAATTTCGTATACCCTAAATGTTTATAGGGCACTGCAAGACTATCTTTTGTCGTCACTTTTTCTTCCACCGTATGTTGAATTTCTTGATCGAACAAGAATCGCAAAAGGGCATCCATTTCATCTCCCTTTATTTGTGGAAAACCGGTCATCATTCCCTTTCCTTGGGTAATAATACTAGAAACCTCGTTTTTTTCCTTTCTTAATTGCAAATCGATTAAAGACGGAAAGCCACTAGCTGCAGAACCACTTCTATCCGGTTGATGGCAGGTAGCACAATTTTGTTGGTAAATAGCCTGACCTTTAGGCAACCCTGAAGCTTCATTTTCTGCTTCTCCCATCTGCAAAAGCCATGGCATTTCGTTAGAGTTTACATAGAGAATTCCGTTTATCGGATCGCTACCGGCACCACCCCATTCGGCAGCACCGTCGTAACCGGGCAAAAGCAACACAGGCTCTAGGCTTGGTGGTGAGTACAATCTTTTATCTGCTTTTTTAAAGGTATTGAGTATTTCTTCCCGATTCTCGGCAAAAGGGCTGATATCGTTCTCGGTAAGCTCTGTAGATTGCCTTGCGAATGGTTTTGGTTTAGCTGGAAACGGTTGCGTGGGCCATGCGGCCTCCCCAGTTAATTTGGAGGGCGGTACCTCACGTTCTTGAATATCAAAGAGGGGCTCGCCCGTTTTACGATCAAAAACAAAAACAAGCCCTTGTTTGGTTACTTGGGCCACGGCATCAATTTTTTTTCCGTTACGTTCGACCGTCAAAAGATTGGGAGGAGCAGGGGGGTCACGATCCCATATATCGTGATGGGTGAACTGAAAATGCCATATTTTTTCTCCCGTATTGGCATTAAGCGCTACAAGCGAATTAGCAAAAAGGTTACTTCCTTTTCGAACGCCCCCGTAAAAGTCAGGTGCCGCCGAACCCGTTGGCACATAAATAATTTCAAGTTCTTCGTCAACTGCCATACCGGCCCAATTATTGGCCGCCCCAACAATTTCGCTTTCTCGAACGGAAGTAGCTTCCCAAGTATCGGAACCTTCTTGACCTTCTTCAGGAATGGTCTTAAAACTCCACTCCAATTCACCGGTAACGACATTAAAGGCCATAATATCACCTAGGGCGGCCCCGGCGCCTTCAGAAACCCGAAGGGGCATAACGATGATATCTTTAAAGATGGTTCCAGGTGTGTTGGAAATCAAAAATTTACCTTGCTCACTTTGAGGCAAGCCCTTACGCATATCAATTTTTCCGTTATTTCCAAAGGAGGGAATGGGCTCACCGGTAAGTGCATCCAAAGCGTATAGGTCAGATCCCCTGGTACATAAAATTCTTTTGTCATTGAGTTTTTCCCAGTAAGAAACGCCACGACTAGTAGAGTGCCAAACTTTGACCGAATCGCCAAATTGCCATATTTTTTTGCCCGTACCTGCATGTAACGCTACTATTCGAAGTGCTGCTGTAACACCGTAAACCATGCTATCTATAACAATAGGGTTCATCTGCATTTGCCCCCAATCTTGGGCTTCGTAGGTCCAAGCTACTTTTAAATCGGAAAGGTTTTCTTTAGTAATCTGTGAAAGGGTAGAGTAGTGGCTACGGCCAGAATCGCCTAGGTAAGAAGACCAACTTTCAAATTCATTCGATTTACTTTCTGGCACGGAATCGTCTTTGCATGACAACGACAGACCTGTAAAAAGCAATAGATAGAATAAACGGGCAATTGGTAATTGTTGAGGCATAGCAGTTTGGAAGTGTGTTTAAATGTACTTAAAAACTTAGAAATATCGCCTTAAGATTTGGGTGACCGAACCTTTATACGATGAACCGAATAGGTTGAGGTGCACAAGAAGATAATAGAGTTGATAAAGGTCGCATCTTTCTTTTTCCCCGCTTTCAGCGGGAATAACCTCTCGGTACGCTTCGTAAAATTCGTTTGAAAAACCGCCGAACAAACGCGTCATGGCCAGATCTACTTCGTTATGGCCATAGTAAACGGCGGGGTCAATCAAGAAAGGTTCCCCACTTTTTGAAATTAAAAAATTGCCACTCCAAAGGTCACCGTGTAGCAGAGAGGGCTCTATGTCAGGAAAGAGATGATCACATATTTTTTGAAGTGTATTTTCAGAAGGAACCTCATGCCTTTCCAATCTTTTCAGATCTTGGGCGATTTTCAATTGTGGCAACAATCTCTTCTTTACATAAAAAGAGCTCCAATTTGAATGTCTTTGATTAGATTGTGGTAAACTGCCTATAAAATTTTCAGATTCAAAGCCAAACATTTCACTTTTAATAGGCTGATGTAGGGCAGCCAACTGATGGCCCAATTTTTCAAAACCAATAGCTGAAGGAGGTCTTGGCTCGATATATTCCATAACCAGCAAAGCGCCTTTTTCCAGCTGTTCACATAGCAAAACTTTGGGTATGCCAATTGATTTTGTTTTACCTAGGGCCTGTAAACCTAGGCGTTCTGCCCTGAACATTTCAAACGCCTGGTCACCGAGATGAATTTTACAAAAAAGGTTTTCGTTCTCGCTTTGAATTAGATAAGCCTTTGAAATATCTCCACCGGAAAGAGGCCTTATGCTTTCAATCTTGATACAGAGCAAATATTCAATATGTTGGCGAATAGACTTATCCATTCACTTTGACCTTTCTTTCACCAGTATGATCGATTCCTTTTTCTCTTTCGAGCTCGACCATTTTACCAGGTCTAAAATTTGTGATCAAGGCCCTTCTATTATCAGAGGTCGAATTACCACGGCTATAATGAAGCGTTCCTCCATGATGAAACACACAAGAACCAGGTTGTAACTCAACAAATATGGAGTTTTCTTCACTACCCTCACATCTCAAGGCACCTTTATTGCCTGTTTGAATATGGTTTAAGGGAGGTTGCAAGTGCGATTTTGGTGTGTACCACATACAACCATTTTCTTTGTAGGCATGATCAATTGCTAACCAACAACTCACGGCTCGCTTGTCTGGCATCTCCATCCAGTAGGCCATATCTTGATGCCATGGCGTGATGGTGTCTGTGTAGGGAGCTTTGTTAATCAACATGTCAAAATCAAGCTCAAGGTCTTCACCTAACAGGGTACGGGCAATCTGTAAAGATTTTTGATGAAAAGAGTTGTTCAGCAATTCAGGTACTAAACGGCTAGGGACCATGATTTGGGTGATTTTTTCCTTTTCGGATTCGCTACCCGACAAATCTGAGCGATAGCGCCTAGCATCTATTCGGTTTTCTAAAAAGGCGTCGTATAGGGCGCTGTAATAATCTATATCGTAAGCGGGTATTAGGTTTTCAACGATGAGATAACCCTCAGTATGAAAGAATTTGATATCCGATGAATCTACGAGTTCAATCATCTGGTTAACGTAATTAATTTGTCGTTACACCAAAATACTAATAAAGTTGATGAAAAAAGTATCATCGCAATCCGTAAAGGCTTTAGAACTACCCTCCGATGAAGATGATGAAGAAAATTGAATTGGATCAATTGGTTAATAGGATAAAGACAAGGAAATCTTAAGAAACCCTCGCGAGCTTTTTTAAGGTAATAATAACTTATGATGGAAGACAATCTTTAGATAGAGAATATTTCTTCAATCTTTTGTTCTGAATATATTGAAGTAACAAGCAGTATTATTAAATCAATCGTATTCGCGATAAACGCACTAACTAGTAATAGTGAAAAAATATAATCTTGGTTTGACGTTTGCTCAATAACATATAAGAATAGACTAAAAAGAAGAATGAGAACAAAGATTAATAAGTTGAAAAGGCTATTAATAAATGCGGAGAAATATTTCTGATTAAGTGTGTTTAAATAATAGTGTTTAGGAAAATATTTAGATTCAAAATCCTCGAATAATCTTTTTATTTCCATTTTCCTATCTTCAGGATTTAGCTGAGTCCCTTGGATTTGAAAAAAAAGATGTTCAACCTTTTCAAACCAATAATCCGATACCCTATCAAAATTTACTATATTATAATCAGACCTATCCAATAGGTACCAAAAAGAACCCGCATACTCTTTATATCTTTCTATATCAATTAAAGAGTAATTTCTAGGCGTAAATTCTCCAAACATTGAGTAATCGCTTGCCCCATCTACAAGTCCTTTTATCGCCAAATAAGCCTGTCCACTTGTCCCATAAATTTCTTTATCTATTTTTACCCAATCTTCATACTTAATTTTTCTGCCGTTAATTGTAGAGCTTCTATACTCCTCATACGTCAAACTAGCATGTTTATTATCAACAGCGGACTTTACATTATTTCTAAACTTCCAAAAATCATGCATATTTCTAATGTGAAATGCAATTTTTCGCAGTTGGGTAATCTTGAGAGACATTTTATCGATCTCTTTTTTTCTTTCAACCTTAATTGCTTTTTCCGCAAATAATTTAGAAAATAGGTAAGTTACAATTATAGCAACGATTATTGAAATGACTGATATCAGAATTCCCAAGATGTCCTTTTTAATAAAACTAAAATCGTTTGTGTTATTCCAAAACAAATCAAAACTGGCAAGCAAGAAAATCAAAAAAATAAGAAGACGGCACAGCTTTAAATTTTCAATAATAAAGCCTAAAGCCAGAGAAGAACTAGAATATGCAAAGTTGTATAGCTGTCCAAATCTAAATTTAATAAGTTCCCATTGTTGTGACATATATTGGCATTATATGAATAAATTTCGCACAGTTCTGCAATTTTAATGTTTGATTTCCAAAATTGGAGCAAAAACATATAAAAAATGCCACCCTTACTGCCACCTCCAAAAAAACAAACCCTTCTAAATCAATGACTTAGAAGGGTTTTCCGTGGTCCCACCTGGGCTCGAACCAGGGACCACCTGATTATGAGTCAGGTGCTCTAACCAACTGAGCTATAGGACCGTTGGTAATTTTACCATTGACAACCTTTTAAGGGTCGAAAATGAGCGCAAATTTAAATATAATGACCAACTACGCAAAATAATGTTCTTCATTTATGCAAAATATATGCTTAGTCCTCTTTTTCAATATCTTGACATAATTCTACAAGTACACCATTGCTACTTTTTGGGTGTAGAAAGGCGACCAACTTGTTATCGGCGCCTTTTTTCGGTTGGTCATCAACAAATTTAAAACCCTCTTTTTTTAATCTTTCAATTTCAAAAGTTATATCTGCTACCTGAAAAGCAATATGATGCATTCCCTCCCCTCTTTTATTGATAAATTGAGCAATAGCGCTGTTTTCGTCGGTAGACTGTAATAATTCGATTTTGCTATTTTCAGTTTTAAAAAAAGAAACCAAAACGTCTTCTGAGACCACTTCTTCGATTTTATAGTGCTGTGTTCCCAGTAATTTTTCAAATAGAATATTGGAGGTTTTTAAATCTGTAACGGCAATACCGATATGATCTATTTTTTTCAAGGTAAAATCTTTTGATTCGTCTATTGGGTTTATCTTCCTAATTTACATTTAATTCTACGTATTTTTGCCGTATGGAAACACAGAGACAGAAAAAAATAGCGGGGGTCATTCAAGAAGATATCGTTGACATTCTTCAACGTGCGGCAAAAGAAGGGGGTTTGAAAGGCACTTTAATCTCTGTTACCAAGGTTAAGGTAACTACCGACCTTTCCATTGCTAAAATATATATCAGTATTTTTCCTAAGTCGGGCGCTAAAGAACTTATGGATGGTATCAAGTCGAACCAACCTTTGATACGGCATGAGCTATCACAAAGAACCCGTAACCAATTACGAAGGGTTCCTGAACTTCTTTTTTATCTGGATGACTCGATTGAATATATCGAGAATATAGAAAAGTCGCTAAAGCGCGAAGAAGACCCGATTCAGAATCGAGACTTGTTGGATAAAAGAAAAAAACTGTAAGATTGAACTTTCCCTTTTATATAGCCAAACGCTATGTTCGATCAAAGAGCAGCCAAAATGCTATTAACATAATCAACCTAATTACCTTTTTGGTTATTGTTATAGGCTCTGCGGCTCTTTTCATCGTGCTGTCAGGTTTTGCTGGCCTTAAAGGATTCAGTCTTCAGTTTAGCAACACGTTTGACCCTGATTTAAAGGCTTTGCCACGAACAGGTAAGTTTTTTTCGATTACAGATGAGCAAGAAGAAAAACTTGACGCCGTTGCCGGCCTTGTCTCGTACACGAAAGAACTGGAGGAGAAGGTTTACTTGAAATATCAAGGTAAAAGTCATATCGCTTTCATAAAGGGGGTCGATACCAACTACAATCAAGTTACCGGAATGGATAGTACCATTCTCTATGGCACATGGCGCGTAAACGAGCGACAGGCGGTGGCAGGTATAGGGGTGGTAAATACCTTGGGCTTATCGGTAAATCAAAGCGCCTTGGTCGTTTTGGCGTTAAAACCTGGCAAAGGCTCTCTATCACCTCAAGATTTAAAGACCAAACCCTACTTTATAAGTGGGGTTTTTGGCATTGAGGAGAACTTAGACAAAAAATATGTTTTTGCCGACTTACCATCGGTACAAAATCTTCTGGATAAGAAAGGCAACCAAGTTTCTGGAATAGGCATTAAAGCGGCTTCTGATTCCAATGTAGAAGAGCTAAAAAATAAAATAGCGGATATATTAGGGGAAAATGTGGTGGTTAGAGATCGAAGAGAATTGAACAGCACCCTTTATCGTATGTTAAACACAGAGAACTTGGCAACGTATTTAATCTTCACCCTGGTTTTGATAATTGCCCTATTTAATGTGGTGGGGGCTATTATTATGATGGTTTTGGATAAGCAGCAAAATTTAAAAACACTTTATAATTTAGGAACAACCGTGGCCAAGCTACGGTCTATATTTTTTGCCCAAGGATTTTTGGTAACAGGTTTGGGCGGTTTTATTGGCGTACTTATCGGGTCATTGTTGATTTGGTCACAATTAGCTTTTGAATGGTTGAAAATCACCCCGACGCTACCTTATCCGGTAGAATACCAATGGCTAAATGTGCTGATTGTTTTGGCAACAATAATGATTCTGGGAATCATTGCTTCAAAAATTGCCAGCAGCAGAATCAATAAAAAGCTAATCGAGTCATAAAATTAGGCAGAGAACTCATAATCCCCGAATTTCTGCAACACCTCATCAAAAGCGGCAAAGACATCAGCGGCATCGTCACTGGTTACCATTTTCATACGGTACTGTTTAAAATTAGGAATGCCCTTGAAGTAATTGGTGTAGTGGCGTCTCGTTTCAAAAACACCCAACTTTTCGCCCTTCCAATCAATTGACATTTGTAAATGACGGCGAGCGGCCTCAACTCGCTCTACCATATTGGGGGGCGGCAGGTGTTCGCCCGTTTTGAAAAAATGCTTTACCTCATTAAAGAACCAAGGGTAACCGATACTTGCCCGCCCTATCATTGCCCCGTCTAGGCCATAGTCGTCACGCATTCTCATAGCAGCTTCGGGCGTATCTACATCGCCATTGCCAAAAACAGGAATATGCATTCGAGGGTTGTTCTTTACTTGGGCTATAGGTTTCCAATTGGCAGAACCCTTATACATTTGGGCCCTGGTTCGACCATGAATGGCGATTGCTTTGCAGCCTACATCTTGAAGTCGTTCGGCCACCTCTACGATTTTAATCGAACTATCGTCCCACCCTAAACGGGTCTTGACGGTAATGGGCAATTTTGTTCGCTCGACCATAGCCTTGGTAAGGGAGACCATCAAGTCCACATCCTTTAAAATACCGGCTCCGGCCCCTTTACTGACCACCTTTTTTACCGGGCAACCGAAATTGATATCAATGATGTCCGGTCCTGATTTCTCTACTATATCGACCGATTGAAGCATAGAGTCGAGATTGGCACCGAAAATTTGAATTCCCACGGGCCTTTCCTTTTCATAGATATCAAGCTTCATGACACTTTTGGCGGCATCTCGAATAAGACCTTCCGATGAAATAAATTCTGTATACACGACATCGGCGCCATTTTCTTTGCACAGAGCCCTAAAAGGAGGGTCGCTTACATCTTCCATGGGGGCTAGAAGTAGCGGAAAGTCAGGTAGTTGAATGTCACCAATTTTAGGCATGACCGATAGCTATTT
Source organism: Euzebyella marina (assembly GCF_003687485.1). GTDB lineage: Bacteria > Bacteroidota > Bacteroidia > Flavobacteriales > Flavobacteriaceae > Euzebyella > Euzebyella marina. The sequence continues at coordinate 210,797 of NZ_CP032050.1, read as the reverse complement.
TGGTGTGCAAAATTACACAAAATCATTGAATTGTCTATCAGGCTTTAGTTTATTGGGATGGCCGCTTCAAGAAAAGTATGACTGTAGAACTAAAGTCTATCTCTTTCGTCAACATCTTTGTCCTTTTTGTTCGACCTGATTTTGACATTGCCGAAGCGGTAACGGAAACCCAGGGTAAAAAGGCGGTTTTCGGTTATCTGGCGAGAAGTTCCGTTTTGGTTAAGGTAGTTTCTAACGCTGTAGAGGTTTCCTTGATTGAAAATATCATCTAAACCGATTGAAATACTAGCCGCATTGTTCCAGAAAGTTTTTCTAAAGTTAAGGTTAACATACCCAAAACCATCAAATCGGGCATTCTCCAATAGAAGTGGGGCCCTGTACATTACACTAAGATTGGCTGTAAGAGACCTGTCGGAGAGAAAGGTAAAGTTATTGCTGGTTCTAGCGAACCATGTGAACAACTCATTTTCTACCAGAAGATTTGAGTTGAGGTTGGTGAATTGCAGGTTCTGGTTGTAAAAGCTTGCCAAAAAATAGCTGTCCCAAAACTTGGTAATTTCTTTGTTATAGATCAAATCGATGCCATAGGCATACTCTCTATCCATGTTAAAACTGATAAAGCGCAACCACCTATATTGATTGTCTTGAAAGGCAAACTGGCCTAGCCCATTAAACTCGTTTTTATAAAAGAGCTCTACGGTATAGGTGTCTTTGAAAGTATAACCTATGGCAGTATAACAATCGGTCGCAGGTAAGAGATTAGGGTTGCCCTCAATAGTAGAAAAATTACTTTGAAATATTTGAAACGGATTGATGTTCGAATAGCGAGGGCGAGAAATTCTTCGTACGTAGTAAGCATTGAAATCATGGTCGTTATTAGGCGTATAGCGCGCTGAAAATGACGGAAAAAACTTTAGATAGTCATTACTGCTGTTTTCATTGCCTTGGTTCCATGTGCCCCGAGTTTCGGTGTACTCGCCCCTGATGCCACTTTTCAAATGCCAATCACCCCATTCGGCATCCACAGAGGTGTATCCGGCCCAAGTAAACTCGTCATAACCAAAGGTTCCGGCAAGGGTCGGATCAATGCCAGGGGTTTCCATATCAAAGCCTTGCTGGAGTACTATATTTTTAGAGCTTATGTCGGCATAACGCGCACCCACATCTACCTTTATCGTTTCACCAATAGGGGCCGACACGTCCGCCTGAAAACTATATAGATTGATATATTGTTCAGTGTTCAGGAAAAAATCATTGGAACCAGCATACTCGTTGTCAAGGTCATAAAATGAATTGTTCAATGATTGCCCTTTGCTTGTGTCATAAAAAGTGTAGTGGCCGTTCAGCATCAGCGAAGCACCATTATCACCTAAATTTTGTTCATAATCCACGTAATATGAAGTGTTGATCTGTTCGGTTTGTGATATGTTATAACTATCAAACCTTGAATACAAGCTGTCTAGCTCGATATTCGTATCGGTGTCGTAATAGCGCATGACCTTCGGCTGCCAAATGGTAATGGCACTGAGACTTAAGGTTTTGTTTTCCCCTAGGTCATAATCTAAAAAAGCGGATAAATTATGGCGTTTACCCTTTCGTAAATTTATTTGTTCGGCATCATAAATTGAAGTCGTTTCACCACCATCTAAAAAATTGGTGATATCGTTGTATTTGACCACGGTTCTATCGTGACCAAAATTATAGGTAAGCGAGAGGTTGGTTCGTTTGCTCTTAAAATAATGTTCGGTGCCCAACGTGTGCTTCGGTAAAACCCCCTGTACGTACCTGTTATAAACAGTACCATTATAGCCTGGAACCAAGTTCTTTTTCATGATAATGTTAATCAAGGCACTATCTTCAGCGCTATATTTGGCAGGGGGGGCGGTTATGACTTCTATCGACTCTACCGAGCTGGCCGAAGTGCCCGACAAGAGATTGATAATATCGCTTTTGGGAAGGTGAACTTTTTTTCCATTAATAAGAATACCCACATTGCTGCTCCCCTTAACGGATAAATTGTCGCCCACAATGGTTACGGCAGGAGTTCTTTTGAGCACTTCCCAGACTTCGCTATCTGATAGGGCCGTGTTTTCTATGTTGTAGACCAACCTATCAACTTTTCTTTCCAATCTTGGCTTATTGCCCGTAACAACTACTTCTTCAAGTTCAGAGGCTGCCTGAAGAACCAAGGCCGGAATCTTTAAGTCATTAGTTACCTGAATAGTGAGAGTGGCTGAGGACCTATCCATATAAGTCGCCTTTAACAAATAATCGCCTTTAGCAATGCCGCCAATAGCAAAATCACCATTTTCTTTTGACGAGGCACCATCGATTACCGTTGAATCTATGGCGCTCATGAGAAGAATATTGGCATAAGCAACAGGTTGCTGCTCTTCATCTTCAACAGTACCCAAAACCGAAAAGCTTTGGGAATAACCGCAAACCGTGAAGAACAAGCATATAAGAAAGGGGCAAAATTTTTTTCTCAAAGGCTTAGGTTCGTCCTCAAATCTAAACAAATAGGTAAATACCTACAACAAGTTCTTCATAAGATTACAATTAAATCGGTTCAATGGCAGTAAACCAAATATGTTTTTTAAAAAATAGGCTACACAGAGCATCCGGCTTCACAAAAAAGTGTCAATTAATACTTTATGTAGGCCTATCTAAATATTGATGCCAAGTAATTGATATTTAGTAAAGACGTTTTAAAATAACGTATCTTTGCGCCCTTAATCGCTGTTGAAGCCATATGAAGCACATTCGAAATTTTTGCATTATTGCCCACATTGACCACGGTAAAAGTACCTTGGCCGATCGACTATTAGATTTTACCGGATCTGTAACAGAGCGGGAAAAGCAAGATCAGTTGTTGGACAGTATGGATTTGGAACGTGAGCGAGGCATAACCATTAAAAGTCATGCCATTCAAATGGAGTATGTTTTTAAGGGAGAGACCTATGTTCTCAATCTTATTGACACCCCTGGTCACGTCGATTTTTCTTATGAGGTGTCACGGTCCATTGCGGCCTGTGAAGGAGCCCTTCTAGTGGTTGATGCAGCTCAAAGCATACAGGCCCAAACCATTTCAAACCTTTACTTGGCCCTAGAAAATGATTTGGAAATCATTCCTGTATTGAACAAGGTAGATTTGCCGAGTGCCAACCCGGAAGAGGTAACCGATGATATCGTTGACCTTTTGGGCTGTAAGCCGGAAGAAGTGATTCCGGCAAGTGCGAAGACCGGTCTAGGCATCGGGGAAATCTTAGAAGCAATAATTGAGAGAATACCTTCCCCGACCGGCGACCCAGACGGCCCGCTTCAGGCTTTGGTATTCGATTCGGTTTATAACCCTTTTCGTGGGGTAGAGACCTACTTTAGAATTATCAACGGGGAGCTTAAAAAAGGCCAAAAGATTAAGTTCATGGCCACTGGCAAGAATTACGACGCCGACGAGATTGGAACCCTTAAGCTGATTCAACATCCGAAGCAGAAAATTTCTACCGGTGATGTAGGCTATCTCATAACGGGAATTAAAGACGCCAGAGAGGTAAAGGTAGGCGACACGATTACGTTGACCGAAAACCCTTCAAAAAATGCTATTGCAGGTTTTGAAGATGTAAAGCCCATGGTATTCGCTGGAATTTATCCTGTAGATACGGAAGACTTTGAAGAACTTCGGTCATCAATGGAAAAACTTCAGTTGAACGACGCCTCATTGGTGTTCACTGCCGAAAGTAGTGCCGCTCTTGGTTTTGGTTTCAGATGTGGTTTCTTGGGAATGCTACATATGGAAATTATTCAAGAACGACTCGAGCGAGAATTCGATATGACCGTTATTACTACGGTACCGAACGTTAGCTATCATGCGTATACCAATAAGAACCCTGACGAAATAGTTATTGTAAACAATCCGTCAGATTTACCGGAGCCTTCTACCTTAAACCGCGTAGAGGAACCCTATATCAAGGCCACTATCATTACAAAATCTGATTTTGTAGGCAATGTAATGTCCCTTTGTATCGATAAGCGGGGCGAGATTACCAATCAGACCTACCTAACTACAGAACGGGTCGAGTTGACATTCGATATGCCTTTAGCAGAGATTGTTTTCGATTTTTATGATAGGCTAAAAACCGTATCGAAAGGTTATGCCTCCTTTGATTATGCCCCTATCGGAATGCGTACGTCTAAACTGGTAAGGGTCGATATTTTATTGAACGCACAGACGGTAGACGCACTTTCTGCGCTGGTTCACTTCGATAATGCTTACCATATCGGTAAGAAAATGTGTGAGAAGTTAAAAGAGCTGATACCAAGACAGCAATTTGATATACCTATTCAAGCCGCAATCGGAGCTAAAATTATCTCTAGGGAAACGATTAAAGCCTTGAGAAAAGATGTGACCGCCAAGTGTTACGGTGGTGATATTTCACGAAAAAGAAAGCTTTTAGAGAAGCAGAAGAAGGGTAAAAAGCGCATGCGCCAAGTAGGTAATGTTGAGATTCCGCAGCAAGCCTTTATGGCTGTTTTAAAGCTAAACGACTAGGTATATTTAGCGGCCCACAGATATTTATTTGAGATAATTTTTCGGATAAATCTATTTGATTTTCAGTCAAATACGGTTGTTATGAAGGTGTTTTATTACAATTGTTCATAACTAAATCGTTTCAGAACAATTTTTCACTCCTGTCACAGTTTTAGGTTTGTTGAATTTAGTTCCTCCAAACCTATGACAACTTATATAGCACAATTCGTTGCCAAACACTCTTTCATTTCTACCAAACAGCAGTCTATCTTTATTTGGCAGCAAGAAAGCGGTGAAATAGATAAAGAACTTTTAGAGAATAAAATCAAGCGAGAAGCGGCTCTTCACTTTTATCGGTTAGAGTCGAAAGAAGGTAATGATATCTTACTTGATGAGATTTCGGTAGATGTTCTAAAGACGATGCCATTTGGAGGTTAATCTTCCTCCTCTATGTCGTCTTCCGTGTCGTCTGCTTCTAACACTTTTCCCAAATATACCAATCGGCATCCTTCGTTGATATCGTTGAAATCAGTGCTAAAGGAAGGTATTATTTTCAAGTCGCCATCAGGTGTCTTAAGAAAAATGGGCACGATATTTTCGTCAGCCTTGGTGATTTCTATAAGTCCCTCGTAATGCTCCTTGTCCTTAAGCTCTATTTCATGAATGACCGGAAATTTACGAGCCGTTTCAGTTAGTTTAATGAAATCGTCGGTATGCGAAAATAACCCTTCTTTTGGGTTGTTTTCAGGATCGTTCATTTCATCGGCATCAATGAGCCTGAACGAACCGTTTTCTCCGAACTGCTGGCCAAATTTATTAACGGCATATCGGTTGATATCTGAGTTGCCGGTGAGTGCCATCAGGTACCCGACATCGTTCAGCTCAATATTATCGGTCAAATTATCGGAATATATATTCGCCGTAATCGCTTCAATACCCAACTTTTTGGCTTTGTCAATATTGGTCTGGTTGTTATCGATGAGAACCACATGACGCTTGTTCTTTCGAAGATAGTCCCCTATAATTCGGGACACTTTTGATGCCCCAATAATTACAATGCCTTCCGATTTCTTTAGAAAAACCCCGATAGCCTTGGCAAATACCCTGGCAGTGGTGGCATTTAAAAGAACCGTGCCCAATACAATCATGAAAACGAGAGGGGTTATATACTCGGCTCCTTCTTCGCCTTTGGCCAATAACTTAGAACCGAACAGCGAGGCGATACCGGCGGCTACAATACCTCTTGGCCCTACCCACCCTATAAAAAGTTTTTCATTGAATTTGAGATTGGAGCCTGTGGAACTTAAAAAGACCCCTAACGGCCGAATTAGGAAAACGATTACCAAGAAAAGCACGGCCGTTTTCCAACTATAAATCAATTGAAGGTCAGACATATTGATGTTAGCCGCCAATAAGATGAATAGAATGGAAATTAGTAACACGCTCAAAGACTCCTTGAAATATAGAAGCTCTTTAATGTTTGGCAGATCCGTATTCCCCATGACCATTCCCATTATTACCACGGCTAGGAGCCCAGATTCATGTGCAAAAACATCTGACATGACAAATACCAGCAACACGACCGACAAGGAAACTACGTTCAATAGATAATGTGGTATGAAGTTTCGTTTAATAACAAATGTCAGCGCGTGTGCAAAAGTAAACCCAAAGGTAAACCCGAAGAGCAGTATTTTACCGAACTCGATCATGGCGGTAAAAGTATAGGCCTGACCTTCGCCTACACTAATAAATTCAAAGACCAATACTGCAGCTAGTGCGCCGATAGGGTCGATTAAAATTCCCTCCCACTTAAGTACTGCCGATAGGTCTTTTTTTAGGGGGATATTCCGCAAAATAGGGGTGATAACAGTAGGGCCAGTGACGATTATCAATGACGAAAACAGAAACGAAATTTGCCAACTGAGGCCAAAAATAAAATGGGAAGCCATGGCGGCACCAAAGAAGGTAACCAAACTTCCTAATGTAATCAACTTCGTAATAACAGGTCCTACATTTCGTATTTCGGCACGCTTTAGGGTCAGCCCACCTTCGAAAAGAATGATACTTATGGCAAGAGAAACAAAATAGTAGAGCCCTTCCCCTGGAAAGAGACCTTTCTCGCCATTCCAAATAGGTTCTATGAGTTTACTGCCGTCTTCTGTGTATAACGTAGCCAATGGCCCCACCAACAGGCCAATTAAAATTAGTGGTAAAATGGCGGGTAGCTTAAAACGCCAAGCGACCCATTGTGCTATGATACCCAAAATGATAATACCTGCTAATTCAACCATTAAAATGAATTTCTTCAAAAATAGTCATTTTTAAACCGGACCATTTTGGTCTCGAAGGCATTTAAAAACGACAAAAACCCTAATTTACCTGCAAATATCAAGTTCTCAACAAGAACTTAAACACAAGATAGACTTATTTTTTAGAAACTATCATACCAAATGGTATTTTAGCGGCTTTTTTATAATCGGATGCACATCTATTCAATTTTTTGCCGTGCTAGGTGCTTTTTATAATTTGCGGGTCTAATTAGCTGTGTTATGACATTATATACCATAGAAACAGGAAACTTTAAATTAGACGGAGGGGCCATGTTCGGTGTGGTGCCAAAGACTATTTGGCAAAAGACGAATCCCGCCGACGAAAAAAATCTTATCGATATTGCCGCTAGAAGCTTATTGATAGAAGATGGAGACAAGCTTATTTTAATAGATACGGGCCTCGGTAATAAACAATCGGATAAGTTTTTCGGTTATTATTACCGTTGGGGCAATGATTCAATCGATAGTTCGCTGGCCAAACACGGCTTTCATAGAGATGACATTACAGATGTCTTTATGACTCACTTGCACTTTGACCACTGCGGGGGTAGCATTCAATGGAATAAGGACAGAACGGGTTTTGAACCCGCATTTAAGAATGCAAAATTTTGGACGAACAAAGACCATTGGAAATGGGCCACTGAACCAAATGCTCGAGAAAAAGCTTCTTTTTTAAAAGAAAATCTGCTACCAATGCAAGAAAGTGGTCAATTGAATTTTATAGATAGAGGTAAAGATGCTTTTTTGAAAAATTCTGAATTGGGCTTTGATATTCTTTTCGTTGACGGACATACCGATAAGCAAATGCTACCTCATATTAGGTATAAAGGTAAAACATTGGTCTTTGTGGCCGATTTAATACCTACCGTGGGGCACATTCCTCTACCGTACGTCATCGGTTATGATACGAGACCCTTGCTGACTCTCAAAGAAAAAGATGTTTTTTTGAAAGAGGCCCTAAAAAATGAATACTTTCTTTTTTTCGAACATGATGCCCACAATGAAATTTGTACCTTGCGTGAGACCGAGAAAGGTGCTCGGCTTGATAATACCCTTACTTTCAATGAACTATTCAATACCACGGCTTAAAAAAATACCTTTCGGTTTTTATGCAATTTTTTTCTTGGTTTCCTGCAAAGCCCAACGAATACAAAGTACTGATTTTACTTCTGAATGGAGTTTTACCAAAGGGGTGGAAGGTCCTGCAGTTGATAGTGAAGGTAACGTCTATGCGGTAAACTTTAAAGATCAAGGCACCATCGGAATCGTATACGAAAGTGGCGAGGGAGAAGTATTTGCGAAGCTGCCCGGTGAGAGTGTGGGCAATGGCATCCGTTTTGATAAATCTGGCGATATGTACATTGCCGATTATGTGGGCCATAATGTAATTCAAATTAAGAAGGGCACGCGAGAGCCGATAATTTTCGCCCATAATCCTGAAATGAGCCAGCCTAACGATTTGGCCATGGCACCGAATGGAACCATATACCTTAGCGATCCGAATTGGGCCGAAAGTAAAGGCCGTATTTGGATGGTGAACAAATCACAAGAAATAGTACTTCTCGAAGATGAAATGGGAACCACAAACGGTATCGAGGTGAGCCCTGACGGAAAGAAATTGTACGTCAACGAATCTGTTCAAAGAAAAATTTGGAGTTATGACATTGATTCCGAAGGTAAAATATCGAATAAAAACCTTTTTATGTCTTTTGAAGATTTCGGAATGGACGGTATGCGGTGTGACGCAAAAGGCAATCTTTATATCACCAGATATGATAAGGGTACGGTATTGATAGTAACTCCCGATAAAAAAATCATAAAAGAAGTGCAATTGAAGGGAAAAAAGCCTTCAAACATTACCTTTGGGGGCAAAAATGGCAAAACTTGCTATGTTACCATGGCAGATAGGGGAAATTTGGAAGCTTTTCCAGCTGTCAACCCCGGTGCCTATTACAAAAGTATACACTAATCTCAATTTGACTATATGACAAGATTATTTCCGAAATCCGTACTCGGATTAGCAATGGCATCCGTGCTTATGGGCTGCGGTGCGACCACCTTGGTTTCTACACCTATCGAAAACATTGATACAACCCCACTAAAAATTTCCGATTTGTCGGATGCTGAAAAGAAGAACTGGGGGCATTTAGATTTGGTCAGTGATACCATACCCGGTATGAGTGTAGATAAAGCATACACCGAAATTATTAAAAATAAGAAGGGTGAAACGGTCATTGTTGCGGTACTTGATTCGGGAATGGATTTAAAACATGAAGATTTAGATGGTGTTCTTTGGACCAATACTGGAGAAAAACCGGGCGACGGAATTGATAATGATAAGAACGGCTACATAGATGATATCCACGGCTATAACTTTCTTGGGGAGTCTTATAACGAGCAATTAGAGGTTGCACGTATTGTTCGATTAAAATTGGGTGATGTCGCACTTCAGGCAAAGGCAAAGGCAGAAGTTGAAGAAGAATACGGAAAGACTTTACAGCAAAAACAACAGTACGAACAAATATTTCAAGCGGTTAAAAATGCAGATGCCGCTGTGAAAAAAGAACTGGGCAAAGATGAGTATACCAAAGAAGATTTGGCCGGTATAAAGTCTACAGACCCAAGCATGCAGCAAAACATTGGCATACTTACGCAAATGCTAACTTATGAAGACAGCATTCCAGAAGTGCTTGAGCAAATAGAAGGCGGTGTCAAATATTTTACCGATCAGGCTAATTATAATTACAACGTTGATTTTGACGGCCGTAAAGAGGTAGGTGATAACCCATATGACATTACCGACACTGATTATGGAAATGGAAACCCTCAAAGTAGGTCGGAAGATGAAAGCCATGGAACCCACGTAGCCGGTATCATTGCCGCAGAGAGAAACAATGGCCTTGGGGCCAACGGGGTGGCCAATAACGTACAGATCATGAGCATCCGTGCCGTACCAAACGGTGACGAATATGATAAAGATATTGCATTAGGCATCCGCTATGCGGTAGATAATGGCGCGAAAATTATCAACGGAAGTTTCGGAAAAGGATATTCACCAAATGCCCAATGGGTTTACGATGCCATAAAATATGCCGCAGACCATGATGTTCTGTTCGTTCATGCAGCCGGTAATTCAGGTGAAGATTTAGACGACCCAGCCAACCCGAATTTCCCGAACGACCAAGTAAACAACGGTCCCGAGATTTCGGACAATGTCATTACCGTAGGGGCATTAGCTCCAAAATATGGCTCTGAAATGGTCGCTTCATTTTCAAACTACGGCAAAGTGAATGTTGATGTTTTTGCACCTGGTGACGAGATCTATTCTACAATGCCTGGCAACGAGTACGAGTTTCAAGGCGGTACTTCAATGGCCGCTCCAGCTGTGGCAGGGGTTGCGGCTTTAATCCGCTCGCAATATCCAAAGTTGACCGCTCCCCAGGTTAAGCAAATTATTATGGAGTCTGGCCTAACCCCCAGGGCTAATGTTATTCTTGCGGGAGATTCGGCCAAAACCGGAAAACTGGAAGAAATTTCGAAGGCCGGTACCATGGTAAACGCTTACAACGCCCTCATTATGGCGCACAATGTTTCTTCGGGAAAGATAAAACTATAACTAGTATCAATACGTGCCCCACAAAGTTTGTGGGGCCACATATATCATTTTTATTATGAACCGCATTTTTAAAGGTTTTGCTGTTATTGCTATGTTTTTCGCGGCTGATGCTCATGCCCAAAATTGTACTTATTGGCAGCAACATGTTGACTACTCGATGGAAGTGGCCATGAATGTAGACAATTATCAATACACAGGCACGCAGAAGTTGGTCTATACCAATAACTCACCCGATGAGATTTCGAGGGTCTATTATCACCTTTATTTCAATGCTTTTCAGCCTGGGAGTGAGATGGATGTTCGCTTGCAAAATATTGCCGATCCCGATGGCCGAATGATGACGGAAGACAAAAAAAGTAGAATATCTGCCCTATCTGATAAAGAGGTTGGTTATTTGCATACGAACTCGCTACTTCAAGATGGACAAAAAGTGAATTTTTCTGAAGAGGGAACCATTTTGGTAGTGGAATTGGCCAAACCGATTGCACCTGGTGCTAAGACTACATTTGACATGGTTTTTAGTGGCCAAGTCCCTTTACAAATACGTCGATCAGGTAGAAATAGCTCGGAAGGGGTTGCCCTTTCAATGAGTCAATGGTATCCTAAATTGGCGGAATACGATTTTGAAGGATGGCATGCAGATCCTTACATCGCACGTGAATTTCATGGTGTTTGGGGCGATTTTGATGTAAAGCTAACCATTGACAAAGATTACGTTGTGGGCGGAAGTGGATATTTGCAGAACCCACAAGAGGTAGGTCACGGTTATGAGGCACCCGAAACCAAAATTAAAAAGCAAAAGGGCAAAACATTGACCTGGCACTTTAAGGCTCCCAATGTTCATGACTTCATGTGGGCGGCAGATCCTGATTATCTGCACGATACCCTCAAAGTTGAAAACGGACCGGTATTGCACTTTTTGTACAAAGACAATAAAGAGATTACTGAAAACTGGAAAAAATTGCAGCCTAAAACGGCAGAACTGATGCAGTTCTTCAGCAAGAACATAGGCAAATACCCGTATGACCAATACTCTGTAATTCAGGGGGGCGATGGCGGTATGGAGTATGCCATGTCTACCTTGATAACGGGTGAACGCAAGTTCGAAAGTTTGGTCGGTGTTACGGCGCACGAAATGGCCCATTCATGGTTTCAACATATATTGGCTACAAACGAGTCAAAACACGAATGGATGGATGAAGGCTTTACCACCTTTATTTCAAATTTAGCTATGAACGAGGTGATGCAAGAAAACAAAGAGAACCCGTTTTTAGGCACTTATAAAGGCTACTACAATTTGGTCAATTCTGGAAGGGAACAGCCCCAATCGACGCATGCCGACAGGTATGATTTGAATTTTGCCTACGGCATAGCGGCATATAGTAAAGGTTCTATTTTTCTGTCACAACTGGGCTATGTCATTGGGCAAGACAAGCTAATGGAAACCGTTAGAAAGTATTATGAAGATTTCAAGTTCAAACATCCCGTTCCCAACGATATAAAAAGGGTGGCCGAAAAGGTATCGGGTATGGAACTTGATTGGTACCTGACCGATTGGACCCAAACGACCAATACCATTGACTATGGTATTACCGATGTAGCCTCAAATGACGGAAAAACGACCGTAAGCTTAGCGCGTAAAGGCCTTATGCCGATGCCTATAGACCTTTTGGTGGTATACGAAGATGGCACGCAAGAAACCTTTTATGCGCCCCTGCGTATGTTGCGTGGCGAAAAGGAAAATCCCTATCCGCAATTAAAAAGAACGGTTCTCGATGATTGGGCTTGGGCATACCCCAATTACAGTTTTACGATTGACCGACCCCTTGAAAATGTAAAGGCTATTGTAATCGACCCATCTCAACTAATGGCCGATGTCGATCAGACCGATAATGTTTGGCAAAGGGAGGGAGGAAACTAGCCTCTTTTCTTTAGCCACGGCATTCAAGCCGCAGAAAGCCTAGTCACCGTATATGGATTTTAGTTATCCAAAAAAAGAAAAGCTTAAAAGTCAAAAGTTGATTGAACAGCTTTTTGAACAGGGCAAGTCGGTCAAAGCTTATCCTATAAAGCTGTTTTACCTAAAAACCGAACTGAAAGAAGAGGTTAAAATACAGGCAGGGGTAGCCGTTCCAAAAAGAAATATCAAAGGGGCGGTTGACCGCAATAATATTAAACGATTGATGCGCGAAAGCTATCGGCTGAACAAACATCATGTTTTTAACAATAGTGAAGGCTCTTTTGCGTTTCTATTTTTATACCTTGGGAAAAAGATGACAAATTTCAAGGAAATGGAGCGTGCCATGATTAAAGCCATGCGCTATTTTCTTGAAGCGGAAAACCCATCTGACCGTTCTTTAGAATAGCCTCGAACTAGTCTAACGTAATGGTAGACCAAGAATTTGTGGGGCATGGTATTAAAGTTTGAATGCTCCATCCAATACCCAAACTAATTTATACTTCGAAAACTATCGTTCTGATGAAGTCATTTACGAAAAAGAGAATATTCATTCCCATTTTGGCCCTCTCGGTCTTTATTGTGGGAACAGGATTTGTTAAAAGTGATTTTTTCGAAATCGCTAAGCAAATTGAAATTTTTACGACCCTGTTCAAAGAATTGAACATGAACTACGTAGATGAAACGAACCCGGCGGAATTAATGGATACGGCCATCAAGAATATGCTTGACGACCTTGATCCGTATACGAAGTTCTTGAACGAACAAGATGTTGAAACCTACCGGATTAATAATGCCGGTGAATATTCGGGCATCGGTGCCCTCGTACGTTCGTATGATGACCGCTTATTGATTATGGAGCCCTATAAAGGCTATCCCGCTGATTTGGCAGGTTTGAAGGCTGGAGATGAGATATTGAAGATAGGAGATATCGATGTATCAAAATTTCATGATAATGCGAGCGAACTTTTAAAAGGAGCTAGCGATACTTCGGTCGAAGTTACCTTCAAAAGACAAGGCGAGACCAAGACAGCTACGATAACCCGTGGTGCAGTTGAGGTAGATGCTGTACCGTTCTTTAAAATGGTCGATAATCAAACTGGTTACATAGTACTTTCTAAATTCAATGCCAAAGCATCGGATCAGACTAAATCGGCTTTACAGGAATTAAAAGGTCAAGGTGCCAAGAAGATTATACTAGACCTGAGGGGCAACCCGGGAGGGTTGCTATCGGAAGCCATTAATGTGACCAACCTATTTGTAGATAAGGGTGAGTTGATTGTAACGACAAAGTCGAAAGTAAAAAAATTCAACCGTGAATACCGCACCAAAGATCAGCCGATCGATATGGAAATTCCGCTTGTCGTTCTGGTAAACGGAAGTAGCGCTTCGGCCAGTGAGATTGTTTCCGGAGGTCTGCAAGACCTCGACCGTGCGGTAATCATGGGCGCACGAAGCTTCGGCAAAGGGTTGGTACAACGCCCCTTGAAACTTACCTACGGCACACAGCTTAAGGTGACCATAAGCCGGTATTACACGCCATCTGGCAGATGTATTCAGTCTTTAGACTATTGGAACCGTGATGAAGATGGCAACGCTATTCAGAAGACCGTTTTTAATGACTTTACCACTCGCAATGGCCGCAAGGTTCAAGATGGGGGTGGGGTTCTGCCAGACCTCGAGATAGCATCAACAAAAGCGAACGAACTCACCACGGCTCTTTTGAACGATAATGTGATATTTGATTATGCTACTAACTACTATTATAATCACACACTAGACGGCATGGGCGATTTTAAGTTCACCGATAGTGACTACCAAGATTTTAAAGACTTCGTATCCAATAGTAATTTTTCTTTTGAGACCAAGACCGAGAAAACGTTAAAGGCGGCCATGACCGACCGTGAAGAAGTGATTTTTAATGACGCCATTGAAAATGATTTCAAAGCGTTATTGGCCGATATCGACAAGAGTAAGTTTGCCGCATTGGAAGAATATCAAAAGGAAATCAAAAGCAAGCTGGAAGACGAAATCGTTAAACGCTATTTCTACAGAGAAGGGCTTTACGATTATTACCTGACCCATGACGATGCCATAATCGCCGCTACGGCTCTCTTAGGCGACGAAAACAAGTATTTTGGTCTGTTGAAATAAAGGATTAAAGCACTTTCGCTTTTTCAACCTTGACTTCTTCCTGCTTTTCCGACTCTTCCATTTCCATGATGAGGTTGGCAATAAGGGCGGTCCACCCTGTTTGGTGAGATGCACCTAAACCTGTACCGTTATCCCCATCAAAAAACTCATAGAACAGATGTTGATTCTTAAAATGTTCGTTTTTCGAATAGAGTTTGTTCTTGTCGTCTGAATGGTACTGAAAGCGCCCATCGGCATTTCTTTCAAAAAGACGCATCAACCTTTTCGTTATTTCGTTGGCAATCTGGTTGAGGTTTAGCTTATTTCCCGACCCGGTAGGAAACTCATAAACATAAGTGGGCCCGTAGTAAGAGTAATATTTTCTCAAAGACTGTACAATCATGTAATTCAGAGGCATCCAGATAGGCCCGCGCCAGTTTGAATTACCGCCGAACATATTAGAGCGGCTTTCGCCCGGTTCATATTGTATGGAGTGATGCCCATGATGGTCAAAAACATACGGGTTATCCTTGTGGTATTTTGATAAAGAGCGAATACCATAGTCGGAAAGAAACTCGTCTTCGTCTAACATTCGCTTCAATAAATGCTCAAGCCGAAAGCCTCTCATAATTGAAAATAAATAGCTTCCGTTTTCATTTATTTCCTCAATTCTCGAAATCAAAGAAGCCAAATCGGGTCGGGTCGTAACTATTTTGGCCGCTCTGGTCTTAAATTCTTTCAGGTTCTCAAAAAGATTCTTATCCATGACCTCTACGGCAAACATCGGTATAATACCTACGAGCGACCGAACCTTCAGTCTATGTGATGTACCGCTTGACATTTCGACTACATCATAATAGAAATTATCCTTATCGTCCCAGAGCGAAATATCTTTTTGACCGATGTGGTGCATGGCCCAAGCAATGTTGAGAAAGTGACGAAAGAACTTGGCTGCCGATTCTTCATAGGCATCATTACCTTCCGCCAGTTCTAATGACATGCGAAGCATATTCAGGGTAAACATGGCCATCCAACTAGTCGCATCGGCCTGCTGCATACGTGTTATGCCTGGGGGCATATGGTTGCGATCAAAAACCCCAATGTTATCAAGACCTAAAAACCCGCCCTCAAAAAGGTCGGTACCGTGTTTGTCTTTTTGGTTGACCCACCAAGTAAAGTTGACCAAGAGTTTTTGGAAAGATTTTTCAAGAAAATCCCTATCGCCCTTTCCGGTTCGTTCTTTATCCTTTTCATAAACTGTCCATACCGCCCACGAATGTACAGGAGGGTTTACATCACTAAAATTCCACTCATATGCCGGAATTTGCCCATTGGGATGCATGTAACTCTCCCGGAGCACTAATAACAATTGTTCTTTGGCAAAATAAGGGTCTATTTCAACAAAGGAAGCCATATGAAAGGCAAGATCCCAAGCAGCGTACCAAGGATACTCCCATTTATCGGGCATCGAAATAATATGACGGTTGGTGAGATGCTGCCAACTAAAGTTTCTGGCGTTCGAGCGATAAGGTCTTGCTTCGCCGGGCCCACCGAACAGCCATTTAAATACATCGTAGTAATAGAATTGCTTTGTCCATAACAGTCCGGAGAAAGCCCTTTTAACTATATGCTTATGGGCTTCAGGCAACGATGTTTTAACGGTTTCATCGTAAAATGCCCGGCACTCACTTACTCTTTGCTCAAAGATTTTATCGAACTCGGCCCAAGGTTTTTCTACCCGTTTTTTAGACAAGCGGAATTTGATTGTTTTTTCTTGACCAGGGCGAAGCCTTAGCTTGTGCCATACGGCAAATTTTGAACCTGTTTTTTCAGGGTTGACCGCTTTTCTCTTTCTTTCGACCACTCGGTCGTTGATACCATCTTTAACAAAGGGTGTTTCATTTTCGACACCATATATTTTTTTGTTGTTCGTCTCATTTTCGCAGAACAACTGTTTGCCGCGCTGGTGGTACAAAAAGTACCTTCCATTTCTTGTGCTTCGCGATTCGGCTGTGGTGAGCCCCGTTGAGGTGATGGCCGGCCTTGAAAAGCGCTGGTTGTGTTTCCAGAAATTGCGAAACCAGAGTTGGGGCAGTACATGTATATTGGCAGCTTTATGACCACGGTTTACTACGGTCACTTTCATTAAAATATCATCAACGTCTGCCTTGGCGTACTCAATGATACAATCAAAATAAGAGCTGAAGTTAAAGCAGTTGGTATCGAGCAACTCGAATTCAGGCTCATGACGGCTGCGCTGGTTTTTGGCGACCAAGTCTCCATAAGGGAATTCTTTATGGGGGTACTTATAGAGATATTTACAATACGAATGTGTTGGCGACGATTCTTGATGAAAATATAATTCTTTAACGTCTTCACCGTGGTTGCCCTGGTTATTGGTCAGGCCAAAAAGTCTTTCTTTAATGATAGGATCCTTGCCGTTCCAAAAGGCAGGTGCCAAACAAAGAATTTCACGCGCGTCACAAAACCCTGCAATACCTTCTTCACCCCAGCGGTAAGCATTACTTCTTGCCTTTTCGTGGTCAACAAAATCCCAAGCGTGGCCATATTCACTATAGTCTTCGCGAACAGTGCCCCACTGTCTTTCGGCTAGGTAGGGCCCCCACTTTTTCCAATTTCTATAGTTGTCCGAGATGGCCAACCTTTGTGCCTCTATGCCCTTCTGCAACATGTATTCTTGGTTTTATTGATTTGATGGTTTCGGCATATTGATGCCCCATGGCGATAAGTAATAGTAAAAGTACTTTATAATCCGATTGATTTAAAGGTGTTGCCCCCTTTGGCTCAATGAATTATCATATCGGGAAAACAATTGTGCATTATTTATAAATATTGCAGTTGCATCGATAAATAATAAAAACTTTTGAAGAAACAAAAACGATAATTCAGCATTTTACATGGCAGTTTTCATCATTTAGGGCTAATTAAGCTTAATTTTTCACTAAAAGCTTGATAAATTTCCATACAATACGGGCAAGATTCTTTACGAAGGTCGCTTTCAAACTTTGTAGTTTTATCACAGAAATACTTACCGAAACAGAACTTCATTCCAAACCAGTTTAGCAATCCTATCAAATGAAAAAGTTAATCGCCTTATTGATATTTTCAAGTTTATCTACAGTTGCGTTTTCACAAGAACATAATCATGGTCAAGGCGCTCATAGCCATTACGGTTCGTTAGATACTATTTTAGACCACAAGCTAATTTTTCCATCGAGAACTCCTGACCGTATTATTACCAACCTTACCGTTGACCCGGCCCGTAGCTTTGCGGTCAATTGGCGCACCAACCAAGAAGTGGCTGAGGGCTTTGTAGAAATAGCCAAGGCCACTGATGGACCAGAATTTCTTTTAGAGGGAGTAAAGAAAATCAAGGCAACTTCAGAACTATTCGAAAATCAAAACCGGAGGGAACCCCTTGTCAAGGCCACTTATCATTCCATCGTAATTGACAGACTCGAAGCGGAGACCACTTACGCCTACAGAGTTGGAAATGGAGCGGATGACAATGGATACTGGAGCGAATGGTTTCAATTTACAACCGCCAGTGCCAAAGGTGATAAACCGTTTAGCTTCATCTATTTTGGCGATGCCCAGAACAATGTCAAGTCTTTATGGTCCCGAGTTATACGCAATTCATATAGGCAATACCCCAACGTTGATTTTATGTTGCACGCAGGCGACCTGATCAATGACAGAGATGCCAATATGGAATGGGGTGAGTGGTTCTACGCAGGTAGCTTTATTCATGCCACCGTACCCAGTATTATGACCCCGGGCAACCATGAATACAGAGACGGGGTACTATCCTCACTATGGCGGCCTCAGTTTACACTGCCAGAAAATGGACCAACAGAGGCTTTAAAAGAAACGTGCTATGCCGTTGAATATGAGAATATGAAACTTATTTCGATAGATGCCGAAGGCTTCGATGAGCATGAAGAAGCCCGAACCGCTCAAGTGAAATGGCTCGATTCGGTGTTAAAAAACAATACCAAAAAATGGACGGCAATCACCATGCACTATCCTATTTTTTCAACAGCAAAAGGAAGGGACAATAAAGAACTACGAGATGCATTAAAACCGTTAATTGACAAGTACGGGGTTGATTTGGTTTTGCAAGGCCATGACCATACCTATGCTCGTGGATATGAAAAAAATGAAGGTCAAGGGCTAACGGTAGTAAAAGATGCCGGAACGGTATATGCCGTGTCGGTCAGCGGACCGAAAATGTATGAATCTCAAGACCAAGGCTGGATGGTGCGCCGCGGCGAATACACACAGCTGTTTCAGATCATTACGGTATCTCAAGACACAATAACCTATGGTGCCTATACACCGATGGGCTCTTTGTACGATGCCTTCGACCTAATCAAAAAGAACGGTAAAAAAACATTGATCAACAAGGTGCCAGATAGCGATATTCGACTAAGAAAGGATTTCGTGAAAGAAAATTGATTGCCCTAAAAATTCCGTAACTTTCTCGTTGAAATATTCGGAATGCACGAATCAACTTTTGAGGCAAAATTACTTTTAGACACCCGAAGTGTTCTGGGTGAGGGCCCGGTTTGGGATTGGCAACGGCAAACACTTTATTGGGTAGATATCGAGGGAAAATACCTTCATCAATTGGTGCTCGAAACTAATGAACACCACTTCTGGCAACTGCCTTCAATGACAGGTGCCGCTATTCCAGAAATTACCGGAAATATCTTGCTGGCCCTTGAAGACGGGTTGGCTAGTTTTCAGGTAGCAAACAAAGACTTTAGAAAGCACGGCATTTTAAAGAATGAAGATTCTAAAATGCGTTACAACGACGGTAAAGTAGGTCCGAACGGTGATTTCTATATCGGAAGCATGCACAAAGAATTTGACCCTGAGAGCGGCAATCTGTACAAAGTAACTTCTAAAGGGCAAGTTTCTGTTGCTATTCCTAATACCACTATTTCAAACGGAATGGCGTGGACGGCCGATAAAAAGACTTTTTACTTTAGTGATACCGAAAATTATCGCATTGACAGATACGACTTTGATATAGATTCGGGAAATTTAAAAAATCGAAAGACCGCTTTTAATATACCAAAGGAGTTGGGCGGGGCAGACGGCATGTGTATCGATTCTGAAGATATGTTATGGATTGCCCATTGGGGCGGAGCTTGTATTCGACAATGGAACCCCAGAACCGGAGAAATCATTCAAAAGATTGAAGTTGCTGCGCCCCATGTAACCTCTTGTTGTTTCGGCGGTAAAAACCTAGACACACTTTACATAACTACGGCGAGAAGCGGGTTGAGCGAAGAACAACTTGAAAAACACCCTCAAAGTGGCGGTCTGTTTACTTTCAAACCAGGTGTTACGGGTACGCTGATTACCTATTTTAAAGAATTATAATGGCTTATTCAGGAATTAAAGGAAAAACGGCCATCGTTACCGGTGGAGGCGAAGGTATAGGTTATGCCATTGCGGAGGCACTTGTTAAAAATGGGGCCAATGTAGTTCTAAACGACCTTGACCCAGAGTTATCAAAAAAGGCTGCAAAAGAAATTGATCAAATTCATCCGGGAAATTGTAAATCTTTTGCGGGCGATGCCGGTTCTATTAAAACAATTGATGAAATAATTGATTTTGCCGTGAACTCTTTTGGTGATATTCATTTCGTTGTGCCAAACGCGGGTATAACGCTGTTTGGCGACTTTTTAAAGTTTACTCCTGAATCATTTAATAAAGTAGTAGAGCTGAACCTTCAAGGAGCCTTTTTTCTTGTTCAAAAAGCCGTTCTCAAAATGATTGAAAAGGGGCATAGCGGTAAGGTGGTTCTCTTGTCTTCGCAAGTGGGTATTAGGGCGTACCGCAACCTGACCACCTATGCCATGACCAAGGCGGCATTGCGTATGATGGCCGTGAACCTTGCCTATGAACTGGATCAACATCATATCAATATCAATGTAATTGCTCCAGGGGCCACACTTACCGAACGCACAAAATTAGAGCAGCCTGATTATGAAGGTATTTGGGGTAGGTTGAACCCCAATGGTAGAGTGGGCAAACCTGAAGATATCGCCCATACATGTCTTTTTTTACTTTCTGGGGAGGCCGACCATATCAATGGCCAGACCATCTCTGTTGATGGTGGATGGACTACCGCCGGGAAATATCCTGAGGATCTTAATTAGTTTTTATGGGACTAAAGAATGTTCATCACATTGCCATTATTTGTTCCGATTACCAAAAATCGAAAGATTTTTACACGACTATTTTAGGGTTGGAAGTTATTAGAGAAGTCTATCGAAAAGAAAGAGATTCATTTAAATTGGATTTAGCTCTAAATGGGCAATATATCATCGAACTGTTTTCCTTTCCTGAACCTCCAAAAAGACCGTCTAGGCCAGAGGCGTTAGGGCTAAGGCATTTGGCTTTCGAGGTTGCCAACGTCGCGCAAGAAAAAGAACGTTTGCAGCAACTTGGTGTTGAAGTCGAGGCTATTCGCGTCGATGAATTTACAGGAAAACGCTTTACTTTTTTTGCTGACCCAGATGACCTTCCCATAGAGTTGTATGAGGGTTCTGAATCTATGGCCTAAACAAGCGCTTATCAAAAGAAAAAAGTTCGGAGTACAAGACCTTAATTTTGCCGATATCTGAATGAACAGGGTTGATCAAGAAATTATAATCTCCTTGTACAATGGCCGAAGGTACTTTTAAAACGAGGTTTTTGCTCGACTTTATAAATTTATCTCCCTCTTCTTGAGTAAATGATGTTGGTGGATGGGTTTTCCAATTTTTGCCCTGTAATTTTTTTTCAGGATAGGGTAGTACTAGCTCATCGGGTATTTCGATGGCGGTCAAATAATAGTCTTTGGGTACGAGTTTTAAAGTTAAGTGTACGGCTACTTCCAAATTGGCCAGAGCCCGAGATTGCGAAGTGTATACCATTCGCACCCCTTTACTGTTCCAACGGCCACCAAATTTTTCGGCCCCGATTCCCGAAAGGTCGTTTTTATACTTCTCCTTTCCCAACCGATAAACAATCATGCCAATACCCCATGTTCTAGGCGGCCAAGCTCATCTTTCACCATGTGTATGCCAATGCTGGTATCTAAGAGTTCTTTGGGTTTAATACCCCCAAGGGCTATACTTTCTGAGCCCAACCACTCAAAAAAGTCTTCGTTAGTACCAAAAACCGATTTGCCATAATTAAGCAATTGAAAGATGGAAAGTATTCTTTCGCTTTGTTCTTGACGAAATATCTTGTTTTCTTCTCGGTGCCTTTCTAGGGTTCTAACTGAAATATTCAGAAAATTGGCCCACTCTTGTGAACTAAAGGAAGACGCGTTTAAAACCTTTGCAAAATCACTGTACGGTATACCCTCTCTGACCAATTTGATAAGTAAATAAGACCGCTTATCGTCGTTCCAGTCATAAGAGAACTCCCCGTTTTTGGTTTCAAACAATTTTAACGCAGTTGCCATGAAAAGCTTTTTATTAAAAATAAAACATTTGTCGCAAAAATAACGACAAAATTACGTTAAAATTGCTTTTACGAAGCTAGTTCTTCAAGTTTTTAAGCTTGATATTTCTAAAATCAATGGGCTGGCCCTCACTTTGCAAAGCAATCATACCCTGTGTTAGAGGGGTGCCGTTTACTTTATATTTTGGGTCGTAACGATTGGCCACATCACCGCCCACACGGGGCTTGGTGTATTCCAAGACTTTCTCGCTGTTGATAATGTGTTGTACCAGAGAGTCGCCATAAACAATCAATTCTGCTTTTACCCATTGGTCTCCGTATAGGGTTTCGGAAGTAGAATTCAAGCAGTGGCCGGGGTATTGCTCTCCTTGAAAATCTATTTCCGTTCCTGGGCTGCACATATTTCCGGTCGGGCGTTCCACCCCTTCCTCAATTCCTGCCAAAAACTGCATTTCTACGGAAATAGGCCAATCCTGTTCCTTTAACATGGTGCGAGGGTCTTGGGAGTGGTACATTACACCGCTGTTCAATTGCGTATATGATGGGGCCCCAGGATGTAACTCCCCCACAAAACGATACTCCATTGAAAGATGAAAATGAGAATAAGGGGTGTCAAAGTACAAGTGCCCAAAACGATCATTGAAATCACCTTCGTATTGGTCGTATCTCACCTTGATGATACCATCTTCGGCCCTAAAGGTATCCCCATGGTTATCACCTGTTTCGTAATGGTGAATCTTTGTGGTCCACCCTTCTAAATTTTTACCATTGAAAAGATCGATCCATCCGTCATCCGACGTGTTTTTTTGAACCCCGCAAGCGAGTAGAATAAAGCCAACAAAGGTAAAGAGGGTAAGTAACAGTCTAATTTTCATAAATTTTATTTTAAAGGATGGGTTTAGGGGCTATACCTTGAAATAAATTCGGTGTTTGTCTAAAAAGTAAGTAATGTACCAAAAGATAAAAAGTACCACAAGCGAATTTATCACCATAATTAGGGATTCTGAAACACCTAGAGGACTCAAAAGACCTGCTGTCCAGATTTTTCCAAAACCTCGAAACCACTGAACTCCCACGGTCTCGGCAAAAAGATAGATAAATATAGAGTTCGTGCCCACAACAGCGAAAATTTTTAGCCAATCATAATGTTTATTTCTCACATCGATTGCCCAATAGAAAAGTGTGAGGGTCAAAATGGCGAAGCCGCCCGATGCCAAAGTAAAAGATGTGGTGGCGATTCGTTTTACAATAGGGGTTACACCGGTGAGGTCAAGAGCGAAGCCAATAACAAGAATGGCCGTACCCCATATTAGAAAATGCTTTATTTTTTCTTTTTCAGGAATGTGTTCCAACAACAATTTTCCACAAATAACGCCCCAAATAGTGTGTGCAGCGGTCGGAATGAAGTTCACGAACACCCAATAACCCCCATTCACCTGGCCCATTACCAATCTATCCATAAAAGACCCAAAGCTTTCATGGCCCTGAGCGTATGGGGCACTTGGGTCATAGGCCCTATAGAGTATCTCGGTCAAAAGTAACAAACCGATAGATACACCAATTTGAACCTTGTTGGGCAGGTGCATAATGGCGTAGGCTATTAAAATGGTAAAGGCCAGTTGTACCAAAACATTCCAGAGTTCCCAGACAAGTTCGTGGCTATAAACACAATGAAGTAGCACCCCAAAGGCAAACAATAAAAAGCAGCGCCGGAAAATGTGCTGGTTAACCCTTTTGCGGTCTCCTTGAGAAAGACGTTTTCTGAGTGAAAAAGGCATTGCTACCCCTACGATGAACATAAAAAAAGGTTGAATCAAATCCCAAAAGCGCAAGCCGTTCCAAGGGTGATGGTGTAGTTGGTGGGCCAAGCCCTCGAACACCGAACCCTCGGCCCATTCCGAAAAATATTGATGAAACCCAGCGGCTTCGGCAATAAGCAAAAACATGGTCAATCCTCTAAAAACATCCAATGAAAATAGACGTTTCGATACATTCTCTGCCAATTGCGACATGATCGGTGGTTTGTTGGTTGATTCTTCTAAAGTATAGAAAATTTACTAGTTCGTTTGGATCTGCTTTTACCAGCTCCAATAAATTTTCAAACGTTCATCAAAGTATTCATTTCATCTGTAAGATTTTTACATCGCCCAAAAGTCCGGAAGGCAATAATTCTTCACCACCTCTATAAAATGGCATAGTCGTAAACGTAATTCTTTGGGCAGGCTCTTTTACAGCATCACCGATCAAGCGGTTGACCCATGTATTTGTGACTTTAACTTCTAAAGTATTATCTCCTGATTTTAAGGCATCACTTATATCAATAGTAAAAGGAGTTTTCCAAAGAGTACCAATAGCATTGCCATTAACGCTGACCTCTGCTATATTCTTAACTTCTCCTAAATCTAAGGTGTATTTAGCACCGTCCTCGATATTTGATATCGAGAAGGTATTGCTGTAAGTCGCCGTACCTGAGAAGTGCTTGATGCCCTCTTCCTCCTGATCCGTCCACGAAACGAGGTCTTCAAAAACTTTAGAGGAAGGAGCCCCTCTATTCCCCTGAAAGGCTACTTGCCAGGGCCCATTGATTTCAGCAATGGTTTCAGAATCCGTTTCGGGAACTGAAAAAGAGTTTTGATCGGTCTCATCTATAAACAAGATGAAAAAAGCATCCCAAGGGGTATAATCCAAATCGATCCAAGTCTGATTCTCCGATGTCGAATAGCCAATATCCAAAACTTCCCCTGTTTGCGGATTCCATTTTTGAGGTTTTTTACCAGTTACCCTAAAGCCCAACTTTGATTTAATAGCTTGGGCACTGCGGTTATTAAGCCAGTAAATATGACTGTCTCCGGTAGCACGATGACGAAAACGAATATCATGATCCGTTTCTGAAAAATCAACATCGGGAACTTGATCAAGAGCCACGTTGGCACCTACGTTGGGTTTTGACCATATTTTTTCGGCCATTTTCTGAAAAGCCCTATCATCGTCTGATAAACTAGGGCTTTCAAGTGGTTTTTTACCTTTGATCTTGATACCTGCATCGGCTAATTCTTTTAATTTCTGCAAAGTGGATAGGGTCATTCTTTGCGTACCCTCATCTAACATTAGCATGGCATAAGTAACCCCACTTTCCGCTTTAAGGTGACCATCGGAACCCGTTATGGCTTCTTTTAGAATGGTAGCGCTTACAAAATCGAACTCATGGCCCTTGGGCACATCAGGAAGACTTTGCTGCGTAATTCGTGTTATATTATCATTTTCGCCATATAGGTAGAGAACATCGGCAACATTTTGGCCCTGTTGTAAAAGATAGGAGCTTCTACCAAGATAATCGATCCAAGCCTTGGCACCCGCACCCGACCATGTTTCTTGTCTGGTAAAGTATTGACCAAAAGGGCCCAATGAGAAACCGGGCATTTTATCGTCTAAAGGCTGGTGAACAGAGGTATGGATTACAAATCGGTTGAGACCGGAAGCCATTTCAAGATCGGCAGTACGCTTCAGTTTTTCTGGATGCCAAGAAAATGCATTTTGAATAGAGGTCATCGACTCGGCGGCTACAAAAGGCTTTCCGAAAATATTGGCTACTGACGCCGACTCGCGAATATCGCCTTCGCTGCGTACTTCCTCATCGGAACCACCGGCAAGGCTTCCGGGCGTCCACATGGCAGACATGGGTATATCAGCATTGCGTTTAACATCCATTCCGTCCGCTAAAAAAATACGTCCGTTCTCATGGCTTTCGGTATATCGGCCCATGTTTCTTTTGTGCAGTTCTTCTCCGATAACATCATAATGATTGTCGGAAATCATTTCGCCGATAGTCTTTCTAAAGTCCCAAAGAAATTTCTCGCTATCCTCGGCACTTTGCACCACCCTACCCAAAAGTACCGGCATCCATGGCAGTATGTCGTAACCTCTTCTTTTTTTGAATTCATCGGGAAAATTATGCGTCCAGTTCATATGCCCGGCTTCATAGCTATCGAGTATAACATGGCTAAGACCTTTTTCGCCCATTTGACCACCCGTTGCTTCTTTATACAGATCCAAATAATGATTGATGTACCTACGAACCGCATCCTCATCAAGTTTGTCTACTTCAAGGCCTGTTGCTTCCGGTGAGGCAGGGTGATTTTGTCTCCCGGTAAGGGAATATCCAAACCGAACGATTTTCCACTTTCCTTCAGGCACCTCCCAACTCAACGAACCATCTTCACCAAGTTGTGAAGTCAAATCGATAACCTCTTCTTTCTTTATGGCATTGCCGGTAGTGTGAGTCGGCACGTCTGTTTCTACCCATGCGCTAAAACCGGCCTTATTTTCGAACTGATCTATACGGTCAGCTTGGTAAAGAACAAATTCGGCTACCGGAACACCATCGGGTTTGGTAGGCATCGGAGCACCGAACAAGGCACTTAACCCTGGAGGTGACGGAGGTAGAGTCTCATAAGCAAAGCGCCAGTATTTGGCAGTTTCTTCCTTAAAGCTACCTGAAGTCTGCGGAACGAGCGAGCCTGGAATATCGGTTACCTTTCGAAAGTCTTTACCGTCATCGCTGACATATAAACTTCGGTTTTGAGGGCTTCCCCTAAACTGCTCCAAGGCATTGTGGTTGGCCCCAACAACCGAATAACTACGAAAGGTTACGGGCCGATCGAACGAATATTGAATCCATATCTCTTCGCCTACTTCACCTGGCGGCAATTCAGTAGCTGTATGCAAGTCGCCATCGGTGAGGGTTTTTAAAGAGAATTTTCCGCCACTTGATGTAACCTTGGGCATGAGTTCTGCCATTGTTTGCTCATCATCAGGTATGCGAAAGGCAAAAGCAGCTGCATCGCCATAAAATTCGGGCAGTTCTTGATGCTCTTCACTCATTTCAATGCCCCCTTCAGAGGGTACATTTTGAAACCCGCCTGTCTCGGTCGGGGGCTTAGGTAAGGTACCCTTAAAATTTTGACCGCCTTGTACCGTTATTTCTGACCAGACGTATTTTTTCATGCCATCTTTAGCTTCTACCCAAGGCCCTCCGGTTTCACTCCAGCCCGGGGATCCTGCGATGGCCATTTCCAATCCTTTTTCTATTGCTAAATCAGTGGTGTATTTAAAGGCGTCTTGCCATTCAGGTGTCATGAACACCAGCTTTTTATCGGTCACCAATGGTGTAAATAGGTTGGCATCAAAATTTTGGAAGCCTCCGATACCCGTTTCGGTCATCCAGTTCAAGTCGTTCTTGATGCCTTCTTTGGTAATGTTGCCATTCATCCAATGCCACCAGACTCGGGGCTTTGCTTCATTGGGGGGATTTTGAAAGTTTTTGGCCAATTCTTCTTTATTAAAAGATGGCTTTGGTGGTTCTTGCGCACAACCGATGAGCAGCATACAAATTAACAAGCCAATAAACAACGATGCCTTGGTATTCATAGTCTTTAGTGTTAGTTAGAGATTTCAGGTATTATGCTGTGGGGAAGTAACAGCCTATAACAAGAATAATTCTTTTGCCAATCTTATCCATACTGTACTGTCCTGTAGCAGATAAGCGCTA
The DNA here is from genome assembly GCF_003687485.1 of Euzebyella marina. GTDB lineage: Bacteria > Bacteroidota > Bacteroidia > Flavobacteriales > Flavobacteriaceae > Euzebyella > Euzebyella marina. The sequence continues at coordinate 183,197 of NZ_CP032050.1, read as the reverse complement.
TGTGAAAAACAATCGCTAGAATCTTGACAATAGATAATGATGGCTAATAAAAAGGAGTGTGTAGCGGAAGAAAAATCAATTAGAAAAGGAAGACTTAAAAATTTAAATAACCATACCGAACGGTATTTGTTAATACGGCCACCAGAAGAAATAGCCAACCGCCAGAACAACGAAGATGATTATACCAAAGCACCCTACGAAAAAGCAGCTTTTAAAAACGTCTTGGGTTCGAACGACCTCTTCTTTCATAGGGGGAAGATAAAGCAACCAAATTAATTATTGAATAGAAGGATCAAAGTTGTCCGTATCAAATTCTACTTTGCCTTCTTAAGCCAATTACTGCACTTAGAATATCTTGCTCAGCCTTGTCATTACTCCATTCTTTCCAAAAATCAATTGTTGCACTTTGTGGTTTAATTGTTGGCTCATCTATTAATATTCTCGTAGGTAATAGAGATGAATCTCCAACAACTAAAGCTTCTCCAATATCCAAAATCGGTAATACATCTGTTAGCCCAGAAAGATTATCTGGTAATAGTCTTTTTACAACTGATTGGTCTTCTGCATTTGACAACCTTAGTGAAATGAAATTATTACATTGACTAAGAACTGTTCTGTTAACTTCTGCTGGTCTTTGACTTATAACAGTTAGACTAACACCATATTTTCTACCTTCTTTTGCAATTCTTTCAAAATTCTTTAAACCAAGTTCGGAAGCAGAATCTTGACTTGTTCTTTCGGGAATGTATAAATGAGCTTCATCACACAATAGACAAATAGGATGTCTTTTGTCATTTGCTGTCCATTGTTGAACAGTAAATACAATTCTTGCCACCAGTCCAATAACAAGTGGTAAAACGTCTGAAGGAACTTCTGAAAAATCAATAACCTTTACACCTGATTTTTGGTCATTTTGTTTAGAACCTTGCATTAACAAGTTACATAAGCTATTCATCCAGTCAATATCTAATTCGTCATTTGATATTTGAAACAAGAAACCTAATCTTTTATCTTGACTTTTAGCTTCTAACCTTTGTACAAATCTTGTTAATTTTCCATTGAAAGGTCCTGCCTTGTCTTGACCTGCTCTTGCTCCGGGAACACGTTCTTCGTCAAGATTTTTTAATTTGCTTATTACATTATCAATTTTATATGGTATTGGGCTGTCAATAGTTATAGAATCTTTAAATGTTGTGTCTCCAATTGAATCTAAAAAAGCTAATTTTTCTTCAAAGACAATTTTAGAAAAAAGCATTGCTTGATTCGGTGCATTACTGTCACTTCTATCAAGTAACATTGCTAACATTTCTTCATAAGTCAAAAGCCAATAAGGAAGCATTAAAACACTATTTTGCAGATTTCCAGTTTTTCCTAAGTCAGAGGGATTAGCAACCCGTAAATGTTGTATTCCATCGGTTTTAAAATCTTCTCCACTATATTCTCCGTGAATGTCAAAAAGTATTGAATTTGCCATTGGAAGTTTTGCAATTTGTTCAACCAATTTTGCTACGCACCAAGATTTCCCAGAACCAGTACTACCTACAACTACAGCGTGTCTTTGAAAAAGTTTGTCTCCATCTAAATACGCATCTGCATTTTCATCAATTGAGTATTTACCAAGAGAGAGAGGAATATCATAATTTTCCTTTGCTGATATCGTACGCATAAACTTTGTGATATTTTCTCCGTCAATAGGAAAACAGTTTGCTTCAATTTCAGGAACTGTATCTAAAGTTCTTTTGAATACATTTTCTTTTTGTCCGTGTTTGTCTATTAAAGTACCAATTAGGTTAACTTTTAAGATGTTTTCTGTTAGCAAAAAATTGGTTAGACCTAAATCATCGGAGACTGGATTCTCGTCATTGGATACTTTTCTCGTAATTCGGTTGATGATACCAATTAAATGTTGTCCAGCTTTTGAGCTTTTTATAGCAATTAAATGATTTACCTGCAGTTTCCTTAGCTTTTCGAGTTCTTCAACTTTTACTATTAGAGTAGAAGTGTCAACACTAAAAACGGTACCGATTTTTGTAGATTCTTCAAATTGGAATATAGCCATAGTTCTGTTTATGAAATGATTAGTTTTAAATATTCTCCTAATTCCCAGTAACTAGTATCTTCAATTACAAATTCTCCAAATTTGGAAGAGTAGATTTTGGTATTTTTAGAATTAGCCTCTTCGATAAGCAAGTACTTTTGGCATTTATTATCGATGATTGATTGTTTAGTTTTTTCAGTAAGTTCTTTAGTTATTACAATAATTGGCTTACTGTTTTTTATTTGTTCAATTAGTTTTGGTTGAACGTGAGTGTCATTAAACCCATAGCCAATACATAAAAAACCATTCGCATTTTCAATTTCAGAGTCTGCTTGTGTAAAAATTGTTCTATATGGTTCATTATGTGTCTCTGAATATTTGCTTAAGCCAGGTGTTACAATTAAAGGGCGATAGTCTTTTGGAATGCTTTGTCTTAATGGAAGTTGTATATTTTCATCTTCATTAGATTTAAACCAGTCTAACGAACCGTGAACTTTCCAAATGTTTACTTGTCCTTTATAGCCATTTAAAGAAGCTAAATTGTTGGATTGAATATTGTTTGAGAAGTGTCCAATATGACTTTGAGCATAACCACTACAGATAATAGCTTTAGAAAGACTAGTAGCATATTCAGCTAGCCTGTCATAGTTCGTTGTTATAATTGAAACTTTTTTACCTGCTGTGTCTAAGAGATATTTTAATAATTCGGCTAAGGGAAATTCAATTACTTTGTTGATGAATTTCTCGTATGCTTTTAAATCTGATTCATTGACAAGTTCCCAAGTTTTATCGACGATTTCAGCAAGTACGTTGGCTCTTAATTGAAGTTTTGTAAGTGTTGTTTCTAAATCACCAGTTTTGTCAAATTCGTCTTTAAATTTTTCAAATTGAGCTTGGTCATCAGAATTCACAAAACTTATTGAACTTTTTAAGTACTCTCCCAAAGTCCACATTGAAGGAAGTCTAAAGGGAACAGAAGCTCCGCTACCAAGTACAATTAGAGGAATATTATTTGTCCAAGTTTGTAATTGCTTTATTACAGCTTCTTCTTTTTTATCCATAATTCACGATTGCTACTGTGAGAACTTCTCTAAAACGTTTTCGTTAGCTTTATAAATATCGTAATTGCGGCATTAGCTTTTTTACGAAAATCTTCAATGAAGAGCTTTAAGGACTTCTTTTCGACCAAAAGCAAATATTAACGATGTAGGAATAAGATTTCTTTAAATTGTAGAAAAACTTATAAGAGAAAAGGATTAAAGGACGTAATACCAAAGAATTTCCCAGGAAGGAAGCCTTCCCGGAAAATCTTTGGGTGACTAAAAAGAAAGACTTAACAAAGTTTTCAGGCTCTAGAGGCCGTAATCATTGGCAATAAAATAGTCAAAAATGGGCGGTAGAGGGGCCTTGAGTTGACTGCCTTTTTGCTAAAGATTACCTGTGAGGTCATCTTTTATATGTTGGCGTACAACCCTGAAAATAAAGTAGAAGCTTTCAAAAGAGGTGAAAGTACACTTACATTTGGGGTCATAAGCATTGAGGCAAATTTACTAATAGTAAAAGCTAAAAGGTTAAGCGAAAGTTATCTAAGCATTACTAAATTAACAGTTTCGATGCGCCTAGGTCAAAATATATCAACCCCATGTTAATATATCATAACATGACATTTTTAGGAGGGAAGTTTCTCCCCAAATAAATTAAAAAACTACAGTTTACTATTTGTAAAATTCCATTCCTTAAATAGTCAAAATTTCTATTTTAGTTAAGGTCTACCGCCTGAATGGGCGCGTCGTTTTTGGCAAATAGAAAGCGTTTCTCTCCGCTAGAAGAACGGAGGATAGATGCCTGCTTGACATCTCCTTTTACGAAAAGTCCGCTTTCCGCTGGCATCATAGCGGTGAATTTGCCCCTACCATTACCTAAAAGAACCGTACCATAGCTGGCATCATTTCGTGTTGTTTCTACCTCTGCCTGATAAAGATTTCCAACAAGCAATGCATCGGCATTTCCGTCTTTATTAAAATCGTCAACCAGAATACTGTTAACCGAAGACAATTGTGCTAAAGGGTCTAACTCGTGAATTCTGAATTTGAAATCTCCCAAGTTTTCGACATATACACTGGCGAATGTTTCTGCCTGCCTATGCAACGCATTTTCAAGAGCTTCTTTACCGTACACCATTGAAAGGTCGGCCGCCCCAAACTCATTATAACTAGGGAATTTTTTCTTGATGAAAGGCATCTGATCAGAGCTGCACTGCCGCCCGCGTAAGGGGTAAAGCTTTCCCCTTTCGTAATAACTGAGTACAATATCAAGACTTCCGTTTTCATCAAAATCTTTAGCATAAACCTCGAAGGGTTCTTCTGAAGAAGCTTGATACTTGTAATTTTTCCCGAGGTTACCAGCTATAAAATCAAGGTCGCCATCGCCATCGAAATCATGCATCTTCAATCCGTACCACCAACCGGTTTGCCTGTCTAATGAGGCCTTGTTGGTGCTATTTATTAGTTGGCCGTCAACATTTTCTAAAATGGTGAGCGGCATCCATTCACCCACAACCACTAAATCAAGGTCTCCGTCTTGGTCGATATCGCCCCATTGGGCGTTAGACACCATTCCCAATCCCTTTAAAATTGGGGCGTTGGTTGCGGTAGCATTTTTAAATATGACATTTTCTTTTGTGCTTTGGTTAATCAGAAGATAACTGTCAGGGGCAAATGGATACCGACCAGGTACTGTTTTCCCACCCACAAAAAGGTCTAAGTCTCCATCGCCGTCTATGTCAGCGGGTACCACGCAAGATGCGGAGACTTGGATATTTGGTAATGCCTTGACAGCCTTCTCGAACTGACCTTTACCATTGTTGATGTACATTCGATGCTTATAATATGTATCGCCTTCAGGCGACTCATTACCTCCCGAGGCCACATACAAATCTAAATCTCCGTCTTGATCGGCATCAAAAAAAGTGGCCGCTACATCTTCATGAAAAGCGTCGGCCGCCCAAACTTTCTTAGATACTTGGATAAACGAACCATCTTCTTTTTGCAGATATAGCGCTGCGGCCTGATTATTAGCCCCTCCCACAAAGAAATCATCGAATTGATCACCGTTTACATCGGCAACGGCCAATGCAGGGCCGTTTTGCGAGTATTTATGCGGAAGCAAAATTTCCTTCTTGAAGTCGTCATAAGAGTTTTCTTGGTGTTCAAAACCCACACCGCGTAAATTTGAGGTGGCAAAAAGCGGTTCGATTTCCTCTGATTCGTCTCTTGTTTCAGAAGAATCTTCATAGTTTACAATTATCTTCTGATCGGCCTCTATCCCGTTTAAAATTTGAGAGCGCCCATCGGGCCATGTTATTTTGAGTTGGTCAATTAGTTGATGGTCACCCAAACCAAAATGAAGTTCATGGGGTACAGCAGATTGAAAGCCTCTCGAAGTATAGAGCTCTTTTACCTGGCGTAGGCCTTTTGTGGTGATCCACACTTTAGCACCTATGCCATTGGCATTGTCTTTCGGACCGCGTAGCTTAACCTTTAAAAAATGATTGGTAGAATTTTCATTGCTATTGTTTCGGTAGATCAATGCGGGATCGTTGATGTTGTTACCCACCAAATCGAGGTCGCCGTCATTGTCAAGGTCTACATAAATAGCCCCGTTGGTAGCCGTTGGGGCTAATGAATCGTTCTTAATTTCTGAAAAACTGAGACTCCCGTTGTTCGTGTAAAAGAGGTTAACCTCTTTTTTTTCTGGCATTACGGCTAGAAGGTCTTTGTAATATTTTTCAATAAGGGAATCTCGGTTGGCCAATCGATTCATATCTGCATATAATTGCTGTACTCTCTTTCTTTTGTAGATAACAAAGTCGTTATTTCGAAAGGATCTTAAAACCCCGTTTGATACGAATAGATCTTGAAGGCCATCGTTGTTCATATCAAAAAAAAGCGGAGCCCAGCTCCAATTGGTCTTTGCCAAACCAGTGATTTGAGCAACGTCAGAAAATGCTGGAACGGTACCATCATCAAGCATATTACCGTTATTCAATTGCAGGGTATTGAACATATATTGATGATGTAGACCTCTATCGACCAAATCAAAAAAGCGCTGGGGGTTCATACCGCTCATATTGGTTTTTAGGTCATAATTGTTGTTGGATACCATATCGACAGATATGAAGTCGAATCGACCATCATTATTAATATCACCAATATCATTGCCCATCGAAAAATTGCTGATATGATTGGTGGCCTGTCGTATGACCTCTTTGAACGTGCCGTTCTTTTGATTGATATAAAGATGGTCTTTTTCAGAATAGTCCATACCCACAACCATATCCGGCCAATGGTCATTATTAAGGTCTCCGACAGCAATACCCAGACCATAACCTATACTGTTATTGATTATACCGGAGGCGGCTGAAACATCGGTAAAATGCCCTGCATTGTTTTTAAAAAGTTTGTTGTTACTGTGTTTCGATTTTTGAAGAAGCAAGCGGTCGATGTTTGGCTCTGTTTCTGCTGGGTCAATACCATGATTAAGTAAAAACATATCTAAATCGCCATCTCTATCATAATCAAAGAATGCTGCTTGGGTTGAATGATCGGAAATATCTAATCCATAATCGCTCGCTCTTTCCTCGAACGTAGGCACTCCATCGCTATTGATGCCCAAGTTGATAAAGAGTTCGTTTTTTAAGAACTCAGTATCGTCATAATTGCCCGATTTGCACACATAAATATCTAAGAGCCCGTCATTATTGATATCAACGGTAGTGACCCCTGTTGAAAACCCTTTGTTGCCTGTAAGTTTGGCTTGGGCAGTAACCCTTTGAAACTGAAAACCACCCTTGTTAAGATAGATCTCATCTGGGTTAAGATTAGAGGTGAAAAATAGGTCTTGCCAGCCGTCATTATTAAAATCGCCGGCAGCGACACCCCCACCGTTATAAAGGTACTCATACAAGACTCCGTTTATGGTCGGACTTTCATTAATAAGATTGTTAAATGTTAACCCTGTAGTTTCAGGAGATAGCACCTCAAAAAGCTGAAATGAGGCGGATTGATTTTCGAGTGTAACTGACTTTTCTTTTTCTGTGGTGCAGCCGATAATAGACATTAGGCCTATTGTAATGAATAATTTAGCACTAAAGATGAAACGGTTCATTATCTTATTCTTTAAAACCTGGCAATAGTTTGGGTTTTACTTTCGGTGGTGATGTACGCGAATAGTAGCGTATTTCATAACGTTCTTGGTTTCCGGTTGATTTGAAAATTGGTTTCTGGGGCATTTTTAATGCCAGAATTTGTTCGTTCAAGACCAGAACTTGAAATTTTACGGTATCGTTGGTATTGGTGGGAGACAGAAAAAGACTGTCTTTTCCTTTAAAACCAAAATAAAAACTGCGGTAGGTTTCAAACTTTGATTCCCTCATCATACTATCCCTCGTATAGGTACAAAGGCCCCAATCATGACCTTCTTCAAGCTGCATATGCGAAAACCCGTTGTAATAGCTCATTGCCGAGTCAACTTGCCATGCCCCTATCAAATTTTCTTTATGTATTTTTTTAGGGGAACAAGAAATCAAAGCAATCAACAAAAAAGGAATCATAAAATATCTGAAACCCACTACTCTTTTCATTGCCATTACGGAAGGTTAATCTTTAGATGTTAAAGATATGGCTTCCTAGGATTTACTGATAAACACCTAGGAAGCCATAAAGTAGGTAAATTCTATGCGGATTTTCTAATAGTCCTCATTTTGAATGAGGATGCCTTCACTTTTATCTATTTCACTTTGGGGAAGCGGAAAATAGTAATGTTTAGGCTTTTCAAAAGTTCTCGGCGGATCGAACTGCCCGCGATCTTCACCGTAGATTGATACGATATCTACAATACCTGCCTTGTCCCATCGCATAAGATCTTGGTGTCTTTGGTTCTCGCCAAATAGTTCTACCCTGCGTTCATGAATTAGTTCTGGCATACCGGCATTGCTTACGGGGTCTAACCCTACACGGTTTCTAACAATATTGATTTCACTGTCTCCGGCTCCCGGACCATCTTGGCGAATTTTGGCCTCTGCAACAATTAAGTAAACATCGGCGGCCCTCAAAATTGGCACGTTATGGTCACGGTTGATAGTACCATCGTCAGTATTAAAACTCCAATATTTGGTCAATGAGTAACCGGTTTGGCTTAAATCGGCAGTAAATTCAACGGTACCGAACTCACCGCCTCTTTCAATCATGTCACCAGGTCTTAAGATAGAATAGCCTAAACGAGGGTCATCGGTTTCATATTCGTTTACAATGTCTTCCACCGGGTTGTGAAAATCCCATCCTCCCCAAGGTCTCGGTGCGTCATAAGTTTTAGGAACATCTGCCCATCCATCCAATCCTTGGGCGGCAAATAGCATTTCAGGATTATTTTCACTGGCCACCTCAAAATTATCCCTATAGTTACCGGCAAGGGCATAGGGTCCGTTTATTATGGCTTCGCCTGCACTTATGGCCGCAGCAAAGTCTTCTTCGTACAGGTATAGTTTGGCCAAAAGACCGTAGGCAGTACCTTGACTGGCCCTACCAATGTCGTCACCGCTATAACTTTCCGGAAGATAATCGATGGCCTTCAGTAAATCAGATTCTACTTGAGAGCGAACTTCTTCAATTGATGATTTGGCAATATTGAAATTGTTGTCGATAACATTTTGCTCCAATACAATCGGAACACTACCGTAAATGACCGAAAACCTCCAATAGGCAAAGGCTCGAATAAAGTGTGCTTCGCCCAAAATCCTGTTTTTCAGGGTGGCGTCCATTTCAATATTGGGTACATTGATCAATACGGCATTGGCCCTTGCAATCATTTCGTATTTGGCCGTCCAACCATAACGAAAGCCGTTGTTACTGGCGTCAAACGTAAAGTTTTCCATTGCCGTTTCGTAACCGTGGTCACCCGCCCTGAACAAGTCGTCAGAACTGTTATCAAACACATTTTCACTATGCCCATAAAGGTCTTCCCACCTTAGTGGTTGATACATGGCATTAGCTGCCGCCTCGGCGTCTTCGGCATTACGCCAGAATTCCGCAGAGGTATATTGCCCATAAGGCGTTGTTTCCAAAATCTCATCGTCACAGCTTTGAACAAGGCATATAGCTACAACAAAAGGAACCAAGTATTTATATTGATTTTTCATTTTTTCTTGCTTAAAAGGTTAAGTTAACGCCTAATAAATAGGTTCTTGATTGTGGAAACTGTGCCGTATCAACATTTTGTTGCAGGTTACCGTTGGTAAGCCCCAATTCGGGGTCGAAGCCAGAATAACCGGTGATGGTAAATACATTTTGACCTGATAGGTATAAACGGAGTTTACCGATACCGTACTTTTCGGTAATATCTAGGGGCAATGTATAACCAAGTGTCAGGTTCTTGAGCCTAAAATAGTCTCCTGATTCGATGAAAAGATCAGAGGTTCTAAAGTTATTGTTCTCATCATTGAATGTTACCCTTGGTGTGCTATTGCTAGTTCCAGGCCCTGTCCATCTATCCAATATCTCAGCATGGTAGTTGAAATTAAAAGAGCTGTTCATGCCCACGGTTTTTTCGGCATTAAAAATGTCTACTCCACCCACACCTACAAAAAAGGCGGTAAGATCAAAATTTTTGTATCCAAAGTCCAGGTTGAGACCGTAGGTAACATCAGGATGTGGACTTCCGATTATCATACGGTCATTATCGTCGATAACACCGTCGTTGTTCAAATCTTGAAAACGAACATCTCCCGGTTGGGCGCCTTCTTGTAAGGCGTGTGCATTAACTTCGGCTTCGCTTTGAAACAAACCATCTGATTTATAGCCGTAGAACGTCGCTATGGGCTCACCAATATAAGTGCGAGACAGTTCTTGTCCCGTTCTGCTGAACGGGTCGGAAGTAAGGTAATCTTGATTTTCCAAAAGGCTTACCACCTTATTGCTTATAAAGGATGCATTTGCAGAAACACCGTATGAGAAATCACCTTTTTGGTCATTCCAGCCAAGCTCTAGCTCTAAACCTTTATTCTGAACTTCTCCGGCATTTTTGAAAGGAGCCGTTGCGGTACCCTGCGAACCAATAGCCGGAAGACGTAACAGCATGTCTTCGGTATTCTTTATAAAGTAGTTGGCATTAAAAGTCAAGCGGTAATCAAAAAGACTGGTCTCTAGGCCAAAGTTGGTCATTTCTACGGTTTCCCATGTCACATCAGGGTTAGCATACGTAGATTGTGAAATGCCTTCAACCTGTACCTGCCCGTCTTGCCCGAATGAATATCGGTTTCCGGCGGTCAAGGTTGCCAAATACTGCAACCTGTCGATATTCTGGTTTCCTAATTGACCCCAACCTCCAGAGATTTTCAAGTTATCAATAAGCGGTACGTTAAAGAAAGACTCTTCCGATATTCTCCATCCTGCCGAAAATGCTGGAAAATTACCCCTCTGATTGCCCTCTGCGAACCTAGAAGATTCATCTGAGCGAAAAGTGGCAGTCAACAGATAACGATTTTTATAGCCATAGTTGACTCTAGCAAACATTGATCGAAGACCGTCATGGGAGCGAAACTCGGTAGCGTTATCGTTATCACCGTTGCTTAAAATCTTTTCGGACTCTGAGTCATTAATATTGTTGGCTTGGGCGTAGAAGCCCTGATTTTCGAACGATTGTTCTGTGTAACCCGCTACAGCACCAACTGAATGGTCTCCGAAAAGCTTATTATAGCTCAAGAAATACTCTTGTAGAATAGAATAAAATTCACTGTATTCTCTTTCCAAACTGCTCAGGCCCCTGTTTCTTGTTTGGTCAAGAATTTGGGGATAGTATCTTTTGCGGTCTGAAATTTCGCCATCTAGGCCGAAATTGGCCTTGAAGCTAAGGCCGTCATATAGCTTAATTTCCGCTTGTATATTTCCTAAAAGCCGTGTGTTGGCCTGTCGAAGGTCGTTATCTTCGTTGATAGTGTGCAGTGGGTTGTTAATATCACCAAACTCGCTACTTACCTGAGTGGTAGAATAATTACCGTCGGCAAGGTACACGGGTAGGCCTGGGTGAAACCTTAGGGCACTGGCGATAACCCCTGACTGAGATGATGAGGTATTGGGCGAGTTCGTCTTTCTTCTTGAAATCGATAGGTTTTGATTGATTTTAAGCCAATCGGTCACTTGGGTATCGGTATTCAACTGAAAAGTAAGACGGTTGGCAAACGAGTTGCTTAAAATACCTTGCTCATCGTAGTAGCCAAAACCTACTAGATAAGAACTGTTCTCTCCAGCACCTGTAACACTGAAATCTGCATTGTTGGTGTAGCCGGTCTCAAATATTTCATCTTGCCAATCAGTGGTTTGGTTAAGATATTGAGGGTCGCTCCAAACCGCATCGGCGTCGGCACCGTCATTCGCAGATCTTTCAATTTTAATTTCGGCCAATTGAGGAGCGGTCAGCACATCGATTGTCTTTCTCACATTTGAGAAACCGGTATAAGCGTTTAGGTTAATGCTCGGTTTTTGACCTTTAGTACCTTTTTTTGTGGTGATAATGACCACCCCGTTAGCCGCACGGGTACCATAGATAGCCGAGGCTGAAGCATCTTTTAAAACTTCCAGTGAGGCGATGTTATTTTGATTAAGACCGTTTATGTTACTGGTAGGAACGCCATCGACAACGTACAACGGATCTGAGTTATTTACGGTTCCTGTACCCCGAATTCTTATTTTGGTTTCTCCTCCTGGGGCACCACCATTATTGACTACCTGAACCCCAGACATTCTACCTTGAAGAGCCTTTTCAACATTGGCAACCGGAAGGTTTTCAATCTCCTCGGCCTTAACGGATGATATAGCGCCGGTAACGTCTTTTTTGGCAGTTGTACCATAACCAACCACCACTACATCTTCAAGTTGGGTAGCATCTGGTTGTAATTGAACGTTCAAGGTTTGTTGCCCATTAATCGCTACTTCTTGAGTAGCATAACCCAAATAGGAAACTACCAAGATAGCATCACTATCGGCCTCTATGGAGTAATTACCGTCAAAATCAGTGGTGACGCCTACTGAAGTACCCTTTACCTGAACGGTAGCTCCTGGTAATGGCCCCAGTTCATCGGAAACCGTGCCGGTAATGGTCTGTTGAAAGTTAATAATATTACTATCATACGATAGCCCATCTACAGGTATGGCCGCCACTATGGTAGTACCGCTGATTAGGGAACAAAATAAAAGCGCTGGTAGTATTTTCCTCTTTGTTGGAAAACCAGCGCATAAATTCCATGCATATAGGGAAGAATCGTGACCCTGATATGAAACACTCTTTTTTGATTTCATGGGAGATATTGGTTGGGGTTAGTTCTGTTGCTTCACGAAATGCCTATTGGAAGCCTTCTTTTACAATTATTTGAAAAAGAGAGGGCTACACAAGACAAATGCGTTTCTAACAAATTTACAAATGGTAAACTTTGGTAAGTTAATTGAATGTTATCAATATCTTACGAAATATTAGCCCTTGAAAATGACATTTGGCATATAGCCACAATTATGCGGTAAAATGTCATCAATTGGCAACAATAATTGTACAAAATTGACAAATTGGTAAATGAAGTAAAAATTTACCATTATGCAAGATTTATACTACGCCAAACGCAGAGAGAGTTAGGGTCTATACCATAGACTTGCCGGAGACCTTTCTATAGTAGGCCCAGAATATTCAAGTTGTAGTTCTTCGCCCAAAAAGTCTTCAAAATAATCTATCTGAATTGGATGAAATCCTTTTTTTAAGGCCACAAGCCCTTTTTTGGTTTCAGCACTATGCGATCCGCTATTGTCAACTACAAGCTCTTTATTGATATAAAGTTTGCTACCGTCATCCGATCTTAAATAAAAGGTATAGACACCATCTGAAGGCACCTTAACATACCCTTCGTACTGAATCGCATAATGGTCTAAGCGTTCGCCTATAGTGTCGGGACTCAAATCTTCAGTGGCCCCTGTTTTGATGACCTCTAATGAACCAAAGTCGGGAATGGAGGTAAAATCACCTTCGAAATACGAATAGCTCAATCCCTTTTTCGGTCTACCGACCCTACTTGCCTTCGAGGGTTTCACTTTTCGGTATTCTTTTTTTACCGCCGAACTTGTAAAGCCTTCATTATCGGCAAACAAAAATTGAGTTTCGGAAGTTTCTTTTAATACAAAGGATTTGGTGAAATTCGAAGAATTCAAATCAGGAATCTGCCCGTTAACGGTATATTTTAGCTGTAAATTCTCATAAGGATGATCTGCTGTCACGCTTAACTCCTTAAGAAATATATCTTCTTCAGTAAGCGAAATATTGACTTGAGGGTCGTCTAGGTCTATAATTTCAGTACCACTTAAAGTAAAGGCGGGTTCCATAAAAGCAGAGTCATAACCCATTTGCCATTGCATTTGTAGAGGATCCCAACCGTTTTGGTCGATCTCTGCAGCACTTTTAACTTTAAAAGTAATCTGTTTTGAAGCGCCGCTAGGTAGCTCCACCTCAAACACTGATTCATCAGGTTGAACTTGATGATGATGAAATAATTGACCTTTGAAGTACAGTGTTTCTTCTGCTTCATTCTTGAGAACCATAATTACCTTTCGCTCATTCTCTTTGGATAAAAGTAATGGGCTAAGTTCTGCTGCTTGCATTAGGTTTACGGCCATTTCTCTTGTTTGGCCATTACTTACATCGTGGTCAATAATTCCAGAAAGGGCCAGATTGGCCATTTTCGGCCCTTCAGCGGTCATGGTCACCCAACTGACATGATCGAATTCGCCAAATTTTGGGCCACGCAATTTGCTGCCTCCTCCGGTAGTTCCAAGTAAATAATGATGGCGATCATTTCTTATCTCATGAAGGTACCTGTGCGTGTGACCCGCAAATACCGTATAATCCCGATTTTTTAAAACCTCCTCAACCTCATTAAACCCATTGGCCTCACCGTAAATCCACATCGGGTGATGCATAAAAACCATTGTCCAGCGAACGTCTGTATTTTGAGAGATAGCTTCCTTCAGGTATTCTATTTGGTCTCTTCCCATTAAAACACCGTCACCATCATTACTGTTCACTACAAGAAACAAAACATCTTTGTATATAAAATGATAGTAATCCTTACCATATCTTTCTTTCCATCGTTGCGCCATTACATCGTTGGAATAGTCATGATTGCCTGCAACGTAGAAGAACTTGGTTTTTAAGGAATCGATTATACCATCAAACTCTAGCCATTGTTCATCTAAGAGATCCGGATCCTTAGTATACCCCTCAATCAGGTCGCCAACGCTCATGACGAATTCAGGATATAGTATATTTATTTTATTTAAACCATTTCCGAAAACACCCTTTCGATGGCCACCGGTGCGGTCACTTACAATGGCAAATTGAAAGTTCTCAGGGTTATTATAAAAAGGTTTATCTGACCAAGGCTTTTGATTTTCAATTGAATCATGCACAAATACCGATAGATTTTCTTGTGCATTAGTGGGTACTTGAATAACGAGTAGCCCTATAAGAAAAAGGCCTTTCAAATATGAATACATGACGGATGGTTTAAGAGCTGCAAATTATTTTCTTGACAGGAAACTTAATTTAAATATAGGTTAACTAATTACGGCCAAGGTTAGGTCAAGATTATGATTGTACAGGCAGATCAGGACAGTGACGACTTCCCCTACAAAAAAGGCTCAATCTTATCTTTAAACTCTAAAAAGTGTTCACTTAGGGCATCGTAATTGCCGGCCTGAATATATTCTTTATGAAATAACGTGCTACCGACACCGGCACCTACGGCCCCAGCTTTGAAAAATTCTTGAACATTATCCTTACTAACGCCTCCCGTAGGTAAAAGTTTGATTTTATTAAGAGGGGCCAGTACGTCTTTAATATACTTTGGGCCTAACTGCGTGGCTGGAAAAACCTTTACTGCCGAGGCCCCCAGTGACCAAGCTTTGTAAATCTCGGTAGGTGTAAAGGCTCCCGGAAATATAGGAATGTTTCTATTCACACATTCTTTGATAACTTCTGGGTCGAGAATAGGGGTAACAATAAATTGCGCACCGGCCTCCAAAGCTTTTTCAAGATCGGCTAAGTTACAAACGGTACCCGCCCCAATATTTAGGTCAGGATAATCCGCTCGAAGGGTTTTAATAATTTCACCAACTCCGTCGGTGTTCATTGTAATTTCTAAAGTGTAAAAACCACTTTTTAAGTAGGCCCCTGCAATCTTATCTATCGTTTCGAGTGAGTAACCCCTTAGAATGCCTACCAGAGGATTTTTATAGAACTTTACCCAAGAAAAAGGTTGGTCAAACATAACTTTTTAAGATTTTGAGTTGTCCTGCCAATAGCGATTTTTCCATATCGCTTGAGCTAAAGCAAGTGAGGTAATCGGCAGGAAGAATGTATGTCAACGCCAACTTGTACAATTTGGCATTGATTCCGGTAGCCCCTAAATATACTTTTTCGTACATATCGGCAATATGTGAAAGTTCGCTGCCTATAAGTAGGCCCGATAAGAAATAAAAATTCTCTACACCCGTAGAATCGTTCAAAAGGCTGTTGGCCCTGACCGAAAAGAGAGCCGACATGGCATCGTTACTAAGCGCCTTTTTGACCCCTTCGAGAAAATAGGTCTCAAATGAAGAATCCCAAGGGCTTTGCTCCAAAGAAGCTGATAGAATGCTGTGCCTACTTATAACCTCGAAAAGCTCGCCGGTCATATAGGTTTTGAAGTTTTCGAATCGGCCGTTGTTAAAGGCGATGTGCTTGGAATGGGTTCCCGGTAAGATTAAAATTCCTTTTTCATTTCTTGAAAGCAGCTCTGAAAGACCGATAGCCTGAATTTCCTCGCCGCGCATAACATCGTTTTCAGTTCTTGCTCCGGAAACCAATATAAGGTCTGGCTTTCCGTTTTCTTCCATACGAACACTGATCAAACCATCCCCATCAAAATCAACAGGAAATTTAGAATACGGTAATTCTTTCATTCCGATTGAAGATGACAACATTCCCGAAGCGATTATCGGTGTTCGGGAAGAATACGGAACCGAAATTGTATCTATCTTTTCTAAGAGGTAAGACTGAAAAAACTCTTGCCTAGATTTTTCCAGTTGTGACTTGAAGTCTTTATAATGTTTTTTAATACCCTGTTCGCTGGTGTATTGAGAAAGAACCTCTAGAGATTTGGTGTCGACCAAAAGTAGCCTAAAGTTGCTTGTTCCCCAATCACAACTGATAAAATGCGAAGGAAGTTTCATAAATGCTGCTTAACAGGTTAAAGATAACAATTAGAATAAACTGGCGACGAGTCAAAATTGCGGGCCTAATCAATAGGGTATTCACCTATATGGTATGGTCGCGTAGCAATTATATAGTACATTTAGATGCATAAACTATAAAACAACTATGAAAAATTTTCTACCCATAATTGCCCTGTTCTTTCTACTTGCAAGCTGTAAAGATGCCCCTCAAAAAAGCAAAGAGACCGATAAGGTCGAAGCAGAAAAGCCCCAAGAAAACAAAGGTTGGCAGTCGGTAACATCTGAAGATGGCACCGAGCCTATTGCAAGGCATGAAGCGGCCTTTGTACAAGTAGGCGATAAGTTCTATCTATTAGGAGGAAGAGACATTAGACCGGTAAGTATTTACCATACGCAAACAAAAAGTTGGTCACAAGGCTTAAAACCACCTATTGAATTGCACCATTTTCAGCCGGTTGTTTTTGAGGATAAAATATATATCATATCGGCTTTGACCGGAAAGTGGCCAGCGGAGACACCTACAGAACACGTATATATCTATGACCCATCAAAAGATGAATGGACCCAAGGAGACGAAATACCTGAGGACAGGAGAAGGGGCTCTACTGGCAATGTGTTGTTTGAAGACCAAATATATGTGACCTGCGGAATTAAAAATGGGCATATAGGAGACCATAAAAAGTGGATGGATCGATACGACCCTAAAACCGGCAAATGGGAAACCTTGTCAGATGCACCACGTGCCAGAGACCATTTTCAAGCCGTAGTGTCAGATGGTAAAATTTACGCACTAGCGGGGCGTAATACCGGTATCGAGCCAGAGAATCCTTTTGGTGGTACCATTGGAGAGGTCGATGTATACGATATTGAGACCGATTCTTGGGAAACACTTCCAAACCCTATACCGACAGAGAGGGCCGGTAATGCCGCTCTTTTAGTTGAAAATGAAATATGGGTTGCTGGCGGTGAATCGGCCAGCCAAGAAAAGGCTCATGAACATGTAGAGGCCCTAAACTTGGTCTCTAACGAATGGGAAGCCCTTCCAAGTCTTTTAGAGGGCCGTCATGGCACAGGCCTAATTTTGAACGAAGGCTCGGTATATGTCGCTTCAGGATGCGGCAACAGAGGAGGTTCGCCCGAATTGGCTACTATGGAAAAATATACTCCATAATCCCAAATTTTACCTTTCTATTTTCCTGATTTAATGTAATTGTATATCTAAAAACAGATTACATTTGATAGGGTTTTTGTAATTACCAAATGCTATGAAATGGACCTAAGAGACGGGGTAAAGACCGCACAGAACAAAGTTTCTTCAGAGACGAAAAAGTTGAGTTCTTTCGTGAAAGATAAGACCAAATCATTGGTCGACAGACTGGAGTCGTACGAAGATATGATCAACCTAGAAGTGGGCGACACGGGTCTGAACAGGGCCAAAGGGCTAGAACGTGAATTCGATATACGGCAGCTCTATATCAAATATGAAGGCGATAACCCGACAGGCACGCAAAAAGACCGTATCGCCTTTGCGCAGGTTTATGATGCCCTACGGCGTGATTTTGATACGGTTTCACTCGCCACCTGTGGTAATTATGGCGTTGCTGTGGCCCTGGCAGCTAATTTGGCGGGTATGCAATGCCAAATTTTTATACCTGAATCATACCATACCGAGCGGGTAGAAGAGATGAAAAATTTGGGAGCAACCATTGTGCGTATGCCAGGTAATTACGAAGATGTGGTAAAGGCGAGTAGTGATATGGCGGTTGATAAGGGCTGGTATGATGCCAACCCCGGGGGGTCGAATACCCCTCTTCAAATCAGCGCCTATTCACAGATTGCTACTGAAATTTTTGAAGATTTGGGTGATGCTCCCAAGTATTGCGCAGTGCCGGTTTCAAACGGAACTCTCTTTGCAGGCATATACAGGGGGTTTGTGAATCTTTATAAAAGAGGAAAGACTTCGCGCATACCAAAGATGGTGGCAGCCTCATCCACTAAAAAGAATCCGATTATACAATCCTTTTTACAAGGCCTTGATCATTGCCAAGATTTAGACCCCAATAGTATTAAGGAAACCAAGTATAACGAACCCCTGATCAATTGGCATAGTTTCGATGGAGAGGAGGCATTGTATGCCTTACGGGAATCGGATGGTGAAGCCTTTAATATCAGTGACCGAAAGCTTAGGGACATGACCGCATTGCTAGCGAAAAAGGAGGGTTTTCGCATTCTTCCGGCATCAACTGCCGGATTGATTGCCCTGCTTGAACTTGATGAGAAATTAAATTTTGAACCGGACAGGTTCGTAGCGGTACTGACCGCAAAAAACTAAAAGAAAAAGAATGAAAGAATCAATAGACGGAAAAGCACTTGTATACTGCGAAGGAGCATTCAATACCCCTAATGGAAAAACTGCTCACGGACTAACAAGATTTACCGAGAGGTACGAAGTAGTCGGTGTTCTTGATGCGAAATACGAAGGTAAGGATGCAGGCGAGGTATTGGATGGTAAACCGAACGGTATTCCAATTTTTAAGGATTTCGACACTGCAGTAGAAGCGCTTTCCCAGAAAAAAGAGTTGCCCAAATATTTGGTAATCGGTTTGGCCCCTGATGGCGGAAGACTACCGATGGTTGCCAAAGACACGATTAAGAAAGCTTTAAAAATGGGTTGGAACGTTGATAGCGGCCTACACGACTTTTTGACCAATGACCCCGTTTTGACCCAGTTGGCGGCGGAAAATAATTGTCGCATTAGAGATGTTAGAAAAACTCCTGATAGAGACCAGTTACACTTTTTTACAGGAGATATCGAAAAGGTCGATTGCCTAAAATTAGCGGTTCTGGGTACTGATTCGGCCTTGGGTAAACGTACAACAGCCTGGTTGTTGGTCCATGGGTTTAGAAATGCGGGGCTCAAGGCTGAAATGATAGGCACTGGGCAAACTGCTTGGATGCAAGGGGCGAAATACAGCATGGTGATGGATAGTTGTATCAATGATTTCGTTTCCGGAGAAATAGAGCATGCCGTGGTCAGCGCCTATAGAAACGAGAACCCTGATGTAATTGTCATTGAAGGGCAGGGCAGTTTAATGAACCCGGCCTACCCAGGTGGTTTCGAAATTTTGGCTGCGGGAAGGCCCGACTACGTAGTATTACAGCATGCGCCCAAGCGCTTGGAATATGATGGCTTTCCTGGTTATCGTTTGCATTCGTTGGCTGAGCAGATCAATGCCATCGAGACCATTTCAGGAAAAAAGGTCATTGCGATAACCGTAAACCATGAAAATATGGAAGAGGATGAGATCCTTGAAACCTGCAAGCAAATCACCCTTGAAACCAAATTGCCTGCATTTGATGTGCTCAAATATGGGGCGGAAGGCTTAATCGATTTATTGAAAGAAAAAATTGAATGAAAATAACCGAGGTCAGCTTTGAACGGCTCGATTTAAAACTTTCCGAGCCATATACGATTGCCTATGAAACCATAGACAGTACGGTAAATTTTATTCTTAAGATTGAAACTGATTGCCATATAACAGGATATGGCTGTTCGGCTCCAGACTTGATAGTCACGAACGAGAGTCCGTTAGACGTTTTTGACGCCATCAATGAAATCATCATTCCTTTTTTAAAGGGCAAGAACCCTTTTACCTATGCTTTGCTGCTGCTAGAACTCAGAACTTTGCTGGGTAAAAAATCATCTTCGCTGAACATGGTCGACATGGCCTTGCACGATGTGGTGTCTAAAAAGGCAGGAGTGCCACTATATCAATATTTAGGCGGTTTTCAAACCTGTATAGCCACGAGTGTTACGATAGGCATTTTACCGCTTGAAGAAACATTACTTCGAGCCCGCGAATTCGTTAAAATGGGTTTTACCATCCTCAAAATAAAAGGCGGACATAGTTTGGAAGAGGATGTTGCCAAAATGAAAATTCTTCATGAAGAGTTTCCTCAGATTACTTTTCGATTTGATGGCAACCAAGGGTATTCAGTGCTAGACTCGGTGGCTTTTGTAAAGGCCACCAGTCAAATAGGAATAGAGATTTTTGAACAGCCCACCATGCACGAAAAAGAGGAAAGGTTAAGTGAAGTCATGAACCAGGTTGATATTCCCGTAATGGCCGACGAAAGTCTAAAGACGTTGACCGATGCATTTAGGCTTGCCCAGAACGAAAGGGTCGATATGGTCAATATCAAATTGATGAAAGTGGGCGGAATTCTCGAAGGCATGCATATCAATTCTGTAGCTAAGGCAGCGGGCATTGAAAGCATGATCGGTTGTAACGACGAGTCTTCTTTGGGTATTGCTGCGGGGCTTCATTTTGCCCTATCAAGGCCCAATATAAGATATGCCGATCTCGATGGTCACCTCGACCTTCTTGACGATCCTTTTCAGGGGCTCTTTCATCTACGTAATGGTGTTTTATACCCCACGGAGGCTCCAGGGCTGGGGGAATTCGAAGTTTTTTAATCCTAAGAACTTATTTGAAATAGATTTTAAAGGTGAGCGAATCACAAGACTTTTTCATAGGCGCGACCAAGAGAGACGAACTTCCCATTGTTATAAATCTTTTTAAAGAGGTTATGTCTTTTCAAGGGCAAAACGGATATAAGGTTTGGCAGGAAATCGATGAAGGGGCCATTGAGAAAGAGATAGCTGATTCAAAGCAATACAAGATTTGTGAAGGAGACCAGATTTTATGCCTGTTCAGTATTCAATTGAGCGACCCTTTTATTTGGGGTGAAGACGAAGCGGAAAGCGCTATTTATCTCCACCGAATTGTTGTACACCCAAAATTTAAAGGTCGGCGACTCTTTTCTAAAGTATTGTCATGGGCTAGAGAATTTGCCCTAAAAAATCAGCTGAATTATATAAGAATGGATACTTGGGCCGACAATCATCAGCTCATATCATATTATAAATCTTTCGGATTTGGGCAGGTACGAACCACTAAAACCTCTGATTCGCCTGAATTACCAGTACAGAACCGAAATCTAGAAATAGTTCTTCTGCAACAAAAAGTGGAAAACGTTTAGGTTCAATTGGCGAAGAGCTATTATTCATCGCCACTTTGTTCCTGGATAGAAACGTCCCTTCTAAATGGAATAAAAAGTGGATCAACGTCTCTAGTTTGACCAACCACTGATTCAATTTCCCTTTTTAAGTAATTCAAGTGAGCGATGGTCAACCTATCCGTCATTACAGGTATGGTTCTTTTAATATTTCCTTGTAAAGTCAGAAGGTTGTCAAGTGCCAATGAACGAACATCTGTATTAACGGTATATCCTTCCGAAAGTTTTGCCAAAATTCCTTCTACCAAGCCTTCGGCCTCATCTGGTTTATAAAGTGCTATGAGGTTCGAAACATAAGCTTTTTGAAGCTTTCTTTTATAGGCATTCGTTTGATAGAAAACGTTCATATCTCCCCAAACCAGTTGGCTGAGGTCATCCATATATTCTTGAGGCAAATAAGGGTCTTCGTTCTCATAACGCTCAGAAATGAATGTCATTCGGCTTAATCGACTCCCACCCAATAGATTCATCATCACACCTTCCATCGTTTTGGTAACCGACTCTTTCGATTGTGGTGATTGAATGGCGTTTAAAATGTCATTTCGTAAAAGCCACTTAGGCTCTTTAAAAATGTAATTGTTCAAGAAGAGGAGGGCCTGCTTTTGTGTCTGTTTATCAACAGGGCGATACACTTCACCTTCTTCGCCCATCGTTTTAGGGGTTACATAGATACCACCAATGTTTTTGGCCACATGAAAAATGTAATCGCTGTATTGCCCAACTAAATCTTTATATACCTGATCTAAGTTGGCATAATCATCACTATTTCTTTCCTGTGTCCATTTTTTTAAGAAGGGCGCGATTCGTTGCAAGTTTAATATGCCGTATGTGCTAGCCTGCATGGCATCGTCTCCCAAATCTTCTGTTTGCGACCGAGGGTCAAAGTCACGACCTTCACCACCGAACCACAATCTAGGGTTACCGGTAACACTATCGGTTACCATTTGGCTCAACATTTCTCTTTCGTCACTGATCGATAGGTCATCGGCATATCTGGAATACCCCCACTGAATGGCCCATTTATCATAATCGCCAACTCGTGGCATCAAATCTTTGTTCGGGATACTATCTTCAGGCTGGGCTACGTAGTTGAAACGGGCGTAATCCATAATCGAACTGGTATGTCCGTTTTTCTCTAACCATTCGGCATCACGCAAGTTTTCTACCGGAGTAGCATGGCTTGCGCCCATATTATGCCTTAAACCTAGGGTATGCCCTACTTCGTGAGAAGCTACAAACCGAATAAGCTCACCCATCAATTTCGAGTCATACTCCATTTTTCGGGCACGCTCATCCACGGCCCCCGCTTGAACCATATACCAACTATGTAAAAGACTCATAAGGTTATGGTACCAGCCAATATGGCTTTCCAAGATTTCGCCACTTCTAGGATCTACCACATTAGGTCCGTAGGCATTCTTAAAAGGGGAGGCAAAATAGCGTAGTACAGAAAAACGTGAGTCTTCAAGGCTCATACTCTCGTCATTTTCTGGCCAGGGCTTGCCGATGATGGCATTTTTAAAACCAGCCTGTTCAAAAGCAACTTGCCAATCGTTGATACCCTGTATCAAATAAGGGCGCCATTTTTTAGGGGTTGCCGGATCGATATAATATACAATAGGTTTTTTGGGCTCTACAAGTTCTCCTCGCTTCCACTTTAGAGAATCTTCCGGTTTAGGCTCCAACCGCCATCTGTGAATGTAAGTATTGCGGTCTACCTTTTGTTGGTCATCACCATACTCGAGATAAGAACTTGCAAAATAGCCCACTCTTTCGTCGTATAGCCTTTTTCGCATTGGAATCTTTGGCAACAAAATGAATGAGTTATTGATCTCAAGAGTTACAACACCTGCAAGAATCGCCGCAGGAAGCTCTTTTCGTTTGTCGGATCCTGATTTGGCCCTATATGTCTTAACCGTCTTGATTTCGGTATTGACGGGAAAAGAGTTGATCTCTTGAATATATGATTTGTCTTTTTCTAGCGAAAGTAACTTGTAATCGTCTTTGGCATCAGAACTGAGAGCCAATAGCGGATTCTCGCTATTTATAAAATTAGTGACCTCAATGACATACGATTGATTGTCATCATTCTGGGCCTTGATTTCAAACGCTTCTAAAATAGGGGTGATATTCGAATTGTTGACAGCCTTTGATATAGCGTCGTCTTCATGGGCCGCACTCACAAGGGTTGAAATACGAAGGAAAAGATTGTTGGTAGGGCCTTTCTCAAAAACAATGGTGTTTTCCGATATTTTCTCTCCTCCATAGTTACTTGCCCCAGATGGAGTCTTGATAAAGCGGGTAACCACCAAAATTTCACGGTTCAACAAACTATCCACAATCTCAAAATAGTATTTGTCGCCGACCTTATGTACATCAAATAAACCGCTTTTCGTAACGGCTTCTTCAGTTATAATTCGATCATAGGCCTTGGCGCTATTGGCCGCCAGGCTTTCCGATTTCCCTTTTCTATTGGACTTACCTACAAACCCAACACTACCGCAAGAGGTAACCAAAAGAAATACAAGAATATATGCAAAGCAATTTTTCATTGTTATCAATTTTACCGTATCGGTTTTATTATCTGTTGGTTTGGCGCGAGGTACTCGAAAAAACCTTTAGTTAGAGGTCTTCTCTAAGTAGCCAACGTTTCAAACAAAACTTTAGTATGGTATTGGTTGGGTCGGGGTTTCTTTTAACAGAATATGTGATATGAACTCTGTGTTCAAGACTTCAATCTTGAATATATACGAAATATACGGCAAGAAAGATTGGCATCCAATATACAACACAGCAAGGAGGATGTCAATTATCAATTGATAATTTCATCTTAACAAAACAAGCTGAGAGCAGTTAGTGGTGCTCTTGGGTCAAAACGAATTCACTTTTCAACATTTGAATTACATTGATCAATGATCTGATATTATGATAGTTGACCTTCCAGATTTGCGCTTTTGCTTTTTTTGATGCTTCGGGGTCAGTGTCGAGGCCCTCGCCATACCAGCCACCATTGGTATGGTCGATTAAATAAGTATCAATATATTTCCATTGTTTTTTAAAAAGATGCAAATACCGCTCTTCATTTGGGTGAAATTTGGCCATCAATATGAGTGAATTAAGCGCTTCTGCCTCGGCCCACCATATCTTTGCTTTGTTGATGATGGTTCGGGAACCATCTTTCCAATAGTATCCACCGTCAAAAAAACCGCCTTTTTCTTCATCCCAACCCCATTCAAGAGCATGGTCAACCATTAACTTTGCCTTGCGTTCGGTTAAGGTGTCGTTTTTAATTCCTAGACGATGGGAAGCTTCTAAAAGAAGAAAGGCCGTCTCTACGTCATGACCAAATGAGACATGGTCCAGATAAAAATGTTCTTTTCGGTATATTTCGCTGGAATCTCTAAAACTGACAGGTTTCCAATCTCTCTCTAAATGAAGGGATAAATATCCTTTATCAGTGGTAATGGTATCTCTTATCAAAACCAACAGCTCCTCGAGACGTCTTCGCAAAAGCGGGTCAGGCCAAACCTCATAGAGAGCCGTAAAACTTTCTAATAGATGAATGGAAGAGTTTTGATCCTTCCAGTTTTTGCGAATGAAATTATCAAACTCACCTGTATTTTTCTCCTGTTCAAGAAGCCATGAGCCTTTGTCATCCATAACATCAAAATATCCACCATAAACAGAATCATGGGCATGCTCTTCTAACCAGTAGAAAGTTTTCTTAGCCAAATCTAGGGCCTCGTTGTTTTTTGATACCTTGTAGTAAGCGGCCAAGCCGTAAATGGCAAAAGAATTGCCGTAGGCACTTTTTCCTTTTGAAAGTACTTTAAGACTGTCGTTTTCAAGACCGAGAAGGGTAAAGAAACCACCGTGTCTTTCATCCCACATATGATTTTTTAAAAACCGAAAACCGTGTTCGGCAATAGTTTGATAAGTTTCATCTTGGTAGTAATCGGCTAAAATTGCGGTAGTCCATACATGACGGGCCTGACTAACCAACATTTTGTTCTGCTTGCCCTTCTTTTCCCACTCATAATCGAAATCAGACCAAAAGCCACCATTTATCGTGTCAACGCTTCTAGGGTACCATACCTTGACCAATGCATTAAGTGAATTTTCGATTTCGACAGTCAGCTTTTCTTCATTCGTTTCTTCTTTTTTTGAGCTTGAACAAGAAGTGAATAACGACAGAGAAAAAGTTAACAGGAATAAGTAGAAAAGGGCCTTCATGGTTTAGTAGTTCAGGTGATTGCACTAAAGCTACTCATAAAAACTTATAAAAAGTGGGCTATTTGATCAATATCATAAGCGCACCTAGCGCAGTCAAAACCAATATCATTTTTCGATAAAAATCTTCTTTGATCATTTTTACCAGACGAACCCCCAGAAAAACACCAATAAAAATACCCGGCACCAATTTGAGGTCAAATAGTAAAGTGTCAAGGGTAACGGTTTCCCAAACAAAAATGTGAAGTGGCAATTTAAGAACGTTAATGATTAAGAACAGCCATGCCGCTGTACCAATAAATTCATTTTTGTGTACACGCATAGCCAAAAAGTAAATATTGCTAAAGGCGCCACCAAGGTTACCAATCATGGTAGTAATGCCCGCTACCGTGCCCACAAAGCCTGCAAAAGCCCAATGGATGGGCACTCTTTTTGATTTTCTTCGATCCCACCAGTACATCATAACAACGCTTACCAGAATAATAATGGCCATTGCTATTTTAAAAAGGGTCTCGTTGAGGTCATTTCCAATGAAGGCACCTATAATTATACCGACCAGTATCCAAGGTAAAAAACGTACTATATACCACCAATTGGCGTGTCTATTGTAATAAATGACCGCAAAAATATCGCCGACTACAAGAAGCGGAACGACAATTCCGGTAGATGCTTTGGCATCAAAAGCCAGGGCCATTAGAGTTACGTTTACAATCGCTATTCCTTTAATACCCGCTTTAGAGAGTCCGATGACCACGGCAGCAGCAAATGCAAGGGCCCAAGAAGTTATTGAAATGTCAAAATTAGCGGCTAAAAACATGGTTGGTCTTTCGATGGCAAATGGCAAAAGTATCTTAAAAAAATAATATCTTTATCGGCTAACCAAAAAACCAACCTCCACCCTATGCAGTTATCTACCCTCGATTACAGTTTTATTGTCGTTTTCTTCTCCATCGTTTTAGGTATCGGAATTTATGTTTCAAAGAAATCCGGTAAGGATTCATCTGAATTTTTTCTTTCAGGAAGAACCATGCCATGGTGGCTTTTGGGCCTATCTATGGTGGCCACGACCTTCTCTACCGATACACCTAATTTGGTAACCGATATCGTGAGAACTAACGGTGTTTCTGGAAACTGGGTTTGGTGGGCATTTTTAATTACGGGTTTATTAACTGTTTTTGTATATGCCAAATTGTGGCGTAGGTCAAATGTAAACACTGACTTAGAATTTTATGAAATGCGCTATGGAGGTAAAGCGGCTAGTTTTCTAAGAAAGTTCAGGGCTGTTTACTTAGGGGCCTTATTCAATATTATTACAATGGCCTCAGTTACGTTGGCCGCCATTAAAATAGGAGGCATCATGTTGGGTCTAGAGCCTTGGGAAACCGTTGTTGGTGCTGGTTTGATTACGGTTACTTTTTCGGCTTTGGGAGGTTTTAAAGGGGTGGTCTACACTGATTTTCTTTTATTTTTTGTGGCAATGTCAGGAGCAATTGGTGCAGCATACTATTTGGTCAATATACCTGAAGTAGGGGGCATAGAGGCTTTGATGGCAAATGATGCTGTTAAGACGAAGCTTGACATTCTTCCCGATTTCAGCGACCAGAACGCATTGATTATGTTGTTTATTATTCCGCTTGCGGTTCAATGGTGGAGTTCATGGTATCCAGGGGCGGAACCCGGCGGTGGAGGCTATATTGCCCAACGTATGTTAGCGGCCAAAGACGAAAACCATGCAATCGGGGCTACCTTTTTCTTCAATATAATGCACTATGCTCTTAGACCGTGGCCATGGATTTTGGTTGCGTTGGCATCTATCGTAGTTTATCCTGATATTGCAAGTATTCAAGCTGCTTTTCCGAATATCGCGGAAAGTAAATTGGGCCATGATTTGGCTTATTCTGCCATGCTGACCAAATTACCAAGTGGTTTATTGGGAGTTGTGTTGGCATCATTGATTGCAGCGTACATGAGTACCATTTCGACCCAATTGAACTGGGGATCTTCTTATATCGTTTTTGATTTTTACAAGCAACAGATCAATCCTAATGCTACTGAAAAGCAAATGGTATCCATCGGAAGAATTTCGACCGTAATTCTTATGGTATTAAGTGCCGGTTTGGCATTGCTGCTAGAAAATGCACTTCAGATATTTGATATTCTATTGACTTTCGGTGCAGGTACCGGACTGATTTTTATACTACGGTGGTTTTGGTGGCGAATTAATGCCTGGAGTGAAATTGCTGCTATGTTCGCTTCGGGAATAATTTCCATTTTACTCAAAACTACAGCGTTAGGTCCTCTTTTGTTCAATTCGGAAGATGGGGTGTTTCCTAGTTGGTTCGAATATCCTTTTGTGGTCATTGTAACTTCTGCAATATGGTTGGCCGCAACATTCTTGACGCAACCTGAATCGAAGGAAACGCTAAGAGCATTTTACAAGCGAATACAACCAGGCGGGCCTGGGTGGAACAAGGTCGTTAATGAAGCTAAAGCCGATGGAGAAAAAATAGCCAAAGACAATGAAAAATGGAGCGTACCGCAAGGGATTACCGCTATGATTTTAGGGTGTATTCTTATTTACACCATAATGTTCTCAACCGGCTATTGGATTTACGGCAGAACTACACCGGCTATTATTTTAACGGTAATCGCTATTATATCGGCTTTCTTGCTTATTAAGGCGTGGGGCCGAATGAAAGATAATATCCTTTAGAACTATTGGTAATCTAATAGTATCTTAAGAATTTCTTCATTGTTAATATCAATGATGGAGGTGGATTTAACTTCGGTTTGTCCACCTTCTTCGTTATTTACGTATGCCTTAAATGATAGGGGCTCTCCATCTTTATAGACTTCAATTTGATAGATAGTCTTACTACCCTCTTGCATTTCTGTATAATTATACCCTACCAGACTTTGTCCGTACTCTTTTTCGACCCCAGTACCAAGTCTAAGTTTATAGGTTACATAATCGGCGGTAAAACCAGATGAGCTTACGAAAGAAAGTCCAGTTTCATAAGATATTTGTGCTTCACTGCTTACCACGGTAAGGGTGTCTTCATCTTTGGCGCAGCCGACCATAAGGGTTAGGCCTACTGCAAATAGTAGGTAACGTAGGTTTTTTTTCATTTTGGTTATTTTACGGAGCTTTTCAAACTCCAGATTTGGGTACAGGCCTTTTAAATGACCTTTACCAAGAACGACCATTGGTTTTTGGTATTGTGCTATATGCTCGGTAGCAGCCTCCTTATTCGATTAAATGCACTATCTGTTATCGAAGATGGCATTTCAACGATTTGTATACCATTTGTGGTAAAAGAACGTTATCTCTAGACCCAAATGAACCAACCTGCCGAGCTGTATGAGATTCATCTACTTTCTGCTTCTAGCCTTTTTACTTCCTATAAAGTCATTACAATCTCAACAAATAGAAGAGGTTCAAGAACACTGGCAGTTACTCTTCGATAACAAAAGGGAGAAAGCACTTGACAGCTTCGAAAAGTTGAATAGTGGTGACCTGCAAGCCCTTTTATCTGACCGGTTAATCAAAAATGAGTTGGGCCTATTTGAAGACCCTAAAAATTTCTTAGAAAAACTCGTTGGGCACAAAGATTTTGAATACTACCTCTATGCCTTATGGAACCATAGTTTCTTTTTTGAGAACTATACGAATACGGGCTTTAATAAGAAAAATACCTCTAATGTAGACGCCATTGATTTGAAGGCTGTTGAAAACCCAACGGTTAAAGAATCATTGCGATACTTAAAATCTGCTGTAGCGCAGCACCGCAATGATTGGAAAACCTATTACGAACTGAACCAAGAGTTACCATCCATTAAGGCATGGCAATTTTGTGGAGGCTTTGAAAATTTAAATGGCAGCGGTCTTGACACTCCTTTTGAACCCGAGTGGCAAATGGTGTCAGATAATGATTTTAATGCCAATAGTAATGGTTTCATCAATTGGTACACACCGATTGAACGTGACAAAGAGGCTTACCAATATTATTCGAATCATACCGAATATGGTAGTTCGGTCAACTACGCCCAAACATTTATTGATAATCCTGAAGAGCAAAAGGTTGTTATAAGGTTTGGTAGCTCGTCATTGGCCAAGATATGGCTAAATGATGTCTTACTAATTGAAAACAATAACGATGGCATTACCGATTTAGACGCTTATAATGTTGAGGTGACACTACCTAAGGGTACAAGTCGTTTACTAGTTAAAACTGCCGATATAAGTGGCATACCCTATTTCATTGCTCGCATTACCAATCTTCAAGGTTCTGAAATTTTAGGTGTAAAATACAGTTCGCAACCTAAGCCCTATATAAAAAGCAAAAAGGAAGGTCTAACACCGGTATTATTGGAACATCCTGTTGAAAAATACTTTTTGGAGAAAATCGAGAGCGACCCTAAAAACTTCTTGTATAGGCTATGTTTGTTGAATACTTATTTAAGAAACTCTAAATATCAAGAGGCAAAAGCCGTGCTGCAGCCATATTTAGAAAAATATGACCGCAGTTCTTTCCTTCGAAAATATTTGATTGAATGCTATACCAAAGAGAATGATTTTTCGGCCGTTAACGAGGTAAAAGAGAATATCATCAACGATGACGAAACTTATTACTTGAGCTATGTTTACAAGTTTCAAGATGCTGGTGAGCTTTTTAAACTTCCCATTGACGAATTCGAGCGTTTTATGAACCATTTTTCAGATGCAACGGATTTGCAAGTCTTAAAAAAATCGGCTGAGTTAATGAAAGCACTTAGGCGAGAAGACCAGGAAATGGTTAGATCAACGCTCAACGCGATTACCAAAGAAAACAAAGAGCAGCTAAACCTGATTAAAGTCTATTTAAATCTATATTCAGGTTACTTGAACGATGATGAAAGCGCAGTCAACATATTGGAAGAGATCAACAAAGATTACTTTGATTATTCGGCCATAAAATCATTGGCAGAACACTATGAAAAGCAGAACCGTATCAGCGATGCGCTAGGACTTTTCGAAACACGTTACGACCTGGTCAAAAATGACAATCTTTTTATTTCTGAACTCATTGATTACCTTCATAAATACAAGCGTTTTAAAGAATCGCTCCCGTATATTGAGCAAATGCTTGCCAATTATCCGTATTCTTTTGTGGCCATGGAAAAAAAGGCTTTTGCCTTAGAGCAAATCGGAAAGAAAGAGGAAGCGCTACATTGGTATCAAAAGGCCATAAAACATAATGGCGCAAACACAACTGTAAGAAAGAAGATTGACGATTTATCTAAAACTCCTGATTATTTTAAGGAGTTGGGCACTAAAGATATGTACGGTTTTATTACAAGTAACAGAGAGCAGCCTTTGATGGGTAGCTATGGGTACCATTATTTGTTGGATGAGACACTTTTGCAGCTATTTCCGGAAGGAGGGGGTAAGTCTCAGGTGAGATATGCAGTTAAAATTACATCTGACGCGGGAATAGAGTCACTGAAAGAAGTTGGCCTCGGCTTAAGCGGAAGCTACCATATAACCAAATCTGAAATTGTTAAGCCGACCGGAAAAATAGTTCCCGCATCGGTCAATGGCTCTGACTTAGTGTTCAGCAATCTCGAAATTGACGATGTCATATATATCGAATACGAAAGTAGCTATAGCAAAACGGGTAGGTTTTATAAAGACCATGTAGATTATTTCCAATTCGGATCGTATCATCCTATCATCAAAAACAGCCTTAAAATTTTGGTGCCGAAGAACCATGAATTTGACACTGAAATAGTGAACGGTGAAATCGATTATTCTAAGAGGGAATTAGATGATTACGTTCTTCACGAATGGAGTGCCGCCAATCAAAAGCCGATGCCCCAACCGGAAAACTACATGCCCAGCTTGAGCGACCTTGCGAAGTATATTCACATGAGCACTATCGGCTCTTGGGATGATGTGGCCCAGTGGTATGCCGACTTGGTTCGCCCGCAGATGCTTATCAATTCAGATGTAAAAAGGGCATTTGAATCCATTTTCCCGAAAGGGTATAGTGCCTTATCGGATGACATGCGTGCTTCTAGAATTTACCATTATATCATGGAAAATTTCAGTTATAGCTACGTCGGGTTCAGGCAAAGCGGTTATGTGCCCCAAAAGCCGTCAAAAACCATCAAGTCTAGATTAGGAGACTGTAAAGATTTTTCTACTCTATATGTGACTCTTGCGCAAATGGCCGGTTTACGTGCACATTTGGTATTGGTTTTGACATCTGATTATGGTGAAAACTCGATGGTATTACCTAACCAAGATTTCAATCACTGTATTGCCAAGGTATTTATTGATGGTAAGGCCCAATATCTTGAATTGACCGACAACAACTTGCCTTTCAGGTCTATACCAACCAGCTTAGAGCATGCCACGGCATTAGATATTCCCAACAAGAATTTCAAGAAAGTATCGTCGGGCATTTACCGTCTTGATAATATTGCCCATACTCCGACGGTAATTGAGAGTCATATGCTGTATAAAATCGGTAAAGATGACCATGAACTTCAAGTAGAATCTATCTTAAAAGGAAGCATTGTTTCGCACTACGCCGGCATTTTTAAAGAAAACAATGCAGAAATGCTGAAAAACAGTATAAAAGAAGATTTTCAAGGTAGAATGAGTGAAGACTTTAGTCTTGATAGCGTTTATAATGTGAATTATAAGCGAAGAGCTGAAACTTTGAAATACGTTTCCAAATTATCGGTCAATGAAAAATTGAATCAGATTGGTAGCATGAAAGTTCTTAGTCTTCCAGCAATCAATAATGCCTATAATTCGAGTATTATTGAAGACAATGTTAGAAATTATCCTATCGACTATCTGCTTTACGAAAATGCAGACGAGTATATTTCTTCTTACCTGATCGTCTTATCTGAAGATGAAGAATTTGTTGAAGTACCCGAAAATTCAGAATATAGTTTTAAAGCGCATCATTTTAATATGAACTTTGAGTTAAAGGAGCCAAACGAGCTATTCGTTCAAATTTCTGTTCAAACTTCAAAGAAACGTATTGACCCACAAGACTATAAAGATTTTAAGATGTATGTGAAATCGGTACTGGACGCCAAAAAGCAATTGATAGGGTTTAAAAAGGCCGCGTCAACATCGAAAGTTAGTTTGCCTGGCAAGGGTTAATATGGTTGTTCATAGCGCGTAATGACTTATCTTTAGAACAAATTTCTACCAAACCAACCGATAAGTTTATTATGAAAGACCGAATACTCTCCGTTGATATTTTTAGGGGAATGACCATCGTATTAATGATATTGGTCAACACTCCTGGAACATGGCAAGCCGTATATGCACCTCTAAGACATGCCGAATGGCATGGTTACACCCCGACAGACCTTGTTTTTCCGTTCTTTCTTTTTATTGTAGGAACCTCCATTGTCTTCAGTTATAAAAACAAAGAGGTAACAGGGGCTACCTACAAAAAGATTTCGATTAGAACCTTAAAACTTATTGGCTTAGGCTTGTTCTTGGGTGCTTTCACGTTGACATTCCCCTTTATTAAAGATTTTGAGAACATACGCTTTCCTGGCGTTCTGCAACGAATAGGGGTCGTTTTCTTTTTTGCCTCAATTTTGTTCTTGAACCTTAATTGGAAAGCCTTAATAGCTACGGCTGTTCTTTTGCTGGTCGGATATTGGATTTTAATGGACTTTATTCCCGTAAACGGAATGGAGTCTACTTTTGAAAGGGCACCCAACAATTTGGCCAACTATATAGATGTTCAGGTGTTCGGTTCGCACAATTATAAGGCCGATTATGATCCTGAAGGCTTGTTAAGTACACTCCCATCTATAGTAAGTTCCCTTCTGGGTATTTTTACAGGGCTAATCCTGACTTCTAAACAGGAAAAAAAGGCAACCATCTTAATGGGGCTTGGCGGTTCTTTTTTGATTTTGGGCTATGTGTGGGATTTGTTTTTCCCTATCAACAAAGCACTGTGGACAAGCAGTTTTGTTCTTGTTACCGCTGGCTGGGCCAATTTGATTCTTGCTCTAATTTATTACTTGACCGATGTTAAAAAAATAAGCTTCGGAAGCATTTTTAGATATGCTGGGGCCAATGCTATCGTTTTGTATTTTCTTTCAAGTTTTATTAGTAAAGTGCTGGGTATGATCAAAGTGAACGAGACCACCTCATTGCATGGCTGGTTATTTGATACAATATACGTTCATGATTTCATGTCGCTTCAAATGTCCTCTTTGCTATATGGCCTCACGGTCGTAGCTTTCTACTGCCTTTTGGCTTACGTACTTTATCAAAGAAAGATTTTTATCAAAGTTTAGCAGAAATACACCTTACTGTCTTATAGAAAGAAGCTTGGCCACGTATTTGCCTATCACATCAAATTCTAGGTTCACTACTGTACCGACCTCGTAATCTTTAAACCTGGTGTGTTCGAAAGTATAGGGTATAATGGCTACGCTGAAAGTATCGGCACCTGAATCTACCACAGTAAGACTGGTTCCGTCAATGGTAATCGACCCTTTTTCGATAGTGGTATTGCCAACGTTGGCATCATATTCGAAAGTAAAGAACCAACTTCCATCTTTTTCTTCAATATTGATGCAGGTGGCTGTTTGGTCTACATGGCCTTGAACTATGTGCCCGTCAAGTCTAGAACCCATTATCATGGCCCTTTCCAGATTAACACTGTCACCTATCGTTAGGTCATCAAGGTTGGTTTTGTTCAAGGTTTCCTCAATAGCCGTAACGGTATACGAATTTTCATCTAATGAGACCACTGTCAAACACACTCCGTTGTGCGATACGCTCTGGTCGATTTTCAGCTCTGAAGAAAGTTGCGAACCCACTGTAATATGAAGGTTTCCACCGTCTTTTTGTAGGTCCTTTACAATACCTAAAGTTTCAATGATACCGGTAAACATGTTCCGTAGAAATTAAGTAGTTTTGTTGATTACAAATTTGACACAAAGGTAACGATTATCATGCAGGACGAGGACAAAATCAAGCTGGGCATTTCGATTGGGGATATTAACGGTATTGGCTGTGAAGTAATACTAAAGACTTTCGAGGATCCGCGCATGTTAGAGTTTTGCACCCCCATTATTTATGCATCGAACAAGACCATAGCTTTTCAAAAAAAAGAATTGGGTATTGATGTTACTTATCACGGTATTCAGAACGCTTCAAAGGCTCTTGACGGTAAGATCAATGTGGTCAACGTTTGGAAAGAAGTGCCTATGGTCAAGTTTGGCGAGTCGAATGAAGAGGGAGGAAAATATGCCATTAAATCGCTTAGGGCAGCTGTTGAATCATTAAAGAATAATGAAATTGACGCGTTGGTGACGGCTCCTATCAATAAAACCAATATTCAGGCTGACGATTTTAAATTTCCGGGGCACACCGATTTTTTGGCTCAAGAATTACAGGGTGAGAGTCTAATGTTTATGGTAACGGAAGACCTAAAAATAGGCCTTTTGACCGACCATGTTGCGGTAAAGGACGCCCCATCGGCCATTAACGCAATTCTTATTCGAAATA
The DNA here is from genome assembly GCF_003687485.1 of Euzebyella marina. GTDB lineage: Bacteria > Bacteroidota > Bacteroidia > Flavobacteriales > Flavobacteriaceae > Euzebyella > Euzebyella marina. The sequence goes on along the minus strand of NZ_CP032050.1, from coordinate 148,006 downwards.
AAGTGAGGACTATAGAGAAATCGCTACGGATGGATTTTCGTGTTAGGGCGCCAAAAATAGCCCTATTGGGCATTAACCCGCACAGCGGCGATAACGGGGTAATAGGTAAAGAAGACGATGAAGTTCTCAAGCCAGTGATTAAAGAAATGTCGAACGCCGGACATCTTGTATTCGGCCCGTATTCGGCAGATAGCTTTTTCGGATCTGATGCCTACAAGAATTTTGATGCCGTTTTGGCCGCTTATCACGATCAGGGTTTAATTCCTTTTAAGACCTTGTCTTTCGGTAGGGGGGTAAATTATACGGCAGGCCTTTCGAAGGTGCGTACTTCTCCCGACCACGGCACTGCTTTTGAAATTGCAGGCCAAGGCAAGGCCGACCATAGTTCTTTTAAAGAAGCTGTTTTTGCCGCTTTGCAGATTTTTAAGAACCGCACCGAGTACGAAGAGTTGACCGAAAATCCGTTACAAAAACAAAAGGTGAGAAGGTAGCCGGATAATTTTCAGTACAAAATTCATCAGTGTGTTGAAATACAAGCAAAAAGGGTTGTTATTTTGACAAATAGTAGTATCTTTGCACCCGCCTTTGAATGGGCGGTGTCTTTAAAATAGTGTTGTCATGAAGAAGCAAAAGGAGTTTAGTATTCCTTTCTCTGGTTTAAAACAAGGAAAACACGATTTTGAGTATACCATCGGTAATGAGTTCTTTGAGTCTTTTGGTTATGATGAGTTCAATGGAGCAGAAATTCAATTGAACGTTGAGCTAAAGAAACTGAGCAATATGCTCGAGTTTTTGATGAATGCGGATGGAACCGTAAATGTCAATTGTGATTTGACCAATGAACCTTATGATCAGCCGATAGAGGCAGAGCTTAAGTTGGTGGTCAAGTTTGGGGAAGAGTATAATGATGAAGATGATGATATCTTGGTCATACCCCATGGCGAGCACCAAGTGAACATTGCTCAATACGTGTATGAAATGCTAGTATTGGCGGTGCCACAAAAGAGAGTGCATCCTGGAGTGCTTGATGGTTCATTGCAATCGGAAGCCTTGAAAAAACTTGAGGAACTAAAGCCTAAGGAAAAAGAAGAAAATATTAAAGAAAACGATCCCCGTTGGGACGAATTAAAGAAACTGTTAACGGATAAATAAGTTGAAATGGCACATCCTAAGAGAAAAATTTCGAAAACCAGAAGGGATAAAAGACGTACCCATTATAAAGCTGTTGCACCAACATTGGCTACTGATCCAACAACTGGTGAAATGCACTTGTTTCACAGAGCTCACTGGCACGAAGGTAAATTGTACTACAAAGGCCAAGTTCTTATAGACAAAACTGAAGAAGCAGAAGCATAAACGTGTTATTCTGTTAAAAGTACCCAACTCCCGTATGAATATCAACGGGAGTTTTTTTATGGGGTATACCGATGTTTTAGGTAATTTTGTTCCCCCGAACTTTTGAGAGAAAACGTCATCCGAATATCGTATTTCAAATTTTACGGTAAGGGGTAATTCAACGGATGTACATAAAAACTAAAATTTCAAAAACGGTTGCATTTCACAGAGAAATTGCTGAAAAATGTTTAATTTTCACCAATTTTCAAGCATTTTTGATGGTTTTTGAGATCAAATCAAGTTTAGAATGAGTAAAACAACGGCAGCAATTACAGCTGTAGGGGCTTACGTTCCCAAATTTGTACTGACCAACAAAATGCTGGAAGGTATGGTCGATACCAATGATGAGTGGATTGTTACTAGAACCGGTATCAAAGAAAGACGGATCTTAAAACCTGAAGAAGGTGAGGGCACTTCCTATTTGGCCATACAGGCTGCTAACAACCTGATAGAAAAAAGAAATTTAGACCCTAGCGAGATAGATTTGGTGATTGTTGCCACGGCGACACCCGACAATATGGTGGCCTCAACAGCTGCCTTTGTTGCTGCAAAAATAGGTGCTACCAATGCGTTTGCTTATGATCTTTTGGCGGCCTGTTCAAGTTTTCTTTTCGGTATGTCTACCGCGGCCAGTTATATTCAATCGGGCCGTTACAAGAAAGTATTGTTGATAGGGGCCGATAAAATGTCATCTATCATTGACTATACGGATCGTACAACATGTATTATTTTCGGGGATGGGGCCGGAGCGGCTCTTTTCGAGCCGAACGAAGAAGGCCTTGGTCTTCAAGATGAATATTTAAGGTCTGATGGCAACGGAAGGCAGTTTCTTGGTATGGATGCTGGTGGATCTCTGATGCCCGCAACCGAAGAAACGGTTAAGAACAGAAAACATTACATTTATCAAGACGGAAGAACAGTTTTTAAGTTCGCTGTTTCAAATATGGCCGAAGTGGCAGAGAAAATAATGCAGCGAAACAACCTAGAGCATACCGATGTTTCGTGGTTAGTACCGCATCAGGCCAATAAAAGAATTATTGATGCCACGGCGAATAGAATGGGATTGGACCATTCCAAGGTTTTAATGAACATTCATAGGTATGGCAATACCACATCGGCGACCTTACCGCTTTTGTTGGCAGATTTCGAAGGTCAATTGAAAAAGGGTGACAACTTAGTTTTTGCCGCTTTTGGTGGAGGATTCACTTGGGGTTCTATTTATTTGAAATGGGCCTATAACTAATTCAAATTACTAAACAAACTTAAATTCATGGATATAAAAGAGATTCAAAGCCTTATTAGATTTGTTGCTAAATCTGGTGCTAGTGAGGTTAAATTGGAGATGGAAGATATCAAGATTACCATCAAAACAGGTTCTTCTGAATCGGGACCCGAGACTACTTTTGTTCAACAAATTCCGATGGCACAGGCTCCTATGGCCCAAGCGCCGGTTCAAACACCTGCAGCCCCTGCAGAAGCAGCTTCGGGATCAGGGCAAGAGAGCAAAAAAGATGAAGACTCAAAGTACATTACCATCAAGTCGCCGATTATAGGTACTTTTTACAGAAAGCCTTCTCCTGATAAAGATCCTTTTGTTGAAGTAGGTAGTAGTATTGGCAAAGGAGACGTTCTTTGCGTCATCGAAGCCATGAAACTCTTCAATGATATAGAATCTGAAGTATCTGGAAAGATTGTGAAGATTTTGGTTGACGATTCATCACCAGTTGAATTTGATCAGCCATTATTTTTGGTCGACCCTTCCTAGTTTAGAAATTCCAAATAACGATTCCGAACCCTGTAAGTTAGATGTGGGGTCCGGTGTTTGCAGTTTGGCTTTTAATTTTAAAAGTTATGTTCAAAAAAATACTTATTGCCAATAGGGGTGAAATTGCGTTACGCGTCATTCGTACCTGTAAAGAAATGGGCATTAAGACGGTAGCTGTTTATTCAAAGGCAGATGAAGAAAGTCTTCACGTTCGCTTTGCAGATGAGGCCGTATGTATTGGTCCGGCCCCCAGCAGTGAATCGTACTTGAAAATACCTAATATCATTGCAGCGGCAGAGATTACCAATGCCGATGCTATTCACCCTGGTTACGGTTTTCTTTCTGAGAATTCTAAATTCTCGAAGATATGTGCCGAGCACGACATAAAATTTATCGGTGCGTCTGGCGATCAGATCGATAAAATGGGAGACAAGGCAACGGCCAAAGAAACCATGAAACAGGCTGGTGTTCCTGTAGTTCCAGGTTCTGAAGGTTTGTTGAAAGATGTGGCCCACGCCAAAAAGGAGGCCAAGAAAATGGGTTATCCTGTTATGATCAAAGCTACCGCCGGTGGTGGTGGTAAAGGTATGCGTGCCATATGGTCAGAAGACGAAATGCAGAGCAATTTTGAAAGTGCGGTACAAGAGGCGAAAGCAGCCTTCGGAAACGGAGGAATGTACATGGAAAAATTGATCGAAGAACCTAGACATATTGAGATACAGGTAGTCGGAGACCAATACGGTAAGGCGTGCCATCTTTCAGAAAGAGATTGCTCTATTCAAAGAAGGCACCAGAAGCTTACCGAAGAGACTCCATCACCTTTCATGACCGATAAACTAAGGGATGAAATGGGTAAAGCAGCTGTAAAGGCTGCAGAGTTTATCAATTACGAGGGTGCGGGAACCATTGAATTCTTGGTAGATAAACATCGTAATTTCTATTTCATGGAAATGAATACGAGAATTCAGGTAGAACACCCCATAACCGAACAGGTCATTGATTACGATTTGATCAGAGAGCAAATTTTGGTTGCTGGGGGCGTTCCGATTTCAGGGAAGAACTATACGCCAAAACTACATTCTATCGAATGCCGTATCAACGCTGAAGATCCCTATAATAATTTTAGGCCGTCACCTGGTAGAATTACCACTTTGCATACACCGGGCGGACATGGAGTGCGAATGGATACCCACGTTTATAGCGGATATCAAATTCCACCGAACTATGATTCGATGATTGCCAAATTGATTACCACTGCACAGACACGTGAAGAGGCAATCAACAAGATGAAACGGGCTCTTGATGAGTTTGTCATAGAGGGTATCAAAACCACGATTCCCTTTCACAGGCAGTTGATGGATCATCCAGATTATTTGGCTGGAAACTATACCACAAAATTCATGGAATCGTTTAAAATGAATCCTGAAAAAGAAGATTAATAATTGCCCCGGCCAGTCCGGGGTTTTTTATTCCCTAATTTCACTTACCTTCCATTTTTATGAAACTAAGTTATTGGGAATATAAGACTTGGCTATCGCAGGTTGATTTCACGATTGTTGGCGCTGGAATCACGGGCCTGAACTGTGCTTTACAATTAAGGCAGAGGTTTCCCAATGCCAAGATAGTAGTGCTTGAGAAGGGTGTGTTGCCACAAGGCGCCAGTACCAAGAATGCCGGTTTTGCCTGTTTTGGTAGTATTTCCGAAATTGTTTCTGACCTCCGCACTCATTCTGAAGAAGAAGTTTTTAACCTTGTCAAGAAAAGGTGGGACGGTATTCAGTTGCTCAGATCAACTTTGGGTGATAGCGCCATTGATTTTCAACCCTTGGGAGGTTATGAACTCTTTTTGAAGAACGCGCCTGAACTTTACGAATCAAGCATAGAAATGATGGGGCATGTAAATTCGCTGTTGAAACCTATTTTTGGTGAGATTCCCTTTTTCGTGCAGTCTAATAAATATGGTTTTGAGAAAATTCATGAAAAGTATATTGCACATCGCTTTGAGGGTCAGCTAGATCCTGGAAAAATGATGATGGCCTTAGCCAAGAAGGCCGTGGACCAAGAAATTACCATTCTGCAAGGGGTCGCTTTGAATGATTTTACACAAAAATCAAGTTTGGTGTTGCTTAAGACCGAACACTTTGAGTTTTCTACCGGAAAATTGTTCATAGCGACGAATGGTTTTACAGGACAATTTTTACCCGATGAAGTACAACCCGCAAGGGCGCAGGTAATTTTGACAAAGCCATTAAAATATCTTGACATTAAAGGAACCTTTCATTTCGACCAAGGTTATTATTACTTTAGGAATATCGACAATAGAATTCTTTTTGGGGGAGGGAGAAATTTAGACTTTCTAGCTGAGCAAACAACTGAGTTCGGAGAGACAGAGTTGATTCAGAAGCAACTGGAAAAACTCTTAAAAGAAATCATACTTCCCAATGAAAAGTTGGAAATCGATCGGCGCTGGAGTGGAATTATGGGCGTAGGAAATAGAAAGTCGCCAATTGTAAGACCGCTTTCTTCCGATGTTTTTTGCGGTGTTCGATTGGGCGGAATGGGCATCGCTATAGGAAGTTTGGTCGGTAAAGAGCTGGCCGAACTGGCTTAACACCGTTTACCAACATTACTTACACCTTGCCATAGTCAACTTTTGGCTTTCATTGTTTCTTTGGGCTATAATCCCTACTTTAAACCGATCAAAACCTCAACCTAGATTTCATGTCAAAAAGTAAAAAGCTAAGAAGCTCAGAATGGTTCAATAGTGACAATAAAAAAATGAACTTCGTACACCGTTCATGGTTACGAAATCAGGGCTATCCCGATGATTATTTTGAAGGAAAACCAGTAATAGGCATATGTAATACCTGGTCAGAGCTGACACCTTGTAACGGTCACTTGCGTCAATTTGCAGAAATAGTCAAACGAGGTATTCTGGAAGCTGGAGGTTTTCCTATGGAGTTTCCGGTGATGAGTTTGGGGGAGACCATCATGCGCCCCACCACTATGCTTTTTCGCAATTTGGCCAGTATGGATACTGAGGAATCTATACGTGCCAATCCACTTGATGGCATTGTCCTCTTAACAGGATGCGATAAAACCACTCCGTCGACCTTAATGGGCGCCTGTAGTGTCGATTTGCCGACCATAGTAGTACCAGGAGGGCCAATGCTTAGTGGGCGCTTTAGAGGCGAGAAGATTGGTTCGGGATCCATGAACTGGATGGTGAAGGAAAAACAGAAGAATGAGGCTTTCACCGATGCCGATTTTAGAGAGGCAGAAGTGTGCCTGGCGAGAAGTATAGGTCATTGTAATACCATGGGCACGGCTTCAACCATGGCCACGATGGTAGAAGCTTTGGGCTTGACCCTTCCGGGGTTTTCCTCCATTCCGGCAGCAGATTCAAGAAAGAAAATGTTCGCACAACTCTCGGGTAGGCGTATCGTTGAAATGGTAAAGGAAGATTTAAAACTGTCAAAAATATTGACCAGAGAGGCATTTGAAAATGCTATCGTTACCAATTCAGCTGTTGGGGGCTCTACCAACTTAATAGTACACCTTACTGCAATAGCGGGGCGTATTGGTGTCGATTTGAAGCTGGAAGATTTCGATACCCATGGCAGCAAAGTGCCCTTATTGGTAAATCTCAAGCCGTCTGGGAAACATTTGATGGAAGATTTCTATTATGCAGGTGGCCTGCCAGTAGTTCTCAACCGTTTAAAACCGTTGTTACATAACGAAGTCATCACGGCAAACGGAAAAAGTTTAGGTGAAAATTATAAAGACGTAGCCTGCTATGATGATGATGTTATCAGTAGTCTGGAAAATCCTCTTAAAAAGGAGGCAGGAATCGCCGTATTAAAGGGTAATTTGTGTATGGACGGTTCAGTTATAAAGCCGTCTGCCGCGTCAGAGCATTTAATGAAGCATACCGGAAAAGCAGTTGTCTTTGAAACCATGGAAGATTACCATGACCGTATTGATGACCCAGACTTAGATATTGATAAAGATAGTGTAATCGTTCTTAAAGGGGTCGGCCCAAAGGGCTATCCTGGCATGCCTGAAGTGGGCAACGTTGATCTTCCTGAAAAATTGATAATGCAGGGCGTTAAAGACATGGTACGCATATCTGACGGTCGAATGAGCGGTACGGCAGGTGGTACCGTTATACTTCACGTCTCGCCTGAGTCTACCATAGGTGGTAATTTGGCCTTCGTTGAGAACGGAGATTTAATTGAGCTAGATGTCGAGGCACGCAGTCTAAACCTAATGATTTCTGAACAGGAGCTGGCCAAGAGAAGAAGTGAGTGGAAAGTACCGGAATCTTTAGCTAAAAGAGGTTACGTAAAGCTGTATGTTGACCATGTGGAACAAGCCCATAAGGGGGCTGATTTTGATTTTTTGGTGGGAGGCTCAGGTTCTAAAGTGGAAAGAGATTCACATTAATTTTACAGGTTGAACCAAAAACAAGAGTTATATAATTTTTGTCTAGACTTCGTCGATGGCCGAATTTCTCGCATACAAACGAATATCGGTGAAATTCAAGACTCATTACAAAGCGAAACAAAAAGTACGGCCGGTGACAAGCATGAAACCGGTCGTGCCATGTTACAAATTGAACGTGAAAAGTTAGGACAACAATTAGCGGAAGCCGAACAGATGAAGGCCGTATTAAAGAGAGCTAACCCTAGCATAAATTCTAAAGTGGTGGGTCTGGGAAGCTTGGTGCGTACTGACCTCAATTCATATTATGTGGCAATTTCGGCCGGAAAATGTGAGTTGTCGGAATCACCCGTTTTTTGCATTTCGGCTATGACGCCTATCGGTAGGCTATTAATGGGAAAGCACACTGGCGAAACCTTTGTTTTCAATGGTGCCACACAGAAAATTCTAGAAATTCAATAAAGAAACGGTTCTTAGAATTAAGCTTGGCCCATTCCTTTCATTGATAACAATGTTGCCGACCATACAATGACCGAAGAAAGAAAAATACCAATGGTATTTGCCCAAAAGGCCTTTTGTCTTTCAATCTTAAAAAGATAGGTAGCGATGCTTCCTGCATAGACTCCCGTACCGGGAAGCGGAATCATTACAAACAGAATCAAACCCCAAAAACCGAATTTCTGAATTTTTTCACCTGATCCGGTCTTGGCCCTTCTGGCAACATATATGGCCGATTTTTTATAGAAAAACCATCGCAGAAAGTATTTGTTGATTTTATCCAAGAAAAAAATCATAATGGGAAAAACCAACACATTGGCCAAAAAGCAAAATATAAAGACCAGATAGATGTTTAGGCCGTTAAGCATTCCATAGGGTATTCCTGCCTTTGCCTCTCCAAAGGGGGATAAACTCCATAGAATAGCGATGATAAAGTCTATGATAATGATTAAATTTTAAAAGCGCAAAGCTAGTACTATCAGGGTCTTGAGCCAATTTCAATTCATAAAAAATGTTTAAAGTTTGCTAAATATCGATGAAGCGATATGCTTTTTAACGTTCTTCTACATAAATGCACAATAAAAAGCGGTTCAGCTAGTTGTTATTACATGTTTTATACCCCCAAATCAATTGAATATGAAACCATTTGTTATAAAGCTGCTGTTGTTAGCTTTTGTTACCATGACCATTTTTTCTTGTAGTGTAGATTCAGAGCTTCAAGATATAGCCGATGAAATAGAGAGGCAGAATAATTCGTTGGAATCAGAGCTGCCCACGGTCAAAATAAAATTTGAAAATCATTCATTAAATGCAGAAAAAAGGACGTCTTGAAGGCGTCTTTTTTTTGGTTGACTATTTTTTTGCCTAACAATGGTCAATTAAAGAAGAACCAATAATTTTGTAAGGCATTAAATCTCTTGTTGTATGAAGGATCTTCGGTTTTATGATAGTGCTGTACAACGATATAATTCGCATATAAATGCTATATCTGCCCCACTTTCATCATGGGATATCTCAGGGATGTATTTTCAGACCTACAAAGAACATTTAAAAGATTTGGCTTCCATTGGTCAGATAGGTAACAAAAATCGTTGGCAGTCGGTCTTAACGGGCGATGATTGGCCCTTGATTAAGGAATTGGTTGTCGTTATAACCGATCCCCATTTGAAAATTGAATTTGCCAGCAATAATATTAAGCAAATGACAGGCTATGACCCCATTGAAGTTGTTGGGAAATCACCCAAACTATTTCAAGGAAAAGACACCTGTAAACTTACCAGAGAAAGAATAGCCGAAGCAATTGAAAACCAGCAACCTTTCGAGGAAACTATTATCAATTATAAAAAAAATGGCTCGCCTTATTCTTGTCAGATAAAAGGCAAGCCGATTTTTAATATGAAAGGAGATTTGGTCAACTTTATCGCTTTTGAAAAAGCAGTTGCCTAAATCTATTTTTTAGAAACTACAGTTTTCGATTTCCGTAACTCTTAGGGTATTGACCATGCCCTTTTCCCTAATAGGCATAGCGGCAAGGCTAATCAGCATATCGCCCACTTCGAGAAAACCTTTTTTGCAGGCGATGCTATTTACATCTTCGATGGTTTCATCGGTGGTAACATACCTATCGTAATAAAAGGCCCTAACTCCCCAAAGAAGGTTCAATTGTGTTAAAATACGCTTGTTGTCGGTAAAGACTAAGATATGGGCACTTGGTCTCCATGCAGAGATTTGAAAGGCGGTATAACCACTATTGGTAAGGGTAGAAATCGCTTTCGCCTTTATTTCGTTCGCCATAGTAGCCGCATGGTAACAAATCGATTTGGTAATGTAGCGCTTGGTCTTGATGTGAGGTGGATCATGAGGAACCTGGATCAATTCAGAACCTTCGACACTTTCCAATATACTTGCCATTTTACTGATAACTTGAACAGGATAGTTACCTACCGAAGTCTCGCCTGAAAGCATAACGGCATCGGCACCATCCATTACTGAGTTAGCTACGTCATTAACCTCTGCCCTTGTTGGGGTAAGGCTCGTAATCATAGTTTCCATCATTTGGGTCGCAATGATAACGGGTATTCTTGCCTTTTTGGCTCTTAGAACCAATTGCTTTTGAATCAATGGTACTTCTTGCGCAGGCACTTCAACACCCAAATCACCACGAGCAACCATAAGACCGTCGCAATAGGCAACGATTTTGTCTATATTTTCTACTGCCTCAGGCTTTTCGATTTTGGCTATAATCGGAATTTTATGTTCAGAGTGTTCTTTGATCAAGTTCTGAAGATCAATAAGATCTTGACTAAAGCGAACAAAAGAAAGAGCGATCCAATCTACATCTTGAGATATGGCGAAAATGGCATCGTTAATATCCTTTTCGGTCAACGCCGGCAACGATATATTGGTATTAGGAAGATTAACCCCTTTCTTAGATTTAAGCGGACCACCTTGAATCACCTTAGCTTTTGCCTCGTCTTCACCATTGGTAGAGACCACTTCAAAAATTAGTTTGCCATCATCTAGTAAAATACGTTCTCCAGGATTGACATCTTTAGGAAAAGTGGCATAGTTCATATAAACCCTCTCACTTGTACCTTCAAAAGGTTCACCGGTCACAAATGTAATTTCGTCACCTGGTGCCACCACAACTTCACCGGCCATGACCCCTACCCGTAATTTGGGGCCCTGTAAATCGGCAAGAATGGAAGTATAGGTTTCCATTTCTTCGTTAAGTTCTCGAATCATATTGATGCGTTCGGTAACGTCATCATAATTTGCATGGGAGAAATTTATGCGGAAGACATCTACACCGGCCTCGATCATATCTCTGAGAACCTCTTTCTTGCTAGTCGCCGGACCGAGGGTGGCTACTATTTTTGTCTTTTTTTTGCTAGGCATTGATTCAATAAATTAAGTTGTTCTTTGATTTTAGTTTGTCTGTTTCTATGCTATAGGCCGTAATAATTTTCGGCACGGCCAATAACGATTTGATGAGCTTCTCCGTATCGGCATTATCTTCTTGCTCAATCTTGATAAAATAATCTACATCTTTATATTCCGGTACCATGGTGAACTTTGCAAACGCCGGCTCGTTCATAAAAAGATCGGACCTTGATGTTTTATCTTCCTCTAAACTATGGTTAGGGAAAAATGTCCAATACCTGTCGTTCAAATCATCTTTCCATTCAAATATGGGAACCGTGGTATGTACAGAAATATCTAAATCTGCACGTCTACGCTTAAAACTTGATTTTAAGCACTGGTTCAAGGCATAGGCGATGGCATAATCTTCAAGACTGCTGTGCAATGCAATCAAATCGAATGAATCTTCGTAAAAATCCGTCGAAATCTTATGTATCGCTACCATAGGCACAGAAAGCAGCAAATATAATATTAATACGGTACAACGCCTAGGTTAGCAAGGGGTAAAGCTTAAATTCGGCAATCTATAACGTTTTAGTTACAATAGAAATATTTTACGACTTTTCCATCCTATCCTGAAGTGCGTAATAGGCTCTTTTTGAAGCTCTTTCCTCTGCCTTTTTCTTCGATGTTGCCCTGGCCTTGGCCATTACTTTGCCCCCAATAGTCAATTTTACGGCAAAATGTTTTAACGTATCGTTACCGGTATCTTCGTAAACATTGTAATCGAAAGTCTTTTTTTGCTTTTGGCACCATTCGATGATCAGGCTTTTGTAGCTGATGACCTTGCCTTCTAACTGTTCAATGTCTACATAGGGGTCTATCACCTGTTGACTGATGAACTTTTCGCAGTACTTATAACCTCTGTCGAGATAGATAGCACCTACCAAGGCCTCAAATACATTGCCGTGTATATTTTCTCCAAAGTGTGTTTTCGGAATTCGACTTTGAACAAATTTTATCAGCTCTAAATCTTTGCCAAGTTCGTTCAGATGTTTTCTACTAACGATTTTTGAACGCATTTTGGTCAAATATCCCTCATCACCTTCCGGTACTTGATCGTACAGATGTTTTGATATAATAGTACCTAACATAGAATCGCCCAAAAATTCGAGACGCTCGTAGTTCATAGGCGTGCCATCTTTATCTTTTATATTGGCCGACCTATGTAAAAAAGCACGTTTGTAATAATCAAGCTTTTTTGGCTTAAAGCCCAGTATTTTGGTCATCCCCAAAAAAAAATCCCCATCCTTTTTGGAATGGGAATTGAATATATTTGAAGGAAAACCCATGGGTATTACTCGCTGATTTTCTTAAATATAACACAGGCGTTGTGCCCTCCGAACCCAAATGTATTGCTCAGTGCAACATTTACTTCTCGTTCTTGAGCTTCGTTCAAGGTGAGATTCAATTTAGGGTCTATGTTCTCATCAACAACCGAGTGATTGATGGTGGGCGGCACCAAACTATGTTTCATGGCCAAAATCGATGCAATTGCCTCAATGGCACCTGCCGCGCCAAGCAAATGGCCGGTCATCGATTTGGTCGAATTAATATTTATATTAGGTGCATGGTCACCAAAAACCTCACTGATTGCCTTTAGCTCGGCAACATCACCTAAAGGTGTTGAGGTACCGTGGGTATTTATGGCATCTACTTCCTCCGGTTTTAGTCCGGCATCGCGCAAACAATTTTCCATTACCCTGACCACCCCGATACCATCGGGGTGTGGAGCTGTCATGTGGTAAGCGTCGCTCGATAGACCGCCACCGGCAACCTCAGCATATATTTTGGCACCTCTTGCCTTGGCGTGCTCATATTCTTCAAGAATCAAAGCACCGGCACCTTCACCTAGAACGAAACCATCTCTAGTGGCATCAAAAGGTCTTGATGCGGTTTCCGGACTTTCATTACGGGTAGAAAGAGCATGCATAGCACCAAAACCACCCATACCTGCAATAGTAACTGCTGCCTCACTACCACCGGTAACCACTACATCACAATGCCCAAGCCTTATATAGTTTAAAGCATCGATAATGGCATTGGCCGATGAAGCACAAGCTGATACCGTAGTATAGTTTGGCCCCATAAAACCGTGCTTGATAGAGATATGCCCCGGAGCAATGTCGGCAATCATTTTAGGAATGAAGAACGGATTGAAACGTGGTGTTCCGTTGCCTTCGGCAAAGTTGATCACTTCATTTTGAAAGGTCTCTAAACCTCCGATACCTGCTCCCCAAATAACGCCAACACGAAATTTGTCAAGCTTTTCGAGGTCTAAACCTGAATCTGTAATGGCTTCGTCGGAAGAAATAAGGGCGTATTGCGCAAAACGGTCAAGTTTTCGAGCCTCTTTTCGGTCAAAATAATCTTCGGCGTTGAAGTTTTTAAGTTCACAAGCAAATTTGACCTTGAATTTTTCGGTGTCATAATAGGTAACGGGGGCCGAACCACTTTTTCCATTTTTCAGGCCTTCCCAATATTCCTCGATATTGTTACCAATAGGTGTTAAAGCACCCAATCCGGTAACTACTACTCGCTTTAATTGCATTGAACTTAATTTTTCGTTTTGTTTTAAGCCAACCGTAAATTAAAAAAAATTATCCATGCGATAGGGTTACCACATGGATAATTTATAAATCTTTATTTTAAAGAATCATTAAAGATTACTTCGCTTCTTCTATATAACTAATGGCTTGGCCAACTGTTGCGATATTCTCAGCTTGATCGTCTGGGATTTGGATATCAAATTCTTTTTCGAACTCCATAATCAATTCCACTGTATCCAAAGAATCTGCCCCTAGGTCGTTTGTAAAGCTAGCTTCCGTTACAACTTCGTTTTCATCTACACCTAATTTATCAACGATGATAGCCTTTACTCTTGATGCAATGTCTGACATAATAAAATTGGTTTTAAAATTTAAATTGTTGGCAAAAATAAAAAACTTTGGTTGAATAACACTATTTGCCGATAAAATGTATGGTAATTTACTAAATTTAAGAACAAGAGAACTCTTTCGAATTAAAATTTTTTTAGCTCTAACGAGATATTCTATAGCACTATATGTAGGGCTTTCGTAGTTGAATTTCCATAGAAAAATCCTTTACCTTGCGACCTTTAAAGAACTTGTAAACTTAAATCGCTAATCTTTTGAAAACCAAACGAATCGTTCTTTTTGCGTCAGGCTCTGGCTCGAACGTAGAAAATATCGTGAACTATTTTTCTTCTCGTTCTGATATTGAGATAGCCTGTGTTTTAACGAATAAGAAAAATGCCGCAGTACTTGACCGATGCGATAGATTATCTATCGACGCCCTTTACTTTAATAGGCGGTCGTTCTATAATTCAGATCTAGTATGTAAAACAGTTGGCGTTTTGAATCCCGATTTAATCGTTTTGGCCGGTTTTTTATGGAAGATTCCACAAAACCTTATCGAAACTTTTCCTAATAAAATAATCAATATTCACCCTGCCCTATTGCCTAAATATGGAGGAAAGGGTATGTACGGAAACCATGTTCACAAAGCCGTTAAAGAGAACAGAGAAACTGAAACAGGCATTACCATTCATTACGTGAACGAAAATTATGATGAGGGAGCTATTATTCACCAAGCTAGAACTATAGTCGTTTCAGACGATACACCGGATACTATTGCGGCCAAGGTTCATGAGTTGGAATATGAGCATTTTCCGAAGGTGATCGATAAACTTTTGACCGATAGCTAATGGCAAAAAAGGAAAAATTCTATACGGTTTGGAAAGGAAAACGCCCCGGTATTTATGATACCTGGAAAGACTGTAAGGCTGCTATTGACGGTTTTAAGGGAGCCCAGTACAAATCATTTTCCAGTTTTACCGAAGCAAAAAAAGCATATAATGGCGATTACGCCGATTATAAGGGGAAGAAAAAGCAGGCCGCCCAACTATCCGCTGCAGAGGCTCTTAAATATGGTACCCCTAATTACAATTCTATTTCTGTAGATGCCGCCTCTAGCGGAAACCCTGGCGTTATGGAATACCAAGGGGTAGACACCAAAACGGGCAAAAAACTCTTTAAGCAAGGTCCGTTTCAGCAAGGCACAAATAACATCGGTGAATTTTTGGCCATTGTGCATGGCTTGGCCTTTCTGAAGAAAAATAAGAGTGACCGTGTTATTTACACCGATAGCCGTACAGCTATGAGCTGGGTGCGCAAAAAAAACTGCAATACCAAATTAGAGGAAAACGCCAAAAACAAAGAACTTTTTGAGCTGATCCGTAGGGCCGTTGAATGGCTTAAGACCAATTCATATACCACTCCGGTGGTTAAATGGGAAACCAAGGCCTGGGGTGAAATTCCTGCAGATTTTGGTAGGAAATAGGCCGTTTACCGAATATTAAAATTTGATATCGAACACCCGCTCAATTCGCCACCCAAAAGCGTATATTTGCAGCAAAATTGCAAGACCTTATGGGTAAACTTCTAATCGTAGGCACCATTGCTATTGATGAAATCGAGACTCCTTTTGGTAAGACAGGAAAGATTTTAGGTGGTGCTGCGACCTTTATTGGGCTGGCGGCCTCCCAATTTGATGTTGAAACGGCCATTGTCTCCATTGTGGGAGACGACCTTCCGGAGTCCTATCTTGAAATTCTTAGAGGTAAAGACATTGATCTGACCGGAACCGAAATCGTAAAGGGAGGAAAGACCTTCTATTGGAAAGGTAAATATCATAACGACCTTAATTCAAGAGATACCCTAATAACCGATTTGAACACTTTGGCAGATTTCGACCCCAAAGTGCCGGATCATTTTAAGGATGCCGATGTGGTGATGCTGGGTAATCTGCACCCTTCCATACAATTAAGTGTAATTAATCAGATGGAAGTACGACCAAAACTAATCGTTTTGGATACTATGAATTTCTGGATGGATAATACCCTTGATGAATTAAAAGAGGTCATCAAACACATAGATGTTATTACCATTAACGATGAAGAGGCACGACAGCTGACAGAAGAATATTCATTGGTGAAGGCTGCCGCGGCGATTCAAGAAATGGGGCCGAAATATGTGGTCATTAAGAAAGGTGAGCACGGTGCGTTATTGTTTCACGATGAAAAGGTATTCTTTGCCCCTGCGTTGCCTTTAGAAGAGGTTTTTGACCCAACCGGCGCAGGCGATACGTTTGCCGGCGGTTTTTCTGGTTATTTGGCGGCTACCGATAACATGTCGTTCAAGAATCTTAAGAATGCGGTTATTCATGGGTCTAATTTGGCTTCTTTCTGCGTTGAACGGTTTGGAACCGAGCGCATGAAAACGCTGAAAAGAGAAGAGGTGAACAAAAGGTTGTTTGAGTTCAAGGCCCTCACCCAGTTCGATATAGAGTTAAGATAAAACACGCCCCTACATAAAAGGGGCTTTTTTAATAGAGAAAGGATATACAATGAGTGATGCTATTAAACACGAGTGTGGTATTTCGGTTATACGTCTTTTGAAACCGTTAGAGTACTACAAGAAGAAGTACGGTACTGCTTTCTATGGGGTCAATAAAATGTACCTCATGATGGAGAAGCAGCACAACAGAGGTCAAGATGGTGCCGGTTTCGCAAGTATCAAGTTAGATGTGAACCCTGGTGAAAGGTATATGAGCCGGGTGCGTTCGATTGCCCAACAGCCCATTCAAGATATTTTTGCGCAAATTAATGATCGGATCAATACTACATTGGCCGAGAACCCAGAATACCAAAATGATGTGGCGCTTCAAAAGAAGCATATACCCTATATAGGTGAGGTGCTTTTAGGGCATGTACGCTATGGTACTTTTGGTAAGAATAGCATAGAGAGCGTTCACCCGTTTTTACGTCAGAACAATTGGATGCACCGTAACTTAATTGTTGCGGGTAACTTCAATATGACAAACGTTAATGAGCTCTTCAAAAATTTGGTACAATTAGGGCAGCACCCAAAAGAGATGGCCGATACCGTAACGGTAATGGAAAAAATAGGTCATTTTTTAGACGATGCGGTCGCCAAATTGTATAAGCAGATAAAGAAAGAGGGCTATAGCAAGCAAGAGGCTTCCCCGTTGATAGCTGAGCGTCTTAAGCTGAATAAAATTTTAAAGAGGGCTGCCAAGAACTGGGATGGTGGTTATGCCATGGCCGGTCTTTTAGGGCATGGTGATGCATTTGTTCTTAGAGACCCTGCCGGAATACGCCCCACCTATTATTATCAAGATGATGAAGTCGTCGTCGTCGCATCGGAAAGGCCTGCCATTCAAACGGTTTTCAATGTGAAATATGATGAGATTAAAGAGCTAGACCCTGGTCATGCTATTATCATCAAGAAGAATGGTAGTGTATCCCTGAAAGAAATATTACCGCCGGTAGAGCGCAAGGCTTGTTCTTTTGAGAGAATTTATTTTTCTAGGGGCAGTGATAAAGAAATTTATCAAGAGCGGAAAGAATTAGGTCGATTGTTGTTCCCTCAAATATTGGAGTCTATTGAGTACGATATGAAAAATACCGTATTCTCTTATATACCAAATACCGCTGAAACTTCATTTTTTGGCATGGTCAAAGAGGCTCAAAACTATCTGAACAAAAAGAAGGAGGAACAGATTCTTGCGTTAGGCTCTAATATCAACAGTGAAGAACTTCATTCCATTTTAGCGATTAGGCCACGCATCGAGAAAGTGGCCATTAAAGATGCAAAATTGAGAACCTTTATAACCCAAGATAGTAGCCGTGATGATTTGGTTACGCATGTTTACGATATCTCGTACGGATCTGTAAAGAAAGGTGACAATCTTGTTATTATTGATGATAGTATCGTTCGCGGAACAACCCTTAAAAGAAGTATACTAAGAATTTTAGACCGACTTTCCCCTAAAAAAATTGTGGTAGTCTCTTCTGCGCCTCAAATCAGATATCCGGATTGTTACGGAATCGATATGGCAAAACTAGAGGATTTTGTTGCTTTTAAAGCGGCGTTGGCTTTGCACCAAGAGCGCTTGACTATGAACATTGTCGATGATATTTATGACAAATGTTTACAACAGACCGCTACACGTGATGCAGAAGTAATCAACTACGTAAAGGAGTTCTATGCTCCCTTTACCGATGAGGAAATATCACAAAAAATAGGAGAGCTTTTGAGCCCTGAAGGAATCAATGCAGAGGTTCAAATTATATATCAAAACATAGACAACCTTCATATGGCCTGCCCCAAGAATTTGGGCGACTGGTATTTTACGGGCGATTACCCCACCCCAGGCGGTAACCGAGTGGTGAACAGAGCGTTCATCAATTTTTATGAAGGAAAGAACCAAAGGGCGTATTGATTACTTTCATCGATGAAATCCCTCATTTAGAGTATTTTATCGATAATCTGAGTATTTCAACGGCTTTTTGTATTGACCCGCTTGAGCGGTATATACTTTTAGTATTGCCATAGCATAAGTAGGTTAAGTTCATGGTAAGATTTGGGGCAAAAAAGGTGGAGATTCTCCACCTTTTTTATTTTATCAATTCCATTATAAATCCGTGTTACCCGTAAAGCCTCTACAGAGCTTCCTTTTCACCTTTTATCTTTTTTTTCGACCGTTTGACAAAGAACTTTTAACCCCGAAATAAGCTGCTCTATATTTGGAGGACCATAGCATAAGTAGGTTAAGTTCATGGTAAGATTTGGGGAAAAGGCGGAGCAATGCTCCGCCTTTTATTTTTACTTCTTCCCCATTCAATTCAGTCAGATACTGTTACATTACGATCCAATTCTATCATCGGAGCTTCGATAGATTACTAAAAGGTAGTTCAACTAGGTAAACGTACGTTAGTCTAATTACTTTTTCCGATGGCTTAATTCGCAATACATTTGGAGAACCATAGCATAAGTAGGTTAAGTTCATGGTAAGATTTGGGGAAAAGGCGGAGCATTGCTCCGCCTTTTTATTTTATAGAAATGCCAGTAATTCACTGCGTTAACACTTTTTCAAGCTTTTTATGTTAAAAAAAAGCCTTAAAATTTCTAAAAATTCTTTTTTTATTTCCCACAATACCAGTATTTTAGTCCTGCCATAGCATAAGTAGGTTAAGTTTATGGTAAGATTTGGGACGAAAAGGGTGGAGACTTCTCCGCCCTTTTCTATTTACTAAAGCTCAGGGTTTTATTCCCCTTTTTTGCGACTTGTTAAAAAATAAAAGGCCCCAACCGGATACCGGTTGGGGCCTTTTATTTGATTGAAAAACTTTATTATTTGCCTTCGGCGTAAAGTTCAGCAACTTTGTCCCAATTGATAACATTGAAGAAAGCCTCAACGTACTCTGGGCGCTTGTTTTGATAGTTAAGATAATAAGCATGTTCCCATACATCCAACCCTAAAATAGGAGTGCCTCCACAACCAGTACTTGGCATTAGAGGGTTGTCTTGGTTAGGTGTGCTACAAACTTCAACCTTTCCACCTTTGTGAACACAAAGCCAAGCCCAACCAGAACCAAACTGTCCTCCAGCGGCACTGCTAAACTTATCTTTAAAAGATTCGAAAGAACCAAAGGCGTTATCAATAGCTGAGGCAAGTTCTCCTGAAGGTTTACCTCCGCCGTCGGGTGACATTACTTCCCAGAAAAGAGAGTGATTGAAGAAGCCACCACCGTTGTTTCTAACGGCGCTGTGTGACATATCTAGATTTTCTAGAATAGCTTCTATAGATTTTCCGGCTAAATCGGTGCCTTCAATGGCAGCGTTTAATTTAGTGGTATAGCCGTTATGGTGCTTTGTATGGTGAATTTCCATGGTACGAGCGTCGATAGAAGGTTCTAGCGCGTCATATGCATAGGGTAATTTTGGTAATTCAAAAGCCATTTTTATATGTTTTTAGATTAATAATTAGCAAGTTGAAAAGTACGTTTTTTAAGGTATAAATTACCTTAATTATTTGTTAAGAACTCTTTTAGAATCCGTAATTTGCGTAAAAAAGCACTTGCACGATAATTCCTATAAAATCTACAATGCTTCTGCCGGATCAGGCAAGACTTTCACCCTTGCCAAAGAGTACTTGAAAATTGTTCTTGGAGCCAAGGGAGGTTTTAGGCGAATCTTGGCTATCACATTTACCAACAAAGCAGTAAATGAGATGAAGACGAGAATTCTTGACAGTCTTCAGAGTTTCAGTGAGAATAGCACTTCAGATGATTCTTCGGCCCTATTTAAAGAAGTCAGGGCATCACTGAACATTAATGAGCAAGAATTAAGGGAAAGAGCCAAAACAACGCTAAAATCTATTCTGCACAATTATGCTTTTTTTGACATCTCTACCATAGACAAGTTTACCCATAGAATTATACGAACTTTTGCGAAAGACTTGGGTATACCACAAAACTTTGAAGTCGTCTTAGAAATCGATTTGCTTTTAGATGAGGCGGTCAGCAGATTGTTGCAAAAGGCCGGTGTCGATAAAAAACTTACACAGGTTCTATTAGACTTCGCCTTAGAGAAAATCGATGATGATAAAAGTTGGGACATTGGGCAAGACCTGTACAAGATGGGTATGCTCATGTTCAATGAAAACCATGCAAGTCATCTTGAAGGGCTGAGAAACAAGAATATAGATGATTTTCTAAAACTGAAGTCTATTTTATGGGCAGAGCAGCAAAGAATTGGGGATTTGCTAGTGTCCATTGCCAATGAAATACTAACTCGCATCGAAGAGAATCAACTGGAGTTTTCAGATTTTACTCGTGGGTATTTCCCAAAATTCATATCAGATATAGCCCAAGGTAATCTGAATATCAATTTTGATGCTGGTTGGAAACAGAATTTCGAGACCACCGTTTTATACAACAAGTCAGCTTCTGATAATGTAAAGCAGACCTTAGATGCCTTGCACCCTCATTTGACTGTTCTTTTTTCTGCTATCAAGCAGAATTTCTACAGACAGCAATTTTTAAAGAACGCCTATGGTAATTTGGTGCCGTTAACGGTATTGAATGCTCTTCGAAATGAAGTCAAGCAAATACAAAAGGAAAGGGACTTGCTCTTGATATCGGAGTTTAATATGCTCATATCGAAAGAAATAAAAAATCAACCGGCTCCTTTCATTTACGAAAGGCTAGGCGAAAAATACCGCCATTATTTTATAGACGAATTTCAAGATACCTCTCAGGCTCAGTGGAACAATCTAATTCCTCTGATAGGCAACGCCCTTGAAAGTCAAGATTACAAAGGTCAAACGGGGTCTTTGTTTTTAGTGGGCGATGCCAAACAAGCAATTTATAGATGGAGGGGCGGTAGGGCAGAGCAATTTTTAAACTTGGTCGGTCTAAGGCAAAATCCCTTTGTCGTGCCTCCAGAAACCTTTAACCTTCCAGTAAATTATAGAAGTCACGAAGAGGTCATCAACTTTAATAATTCATTTTTCACATCAACAAGTCCGTTACTGAACAACACTGTTTTTAAGACCCTTTTTGTAGAAGGAAACAAACAATTGACCAATACTAAAACTGGCGGAGTTGTTCAGCTCACTTTTTTGGAGAAGGATGATGAGAACGACATATCTTCTCTTTATTGCGATGAAACTTTAAACAAGATTATTGCGATTGTCTCAAGTGGCCATGCCTATCACGATATCTGCATCTTGGTTCGCAGCAATAAAGATGGCGTTTTGTTGGCAGAGTTTCTTACCGAGAAACAAATTCCGACCATATCTTCAGAAAGCCTATTGTTATCAAGTAGCGATAAGGTAAGGTTTTTGGTGAATTTGTTGCAGTTTGCGATACATTCCGAAAATAAAGGAACTGCTTTTGAAATATTAGATTTTTTAGCTCCATCCGACAAGAACAAACATCGCTTTATATATGAGAACCTAGAGAGTGTCAATGATTTGTTGAAAGAAAGATATGATTTTGATTTGGATAAATTGACCCGAATCTCGGTCTATGATGGCATAGAGTGGGCTGTTAGACAATTTTCTTTGATAGAAGGCTCCGATGCATACCTCAGTTTCTTTCTAGAAGAAATATTCGATATAGAAAACAGCGATGGACCAGGCGTTTATACTTTTCTTGAAAATTGGGAGAAGCGAAAAGACCGGTTGAGTGTAACGATGTCTCAAAACATAAATGCGGTTCAGATAATGACGGTGCATAAATCGAAAGGATTAGAGTTTCCTTTTGTCATATTTCCTTTTGCGAACGAGAATATTTATAAGCGTGTAGGAGGTAAAAAGATGTGGCTGCCCTTGCCCTCTGAATCCTTTAACGGTTTTAAAGAGGTTTTGGTCAACGAGAAAAAAGAGCTCATCAATTATAGTTCTGAAGCCGAAAAACTCTTTTTGGAAGAAGAGCATATGATGGAGTTAGATTCATTCAACGTTCTTTACGTCGCTTTGACCAGGGCAATTAAAGGCTTATTTGTTATTACGGAAAAAGACCTCACCAGTTCTGGTGATCACAAAGCCGAATTCTATTCAGGACTTTTTATTCATTTTCTGAAGGAAAGAGAAATTTGGGCCAATGAATTGAATGAATATACATTTGGGCAATTGGAACGTGTTGATCCGAAGGAGGTTCCACAATTATCAAAACAAGATGAGGTGCTTTTTACTTACACTTCAAAAGAAAGGGAAGCATTTAAGATATTAACCCAATCAGGTGCACTCTGGGACACGGAAAGGGAAGAAGCTATCGAAAGAGGAAACCGCCTTCACCATATTCTTGGGTTTATAGATACAAAAGAAGATATTCATTCAGCAATAGAACAATCGGTAGTTCGCGGTATTATTGCTATTGACGAAAAGAACCTCTTCATAGACGATTTGAACAGAATATTAAACCATTCAGAAATCGCACCCTATTTTACCCACGACTGCGTAATTAAAAACGAACAAGACGTTGTCACGCCGTCCGGTGCTATTCTGCGCCCCGATAGAATTGTAATCAAGAACAACACCGCAACAATAATAGATTATAAAACGGGCAAACGTAACCCTAGGTATGTTGAACAATTGTATAAGTATTCCGATGCCATAGAGTCAATGGGTTACGAAATCTCCAAAAGACTATTGATCTATATTAATGATAGTATCACGTTAGAGTCGGTTTAAATCTTAAGAACGTTTTTTACTTTTCTTTCTATTCTTAATGTATTTATAGCTTAGATAGGCGAACTGTGCCCCAACAAGCGCCAACGTGTACTTTCTATTTCTGGTCAAGGCCGAAGCGAGACCTAATACTTTTGATGTCATAATTTCTAGTTTTAGCTGCATGATACTTATTTTATACTTTTGGGGCGGGCCTGATTGAGTTGAATTGTGGCTTAAAAACTTTTAAACTAAAAATTTAGATATACCTTATATATGTACGGAAAGATAAAAGAGCATTTAGAAAATGAAATAAGCCAGATCAAAGATGATGGTCTATTCAAAACAGAAAGAATTATTACCTCTCCGCAAGGCGCCGTTATAAAAATCTCAGATGGTTCTGAAGTAATCAACTTCTGTGCGAACAATTACTTGGGGTTATCATCACACCCCAAAGTAATACAGGCCGCCAAAGATACGCTAGATACACACGGCTTCGGAATGTCTTCCGTGAGGTTCATTTGCGGTACCCAAGACATACATAAAGAACTTGAAAGCAAGATTGCCGAGTTTTATGGTACCGAGGATACTATTTTATATGCTGCTGCATTCGATGCCAATGGGGGAGTTTTTGAACCGCTTTTGACAGCTGAAGATGCTATTATTTCCGATTCGTTGAACCATGCCTCTATTATAGATGGTGTTCGTCTGTGTAAGGCCAAACGATACCGCTATGCAAATAGCGATATGTCAGACTTAGAAAAACAGCTTCAACAATCGGTAGAAGATGGTGCTCGATTTAAAATTATCGTAACCGATGGGGTTTTCTCAATGGATGGTCTAGTGGCACCATTGGATAAGATTTGTGACTTGGCCGATAAATATGATGCCTTAGTCATGATCGATGAATGTCATGCTACTGGTTTTATAGGTGAAACTGGTCGAGGTACTCTTGAAGAGAAAGGAGTAATGGGCAGGATCGATATTATTACCGGTACTTTGGGCAAAGCTTTAGGAGGTGCCATGGGAGGTTATACCACGGGTAAAAAGGAAATTATTGAAATTTTGAGGCAACGCTCGAGACCTTACCTCTTCTCGAATTCATTGGCACCGGCAATTGTTGGGGCTTCCATAAAGGTATTTGAGCTATTACAAAATGATACCTCCCTTAGAGATAAGCTTCAACGAAATACATCTTATTTTAAAGAAGGTATCAAAAAAGCCGGCTTTGATATTATAGATGGTGAATCTGCCATTGTACCTATAATGCTATATGATGCGAAACTGGCGCAAGAGATGTCGAAGCTCTTATTGGAGAAAGGTATTTATGTTATTGGGTTCTTTTATCCGGTAGTTCCTAAAGGCAAAGCGAGAATACGCGTACAATTATCGGCAGCTCATGAAACTGAGCATCTTGACCGCGCAATCTCCGCATTTATTGACGTCGGACACGATCTAGACATCGTTTAAATGCATTATTTAATCCACGAAACGCGTTAAAAAAAATAGATAATTGATTTTGTTAATAATATTTAACAACTTACATTTGCAGCTAATAAACACTTAAACTTAAAAATTTGAACATGAAACATCTTAGCAAATTTTTGGTTGTTATCCTACTGGTTGTTGGGGTTAACAACATACAAGCGCAAGACGAGAATAACCCTTGGCAGGTTAGCTTTGGGGTGAATGCCATAGACACTTATCCAACTGGTGACGACGGCGGTTTCGGTAGTCAGCTTTTCAATGCAACCGACCATTGGAATATTCTTCCTTCCATCTCTTACGTTGGTGTATCAAAGTACGTTGGTAGCGGTTTCTCCGTAGGTGCTAGAGGTTCTTTGAACAAAATTGGAAAATTGGGAGATATGAGTGTCGATGACCTTTCTCACTACGCTATAGATGGTACAATTAAATACAACTTTATCGAAGGAACTGTAATCGATCCTTTTATTGAAATCGGTGGTGGTTACACTTGGATTGATGAAATCGGGGCTGGTACTGCCAATGGTGGTGTAGGTATCAACTTCTGGTTTACTGATAACATCGGTCTTACAGTTCAAACTACTTATAAGCATGCTTTCGAAGATTACTTGGCTAAGCATTGGCAACACCTAGCAGGTATTGCTGTTAAATTCGGCGGTACCGATACTGATGGTGATGGTATCTATGATAAAGATGATGCTTGTCCTGAAGTTGCTGGTCTTGAGGCTTTCAACGGTTGTCCTGATGCTGATGGTGATGGTATCGAAGACAGCAAAGATGCTTGTCCTAACGAAGCTGGTTCTGCTGAAATGAACGGTTGCCCTGATTCTGACGGTGACGGTGTTGCCGATAAAGATGACAAATGTCCAGATGTTGCAGGTTTAGCTAACTTGGCTGGTTGTCCTGATGCTGATGGTGACGGTGTTGCTGACGGTGATGATGAGTGTCCAAACGAAGCTGGTCCTGCTGAGAACAAAGGTTGCCCATGGCCAGATAGCGATGGTGACGGTGTATTGGATAAAGATGATAAATGTCCAGATGTTGCCGGTACTGTAGCTAACCAAGGTTGCCCAGAAGTAACTGAAGAAGTTCAGAAGCAATTGAACGAATACGCTAGAACAATCTTGTTCGATACTGGTAAGTCTACTATCAAAGCTGAGTCTACATCAGTAATGGTTGACATCATCACTATCTTGAAAGAGTACCCAACTGCTAAGTTTACTGTAGAGGGTCACACTGACAGCGTTGGTAGCCAGAAATTGAACCAGAGCCTTTCTGAGTCAAGAGCACTTTCTGTAAAAGAGTTCTTGGTAGATAAAGGTATCGAAGAATTCAGATTGTCAGCTGTAGGTTACGGTGAAGACAAGCCAATCGCTTCTAACAACACAAGAAGTGGTAGAAAAGAAAACAGAAGGGTTGAAATTAACTTGGTAAAGTAATTTCTTAGACCTTACTAAATAATTGGAAAAGCCTCGACTATTGTCGGGGCTTTTTTATTTTTGGGTATGCGTAGCTTTATAGACGAGGTAGTTCATGACATAGCCCAGAAGCACTATGGGTTTGAGAGTTTAATAGTTGTTTTACCCAGTAAAAGGGCCGGTACTTTTCTTCGCACTGCTCTGGCGAAAAATACAGGAAAGACATTTTTTTCACCTGAGATTTTCAGTATTGAATCTTTTGTTGAGAAAATCTCTGGATTGCTATTCGCTAACAATACCCAACAATTGTTTACCCTCTACGAATGTTATTTAGAGCAACCTTATGAGCGTAAGGATGATTTCTTTGCATTTAGTAAATGGGCACAGACCCTTTTGCAAGACTTTAATGAGATTGATCGCTATTTGGTAGATGCCAATGAACTATTTTCAAATCTGGCGGCCATACAGGAAATTAACCACTGGTCTTTACAAGAAGAAAAGACCGACTTAATGGTCGATTATCTGAAATTTTGGTATAGTTTGGATAATCTCTATTCTGATTTTTGCACAAAGCTTTTACATAAAGGCATGGGTCATCAAGGCCTTGTCTATAGAAAAGCTTGCGAGGCCATAGAAGGTTTTGTTAGCACACATGCGAACAAGCATTTCGTATTTGTTGGTTTCAACGCCCTGAACACTTCGGAAAGTCGCATAATTCAGTATATTCTCAATTCTACCAAAGCTGATATTTATTGGGATGTTGATGAGTATTTTCTGGACGATGATATTCATGACGCAGGTCTTTTCATTCGTCAGCATTTTAATTCTTGGTCTTTTTTCGAGCAGAATTCCCCAAAAGGAATTAGTTCGAATTTCCTCTCTAAGAAGCATATTGAAGTTATCGGAATACCGAAGAATATTTCACAAGCCAAATATTTGGGCCAACTTCTACGAGATTTGAGCAAATCTCAATTACAGAATCTACAAAACATGGCCGTAGTTTTAGGTGATGAAACCTTGATGAACCCCATTATCAACTCTATTCCTGATGAGGTTGAGGGAATAAACATTACCATGGGTTATCCATTATCAAAAACGCCCATGGCTTCTGTTTTTGATGATTTACTTGATTTATATATTACCCGAACTGAACAAGGTTGGTTTCATTTGGCCATAGAATCATTTCTAGCGCACCCGTACGTACGAATTCTGTTTGATGATGAAGAATCCGATAAGGTAGCAACCGCTCTGGAATCCATCAAAAAGAACAATTGGGCTTATCTTAATTCTGAAAGACTTTTGGCCCTACTTGAGTCTGAAATGGCTCCGTTGCTTTTTTCTCATAAGCTTTACGAACCAACCACATTCATAGAATTGTGCAAGAGGGTAGTTTTGGCCCTCAAAGAAGTTCTGATAAAACGACATGACCATCTCGGATTGGAGTATTTATACCGTTTTTTTACTCTTTTTAACCAACTTTCGGGCCTAGTCGAGGAAAATACTTTTGTAAAAGATTTAAGGTCATTGCAGGCCCTATATCGTGAATTGGTTAATACCGAGTCCTTAGATTTTCAAGGCGAACCCTTAGAAGGTCTTCAGATTATGGGTATGCTAGAGAGTAGAAATCTTGATTTTGAAACTGTTATCTTGACTTCTGTAAACGAAGGCATATTACCTTCTGGTAAGTCAAATAACTCTTTCATACCGTTCGATTTAAAAGTACGCTTAGGGCTTCCTACCTACAAAGAAAAAGATGCGGTTTATACCTATCACTTTTATAGGTTGCTACAAAGGGCTAAGAATATATACATTCTCTACAATACCGAGCCTGATGTTCTGGAAGGGGGTGAGCCAAGTCGTCTTATTCGTCAGCTTCTTGCAGATGACCATTTTAAAGGTTCAATAGTTGAAAAAATAGCGGCGCCCATTATCGTTCCTCAGATGAAAACACCTGAGATGATCGAAAAAGATTCGCATTTGATTTCCCTCATAAAAGAACACTCGAATCGGGGCTTTTCACCAACCTCTTTGAGTAACTATGTGCGTAACCCAATAGATTTCTATAAGAGGAATTTGCTGGGCATAGACGATGTACTAGAGGTAGAAGAAAATATCGCCGCAAACACCTTTGGCACCATTGTGCACGATGTACTTGAAGAACTATATACCCCATTTATCGGGCATTTTTTAGAGAAAGATAAAATGCATGAGGCCAAAAAGAAGGTTACAACATTGGTCAATAGAGAATTTTCAAAGACGTTCTTTGGCGGAGATATTTCAAGAGGGAAGAACTTTATTGCGTACAATGTAATTGTAAGGTATATCGAGAATTTCATTGATATGGAAATCAAGGAAATAGAATCGCATAGAATCAAAATTTTAGCACTCGAAGAAAATCTCAAAGTCGATTTACCCATTCCAGAACTGGATTTTCCGGTGAGGTTAAAGGGAAAACTGGACCGAATTGATGAACATGATGGGGTTTTGAGAATCATTGACTACAAAACGGGCAAAGTCACGCAGCCTCAGGTTGAGATAGTCAATTGGGAAGAACTTATTACCGACTATAAGTATAGCAAAGCTTTTCAATTACTATGTTACGCGATAATGTATACTGGGTTACAACCTATCAACCAGTTACAGGCGGGTATTTTTTCCTTTAAAAATTTGAATTCAGGTATTCTATCTTTTGCTACTAAAGAAGCGAGTAGAAGCAGAACAAAAGATTATATAATCAATAACGAGGTTCTTGACACATTTACTTTTTACTTAAGAAAGCTAATTATTGAGATTTGTAGTCCGCAACAACCCTTTGTTGAAAAAGAAATTGAATAAAAAATCCCATTGGTAAATACCAATGGGATTTTTTAAAAGTAGAAAACTTATTTTTTGTCCGGCCTACTTGGTCTCACCTCTACTTTGCTAGGCAGCGTTCTTGGGTGTATGTTCAATAAATCGACCACTAATTGGCCAATGTCTTCCGGTTGAATCTTCCAAGCATCTTTGTCGTCCGGTGTGTTTCCCGCAAAATGGGTAGCTACCGAACCAGGCATGATAGTGGTTACTTTTATATCATATTTTCTCAAGTCTAACATGGCCGCCTGCGTAAAGCCTACCACACCAAACTTAGTGGCATTGTATCCCGCTCCATTGGCAAAGAAATTAGTGCCGGCCAAACTGGCCAAGGTCATATAATACCCTTTTGATTCTTTTAGGGCCGCCACTGACGCTTTTAACGTATGAAAAACACCGTTTAAGTTGATGTTGATCATTTGATGCCATTCTGTCTCTGACATTTCATCGATGGGTGCGAAGTTTCCAACTCCGGCATTGGCAAGAACCAAATCTATTTGGCCCCATTTATTGAGAATTTTTTTAACGGCCTCTTCTTCGTCACGTAATTTTGATACATCAGTTGCAACACCGATTACTTGATTTTCATCTCCTAACTCGGCAGCGGCTTTTTGTACGGTTTGTAGCGTTCTTCCGCTGATAGCCACCTTCATACCGGATTCCACCAGTTTTTTGGCCACTCCAAAGCCAATTCCCTTAGAGCCACCGGTTATATATGCAACTTTATTTTTCAGATCTTTCATGTTTGAAATTTTTATGGAATGTAATCAGCACTTCACAAACAGAAAAAATGATGACGTTATAGTTTTCTTAAAACAAATGCGCATCAAATTTTAAACATTAAAACTATTTGAGGGCTCTTTGTATTCTTTATCTTTTTTCTTGTTTAAAAGGTAATAGAAGCCTATTTTTAAAACCTTGCAGATTTGAGAATAGAATCGAAAAAAAATAAAGTTATCCTAAATCAGAACACTAGATTAGTTCAAATATGGCAACAGGACATTCCCTTATAAATGATAATTTTTTATTGGAAAGCAAGTATGCTCAACAGCTCTATCATGATTTCGCTGTAGACATGCCTGTAATCGATTACCATAACCATTTATCGCCAAAAGCTTTGGCGGAAAACACCATTTTCGACTCCATAACTGCAGCTTGGATCGATGGTGATCATTACAAATGGCGAGCCATGAGAACATTGGGGATCGAAGAAAAATTTATAACGGGTGGTGCATCGGCCAAAGAAAAATTTGCCAAATGGGCCTACACGGTACCTTATACTATGAGGAATCCTCTTTATCACTGGACCCATATGGAGCTTTCCCGCTACTTTGGGATAAACGACTTGTTGAACGAAAAGAATGCCGATACCATTTTCGATAACGCTTCTGAAAAGCTGAACGGTTCAAATTATAGTTGTAGAGAATTGATTTCAAAAATGAATGTCGAGGTATTGTGTACGACGGAAGACCCTACGGACACCTTGGAATATCACCAGCAGTTGGCCAAAAGTTCTTTTGGCACTAAAGTGAGTACGGCGTTCAGGCCTGATAAGGCTATTTTGATAGACAGTGAAACCTATAACGATTACCTAGATAATCTTGAGAAGGCCACCAATCTTACGATTTCAACTTACGAAGACCTTTGTACAGCCCTAAAACAGAGAATAAGTTATTTTCACGATAACGGATGTCGCCTTTGCGACCATGGTTTGAACCATTTGTTTGCCGAAGAATTTACCGCTTCAGAAATTAACGCCATATTCAAGAAAAGGCGTGAAGGTGCGACAGTAACCAAAGAAGAGAATGCCAAATTTCAAAGCGCCCTTCTGCTATTTCTATCGGAAAGTTACCATGAATTTGGCTGGGTTCAGCAGTTTCATTTAGGGGCACTTCGTAATAACAACAAAAGAATGCTCAGTATTCTGGGCCCCGATACAGGTTGGGATTCCATGGGTGATTACCCTCAGGCGCAGGCCCTGTCTAAATTTTTGAACACGTTGGACAGTAAAGATAAACTGACCAAGACCATACTTTATAACTTAAACCCTAGCGACAATGCGATGATGGCAACCATGATCGGCAATTTTAATGACGGTAGCGTAAAAGGAAAGGTTCAATGGGGCTCCGGCTGGTGGTTTCTGGATCAGAAAGATGGTATGATCGAGCAGATGAATACGTTATCCAACATGGGCCTTATCAGTTGTTTTATTGGGATGTTGACCGACTCTAGAAGTTTTCTCTCTTTTCCACGACACGAATATTTTAGAAGAATTTTATGTAATCTTTTTGGTGAGGATATTAAGCGTGGCGAGCTTCCTAATGATATGGATTGGATTGGAAAGATTGTTCAAGATATCTGCTATAATAATGCCAAAGAATACTTTGACCTGTAAACCGACCCTTATGAAATTATATATAAGATTTGCCATGTGCTTTTTGGTCTTGATGACCTTAAATTCCTGTGGTGAACTAAGCGAAACTAGAGTAGTGCGCCTGGGCCATGGCCTTGATGTAAGTCACTCGGTTCATAAGGCTATGGTTAAAATGGGAGAGGATCTCGAAAAGATCTCTGGCGGAAAGATGAAATTGGAAATTTACCCAAGTCAGCAACTTGGTACCGAGAGACAGTGTCTAGAGCTATTACAGATAGGAAGTCTTGACATGACCAAAGTATCCGTAGGAACTTTAGAGAATTTTGCTCCGAAAATGAAGGTTTTGGGTCTACCCTTTTTATTTCGTGATAGAGAGCACTCCTTTAATGTACTTGATGGCCCCATAGGCCAGAATCTATTGAACGAAGGTGAGAAATATTGGTTAAAGGGTCTTGGTTATTATGATGCCGGAAGCCGAAGCTTTTACACCAAAGATAGGCCGGTTCGTACACCTGAAGATTTGGTCGGACTAAAAATTAGGGTCATGGAAAGTGTAACAGCTATGGATATGGTCAAAGGCCTTGGTGGATCGCCAACTCCTATCTCCTGGGGCGAACTTTATACGGCTCTACAACAGGGTGTGGTTGATGGGGCAGAGAACAATCCGCCTAGTTTTTACTTATCACGTCACTATGAGGTTTGTAAATACTATAGTCTAGACGAGCACACGGTACTGCCCGATGTGGTTCTTGTGGGCACCAATCTTTGGGAGCGACTTTCAGAGGATGAAAAAAGTTGGTTGAAAAAAGCGGTTGACAATTCGGTAGTCTACCAAAGAAAGTTATGGGCCGAATCGGAAGCAGAGGCACTTGCAGAAGTACAGAAAGCAGGTGTAGAGGTTATTCGACCCAATAAAGAACTTTTTGCTGAAGAAATTAAAGACTCTTTTGATAAGTATAAAGACGATAAAGAGCTTTATCAACTAATTCAAGATATTCAAGCCACCAAATAATAGATTAGAATGCGTAAAAAAATAGACCAAGTTTTATCATACGTGCTCATCGTTCTCATGGCCGTTATGGTATTGAATGTATTATGGCAAGTATTTAGTAGGTTTCTTTTGGGATCCCCCAGTTCTTTTACCGATGAATTGGCACGTTATCTCATGATTTGGATCGGTATTTTGGGTGCGGCCTATGTGGCAGGTCAAAATTTACATGTTGCAATTGATGTTTTGCCTCGAAAGTTTAGTCAAGAGACCCAAAAAAAGCTGCACCTCTTAGTTAAGGTTTTAATTATACTGTTTGCTTTAGGGGGCTTGGTGATAGGAGGTTCCCGTTTGGTTTACATCGTGCATGTTCTTGACCAGAACTCACCGGCATTGCAAGTTCCACTTTCCGTGGTTTATCTCGTTCTCCCTCTGAGCGGTATTTTGATCGTCTATTATAAAATTTCCGATATCCTGAAAAGCTAGTACTATGGAGTATGCACCAATTTTGGTTCTTGTAATAAGTTTTATAATGCTTTTGGCAATTGGTACGCCCGTAGCGTGGAGTATTGCCATCTCTTCTGTGTTGACCATGTTGGTCAGCATACCTGTAATGCCCGCTTTTACTACGGTTGCCCAGAGAATTGGTACGGGCTTGGACAGCTTTGCGTTACTCGCGATACCGCTGTTCATTCTGTCGGGGGAGCTCATGAACAAAGGTGGGATAGCTAACAGGCTCATCGCCTTCGCGAAAACCCTTGTCGGGGCCCTGCCCGGAGGTTTGGCATTGATCAATATTATATCTGCAATGTTGATGGGTGCAATTGCCGGGTCTGCTATGGCCGCAGCCTCTGCGATGGGAAGCATTTTAGGCCCTGAAATGGAAAAGGAGGGTTATTCGAAGGAATTTGGTGCCGCCGTGAATATCACCGCCGCAACTACAGGACTGGTCATTCCGCCAAGTAATGTTTTGATTGTTTATTCACTGGCAAGTGGGGGTGCTTCGATTGCGGCACTCTTTTTGGCAGGATATATTCCAGGATTACTGACCGGTCTTTTCTTGATGATTGTTGCCTTTGTTTGGGCCAAGAAAAAGGGTTTCAAGGTCGGCAAGCGAAGTAGCTTGAAAGAGGTTCTTAGAACTTTTGTTGATGCCCTGCCAAGTCTGTTCATGTTAGTGGTAGTAATCGGCGGAATCGTTACTGGTGTTTTTACCGCCACCGAGGCTTCGGCGATTGCGGTATTGTACAGCTTGCTATTGGGCTTTTTCTATAAAGAGATATCATTTCCGAAATTACCGCAAATACTTCTTGACTCTTCGGCTACTACCGCTATCGTAATGTTGCTGATCGGGGCTTCAATGAGTATGTCATGGGCCTTGTCGTACGAGAACATTCCCCAAGAAATCAGCGCAGGCCTTCTAGGTATCAGTGAAAATGAGATTGTAATTCTATTGATTATTAACCTTCTGCTGTTATTCGTAGGTATTTTTATGGATATGACGCCTGCCGTGCTCATCTTTACGCCAATATTTCTACCGGTAGTAACAAAATTGGGGTTAGACCCGGTTCATTTCGGAATCATTATGGTACTCAATCTTTGTATAGGCCTGTGTACCCCTCCGGTGGGCTCGGTTCTCTTTGTTGGGGTAGGTATAGCCAAAACCAGCATTGAAAAGGTCGTCAAACCCTTGCTTCCGCTCTTTTTGGCCATGCTGTTGGCGCTTTTTTTGGTCACCTATTTTCCGCAGTTGAGTTTATGGTTGCCAAGCCTTTTTGACTTATAGGAGAATGTTATCTCTTGATCAGAACCCCTTTATTAAGGTTGATGGAAAAATGATTGGCGGGTTCACCATTCATCTGTTTCTCTACGATGGTCATAAAGAGCTGTAGGTTATTCAAATAGTCGTTGGCTTCCAGATTTAGTGTTTTGGAGAATAACTTGTATTGTTCGATTCTTTTGGCGGGAATTTGCTCTAGTGCAAGTTCATCACCACTTCTAAGCCTGTAAAAATCTTCGATAAGGGTATTTCCTTGCCATGAAGCAAAGTCTTCAAGTTGAAGTCCGTGTTCATTTGCCGTTTTTTGGGAGGCTTCCATGGCCTGCTTCCATAAGGAGTCTTTAATTAGTGTGGCATCTATCTCTTTCGGGTCTATCTCGGAGTTTGCAAGAATGAAAAGCTCCTTACCACTTCTATTTTCTAAAATGGATAGAAGGTTTTCGGGCCATTCCGATGGAAGAAAGCGAAGGCGTACCAGTTCTTCTAAATGCGCATTCGTGTATTCAACGTAATTCTCGGATGCTAGAACATCAAAGTTCCATAATCGTGAAGGAGCATTCTCGTTTAAATAAGAGTGTTCCATTTCGTACAAAGGAAAAAATTCTTTGAAATCAGAAACCGAATCCAAGACAACCGTATCAATATTTAGAATACTGTCGTTCGCTATTTCAAGTATTTTGTAGGCAGGCGTATAAGCGGCTAAAGAAGGTACTTGAATGTTCACCAACGTATTTCCGTTTTTACCTTTTATGATTCCCGTGTCATTCAAATGCATATGGCCACCGAAATGAATTTTTAGGCCGGCATCGGCGAACATTTGGCCAACAAGGTCATCGGGTATTCTATGGGCTTGAAATGCTTTTTCATCAAACAGCTCTTTCATTTGCAACGAGGCACCATCATTGAAATCAATCATCGGAAAATGGCTAAAGGCAATTACTTTCTTGTCCAATCTTTTGGCCTCCGAGCAGATATGTGACATCCAATCTATAAGGTATTTTTTATGCTTTAAAACCAGATTGTATCCAATACTGGCACCTTGAAAACCCTCTCCTTCTTCTTTTGGAAGGTATACATTCGCATCGATTGCGACCAGCCAAACGCCTTCTACTGGCTCGACCAAATAACTAACATCGGGTTGCGCCTTGGCTTCAGGGTTTTGCCTATATTCACGGCGGGACAATGAAGCGCTGTTTTGGGCTTTCTCAAAGGTGTAGTTATCGTTGTTGTATCCAGTAAAAGGAGTTGTCCAGTAATGATAATCTTTTTGCGGAAAAAAGCCGTGGTTTGATAGCTCGCCCACAATTTCAGAGTAACCCATAGCCCTAATGTCATCGCTCACTATAGCTGGTAGATCATTTTTGCCTTTCGATTTAACTAAGTCTTCACTACTGATGATTGATTGAGAACGACCCTGTTCGCCCATAAAATCACTTTTCCCGCTTGCTTCTCCGAACGGGCTCGTGGGATCATGGTTTCCCGTGGTAATGAAGAAAGAGATTCCATGCTTTTCAGAATACTCGTTCAGTATGCGGTTGAGACCACGAACATTTATAGGTTGGCCATCATCACTAAAATCTCCGGGTAGGGCAACAATCTTGATGCCCTTTTTTACAACATCGTCAAGAGCGGCTAAGAAAGCAAAGTAATTTTCATTGAACAATCGGGTAGAATGCAATTGGGCCTCCATAGTTCGAATAAACGCCTTAGAGCCTGTTTTTGGGTTTTCTATGCCATTGTAACCAACATCCTCCAAGGTTCCTTTCACGTCAAGCAGATGCACATCGGAAAGGAAAGCTATTTGTACAGGTTTTTCTTGAATGGAAGTTTTTTGTTTACAGGAGAAGCTGATTAAGATAAAAAGGGTATATAAGTACTTTTTAAGCATATTTACTTCTGAATTTTTTCAAAAGTACCATCTTCAAAACTGACTTTAAAGTCTGATTTAAAAAGTTTACTTGGCATATAGTAGTCAGTAGTGATAATTTGTGCACCGGAATTTTTAGCCTTTTCAAATCTCTTATAATCGTTGGTTCTGGCCTCTTTGGTATTAGCGTCTGCACGAGTACGAACTAAATAGCCTTTAGAAACCAAATTTTTTATTTTATCAAAATTTTTAATTGGGTCATTTATAATTCTAAATGCAGATGTTGGGTTACCCTCTTCCTTGTTTACAAATAATGCCGCACCTTCTAAATTTGGAAAATTTGAGATATAGGCATCCGCCTTGGTATCTCCTTCATCTAAAACAAACATAAACCTGTTTTTAACATCATTTAAGTTAGGCCAACCATTTGCTAATATGGCCTCTTGTAAAGTGTTAAAATTCCCTCTGACCAAATCAGGTACTATCAATTGCTCTTCACTGAAGACCTCACGAATTTCCTTATCTATGTTTTTAAGGGCTTTTGCTGTAAATGGAAATGGCTTTCTAGTTTGTGGAATTTGACCATCTTTAGCGTTAAGCGTAATAATTATAGGGGTATGACCTATGTTTGACGAAGACCAAATTTTCAATTCTTCTAATGCTTCCTTAAAAAGAAGATGATGGCTGCGAAAGTCAAATTCTTGAACGTGAAATACTTTCAAGCCTGGCTCTTGAAGCTTTTTTTCTTCGTCGAAGGGTAGTGGGGCAAGACCTTTTTCTTTTATAAAGTCTAGGCCTTTTGGATTAGAGTAGTAGCTGCCATCCGGATCATCAAAAACATCAAGTTCTAAACTTCTCAAACCCAAATTAAGTTGATCGTTCAATGGAATATGCTCATATTCTAAGCTTTTCAATGAAGAGTCTTTCTGTAAAAGCAAATTGAAAAGGGGTTCTTCTATGGCTATTTTATAACTGTTATGACTGCCTATTATTTGAATATCATTCAGTTTAATAGTATCATTTTGGATTTTTAATGGTGGTTTGCTTATGAATATTATACCTAGTAGGAATACGCTGCAAATGATGGGAATGAATTTCATAGAATGCGAATTTTTAATATAATAGTTACTTTGAAGTAAAAAATAAGGCAAGAAAGTTTATTTCTTGCCTTATTTGTCTGTTTTGATTCAGGATGATTTAATACCCAGGATTCTGAACTAAGAAGCCATCTTCACTAGAGGCCCCATCAATTGCTTGCTGTGGTATTGGAAACAATCTTTTGTTTACATCGCTATCGGTTTTTTCAGTCCAGCTATCTTCATATTTGCCAAAGCGAATCTGATAGTTGCGTCTGAAACCTTCCCAGTAAAGCTCGAAACCGGCCTCTCTGAACAATATATCCAAATCTATCTCACTTAAAGCTTCTGGTGTTTGATCAGGCCTTGCACTTCTTGAAGTTCTTAATGTATTGATGTCTGCTAATGCACCTGCAATATCTCCATTTCTCAATTTGGCCTCGGCACGCATTAAATAAATCTCACCTAAACGTATCAAAACTAAGTCTACACTGCTATAATTACAGCAATTGGTTCCAGTACTGCTAAACTGATATTTTGAAAAGCGATGTCCGGTGTTGTGTAGACTTCCTTCGGCAGTAAAGTCTACTTGTAGATTGTGGTCAACGTATCTTATATCGGAACCACTTGTTCGTCTATTGATGACAGGGTATATTCTCACGGTACCGTCATCGCAAGTCATTATATTACCACTCTCGTCTTTTCGAGGCCCCCAAATAATACCACGTAGAATTCCTCGGTCAACTTGAAAATCTTCGGCCTGAATGCAATAATAATGATCTTCATCATTTGAAGGGTTAACACCTGTTAGGTCTTTTAATTCTTCGGGTATAAGAGTATTTTCTTGAAAAAATCTCGCATCGGCGTCAGCAGGATCAACCTCGCCATACGCATCAACCCAAGTTTGATAAAAATCCGGTGTTGCTGCAACGGCATCGGTACCTCTAGAACTTGGCACTTCAGGTCTTGGAACTTGATCTCCTGACATAGACCAATATGCCCATCTACTATGTTCTGTTTGAAGAACGCCTCTTTGATCCAGAGCAAAAATAAGCTCAGGGTTGTCATGGTTGTCATCATTAAAAAGCTCAAAATATTCTTCTGAAAGAGCATAAGGGCCAGAGATTAGGTCATCTGTATATTGAATGACCTTATCCATATCTTCCTGTTGAAAGTCTGGAGTTCCGTAAGGATCGCGATAAACAGCTGCATTAAGATATAAGCGAGCCAATAAAGCTTTTACGGAGTTATTGTTCAGTCTTCCGGGATCGGTGTCGGTCGAAACAGCATCTAAGACTGAAAGCAGCTCACTTTCTATATAGTCTACAGCCTCGGCACCTCTAAGTATTTCAGAAATTTCTTCAGAACTATTTTTTCTAAAAGCCAAGCCCCAATTGTCAAGCGCAAGCATATTTAAATATGCTTTCATTGCTATCATTTCGTTGATGGCGCTTTGAGCATTTGCGGTGCCCGCTTCGGCTTCAGGAGTCAATCTTTCAATTGCTATAACAGCACGAGATAAGCTTAATGTTATATAATCCCAAGTATCTTTAACAAGGCCATTGCTCGCTGTCATTAGATGTTGGTGTACGGCAATGAATTTACCTCCGTCATACCAATCTGTGCCTCCTCGATAAGGTAGTATACCTTCATCTGAGGCTACCTCTTGCAAACCAAAGTTTTTGGTATGCTGCCATACATAGCGCAAGTTACCATATACGGGTGCTAGCGAGCCACTAACTACTTCTGCCTCACCAGTACCGGTGAGAGACTCGTCAAGAACTTCTTCTTCTAAATCCGTACACCCAAAAAATGCCAGTAAGAAGACTGCTAGTGAAAGCTTTTTGCTGAATAATATATTTTTCATTTTATAATATTTTGATGCTTATCTATAAGCTGAGATTATCTAGTTTTTAAAAAGTTAGGTTGAGACCGACCAAAAATGTTCTAGCTTTTGGATAGGTATAATAATCCACTCCAAAAGTTTGGATTCCTCCAGCGGTAGAACCTGTATTTACCTCGGGGTCAAACCCAGAGTAATCGGTAATCGTAAAAAGATTCTGACCAGTAATTGAAAAACGAATGTTTTGAATTACATCATCAAGACCTAATTTATCTGAACTTAAATTATAGGCCAGAGTAGCATTGTTAAGTCTTAAAAATGAACCGTCTTCTAAATAGCGTGTCGAAACGGTATTCGAATTACTGGTAGACTCGTTAGGGTACTGGATTGCAAAATCAGTTGTATTGACCGATCTAGATAATTGGGCTTTGGTAAAAAGAGACATTTTAGTATGGTTGTAAACTTTATTACCAGATACACCATTAAAGTTTAGGCCTAAGTCAAATGCTTTATATTTAAAGTTTAAATAATAAGCATATATAAATTTAGGTATAGCACTTCCAACAACTGTTCTGTCATTATCCAAAATAGAGCCATCACCATTAACATCCTTAAAGAGGTTAAGCCCGTCATCACCAATACCTTCGAATTGAAGCATATAAAACGACCCAATAGATTCATTATTTATATATCCATTGATCGTAGCGCCACTTTGACCAGAACCTTGGGCCGCGCCAGTTGTTAAGACTGAATAAGGAGAATCCTTTACTTTGTTTTGAATGTAAGTTACATTACCGCCAATGTTGTATGAAAAATCTCTAGAAGCATCACTTCTGTAATCCAATGCAAGCTCAAGACCATTGTTTTGAATTTTCATATCGTCGATATTATCCCAATAGGTAGCCGTCGGCTCAACCGGATCAGCAGGCACTACCTCTAACAATATGTTAGAAGATTGTTTATTGAAGTAGTCAAGCGTACCTGATAATCTGTAATCAAGTAATGCGAAATCGATACCTAACCCTATCTGGGTAGAAACCTCCCATTGTAAATCGGGGTTGGCCAGTCTCGTGTAGACAATACCGTAAGGGTACCCGTCTATAGATGTGGCATTTGTGCCGATAGGGTATGTATTCAAACTTTCACCTCCCGTAATCAATCTATCCTCAGAATAGCTGGCTTGGGTTATTTTAGAAGGAATTTCTTGGTTGCCTGTTTGCCCCCAGCTTGCGCGCAATTTCAGGTTATCAAAGAATGAATTCTCCATAAAACCTTCATTGCTGGCATTCCACCCAAGGGCAAAAGAAGGGAAGTATCCATATTTTCTATTATCACCGAATTTTGAGGAACCGTCGGCACGAAATGTAGCAGTTAGTAGGTATTTATCGTCAAAAGAATAGTTTACCCTGCCGAAATATGATTGAAGCTCATTCTTAACCGCAGAAGAACTAACCGATGTTGGATATTGGTCTGAGCTTGATTGGTCTTGATATATAGGCTCAATATTGTTATCGGCGAAACCTCGATAAGAAAACTGTCGGGTTTCATCCATAAACTTTTGGTAAGAATGGCCAGCCAGAACCACTAAACTGTGTACATCTTGACTCCAGTTATAAGTGAGTGTATTTTCTGTAAGCTGGTTTGAATTTGAACTAATGGTCGTAACGACATCCCCATCAGAAATATCAGATTCGTTTACGACAGAGGTGTAAGGCTTGTACTGTTGGTCTCTATTGGTAGCAGAATAGTCAATACCAAAATTAAGCTTGTAGGT
The DNA here is from genome assembly GCF_003687485.1 of Euzebyella marina. Taxonomy (GTDB): domain Bacteria; phylum Bacteroidota; class Bacteroidia; order Flavobacteriales; family Flavobacteriaceae; genus Euzebyella; species Euzebyella marina. The sequence goes on along the minus strand of NZ_CP032050.1, from coordinate 107,465 downwards.
AAGCCCCTTTACGATTTCGACAGAAGGTGAAATACTTGCTAAAATTCGGTTGTTCTCAGCATTGTCACTATAGATATTGTATCTGGTGATAGGGTTAAGAGCATTTGTATTCAGAAGTGTAGGTTCACCGTTTGTGTAGGTCGGTACAGTTGGGTTCAAACCTAGCATGTCACTTATCGTAGAATTAATATTCGGACGCAAGTTTTCTGAATGGGTCGCTGTAAGGTTATAGTCAATATTTACACGACCGTTGAAGGCCTTTTGAGTCATGTTCAACTTACCTGAATAACGTTCCAAATTGCTATTCTTGAGAATACCCTCTTGGTCTTGGTAACCTACTGAAGCGAAATAAGAGAATTTTTCACTATTGGCACCGCTCATTGAAAAGTTAAGATTTTTAGAGATACCTGTTTGGGAAAGCTCATCTTGCCAATCGGTGTTTCCGCCATAATCTTCTAACGAGCCGCCAGTGGCAGCAACTTGCGTGCGAAATTCATCCGCATTAAACACATCTATTGTGTTTGACATTGATGAGGCCGCAGTAGATAAAGAGAGATTCATTTCCGTTTTTCCCGACCGCCCTCTTTTTGTTGTAATTACAACAACACCATTCGAAGCTCTTGAACCATATACAGCGGTGGCGCTGGCATCTTTAAGAACATCTATGCTTGCAATATCGTTAGGATTCAGAAAGTTTAATGGATTTGTGGCTACACCTGTTGATGAATTATCGAGCAAAAAGCCATCTACGACATAAAGAGGTTGGGTTCCCGAGCGTAAACTACCAATACCCCTAATTATTACATTCTGAGATGCGCCAGGCTCACCGCTATTAGAAGTAATGTTGACACCTGCCATTTTACCTTGTAATAACTCTCCAGGGTTGGTTACTACACCTTGATTGAAATCTTCACTTTTTACAGAGGAAATGGCCCCAGTAATGTCCGATCTTTTCTGGGTGCCATATCCTACGACTACCACATCTTCTAATTGGGTCGCGTCGGGTAGCAATTGAACTGTAACGGCAGTTCTTCCGTCTATTGCTACCTCTTGAGTTGCATAGCCTAGATAAGAGATTATCAAAGTTGCATTGTTCTCTACCTCAATGGAGAAATTTCCATCAAAGTCTGTAGTTACACCGTTAGATGTTCCTTTTTCTACTACCGATGAACCCGGTAGAGGTACGTCTTGTTCGTCGGTGACAGTTCCCGTAACGATTGTTTGAGCCCAAGACACTGAAGTCAAGAGCATAGTGATTAGAAATAAGGGAATTTTCAAATTTTTCATATAGGTTGGATTAAAAATTTTCAGGGGGAATTAAATGAGATTGATTACAATTACTTTTTTGAGTGTTTGAAGGGGTCAAAAGTAATCTGCAGGTGAAGAGCAAGCGTTAGCGAAAAATCATGCTTGTTTTAAGAAAAGGTATACTATTTTGCCCCAATGTAAGGCAGATGTTAGGAGGTAAAAGTCAAAATACTGTTAGTCAGGCGAATCACATTTTGACGGTAAAAAGTTCTTTAACCAAATTTCACATGGAAGAATTTGGTTAAAGAACTAGCTGCTTTTAGAGGTAATCTTTAGGGTTGTAGAACCTCTATAATTTTATGAAAAACTTCGTTGTTTTCATAAACACCTTGAAACAATTGTGATTGAGGACCATATGCAAAAATAGGAACCATGGTAGCTGTGTGGTCGTCGGTAGTAAAGTCGCCCTCAATTTCATTCAATTCCATATTTCCTTGAGGAATGGTCAGGCCACCTGTTTCGTGGTCTGCGGTGATAATCACCAAAGTATTCTTTGAAGTGTCTGCAAACTTGATGGCTTCAGTAATGGCCTTGTCAAAACCAATACCTTCTTTCACCACACCATCAATTTTATTGGCATGCCCGTAAGAATCAATTTTTGCTCCCTCGACCATTAAAAAGAAGGGTTTGCTCTTTTTTTCAAAGTAAGCGATTGCATTTTTTGTAGCCCTGGCCAACGCTTCTTTTTGATTATCGTTAGAACTCTCATCCCCCATTAAAAAGGCCACCTTGTCACTTTTGCTATTGCCTATATCACTTACCTCTTCCAAGAGACTAAAAGCAGAATTCTTGCTATCAAAACTTTTTTGGGTATCGTTGCTGATGAACATGGCTAGTTTGCCTTTCTCTAAATCAGAGCGTATTTCATCGGTCTGTGAGCGGTCTTTTTGATGGGCATAAAAGGAGGAAGGAGTAGCTCCAGATATTTCGTCGGTGGTTACGAGGCCTGAAACATAACCTTTGGTGTCTAGCAGTTCCGTAATGTTCTGGGCACTCTTACCATCTGTAGTCATGCCTATGGCACGGTTTGGGGCTTTTTTTCCGGTAGCCAATGCAGTGCCGGCCCCAGCGGAATCTGTGGTAAAATCATCGGCCGATTGGGTTTTTAGAAAACCGATACTTTTTAGTTGGGTTAGGGTTGTTTCCCCCTTATTGGCTAAAACAGCGGCAGATATTTGAGTTAGGCCATTTCCATCTCCAATCATTAAAATGACATTCTCTACTTTATTCTGTGTTTGGTCGACTTCGAAGGTGGGCCGATAAACTTCAGAGAATATTGTATTTCTATATTCCCTACTCGGTAATGTCTGTAGATAATTTTTACACTCAAAAGGCATGTCGGTATTGATATAATCTACCCCTAAATGCGCCAAAGCTTTCCAAGCTGTTTTTGAATCGGGAGTGGCCCAAAAGCGAAACGGTTTTTTAAGGGCTTTTGCCTTTTCGATAGTTGATTTTACGATTTTCAGGTCTTCGGCTGTTAACCGTCCTTTTCCGTTCCAAGGTGAAAATCCTTTAAAACTAAGACTTACCAAAGCTATTTTTTTTAATATGTCGGCATTTTGGACAGGGTCTAAACTTTGATAGTCAAAATAGATGTAAGAGGGATAGTCAATATAGTTTGCTGGTTCTGGTCTGTTGCCGGATATAACAATTTTTAGATTGGCTTCAGAAATTATTTTCGGATGCTTCTCCAAAACTTTAATCAGTGTGGCAAGTGTGGGCTCGGCCTCCGATTTTAGGTCGACCAACAACTGCAACGGTTTTTGAAGTCCGCCTTCGAAATCAATGACTTGCTCAATGGGCTTAAGGTAAAGGCGTTCAAATTCAAATGATTCTTTAATTTCTTCTTTGGTATGGGCAACGTAAAGCCCTTTATTTACTAAAAACAAATCGGCCTCGATAGAAGAGGCCCCGGCAGCGTAGGCCTTCCAGAATGGTACATTCTGTAAATAGTCGTTATGGGAGTGTACTTTGTAAACGTTTTCATTTTGAGAAAACAAGAAGTTGAAGGATAGTAGAAAGCCTAGAACTATCGTAATTTTTTTCATTTTCGGTTCTTTAATAAAGTTTAGTTCGGTAATGTTTTCAAAAATAGGTAAAAGCAAATAGCAAAAAACCGGCGACGAGAGCGACACCGGTTTCATAAACTAACTCAAACTTTGCTAACTCAAATTATGATGCCGCAAAAATCGGCACAAATATCTCTTCAAACATTAAGTAAATGTGATTGAAATATTATCAAAAGTGAATGATAAGCTTTTACCTTATTTTATTGAACTAACAATGGGGCAACTTGAAATGGGACTAAATTTTAGAATACTTTAATTTCAAGACCCACTTTTTACGCGATGTTCAAATTTGCTGAAGGACTTTAAAAAGGAAGAATACCACTTGCCCGAAGCTTTTATGGTTCTTTTTTGAGTATCAAAATCGACATGCACCAAACCAAATCTAGGGTAATAGCCCTCGGCCCATTCGAAGTTGTCAGTGAAGGTCCAAACGAAATAACCGGCAATATTGTAGCCTTTCTGATGTGCACGGTTCACCTGCGAAATATAATTTTGAAGGTAACGGGTACGTTCTTGATCATTTATTTGGCCATCTTGTATTTGGTCGTGAAAAGCAGCGCCATTTTCGGTTACGATTACTTTTTTCACCCCAGCATAAGCATCGAATTTGGCAATCATTTCATAAATGCTCGGGGGGTAAACTTCCCAATCCATCAAAGTCGTTTGAACGTTTCTTTTAGTGGCCTTTACAATTTTGGCCCTTAAATAGGGTACGGTGAAACTATGTCTAACAACTTCACGGGTATAGTTCTGAATGCCTATAAAGTCGAAATCAAAAGCACATTTTTTAAGATCGCCCGGTTGAATGTATTTTTCAATTCGCCTTAATACGCTTACATCATTTATGGGGTAACCCATACCCAAACTAGGTTCTATGAACAACCTGTTCAATAGGGCATCTGCCTTTGCGGCAGCCTTGACATCTCTTTTTTTATGTGAATGGGGTGTTATTTGCGAACAAGAGAATGTCGTACCTATATGTGCGTTTTTGACCAACCTTCTTAATATTCGCCCACCAATTGCTTGGCACATAGTGGCGTGATGTACTGCCGGAAGAAAATTTTGCAACCCTTTTCTGCCGGGTGCGTGCACCCCCAAAAAGTATCCCGCGCCTGTAAAGACCATTGGTTCGTTAAGAACCATCCAATTTTTTATCCGATTGCCAAAATGTTTGGCACAAACTGTTACATAGTTTTCAAACCAAGTTAATATTTCTCGGTTGCACCAACCGCCTTTATCTTCAAGGGCCTGCGGCAGATCCCAATGATAGAGTGTTACCCAAGGGGTAATACCCAATTCTAAACAAAAGTCGATGATGCGATTGTAATATTGAACACCTGCTTCGTTGATTTCTCCGATACCGTCAGGCAGTACTCTTGACCACGAGATAGAAAACCTAAAATGGTTGATGTTCATCGACTTCATTAAGCGAATGTCGTCTTCGTATCGACTAAAGAAATCGCAGGTTATATTAGCATTTTGGTCTTGAAATATGTTCCCCTTTTTAGAAACAAAGGTGTCCCAAATCGAGGCTTTTTTGCCTTCTTCACAATAGCCTCCTTCAATTTGGTAGGCTGCCGTAGAAACACCCCAAACGAAATCTTGGGGAAACTTATCAGAATTTAGTCCGGAAAAATCAGGGTCGAAATTTAAAGACATTATCTAAGCGCGCTGGCGTACCCAACCGTATTTTCTTGAAGTACCCGGTCAATAATCTGTTCGGTAATATCTGGATAATGAATATCAAGTCGATGATCGGTATCGACCCATTCCTTGATTTTGTCAACATGTTTCATTCTTAGGGTTTTTATTACGGGAACCCCCATTTCTTTAAGGGCGGCGGCATTGCATTGCTGTTCATATTGCCCCTTCATCGGTACCACCATCAATTTTTTTTGCATATGAAGGGCTTCGGCAGGGGTTTCGAAACCCGCACCACATAAAACACCTTTGCTGCTTGCCATGCTCTTGATGAATGCCTCATTGTCGATTGGCATTATGGTCATATTCTTCCAAAAGAACTTGGTGTCGTTGTGTTTTGAAAAGACTTCCCAATAGCAATTTTTGATGTTCGATAAGACGTGAAGTATTTTTTCATCGCTGTAAGATGGAAGGTAAACCGTGTAATGATTACCGTTCGTTCTTGTTGTGTTTCTAATTTCTTGACGAATTATGGGGGTATATATTTTATCGTCGTATTTTTTAAAATGAAACCCGTATTGATTGGTGGTCGGGGCGTATTTGGTCAATATTAACTTGCCGAGAGGGTCCGATTTTTTAGGCTTCGGAGCATTCGGTGATATAACCGCTGCCTGATGGCTAAGTGAGATACAGGCTTTGTTACGTATTTTACAGGCCCAAGCCGTCACGGGTTCAAAGTCGTTAATGACCAAATCGTACTCTTGTACGGGTATGCTTCTAATTTCTTTTTGTAGGCGATTTGAATTGGTTCGCATATAGGTTCGCCACATATCGACCCCTCCCTTTTTTCCGAAAATGAAACTCCATCCGCTAAGCTGATATTTGACCGGAAAGGGTATCTGAATATCGGCTTGGGTTCCACTTACCAAAATATCAAGATCGATTTTTTTATTCTGTAGTACCGGTATTACATCTCTTGCTCTGCTGAGATGACCATTGCCCGTTCCTTGTATCGCATAAAGCACTTTCATTACTAAGCAATTTTAAGCCTTTGTTATTTGGCGGTTTTCGGCGTTGACATACTGTTGAATTCGGCCAATAAACTTTCAAAAAGGGCCTTTTTCTCAAGCATTTCGTTAGGGTCGTTGCTGTCGGAATCATAATCTATCAACTGGGAGTCTTGCTCAAAATGATATAGCTTCCACTTGCCCTTGGCATACTCTAAAGAGGTAAGATTTTCTACCCAATCGCCAGAATTGAGATATTTGACCGAACCGTTATCGGTTTTGATTGTTTTTATTTCGGGTTGATGAATATGTCCGCAGATAACATAATCAAACTCATTTTCAATGGCTATATCGGCTGCGGTATGCTCAAAATTGTTAATGAACTTTACCGCTGATTTCACTCCATTTTTAATTCTTTTGGACATTGATACCGGGCCTCGACCCAATTTCTTATAACAGAAATTGACCGCTCGGTTGAGAAGAATTAAAGTGTCATAACCGATGGCGCCCAACTTGGCCAACCATTTTGAATGTTGCATGGTAACATCGAATACGTCGCCATGAAAAATCCATGCTTTTTTACCATGAACATTAAGAACCAGTTTGTTGACTATACTGAAAGAACCGAGTTGAAAGCCTACAAATTTTCGTAACATTTCGTCATGGTTACCGGTTACATAGTGAACCTTCACTCCTTTGGCAATCCATTCCATAATAATTTTGATGACCTTCATGTGGGTCTTTGGCCAATAGCGCTTACTGAACTGCCAAATGTCTATGATATCACCATTGAGAACTACCTGTTTGGGCTTAATCGACTTTAAATATTTGATCAGTTCTTTGGCGTGACACCCATACGTACCTAAATGTACATCTGAGATGACCACGATGTCAACAGGTCTTTTTTTCATGTAACGGATTCAAATCGGGGGTTCTTTATTTTCTTGAACTTAAGAGGCGAGAAATAGCTTCTTAACCGAGAGATGAAGAAATTGACCAACAGGGTCGAGATATAAACTATTATGAGCTTCATAAGCAGAACATAGGGTATACCAAATTTTGCAAAATTAACTTAACCCAGTTGTAAATGACTGATTAATTAATTGTTAGCTAAATATCATATTTGTGGTGAAGTATTATAGCTGTTGGCTTAACGAGGAATAGAAAAATGAAACCCGATAGGTTCATATCGGGTTTCAAACTAACTCAAACTAGACTAACTCAAATAATTACATTGCAAAATTCGAATATTGTAAATGCTGACGAGTTAACTAAATATCAAGGTATTATTATCAAAAATTTGAATAGTTATTTGCTTAGCGGTAAGGCTTCAGCGGGCATCATCTGCTTATCAACGGGCAGTGATAGCGCTTTTAGCACAGTGGGCGCTATTTGATTAGTGTAGACTTGTTCACTGGTAGTAATTTCACCCAGAGGTTTTACACCCTTACCAAAACAAACCATCCAAACATCGCCCGCGTTTTTTACCTTATTTCCATGGTCTTTCCAACTGGCGATAGGGTCTGTACCACGCCCATGGTCAGTGGTGATGATAAAGAGGGTTTTATCTTTATAAAAGGAATCACTCTGGGTATAATGCCATAACTCTTGTATCATCGCGTCGGTCGCATTGGCTGACTTCAAGTAGGCATCGTATTCCCCATCATGAGCAAAATCATCCGTTTCGCCATAAGCTACATATACTAAATTGGGATGCTCTTTCTTCATATGCTCCAACGCGTAATAATGAGTGAAGGCGTCTAGCCTTACAGAACCCCAAGGGCTGGGTGTTTTGGGCTGCATGTCGTTTAAAAGAACTTCCTTTTCACTCAAATCTTCACCTTTTGCCAATTCAAAACCTGCGTTGACAGGAACACCTGATCGGTCTTCGTTGATGATGAAAGGAAACACATCCCAACTCCCGAAGGCGGCTACCTTGCCTTTATAATTATCAGTATTGTTCGCAATTTCAAGAACCGTCTTGTTTGGGTTGTTCATCTTATCATTACTGGTAATTCGCTTATCATCGGCCTTTCCGGTCAAGATTTCGTTGTAACCAGGATAGGAAAACCACATGCTGTTCGTGAGATTGACTTTGCTACCCTTGTTTCGGTTGCCATGTAGTTGGCCTATCTGAACTAATTCTGACCAAAAGAAGGGCATCAAAACCTTACGTCTTTCTTCTGGGGTTTCACGCCAAAAATCCGATTTAAGGTCTGTTGTATCGTGCACAAAATCTTTATGGGCTACCAATTTGGAATCGGCGCCGGTAAACAACTCTTGCCAACGAAGGCCGTCAAGACTTATTAATACCACTTTTGTGTCTTCTTGCGCATTAACATTGAAAAAGGTCAATACAAAGCAGGCTCTTATAAAAGTAAATCGTCTCATTTGGTTACAGTTTTAAATGTTTCAACAGCTGACCAATCACTCCAGTTCAGGTTTTGGTCACGGTAACGCACCCGCCAGAAATAGGTAGTGTTGCCAGAAAGTCTTTTGGTAGGCTCGTCAGTCAGGTCATCGCCTTCTTGGCGATTTTCAAGGTAGTACCAATTTTCCGACTGTTTCCAGCTATCGAGAACCAGTTTCGTAAATTCTTTATCGGTAGCAATCTGCCAGTGAGAAGCGTCATGATAGGCACCCTCAAAATTGGAGCTAAAAGGTCCAGCCTTCAAAACGGTACCGGTAATGGGGGTTTCTTCCTTTAAAGAAATAGGTTGTGGGGTATTAGGCTTACGTGGTTTGGCGTAAATCGTAATCTCATCGGTCTTTTCATTATTTCTGAACACATTTTCATTACCTCTGCTTATTCTTTTCAGGGTGAATTTGGGTTGGTCGGGGTTGGCATCTACTTCTACCATAACAAAACCATATTCATCTTGTGTCACGGTAAATTCGTCATAGTCACGGCCTTCGAATTCGCCCCAGTTATCAATGGCTCCACCCGCACTGGCAACGTTTACCCAAAGGTGTTTGTGGTCTTTCGATTGCCCTCTTGAGTAACCATGGGTATGACCGAAAAAGTGTAGACTGGGTTTACCTGTCTTATCGGTAAATGCTTCTAACATCTTAACTACTTTACCTGTAGACTCCTCTTCTCCGGGAATCCATAGTTCTGATTTATGAGGATGGTGCAATTGGGCGAACACAAAATCGATATCCACATTTTTTTCGGCATCCTCTAAAACCTCTTTCAGCCAGACATACTGTTCTTTCACATCTCTGTAGCCATCGTTAGAATTGAGACCTATGATCCTTACATTGCCATGATCTTTGTACCACCAATGCTCGGCATAGGCGGGAGTTCCGTTTTCCGGAAGACTAAAGTATTTGAAATAGAAAGCCGTGTTCTTTTCATGATTGCCCAAGACGGGGTAAACGGGCACTTCGGCAAATAGGTTTTTTGACGGTCTAAAGAAATGGTCGTTCCAATGGGTGTAATTGGTGCCATCTGAGACTAAGTCTCCTGGAATCATTACTAAAGCCAGGTTTTCGGGCACTGACTCACCGTATTCTTGTTTTAGAAAAGGGATTATGCCTTCATTTACTATTTCTGAAAATTTATCGGGGTGTTCACCGTCTATTTGCATATCGCTCATGGCAAGCATATTGAACGACTCGTTATCACTCGCAAAAGGAGGTGTCTTGAACTGAAAAGTGTCCGAGACCAGTTTGCCGGTTCTAACTCGATAATAATAGGTTGTGAAACGCTTTAAACCTTCCACCTTTACCTCGTGAATTCGTGAATCGCCGAAGTTGATGTCATAGGCGGTGCCTTTCGATTTTTTACCCAGTTTCGGGCTTGTACCCCATTCTACGGTACTTTCTTCGCCATTAGAAGTTTCCCATTTAATGATGATGGAATTAGGTGTGGCGTCTTGTAAAAACGGATGCACCACAAATTCGGTGTTTTTGTTCTGGGCCGTGAGGACCAGGGTAGCCATAAAAAATAATAAGAGGCTCAGGCCTTTGTTTTTCATTTTGGTATAGTTTGGTTTATAGTTCTTGTATTGCATTATCGATTATGCCAATTGCCCTTGACAGTTCATTTCTAGATATAGTCAATGCCGGAGCCAATTGAAGCACGTTGCCTGCAGATACTTTGAAGCTTAGTCCGTTTTTGAGACAGTTGTACATAATTTTTTCAGCTTCGTTGACAGCTTTCTCTTTGGTATTTCGGTCTTTCACCAGTTCAATGCCCCAAAGTAGGCCTTTGCCCCTAATGTCACCTATCAGTTGATGCTTTTGTTCTAAACGATGTAATTCTTCGCGCATGAAGGCCTCGTCATTTTGGGCTTTGCTCAATAACCCTTCTTCTTCGATGATTTCTATGGTAGTACGGCCTGCCAAAGAGCCTAGCGGACTTTTCTCGTGGGTGTAATGGCCTAACGATATGTCGCCAAAACGATTAAATGAATCTCTGGTAACCATTGCTGCTTGAGGAAAAATACCGCCGCCCAACCCTTTGCCGAGACAAAGAATATCAGGCTCGACATCGAAATGCTCGAAGGCGAACATTTTGCCTGTTCTTCCTAAAGCAATAGGAATTTCATCTAATATCAACAATACTCCATATCGGTCGCAAAGCGCCCGCGCATCTTTCCAGAATGATTTTGACGGAATTTGAACATCGGTATTTCGAACGGTTTCTGCCAAAAATGCGCCAATATCACCTTCCTTCTTAAAAACATACTCTAAATATTCCAGACATTTTTGCTCGTTGTCCTCATAAATACCTCGGTAGGTAACAGGAGGCGGAATACGTTCTACCCCGGGCATCAATGGCCCCATATATTCCCTAAATACTGCTTCGCCGCCCACACCTATGGCATCGAGTGAGGCCCCATGAAAAGAATCCCAAAAGGATACAACCTTAAATTTTCCGGTTACGGCTCTCGCCAGTTTTAGTGCAATACCGATGGCACTACTGCCATTTGGCGTCAAAAGGGTTCTGTTCAGGTCAGAAGGCAGTAAAGAAGCAAGTTTCTCGGCGAAATTGATGGCAATTTCATTGGTATACCGCCGGGTTGAAAATGTGAGCAATTGAAGTTGCTCAGTTAATCGGGCAACTAATTTTGGGTGTGAAAAACCCAATTGATGTACATTGTTGCCGTGAAAGTCAAGATAGTTTTTACCCGATACGCTTTGAATAAAAGGCCCTTTAGAATCTTGGAGAACATCTAAACAAGGAGTGGAGAGTGACTGATGGAGAAAATATCGAGCATCTTTTTCTAAAAGGGTTTTAGCCTTTTCACTAATGTCATTTTTTAACCATTTGGCCCTTTCCGCACTGAAATTAATGTCCCCCTCGGTGCGTTTGTTGATATCAATATGATTTTCCTCGTTTTGATTCATAGGGTCGATGCTAGCATAAATTCTTCATGATAGTTGAAATCTGAACTATGAAATGCCGTTACCCGTGTGAAGGTGCGATTCAATTTCATAAATCGGAATTTTTAAGGTTATTGACAGAAAGTATCTGTTTAGGTTTTGTACCTGTTTCGAAAAAAACATCTAGCCAACCATCGCCCCCACCATTGAAATAAAGCACTTCTACTTTTTGACCGCCTTTTTTCAATTGAATCTGCCCTGTTTTTTCCTCAACACCATGATCGCCGTCGTTGTCAACAACCAATTCATGATTTATATAAAGTTGGCTACCATCGTCGGATCGCAGAGAGAACTTGTAGAGGTCGTTTTGCACCACTTCTAATTCAGAAGTAAAGCGAACGGCCGTATTTGCCTTGAGCAAAGTTTTTATTTCATCAGTGGTCATTTCAAAAGAATTTCCAATAACATCCGGTTTTTTATTTTTTAATTCGGGAATAAAGGCCAAATCTTTGAGGTAGAACACTTCGTATTTTAAAGGTTTTTTAAAGTTCGATTTTTTAATCCGAAAATAGGCTTCTGCCACCAAACTTTTGATGCTTGTATTTTCGAAAACGGCACTTTTGATGACAGCACTTTCTTCGATTTCGAATGGTCCATCGTAAATGGGCGAAGCGGCCGAAGGAAAACTGCCATCGGTTGTATATCTAATCACGCCCTCTTTATTCGGGTTTTCAATGATTACCTCGGCTTTCTCATTAAAAAGTCCTCCGGCTTTTTTATATCCTTCCGGTTTTGGAAGAATAATAGGCTCTTTAAGTTGAACTAGAACTGGGTATTTGTCATCGATTTCATACCCTTGAAATGCTGATTTCACTGGTTTTCCTATCCAAGCATGTGGGCGCTTTAGACCGAGTGCGAATGCTACGGTAGCGGCATTGTCGTATTGGTAGACAGGATATTTAATAATATGGTTGCGCTTGACCGAAGGGCCCCACATGATAAAAGGAATTTCGACTTCTTGAAGCGACTCTCCACCATGACCCGTACCTAAACCTCCGTGGTCAGAACTAACGATTACCAAGGTGTTTTTGGCTAATTCAGAATTTTCGATGGCCCTCATTACATTTTCAAGAAGCGCATCTGCCTTCTCGACCGACTCGTAGTAATGAGATGTTCCGTGGCCATATTCATGACCGGCATGGTCTATATGGTCAAAATGAATAAAGGTAAACAGCGGCTTTTTTGATTTGATGTAATCGTAAGCAATCTTGGCCGTCTCATCTTCACTGTCAGGGTTGCGGTCAAAATTAACCGCAGTTTTTTCAAAAAGGCGACCGAAACCTCCCCAATGATAAATGGCCCCGACCTCACTCTTCGGTTGGTTATCAGAAATCAACCTGAAAATAGTCGGAAATAAAAAATCTTCACTTTGGGCAATCGCAGGTAAGGTGAAATTATCTTTTTCCCAAGCGTTTGAAGTGATTCCGTGTTGCTCGGGCCCAGCGCCCATAATCATAGATGCCCAATTGCTGCTTGAGCTAGTGGGCAATACCGCCCTGGCGTGCATGGTAGAAGCCCCTTCAGCAATTATTCGGTCAAAAGCGGGGGTGTTTGCGTTCTCAATCCCATCGGGGCTTAATCCATCAAAACCGATTACGACCACATGCTCTATACCTTTTACAGGTTGTGTTTGGGCAAAAACGAAATTAGACCATAGCACAAATAGTAGTGCTATGGTCATTTTTATAAAGAGGTTGGTTTTCATATTAATCGACATGTCACCAAAGTCTTGTTTTGAGGTCATCTACTCATTTTTTCTATTCCAACCACCAAGGCACTTGGCGAATTCCGTCATTTCCAGCTCCAAACTGACTTTCAATTGCCATGGAAACATTTTCGGTGTTCTGATTGTACTCACTTTGAGGGTAGATCCATCTGGTAGGAGGCGTTCCTGTAGAAGGAATCAAGAATTCAGGATAACCAGTTCGTAAATGATCGTAGTACATTCTCCAGCCGGTTTGGTGAAAAGAAGTAAAATACTTCTGCATCATGATCAATTGTAACTGCTCATCTTGAGAAGTGGCGTTGTCCCAGCTTACCAAATCTTCAAGAAGGTAGGCTTCGGCCTTTTCTTCATTTACGAAAGATGAATAGTCATTCGCACCTGTAGCGTCGTTTGCATATGATTGGTAAAACGCAAAAGAAGCTTTGATTCCATTTTCATAGTGTTCTTTTGGGTCTTGCGCCACCCAACCGTTAAGCGCTGCTTCGGCTACTATAAATTCAAGTTCCCAAAAGCCTAAGAGGTTGTGCGGTTCTGCAACGGGATCGACCGTGTATCTGTCGTTCACTTTCGAAACGTCGCCTGCTGCAGCCTTGTCATTGACCTCACCGTAAGGCGCTATAGGGTTACCACCTTCATAGGCATCAAAATTATCGTCGGCCAGACCCGCCTCTTTTGCATTTTTCGTCGTGCCTGAGTAGAGAAATAACCGTGGGTCTCTATGGTCTTGAAGCCTTTTGATAAAAGTAGAATCCATATACATACCCGATCCATAACCGCTGCTATTGAATTGGCTATATCGGCTACCATCTTGATCAATAAAAACAATTTGTGCGTTATCCTCTAAAGAAGTCATAATCGGTTCATTATTATAAATAGAGGCAAAGCTTGAAGCGATATTGAAATCGCTATCGCTTTCTTTTTTTGACAAGGTAATCAAAACTTTAAGGCGAAATGAATTGACAAGTTTTTGCCATTTAGCGGCATCACCGTTAAAAATAATGTCTCCGGCTATTAGTTCGGTGCTATTGGCCAGAAGGGCATTGGCCTCGTTCAATTCACTTAAAATTCCTTGAAAGACCTGTTTTTGAGAGTCGTATTTAGGGGTGTAGATACTATTCATTTCTCCTCCTAAGGCCTCGCTGTAAGGAATGTCTCCAAAAGTAAGTGTCAGTCTATAGAAGTAATAGGCCCTAAAAAATTTGGCCAAGGCAATGTAAGCATCACTTTCGATACGCTCAGCCTCTTCATACATTTTGGTGATATTTCGAAGGTTACCGTATTCGCCAAAGCTACCACGGTTCCAATTGTAATATTGACTGCTGTTCTCACCATCGGTCTGAACCAGCATTCTACTGGCGTACATATTCGATGTTCCGTCAACGGTAAAAGCGCCATAGCAAATCTCGGTCAATAATAACTGCGGATGCGTTTCATTTACGTTATTGGGGTTTTCATTTATTTCGCTCAAATCTTTACTGCACGAAGCTAAAGACAGCGTAATGAGCGATACCAAAACGAATGTTATCTTAAATAGTTTCATTTTCTTCTTCGGGATTAAAATTTCATGTTAATGCCCAAGCCTAAAAACCTGGATGATGGATCTTGTAAATTGTTTTCGTTTCCGAAATGTGTGCCTGGGTTCGGGTCGCTCTCCGATCTTCCTGTACCAAAATCAGGATCGACAATAGGGGCCTTTTTCCAAATGAAAAGGTTGTAACCGTTTAAAGACATGTCGATATGCTTTATGCTTTTGATATTGACCAAATCGGTTAGGTCATACCTAAGGGAAACACTTCTTAGCTTAAAGAAGGTTCTTTCAAAGACGTTGGCGAACTTTTCATTTTCATCTTCTGTAACTCGAGCTCTATAAGGGTAGTTTTGGCTCCAAGTCTGCCAGTTCACGGCGGTTGTATTAGCCTCGAAAACGCGGGTATCCGAAAGAACATTACCATTGGCATCTTGTGTAAGTTCACCGCTTACGACATTTACACCTTCTGGCACGTATACTGGCTCACCGGCAGCATATTCAGCATCTCTAAACTCGGTAGAGTTCGGGTGCTTACCGCCCCACCACATCTTTTCGATGGTAGTAGAATTGAAGATACCTCCCCAGACACCGTCGATGCCCACATCTAATGTCCAATCTTTATACTTAAAGCTGTTGAGGAAGCCTAGTTGCCAATCTGGTTCGAAATGGCCCAAGTACTGGTCATAATTGTCAAAAATAGGCAGGCCGCTATCGTTAAGTATTAACTGCCCGTCAGGAGACTTTTGCCATACCGTACCGTAATAACTATCGGCGCGGTCGTCAAGGCGTAAATTACCGTACCTGTCTTGGTCGCCATAGATGTCAGTAATTTTCTTCACCCATTTGGTCCAGTTGATATTGGAATTCCAGCTAAAATTGTCGGTACGTACAGGGCTTAGGTTCAAGGCAACTTCAAAACCGTTGGTGGTGTATTCGTTACCGTTCACTTTTCTCTGGGAGAATCCTGAAGCTTCGGAAACCGGCAGGTCAATTATTTGATTGGTATCAATTGTATTGTAGTAGGTGAAATCTAATTTCAACCTGTTCTTGAAGAATGATGCACTCGTACCAATTTCAAAAGAGGTCGATTTTTGTGGCTCGATCATTGAGTTCACCAGACCACTAGGGTACGTGAGTCTTGGGTTAGAACCAAAGAAACCATTGTTGTTATAAAAGGAGTTTAATTGAAACGGGTCTAAATCGCTAGAGACCTCGGCCCAAGAACCAAAGACCTTTAAATAATCAACACCTTCTGGCATGGTCAAGATATTTGACAGCACCAAACTCGCTGAAACCGAAGGGTAGAAATAAGAGCGATTCTCTTCCGGTAATGTTGATGACCAGTCGTTTCTGGCAGAAAAGTTCAAGAACAACGCATTGTAGATATCAATGCCCATAGTGGCATAGATACTGTTAATGGTTTTTTGCCAATAGTAGGTAGAGCCCTTTATGTTACCGCTTGTATTGTTCAAGCTGTAAACGAACGGAGCAACCAACCCATCGGTGGCATTGTATTCTTGTTGGTATTTTTGATAGTGCGAAGCGGCACCTGCGTTGATATCGAAAGCAAAGTTTTCGCTCAGCTCTTTTTGGTAGGTAGCTAAAATATCATAATCAACAGTAAGACGCTCAGAATTCCAGGTTTTATAATCTCCTTCCCTTGGATCACCGTAGTTCAAGTAAGTCTTCGGACTCTCACGATCTTCGAACACATCTTTTATTACCGCAGATCCCCTTGCCTGTAGGTTGAATTCATCGGTCACCTTGTAGTTCAACTTTAATTGACTGTTGATTACATTGGCATCATATTCTTGGTTCAGCTCGTAAGCGGCAAAATATGGGTTGTTGTACCATGCATAGTTCCAGTTGGCTTGTCTATAACCTTCTTGACCGGGTACGTATAGGTTTTGGCGAAGGTCGGTTCCGTTCACGTCGTCACCCATCCATATTAAAATAGTATACATATGGTTTTTCGGACCGTAACCATGACGTGGGTAGTTGGGTGAATAGACCTTGTTGTAAGCTAATTTACTATCTAGGGTAAGCTTGTCGGAAAGCAATGTGGTTGCTTTGAAATTAAGGGCCCCGGTGTTAAGGCTGGCATTTGGTACACGGTCTTTTTGATACCCGTAGGTGCCCGAAAGCCTGAAAGAGCCTTTTTCACCTCTTTGAGTAATGGCAAAGTTGGTGTTGGAAATATATCCCGTTTGTAAGAAGTCCTTTAGGTTGTTATGATATTCCCAAGGGATAGGAACTCGTGAGTACCTCGCTTTATCGTCATAAATGGTCCCAGCTACATCGCCATACCATGATATGGTTTCGCCCGTTTCATTATCCAGAATAGGGCTGTTCCATTGCGGAATCAATTGACCAGTGCCGAACTTAGGCCCCCAAATCATATCACCGTCTGAAATACCACCATCTTTACCGTCCCAAAACTCATATTTACCGTTTGACCCGTTGCCGTATTCGGTCTGTGTTTCAGGAAATACCGTAAAGCCGGCCGTAGCCATCATGTTGTGAGATACCGAAACTTCAAGTCCTTCGTTTTTAGCGTTTTTGGTAGTGATCAATATGGCTCCGTTTCTACCTCTTGAACCATAGAGTGCAGAGGCGGTAGTACCTTTCAATACGTTCACGTTACCTATGTCATTTGATGAAAGATCAAAGAAATCGGTATCTACCGGAATACCATCAATAACTATAAGAGGACTTTTACCTCTTAGGGAAAAAGAGGGCGATTGAAATAGGCCGGTCGGGTTGGTGACCGATAGACCTGCTACTTGCCCGGTAAAAAGGCTTCCTACGTTGGGGGCTTTTATTTCTTCGATGGTTTCAACATCCATCTCTTGGGTCGCGTAACCCAATTTCTTTTCAGCCCTTGTGATACCCAAGGCGGTAACAACAACTTCATCTAGCTGTTGTGAATCGGGCTGTAAGACTATTTCGGCAGTAGATTTGCCTGCAGTATTAAATTCCGAAGAAACATACCCAATGTACGAAATGACCAAGATTTCGTTTCCATTGGGTAAATCAATAGAGAAATTACCGTCAAAATCGGTAGCAACCCCGTTCGAGCTGCCTTTGATGACAATTGAAGCTCCGGGTAGCGGTTCGTTGTTTTCATCATAAACTTTACCCTTAAAGTTGGTTTGGGCAAAGCTCACAATGCCCACCATCAAGGTGAAAATTGTAATAAGTAAGGTTTTTTTCATTTTCGTATTTGTAAACTCTTGGTTATTTTTCAGGGCGCAAATATCAAAGGCGTAGGTTAGCTAAAAAGTCTATTAGTATTAAATAATTGCAACATTTAATAAGTGATTGTTAGCTAAAAGTTATGAAAATATTATTTACAAATATTCAAATTGAAGTGATAGCTATATAATTGTTTGACAAACAGAAGGCTAATGGTATTTATTGAAGTGAAATCGCATAAAATTCATTCATGTAATAATGTGCTAAGTTTGTAGTAAAGCACTACCATGGAAGATTATTTAATAGGAATAGGAAAGCGTATTAAAGAGATACGAAAGGGAGGAGGAAAGACCATTAACGATATAGCGGGCAAGGCAGGCGTTACTGGCGGACTCATTTCAAGAATCGAAAACGGACGAACAATACCCTCGTTGCCCGTGCTGCTCAAAATAATCTCTTCATTAGAAACAGAGGTTACCGATTTCTTTAATGGCATGCCTCAAGTGAATGGCGCAAATTACATTGTGTCTAGAAAAGAGGAAAACAGCATCATTGAAAAAGAAGATGAGGCAGTCGGTTTTTCTTACACCTACATTTTTGGAAAGCAATTGTCTTCACTAGGCTTTGAAAGTGTCCTGTTAGAAGTGGCACCCGGCTCAAAACGTGATAAAGTCACCACCGATGCCTATGAGTTTAAATATATGCTCTCGGGTGAATGTTATTACGAAATCGGTGATGATAAGGTTCTGCTAAAAGAAGGTGACAGTATTTTCTTTGATGGTCGCATACCACATGTGCCTGTCAACAGGGGTGGGGTAACATCAAAAATGTTGGTCATGTATTTTTTCATTTAAAACAGGCCAAGGAAATTCAAGAATCGAATCGGCTCTAAATCTTTTTAGGCACTCACCAACTGTTCCAGTTCGGTCAATGACCTCACTACATAGGTAGGGTTGGCCGATTCAAGTTGTTGTCCGGTATGTGCCCCGGTAGTAACCCCAATAGTAACCCCGCAATGTGCATTCTTGCCTTCTTCAATATCTATAATCGAATCACCGGCTTTTAATACTTGCGAGGCATCTTTAACATTCAATCGTTTCATAGCTTCAAATATCATGGCAGGATGAGGTCTTCCCTCTACTACATCATCTGCGGTAATCAGGGCATCATATTGCTTCCCTTCTTCCCAATTCATTTTTTTTAGAAGTAAACTGGCAATTTTCTTATTGTACCCTGTGTTCAAAGCTATTTTAATGTGTTGTTTTTTTAAGCGGGAAAGCGTTTTTTCGACGCCTTCAAAAGAGGAGACCTCAAGGTTGGCATAAGCTTCATCCAACATTAGTTTGAAATTTTCAAAAATTGGATGCGAAGGCTCGCTTTCGCCTTTACCGATTGCTTTGAGAATATCTTTGATGGCTTGGTGCTTCTCTTTTCCCGCGCCATGCTCAAGAACAAAGTCAAGATTGAGTTCGTAACCTTTTTGATTAATGGCTTTTTGAAGTGTTTTATAGACTACATTGTTTTCATTGACCACGGTTCCGGCCATATCGAAAACGACCAATTGTATCTTATGCATGTTCTAGATTAAAGATTGTTTTAATGTTATGTTTGGCAAAACCGGCACTTCCGGTCATGCCCTTACCGCCGATTCCCGTAATTATGTGAATGTCTTCATCGATGGTTCTCTGATAAATATCGGAAGCCTTGCATTGCGAGTACATGCCAAACCATCGGTTTTGTATTTCGTATGTTGGCAGGTTTAATATCTTCTTGGCCTCCTTGAGAATAAAACTGTCAACATCCATATTTAAATCAAAGCCAAGTTTTTCTATGTTGCCGGCAGGCGCGTACTCGTGGGAATCACCGATAATAATACTGCCGTCGAGCGCTTGTTTGAAAAGAATATGTATGCCCCATTTCTTTTCGAATGATTGAGGGTCTTCCTTTGTTTTAATAGATCTGTAGGATGGGCATTCTGAAAAAGCTTCGTACCGTCTAATAGACAGACCCGTAAGTATAGAGCTGGGCAGCTTATAGTTCGGCTGTACCTTTGTCTGCATCATTTGTAACTTAGAAACTTCTAGATCGCTTTCTTCAAAAAGATTCGGATACAGGTATTTAAATTCACTACCGTTACAGATAATGGCTTTTACGGTAGAAAAGATGCGATTTTTAGAGGTCGACAATTGAACACCGCTTCGTAAGGCGTCACAACCCATAACGGTCTCGCCCATATAAAGATCCAGGCCTTTTTCTTGCAAGTATTGCTGCAGCTTATTGATCATAGTGCGGGGTTCAACCTTAACTTCTTCAGGAAAAAATAAGCCCGCTTTTACATAATCTTCACGAAGGGATGCATACTTTGCCAAACATTGATTTTTGGTCAGCATTTTAGAAGTGTACCCATTAGTTTCGTTAATACTTTTGAGTTCTTCTAAAAGTTGAACTTCTTCTTCATTGGAGGCCAAATAAATGCTGCCCTCTTGGCGTACGGTGATATCGAAATCTTCTTGTATCTCTTTATAAATGGCCAAACTTTCCCTGCCGAAATTCTGCCATTTGGTGTTCATACCCGAGGGCACGACTTGTCCGAAATTACGAACCGTCGCCCCTTGCGGTCTCATGTCTTTTTCGATAAGTGCAACCTTTAAGCCGGCATTGACAGCATGATAGGCATGAAACGTACCGAGTACGCCGCCACCCACAACGATTAAGTCATACGATTGGTTCATAGGAAATGTTTTTGTCGCTCGAAGCAGAGTTTTGGTTTTTATTCTTGTTTTTAAAATAGAACAGCGAGAGAATAGAAACTGCAATACCGATGACCGCTATGAAGTAGGTGCCATGAACGAAGAACTGCAGAGAAGAAAGCGACCCTTGACCAAAATTTTTATAAAGTAATACCGCCATGCTTCCTAAATACCCAAAGGCATCGGCGATATAGATCAGGTAGCCCGCATTGCCCTTTATGTGAAATGCAGCAATCATTCTATCGAAAAAAATGCAGTTAAAAGGCACGTAGCAAATATAAAGCCCGAGGCCGGTGAGAACCATCCAAAAGACAGGGTCGATAGTATGGGTTTGAAACAGAAACGTGCTTGCGCCCACTAGCGCAGAACCAAAAATCAAGAGATAATGATAGGAAACAAAGGCCTTCAAATTATCCTTAAAAAAGGCGAAAAGCCCAATAGAAAGTAGCACAATGAAAGCCACGGGTAGCTCGGAAAGGGTGTACACCGAAGCATTGCCCTCATAGCCAACGGCATCCCATATTTCTCGGGAAAAATTGTCCCGAAAATCGCGCATAGCGGTTAGGCAAACATAGAAGAACACTAAAATAGCCAAGGGAAAGAAAAACTGTGCCAGAACCTTTCTTCGGTCTTGTGCTGTCATGGGCAACCTTTCTTCCCTGAGAATTTTATCCTCTTCCGTGGGTGGTGGCATTTTGTCTAGCAAATAGGCGCAGACGGCAAAAGGAACCAAGAAAAACGCACCGGTAATGGCAGGCATCCAGAATTCTGAAACACCTAGATGTTGCATGACCAGCAGACCGGCAGACTTCACTACGCCACTTGATAGAATAAAACTGGAACATAAAATAACCCCTAAGATTTCAGTAAACTTTCGGCCCTCTAAATACGAGAAAACAACACCCCACACCATGCCAAGTGATAACCCGTTCATAAACATGAATAGAATATTAATGGGGGAGCTTACGAAAGCAAACAAAAGCAGGCTTAGTTCGGCCAAAAGAATCATAACCATTAGATAGGGCAGCCGCTGTTTAGGTTTGAGTTCTGATATAAGTTTAATACCAATAAACTTTGATAACATATAACCGATTACCTGGGCAATGATCAGAATGATCTTAAAATCAATTCCTGCAAAGGCCAAGTTTTCGTAGGTAGCAACGGTAAAAGGTTTTCTAAAGGCATACATACAGAAATAGGTGCCGAAAGAAGCCAAGGCACCGTATGCGATAAACTTAATGTCTTTCTGTGTTACCTTCATTGATTATTTACAAATAGTAAAATTAAATATACAATAATCGATAAAAATTTACTATTTGTAATGTTCAAAAGCGTTAAGAAATATTTACGGGGAAATTAAATTACAGTGAATTTAATAAATTAAGCTAAAGCTTTTTGTAGGGAATGAGAAGAGCAAATAAGAATTTCGGGAATTAGGACAAAAAATAAGGGACATTTCAAGATATCTCTTGAATGTCCCTAGGGGAACATTACTATAGACTACTTTCCTAACCCTATACCATAGTCTATAATTGTTCGGGCATCCTTTAATCTAAAGTCAACCAACCACTATCAAAAAATCTTTTTAGCCTGTTTGTAAAAAAAGGGGAACTTTATTTACTGCCTTGCTGAAACCCAACTACCGTAACTTCAGACTTTATTGCTTTTAAAACATGGTTAGTGTTAGTATAGCTTAGTGCTATTTTTCTTAAAAGCACAGTAAAAGTAGGCGGTAGCCAATTGAAGAAAGAATATACGAACTATGATTTGAATTTATCGACAAAAAGGGTTGATTAATCGATGAAATGCATAGTTATTAAGAAAAATACTACAAATATGATTTATTATCGTAGTAGTTTATACATTGTCTTTATAAGCTCAACATCATCAAATGGTTTTGAAAGAACTATGTTCATTCCTGCTTTTTTGTAAGCCTTGATTTGTTCTTTATACGAGTTGGCCGTAATACCGATTATCGGAATTTTTTTGATGTTCTTAAAGGGAAGGCCGCGAATTACTTTCGCCAATTGGTCGCCAGTAATGTTAGGTAAGTTAACGTCCATTAGAACGATATCATAATGCTTGTTCACAATCTCTTGCATTACCAATGCCCCATCACCTACTAGGTCGATAAAGAAATCTCCAGTATCTATGAGGGTTTTTAAAAGGCTTGTTTGAACGTGCTCATTGTCTTCTACCAGTAAGACCTTAAACTTTTTGGGTGTTTTCGATATTTTGGGGGAGGTATGGGTGACAGCATGCTTTGAGGTCAGTAAGGTCGATTGGTGATGAAGGGGGTACTTAAGCGTAACATCAAAATAAAAATGAGATCCTTCGTTCTCGATTGATTGTATTTTAATTTGTGCATTCATCAGGGCCAATAGGCCTTTTACAATGGCTAGGCCCAAACCGGCACCTTCCGATTTACCCAGTTGCTCAAAACTTTCTAAAACCGTTTCAAGCTTTTCTTCAGGGATGCCTTGCCCAGTGTCTTTTACGCCAAAACGTAAATTTATGGTATTGGCCCTTTTTTGGTTCAAGGCAATATACAGGGCTACCTTTCCCTTCTCGGTATATTTAATGGCATTATCACAAAGGTTGGTTACTATCTGTAGCATGCGCAATCGGTCGCCTTCAATATATTCCGGAATTTTTTCATCGGCGGTCAGCGCAAAGGCCAACCCCTTTTCTTGAGCCCTTGTGGTATAGGTCAATCGAATGAATTCGATGAACTGTCGAAAGTTAAATACGGTAGGGTTGAGGGCCAACTTACCCTTCGAAATCATGGCTAGGCTAAGAATGTCTTCAAGCATTAACTTCAGGTTCGAAGTAGAACCTTTCAGAACCTCTAAAATGCCGGTCTGCTCTTCATTTAAATTGCTGCGTTGAAGAATATTGGTCAATGCAATTATGTTGGTCAATGGGTTTCGCAGTTCATGGCTGAAGTTTTGAATGAACTCATTTTTAAACCTTTCTCTTTCTTGCAGCTCATGGTTTTTTAAAAGAATAAGCTCAGAATCGATTATTGATTCATTTCTCGACTGAGCAATTGATTGATAGGAAAGGTAATGATCGGTGAGGTTTTCAATTATGACCAACAACCTTTTATCAACTTTTTCGACGGTAATGTCGGTGGTCAGTTCACCTGTTCTATCACCTAGTTGAACACAATGAAATGAGGTTGTGCGCTCGTCGCCTTGCATGATTTCAGGCAAGCTAAAGAAGAAGGGGTGCACATCACCAATTAGTTCTTTTTCTTTAACGGCAAGAAGATGTTGGTCGCTTTCAAGAACGACTCCCTTCAAATCAGTTAAAATAAATTGAAACTTCCTCCCGTGAAACTCCTCCTTATATCTTTTCAGCATCTAGCGCAAGCATTTTTGCCAATTGTTCGAATAGGTCATTGACTTTTTCACCTGTTTTGGCACTGGTTAGATAATCATAAGAGATTTCTTTACCGTCAAGCACCGTCTTTAGTTCATCTAAAAGAATCAAATCTGTTTTATTACCGACTACTTTTACCGGTACCCCTTTGACTCTTTTTTCGAGTTTTTTCAAATCATCGTTTATAGTCTGAAAAGTCGATGGCCTTGAAACGTCAAAAACATAAATAAGACCATGGGTGCCTAATAGGTAGGAGTCTCTGATGCGGGAGATATCATCAGTTCCTTCCAAATCCCATAAAATGAGCGATACAGTATCTTCTTCAGATAATTCTACTTCTTTTTTTACGATGTGTACACCTATTGAAACTTTGTAATTGTCAGAAAAACTATTTTCTACAAAACGCCTGATGAGCGAGGTCTTACCTACCCCAAAATGACCCAAAACCACAATTTTTTTAGAGATGTGCATGTCCGAAATTTTGGGCTAATTGTTTGTTGATACTATCTGAATCTAGCACGTGATAATCATCTTTTTTGGTGAACTTTTCAAAAAAGTCGAAAATGAGGTCTTGAAGCTTATCCTTTGCTTTGGTGGTGTAATTTCCTGAAAGTATAACCGCTATATAAAAGCGATTAAAACTTTGTAGGTGTATATGGTATAGTTCGTAATCTATTAATTCTAAATTCTGGTTTTTTTGTCCGAAAGCATCTTCAACGAAACTCTTGATAGCGGTCAACATGCCCGAAATCATTTCTTCATCGATTGTTTGGGTAACCGAGTAACTAGCTTTCAACAGACCGGAGTCTTTCTCTATAAGTAATACCTGCTCAATATGAGAAGCCGCTAATTCATCAATGATTTCTTGCTTTTTGGTTGAATTGCCGAACCAAGACTTCATTCGGTCTTTAAAACTGAGTTGCTTGTTTATTTTTTCAGAAAGCAATTTGATTTCGTGGGCGATATATTTTTTGATCATTTTTCCTAAAATAGGAAACATGGCCTCGACCACTTCGTCTTTGTTCTTTTTGATTTCAGTTTTAAGGGCAGCGGTAATGGTAGGGCCTAAGGTCGAGGGAATACTTGTCTTGAATTCTTCAAGTTGGTGTAGAATGATAGGGTCTACCTTTGTTGAAAATTTCTGCCGGTCGTTCAGGGTACTTTCTAAATTCTCTAGCCTATGGGCAATCTTCTCTATATAATCGCTGTCTTCAGCAAAGAGAATATCTTTTAGAATTTGAATTTTATCGTTTTCCGTCATTGGGACTTTCTTTACGGTAAAACTGGGCTTTTGTTTTTCGCCTAAATTCACGGTAGCAGTATTGAGTTATACTTGCTTTTAAAAAGAACTTGTTCAAACAACTATTTTTCGCTTACTTTTTCGCCAAGGTCGATCAACAACTTGCCCAACATCTTTTTGTTTACCTTTTCGGTTTCTAGTGATTCTATCTTATCCTCGATTTTGTCTTCTAGTTCGGTAATTCTAATGTTGACGTCTGTGGCAACGTTATCAATGGCTGTTTTTAGGTCTTGGCGTACTTCTTCAATGAGTTCTTCAAGTACTCTTTTCTTATCAAGAATATCTTTTTTTAATGACTCAAATTCAGAATCGTAGGTTTTTATGTTTTCACCAAAAATCAGGTTTTTGATGATTTCTATTTTTGATGATGCCTCATCTTGCGTATTGTTCAATGGCACCACCTTTTCGTTCTTACCCATGGGTTCTAGGTTTAAGGTATAGGGTTTGTACTTGAAATAAATTCAATTTGGTTTGGGGGAGGCATGATACACCGGAAAAACAACCAACTGTATTTTTGATGTTCAAACTACTAATATAAAAATATTTGATGATAAAATCGCTGCAAATAACCGTTTATGCCCTTATTTACTGGGAAGCAGGTCTGTTATTTTAATCGGTAAAAGTGGAGAAATAAAAAAACCACCACTGAAAAGTGATGGTTTTGGTGGAGAATACCGGAGTCGAACCGGTGACCTCTTGCATGCCATGCAAGCGCTCTAGCCAGCTGAGCTAATCCCCCGTTTTTGGATGCGCAAAGGAAATACATTTTCATAAAGTATCAAAATACTTTATGATGTAATTTTACCTGTTCTAATCCTTTTTTACACTGAGTACCAGCACCGGTATACGCGCTGAAAACTCAGATTTAAGTATGGTATCTTTTTCCCAAAGTTTCTTGAAAAAACCTCTTTTTCGCCTAAAAACACATAACATATCGGGGTGCTGCGATTGTAAATGTTCCAATACGCCCAAGTAAGTGGTCGGCGCTTCAGCTAGGGTCATTTGAGAACTGATATCCATCAATGCCGTGTTGACCTGTAGGTCTTCATCGGTGTAACCAGGTGTTTTTACCAATAGTAAATTAACCTTGGCATCGAACTTGTTTTTGATTTCTATCAACGGGTTGAGAATACGTTTTCTTTTCAGAACACCCGACTTGAAGGCAGTTAAAATAGTTCCCAAAGGTCTTAAGGGGCTACCTTTTGGTACAATAAGCGTGGGTATGTTCGTTCTTTTAATAATACGACCGGAAGTGTTACCGAGATAAACTTCTTCGCTGACATCGTTACTTCTTGGGGCGACGATGATAAGGTCTATACCTAGTTCTTTATCAATTTCTTTCAGGCCATCAACAATATCGCCATTATAAGAAGCGATTTGAATTTCCACACTCTTGTTATCAACCTTTTCGATAACCTCCTTTAGACGCTCCTTACCACTTTCAGCCACTTTTTCGGTTACGTTGGTCAAGGCTTTTCCGGCCCCGATCGAAACACTGAACACTTCCATCAAAAAAATCTTTGAAGAGAATTCGGTAGCAAAATCAATGGCGTATTGAAGTGTTTGGTGTGCGTCTGGTGAAGTACCGATAGGTACAAGAATGTGTTTCATGTTTTAATTGTTTTAACCTTAAATTTACAATTTAATTGGATTTAACCTAATGATACGAAAGGCAAAACTATCTGAAATTCCGCAAATATTGGCGCTTGCCAATGCATGTGCCCAACACATGATCAAGAATGGTATCTTTCAATGGAACGAGCACTATCCGTCACGAGCAGTTTTTGAAGCGGACATAGATAGGGGTGAGCTCTATGTGTTAGTGATTGAAGAAGAAATTATCGGTACCATAGTAGTCTCAACTCTTATGGATGAGGAGTATCTGCCTATTGAATGGCTCACCGAGAATGGTAGAAATATTTATATTCATCGATTAGGGGTGCACCCGAACCGACAGGGCAAAGGTTACGCACAACAAATGATGCAATTTGCCGAAAACCATGCGCGCGATAATGGCTTTATTTCCGTAAGGCTCGATACCTTTAGTCAGAATACCCGAAACCAGAGGTTTTATGAAAAGCGAGGGTTTCAAAAATTAGGCGATATTTTTTTCCCGAAACAAAGTGAACACCCCTTTCATTGTTATGAATTAGTGCTGTAACTTGCGCCACTTGAAAGCGGCAATCAACTATAAAACTATCAATCAACTGGCCATACCGGCAACAGTGGCGGGTATTGCAGAGCCCCTTTTATCGATTACTGATACGGCCATAGTGGGTAACATTCCGGTAGATGGTTTAGAATCGTTGGCCGCAGCGGGTATTGTTGGGTCTTTTCTATCGATGCTGATCTGGATTCTGGGTCAGACCCGAAGTGCTATTTCAGCTATTATTTCTCAATATTTAGGAGCGGGGAGACTTGATGAGGTAAAAACGCTTCCTGCACAGGCCATTTTTCTGAACATTGCTCTCAGCATTATCATTCTTCTTTCGACTATTTTCATAGTCCGCGAAATTTTTGAACTCCTGAATGCTTCAGGAAAGATTTTAGAATACTGCATAAGTTATTATTCCATACGCGTTTGGGGCTTTCCGTTAACTCTATTCGTCTTTGCCGTTATGGGTATTTTTAGAGGTTTACAGAATACCTATTACCCCATGTTAATTGCCATTGTAGGCGCAGTTCTGAATATTGGCCTTGATTTTCTATTGGTATACGGCATTGAAGGTGTTTTCGAACCAATGTATTTAGAGGGTGCTGCATGGGCAAGTCTCATGGCCCAGGCAATCATGGCAATAATGGCCTTTGTGCTTTTGCTGGTAAAAACAGATATCAGTTTAAAGTTGCGTTTTCCTATAAATCACGAATTGGGTCGATTGGTGATAATGAGCCTTAACCTGTTTGTCAGGGCTCTAGCATTGAATACCGCTTTGATACTTGCGGTAAGAGAGGCAACAGACTTAGGCCCCAAGTATATCGGGGCGCATACAATTGCTATAAACATATGGCTTTTCTCTGCCTTTTTTATAGATGGGTATGCCGCCGCGGGCAATATCATGGGTGGCCGCCTCTTGGGGGCAAAAGATTTTTCCGGCTTGTTTACATTGGCAAAAAAAATTATCAAATACGGCCTTTTGGTCAGTCTGGTTTTGGTATTGCTGGGCTTCATTTTTTACCGACCTATAGGATTGTTGTTTTCGAAGGAAACCTTGGTTCTTGAAACTTTTTATACTGTATTCTTTATTGTTATACTCGGCTTGCCGATGAATACTGTTGCATTTGTTTTTGATGGTATGTTCAAGGGACTTGGTGAAATGAAGTATTTAAGAAATACCTTATTGGTCGCGACCTTTCTGGGTTTCGTGCCGGTTTTATTTCTTGGCAAATATTTGGGTTGGAGTCTCTATGGAATATGGATAGCCTTTACAGTTTGGATGGTCATTAGAGGCGGCGCTTTGGTATATGAGTTCAGAAGAAAGTTTCTGCCCCAATTACAAAATGGTTAGCTTTGATGGGAAGAGGATTATTGGTTACTAATCTATTTTATTATGCTGAAAGCATTTGTTCCGTTATTGGTTGGAATTCTTTTAAGCTATTCTGTATTCAAAAATCATTCGAAAAAAAAGAGCAGTAAATTTATTGAATACACCTCTTTGATTCAAAAAGGTGAAAGTGATATTCTTGATGACAAATTCAAGGAAGCCTTTGAAAAATATGAAAGGGCTTTGTCGCACATAGATAAACCCTTGGCGGCAGATTGCTTTACTGCTCTTCAACTCGCGGCCTTATTAAAAAAGAACGAAGAATTTACAACCTATTTAGGAAGTGCTTTTAGTTCAGGATTAGAGCCAAAGGACCTTAAAAAAGACTCTTTGCTAAGTTCTTTTATTAGTGATAATAAGCTAGACAAAATAGTATCTTTTAAGTTCAAAAAATTTAGAAAAGTCTATTCTCAGAACCTTAACCGTTTTCTAATGGACACTATTGAAAAAATGTCTAATTATGATAATAGATGGAAGGTTCATTACATTGATTCACTGTCATATGTTGACAATGAGAATAAGGAGATTTATCATCAGAAATATGATTCAATAATTTCAAATCTGGTTGAGAATAAGCTAATGCCCTTAATATCAGAATATGGTTATCCAGGTGAAAGAAAAATTGGCGTTCAAAAACTGATTTCCAGAAGTGAGCCATTAGATTACACATTTATTAACAATAGTACTTTATTCATTTTATTGCATTATTATGGCTATGCTAAGAGTTGCCAATACAACGAACTACTTTATAGTGAGATGCAAAAAGGTAATTTGAAACCCGAACACTATGCTTCGATTATCGATTTTCAAGCTAAGTTTGGAGAAAGTAAGTTCTGCAGGGTAGGCTATTATAATCAATGGCATCAGACTGGCGATTCAACTAAATTCTTTAGCATTAATGAAAGAAGAGCGAAAATTGGTTTGGCCAATTTTGAAAATATAAAAAGGATGTTCGATAGAGGTTTGAACATATGTAGAGAAACAGATAAAGGAAACTATAAGCATATAAAACTATTTTACTGGTGTGGTTAATTAAATTATCTTTCATATTGAAAGTATTCTTTATTGTGAAATAACCTACATGGTATGATATGCCTGAATTAGAAATAATATGGTAACCCAAAGAGAAAACGGAAGTCTTTATACAAGCATAGAAGGCAAAGTAGCAACGATAGAATTTGGCCATCCGGCCGGTAATTCATTTGTGGCCGAACTTCTCGACAGATTGGTCAATGAAATCAACCAACTGTCGAAAAAGGATGCCGTTTCAGTGATCGTTTTAAAATCTGAAGGTGACCGAGCATTCTGTGGGGGCGCATCTTTTGATGAGTTGTTGGCGGTTTCAAATTTAGAGGAAGGCAAAGTATTTTTTAGTGGTTTCGCCCACGTCATCAATGCCATGCGAAAGTGTAAAAAGGTTATTGTTGGCAGGGTACAGGGTAAAACCGTTGGAGGCGGATTAGGCCTAGCCGCGGCCTGCGACTATGTTTACGCTAGCGAAGCTGCCGCTATACGCTTGTCAGAATTATCGATAGGCATAGCACCTTTGGTGATTGCACCTGCGGTAGAAAGAAAAATAGGGGTAGCGGCCCTTTCCGAATTATCATTGGCGCCAACCGAATGGAAAAATGCATACTGGGCCCAAGAAAAGGGGCTTTTCTCAAAAGTGTTCGATGATATAAAAGAAATGGACAAGGAGTTGGATTTCTTTGTGCAAAAATTATCCGCATACAATCCGGAAGCTCTTTACGAGTGGAAAAAGGTATTATGGAACCAAACCGACCACTGGGATCAATTGCTGGTAGAAAGAGCGGCAATTACCGGTAAATTGGTACTTTCAGAATTTACAAAAGAGGCCTTAAGCAAGTTTAAAAAATAAAGAGATGACAGAATATTTAAGTGGCAATATGATTTTCTTGATTTTGGCCGTAGTGGTCATTGTCGTTTACATTATCACTCGCATTCGAGGAAATAGAAAGTTCAAAAGGTAATAAGTTGCTCATACTATCGTTCTTCCTTAAAAATAGATGAGATGAACATTCTTAATTTCTTGAACGGAGACCTTATTTTTCCCTTACTGGCCCTTTTTGTTGTGGTCATTTATTTTTTTAACCGCGTTAGAACTCGCCGAAAGTTCAAAAGGTAGCCTAAACGGTCTTTTTCTTAATTAGGTTTAATGATTATTTAAACCAACGGCTCTTTATTATCGCTACTTTTGGTTACAACCAAACCATAATAAGATGAGAGCCATTTCTTTACTCGTAATTTCTTTCATTTTGATTTTTGGGTGTTCGCAGAAAAAGGCGCCTATCTCTCAACCTCAAAAGTGGTATAAAGGCAACTTGCACACGCATTCATATTGGAGCGATGGAGATGAGTTTCCAGAAGTAATATTAGATTGGTATAAAGACCATGATTATCAGTTTTTGGCCCTATCGGACCATAACACGATTGCCCAAGAAGAAAAATGGATTACCATTCGAAAAGATTCAATCTACCAAAGCGCATTTCTAAGTTATTTGGAAGAATATGGTGAAGAATGGGTAGAATATAAAGTCGATTCAGGGGTTACCAAAGTAAAACTAAAAACGTATGGGCAGTATAGCGAGTTTGCTCAAGTTGATGGTGAGTTCTTGGTCATTCCTTCCGAAGAGATTACCGATAGGTACGAAGACAAACATATCCATATGAATGCCACCAATATTCAAGACAAAATAGACCCTTTGGGAGGCGAGAGTGTGGCAGAGGTTATGCAAAATAATCTTGACCAAGTATTGGATCAGCGTAAACGAACAGGAGTGCCTATGATACCGCACATTAATCACCCCAATTTCTTTTACAGTATTGATTTGGAAGATATGCAGTCGTTGAATGGAGAACGATTCTTTGAGGTTTATAATGGGCACCCAATGGTTCATAACATGGGTGACTCCGTTCATATTTCGACTGAGCAAATGTGGGATTTAATCAATATCGATTATTTAGAAAACGGCAAACCTTTAATGTTCGGTTTGGCCACCGATGATTCTCATAGTTATCATCAGATCGGTAACCAATGGAGCAATGCCGGTCGAGGTTGGGTCATGGTACAATCCGATTCGTTATCGGCCTCTCACCTCATAGAAGCAATGGAATCAGGAAAGTTTTATGCGAGCACCGGAGTAGAACTGAAAACCGCTTCGGTGAATTCTAATGTGTTGACGATAGAAGTTCAGGCCGAACCTAATGTTGATTACGAAATTACCTTTATCGGTTGTGAAAAGGGTGCTTCCGAAACCGAGGTTTTGCAAACCGTAAACGGTACGACAGCTTCCTTTGAACTGAATCAAGATCTGTTGTTCGTACGTTCAAAGGTGGTATCCGCCAAAAAACAGGAGAATCCTATCGAAGAGCTTTTTTATGAAACAGCTTGGACGCAACCTGTTCGGCCCGCAATGTAGTGTTACTGCGTCTTTAACCAGCCAGTAATACTTAATCGTTCGCGGTTGGCAGGTTTTACTTCATGCTCCAGCACACGACTTTCAAAAATGACCGCCCTTCCTGGAAAGGGGTAAATGTTCAAAGGCTTTTCCCGTGCATCCTTATCTTTTAAATAGATTACCAGCTCGCCCCCATGTTCCGGTTGCCAGTCATCTTCGTTCAAATAACAAACGATTGATAGTTTTCTTCGGTCATCGTTCTGGAAAGCATCTAAATGCCTTTTGTAGAACTTTCCCTCTGGGTAGAGGGCGTAATGAAATTCTTTTCTAAAAATACCTAAATAGCACGTACGGTTGAGGTATTGAACCATATCATTGATCCTCTCGAAAAATAGCTGCTGTGGTCCGTTCGCGGTGGTTTCATCCATCCACAAAATAAAATCGCCCCTAATTCCAGTTTTTATGACCTCGTTGGTATGGTTACCGATGGCGGCTTTTTTAAATTGGTCATCGTCGTACTGCCAAAGCAAATCGTTACGCAGTAGCTCAACGGTTGATGGCGATAAAAAGTTATCGATGATGCTATAACCTTTATCAAGCACATCTTCAATGATGGTTTCGTAGGTGTGGTCGACCATCGTAACTGTTTGACCGAGAAGTTCTTTCACTCGCTTTTTTTAAAAAAATCGGGCAAATGTAATCTAAAAAACAATTGGTTTTTGAAAATATCTACCTTTGCCAAACAAATAATTGTTATGGCCAATATTAGGATTACCAAGCAGTTCAATTTTGAGACCGGACATGCCCTTTTCGGGTATGATGGCAAGTGCAGAAATGTGCACGGCCATAGCTATAAACTTTCAGTAACCGTTATCGGAAGGCCTATAACCGATACGTCACATGTTAAATTGGGTATGGTCATCGATTTTGGCGATTTGAAGAAGATAGTGAAGGAAGAAATAGTAGATAAATTTGATCACGCCACGGTTTTCAATAAGAACACCCCGCATGTAGAACTGGCACAAGAACTTACCGATAGAGGGCATAATGTAATTTTGGCCGATTACCAACCAACTAGTGAGAACATGGTGATTGATTTTGCCAAAAAAATAGGTGACAGGCTGCCTGAAAACATCAAGTTACACTCCTTAAAGTTACAAGAAACTGATACTTCGTATGCAGAGTGGTACGCAAGCGATAATTCTTAAGCCCTGACCTTGTTCTACGAATATCTATATTTGCCCAAGAATGAAAACCATTGAACTTCTGCCGGGCAAAAAAGTTTACTTTTCAAGTGATAACCACTTGGGGGCACCTACAATGGAGCACAGTCTTCCCCGAGAAAGAAAGTTTGTTGCCTGGTTAGATGAAATCAAAGACGATGCAGGAGCCATCTTTTTGATAGGTGA
The DNA here is from genome assembly GCF_003687485.1 of Euzebyella marina. Taxonomy (GTDB): domain Bacteria; phylum Bacteroidota; class Bacteroidia; order Flavobacteriales; family Flavobacteriaceae; genus Euzebyella; species Euzebyella marina. The sequence goes on along the minus strand of NZ_CP032050.1, from coordinate 73,793 downwards.
TCTCTTTGATTTTTGGATGGAATACAAAACTGTGGTGCCCAAAGGTTTTACCCGTACTTTAGGAAAGCTGGCTGAATTGTCGGATACCGGTATTCCCATTTATTTTTTTGTGGGCAACCATGATTTATGGATGAACGGTTATTTTGAGGAAGAACTTGGCATTCCCGTTTTTCATAAGCCTCAGCAATTCAATATTAACGGAACTACCTTTTTTATCGGTCATGGCGATGGTCTTGGCCCTGACGACAAGGGTTTTAAAAGAATGAAAAAGGTATTTACCAACCCTGTTGCCCAATGGTTTTTCAGATGGCTGCACCCCGATATTGGTGTGCGGTTGGCCAAACATTTATCGGTAAGTAATAAATTGATTTCTGGTGATGACGATGCCAAATTTTTGGGTGAAGAGAAAGAGTGGTTGGTATTATACGCCAAAAGAAAACTTGAAACCCAACACTACGACCATTTTATTTTTGGGCATAGGCATCTTCCGTTAGAAATTGATTTGAACGGAAAATCGAAGTACACCAATTTGGGTGATTGGGTGAATTACTACACCTACGCAGTTTTTGATGGCCACATCTTGTCTTTAGAAAAATTTGAGGCGTAACTACGCCTCTTTTTCGTGGTCTTCAATGTCTTTTTGAAGGTCGAGTCTTCTAAAAGTAGGTGAAATGAATGCCGTGGCACCTACCGTTATCAAGGTCATACATCCACCGAATACAACTGCGGTAACTGTACCCATCAGCTTTGCGGTAAGTCCGCTTTCAAAAGCCCCTAGCTCGTTAGATGAACCTACGAACATTGAATTGACCGAAGCTACGCGACCTCTCATGTTGTCCGGAGTTTTTAACTGAAGAATAGTCTGACGAATAATCATTGACACCCCATCGACGGCACCACTAACGAACAATGCGGCCACAGAGAGCCAAAAATAGGTGGAAAGACCAAAGACGATCATACAGATTCCGAAACCGAATACAGCGAGTAATAGTTTCTTTCCTGCATTTTTATGCAATGGAAAACGGGTAGACCCCAGCATTGTAATAGCTGCCCCAATCGCGGGCGCCGCTCTTAACACTCCAAACCCTTCTGAACCTACATGCAGAATATCTTGTGCATAAACGGGCAAAAGGGCAACGGCCCCACCAAACAACACGGCAATCATATCTAAAGTCAAGGCACCGAGTATAGCCTTCGTACTAAATACGAACCGTAGACCTTCTTTTAAGCTTTGAAAAACGGGCTCTCCAATTTTAGGGTTGAGTATGGGCTTTCTTTTGATTTGCGAAAGGCTGATCAAAGCCAGCACCGAAAAACCGAAAATAAGGCACATTGACCAATGAACCCCTATCCAGCTTATGGAAAAACCTGCCAAAGCTGGGCCCAATACGGCTGCCAATTGCCAAGTAGTACTGCTCCATGTCGCCGCATTGGGGTAAATCTTTTTCGGTACTATCAATGCGATTAGCGAGAAGATGGTAGGGCCTATAAACGCCCTAACGATACCACCAAAAAATACCAAGGCGTAAATGCCATAGAGAATGACTTGTTGCGAGAGATGCAACTCAATAGAAGGCCAACTCAATATGAACAATCCTAAACTGATAATAGAGAACCCAAAAATACATTTGATTAGAAGGTTGCGTTTTTCTTTCTGGTCGACCACGTGACCGGCGAAAAGGGCGGTTGAGACGGCCGGAATTACTTCCATAAGGCCGATGATGCCCAAAGAAAGAGGGTCTTTAGTCATCGAATAGACCTGCCACTCGATAACTATAAACTGCATCGACCATGCAAATACCATGGCAAAACGAACCAATAAAAAAATGTTGAATTCTCGAAAGCGTAAAGCGGCGTATGGATCCATAAGCGCAAATGGCGAAAGAAATAAGCAGCAAAGATATTACTAAGGAATCAAGCGACCATTAAAGTTTACCTAAAAATTGAATGAAAGCTAAAATTGCGAAAACCGACTATTAGGTCGGTTTTGATGCATTTTGAATAGCTACTTTTTAGGAGTTTCATCGATGAACGGTGCTTTCTTAAAAATGAAGTGAAGAAATAATTGACTTCTCGCACTTCAGAATACGAAGGACCGACCGATTAGTTGGTTTTTAAAAGTTGTGATTTACTTCAAGGGAATAATATTCTGCTCTTTCAGTGTTTTTATAGACTGTAGAATTTCATCAGTAGCCCTAGTCATGCTGCTTGCCGATATGGTGGCTCCGGCTATGGCATCTATATTTTTACCATAAGTCAATTCATCGTTCGGAGTAAGACCAATAAACTGTTTTAACCACCGTTGACTTCCTATTTGTCTGCCATAGTTTTCCCGATAGATCAATACCTTAGATTTCTTAATACTCAAGTCGGTATTGAACATTAAAATATATTCAAATTCTTTCTTCATGCTTGCGGCGGTGCCTACATAGGCATAACCCAAAACTCCATTTGAGTTGACTATCTCGTAGAAATGCTCGCCTGAAAATTCGGCTTTAGTGGCTTGATTCATTTCTTCGGGTATGATAATAGGCTCCAAAGAAAAGTCTTCAACCCCATATGTTGTTACAATAGCATTATCAATCTTTTCCTGCAGCTTAGATGATTGTTGTGGCATAGTGAAAGATGCCATAAAGAGGCCAAGAAAGATGGCTACGCAGTAACCCTTTCTATTTCCCTTTGACATTGCTCTTATTTTCATCGGCTATAAAGGCATCGATTAATGCGGCAATTGATTTTTTATTGGCATTTTCTTTTTCGAGGCCGTAGAACTTCATGAACATGGGTTGGCCATCAACACTCTTCTTAAGAGTTAGACTTCCGTCTCGATCATAGGTCTTGTCCCATACGTTACGGGCTTTTGACCAAAATTTTTCATTTTTGGTCCACCATTCGTTGGCAGTCGCACACGCCTTATCATCTGTTTTGGTGTAGATGTTAAAGCCTTTTTCTTGGGCCAATAGCACATCTTCTTCCCCATCGGTTCTAACGATTTTATCGTTGTCTTGCTCATGAACCCAACCAAATTCGGTTATTTCTTGCCGGTTACCTCTGCGCATCACATTATAATCGTCACGTTTACTATATTCCCTTCTAGGCAAGGGTGAATCGCTAGTGTTTTCCCAATAATGCTTGCCATCGACATGTACCCATGTAGAAGATCCGCTATATCTAGGGCTATCATCGACTTGGTAGACTTTTTGGGTCCATTGCCCTTTAACTTCCTCTTTTGGCAGTTCGGTAAATACCCAATTGTTGTCTTTGTCGTAGTGAAAGACCTTTTGGTTTTCATAAATCCAATCTTGCCTCCAATGTTTGATAACCATGGTATCATGAACTACCAAAATGTGTTGAATTGAAAGTTTGTTGGGTTCATCTTCAATCAAGAGTGCCAGTTCCCTACCATAGGCGGTATAATCGTGATGTTTTTCATAATCAATTTCAGGGGCAAAGGTTTCGGTGTATTTGAAGGTGATGTCATAGCAGCCGCACATGGCTTTAATTGCTTGAATATCTTTTTCTTTCTGGCCTTTTTGGGCATTTGTATTACTAACGCAGACGAGAAGTAGCGCCAATACGCTTAAGGTTGTTTTCATAGTGTTGGATGTTAGATGCTCTGGCGTAAAATTATTAAATTAATTTAGATTGATTAAAAATAACTGATATATTTGCTCAAATTAATTCTATTCAGATTTGTTCTAAATAATGTTGAGGATATCACTTTTAGTTTTTCTCTTATTTCCCCTGCTGATTTTGGCTCAGGAAAATGGTACGTCTGCCGACACCACCCGAATTACGGAGTTGGATGAAGTGGTTCTTACAGGAGAAAGCAAGGTTTTGTCCGTTAGCAAAAAATTGTTCCGAGTCGAAACCATTACTAATAAAGACATCAAGCAATTGGCGGGAAATAATTTGGCCGATGTTCTCAATCAGAATTTGAACATTACCGTTATGCCCAACCCGTCTACCGGTAGAAGTACCATTAGCATGTTTGGGCTTGATGGGCAATATGTAAAGATATTAATGGATGGTATTCCGATTGCCAGTGATAACGGAATGGGTAACAATATCGATATCACACAAATAAACCTTGAAGAAGTCGAACGTATCGAAATTGTGGAAGGAGCCGTAGGCGTACTTTACGGAGACAATGCCTTGGCAGGTGTTATAAACATAGTTTCAAAGAATGGACTTGATGGCAATAAGTGGACTATCAGCACCTCTTTACAAGAAGAAACTTTAGGAAACGAGTATGCGTGGACCAATGAAGGCAGGCATATACAAAACCTCAAAATAAGCCATCAACTATTTGATGCTACCCAAATAGCGGCGGGCTTTTCTCGTAATGATTTTGCCGGCTTTTTCAATGAATACAAAGGCCGTGATTATGTAAATATTCAAGATGGTACCGTAGTCAATGACGGTTTAAGAGGCCTGGAATGGAATCCTAAAGAACAGATAACGGCTTTCTTTGATGCACGACAAAAAGTCGGCAAACACACCTTCTATTTCAAATCTCAGTATTACAACGAAGAGCTAGACATTTATAATCATTTGGTAAATGGGAGGCTTAATGGAAATGGCGAACCCAACCCTACTGCAAACGACCAGTTGTTCACCACTCATCGTTGGGTCAATAACCTAAATGTGGCAGGTGATTTTCTTGGGTCTACTACCTACAACCTATCCCTATCATATCAAAACCAGAAAAGGTATGTTGAAGAATACACTTATAATATTTTGCAAAGGGGAATAGAGGCCTTCAACTTAGATCAGCTCAATCAATCCAGTAAAATTTACTATTCAAAGGCGACTGTCAACAACATTTTTTCCAAATCGGAGCGATTTAATTTGCTCACCGGATACGAGCTCATTTTTCAAAAAGGGTTTGATGCCACAGCCTCCGGAAATTACTCGACAAATACTTCTGAAAATACGTTGGAGAATTATGACCTTTTCGCCCACTTAGACGTGAATTTGTCCGAAAGACTGTCAATTTATCCTGGTATGAGATTAACGAACAACTCGCAGTTCGGTAATCAATTTATATGGTCTTTTTCTTCCAATTACGATTTCGAAAACGACTTAAAGCTCAAAGCCATCTTCGGTTCTGCCTTTCGGGCGCCTAGTTTTGAAGAGTTTTTTTTCTATTTCGTCGATAGTAATCACAATGTTCAGGGCAATAGAGATTTACAGCCAGAAGATGGTATTTCTGTATTTCTAAATGCCGACAAAAAATGGTCGCTAGCTAATGATGAGGGTGTTTTCTCTTCTGCCTTCAGAGGTTTTCACTATAATTTAAAAGACAAGATTACGCTAGTAGGCGATGATTCGGGAGACACACCTCTTTTTACGTATCAAAATGTTGAAAAACAGAAGATTTTAGGGGTTACCTTGAGCAATCGACTACAATTAAAAAGATGGAATATTGGTCTTGGCTCCACTTATCTTGGTGAATCTACAACCTTGAACGATTCAGATAGCGAAGATAACTCTGAGTATGTATGGAGTTTTGCCCTAAATTCTAATTTAAGCCATACCATTCCGAAATGGGGCACCACTTTTTCCGCCATATTAAAATATACGGGTAGAAGACAGACCATAGTCAATGACGGCAGCGGTGAAGACACCTTAGATCGTACAGATTCTTTTACTTGGCTAGATACTACCGCCCTGATCGAGCTTACACCGCAGTTAGACCTCACTTTCGGGGTGCGTAATGTGTTGGATGTTGTGACCGTTAATGCCGGTAACGTATCCTCAGGGGTGCACGGTTCTTCCGGTACGGGTACCCAACTCTTTGGGAACGGCCGTTCCTATTTTCTAAAACTATCATACCTATTAACCTTTAATTAAATTTTGAAAATGAAAAAATCCTTTCTTTATGTAGTTTGTGCTAGCCTTATGATGTTTGCATCATGTAGCAGCGATGATGGCGGTGGGTCTTTAATTGACTTTTCCGCTTCCTTCGATAGCGAGACAGCAAGTCTTTCGGAGGATGAGAATAGCAAGACCATTGCCATTGACTTTTCACGGGCTGCTACCGAAGCGGGCACAATTACGATCAGTCTAACGGGTGACAATGCCGAATACGGCACCGATTTTACCACTACGCCTGAGGCTAGTTCGGGTAGTTTGTCAGTTCCCGTAGCGGTAGGCGAGACTAGCGTTTCATTTGAATTGAACAAGCTAACCGACCCCGTTGAAGGTACCACAGCTTCGGTTTCGTTCACTTTATCCGTTGTGAGCAATACGGATTGGACTGTTAGCAGCCCCTCGACAACTTTGGTCAGTTTTACACCTACGGCGGCAGCTGGCGGAACAATCGAACCCGAATCAGGAGGACCCAATCAACCCAATGCCGTATTTATTGATTTGAGTTCTCAACAACAGGTTTCGTCTAGGCGTGATGCTTGGGAAATTGCTGTTTATAATGGAACAGAGAACCGTGTCTTATTAAACCCAACCCTTTTGGTCTCCGCCGCTGAGTTGCAAGGGGTAACCGACTTAAATGCGGTGAGTTCGACTACCGATTTGAGCGAGCCGATGAATTTATATACGTTGAACGTTACCACTTTTCAACCTGAAGAAGTACAAGTGACTAATGTAGCAGAGCTTTTGGTTGGTCTACCTGTGGGTTATTCGCAATATGGAAATCTTTCAGAAGGAATAAAATTTACTGATGATAAGGAAGGTTCTTTGGAAGGAACTGCGTTCGGAACTATTTCAACAACTGCCGAAGAAAATAATGTCTTCATCGTGGGTCTAGGTGCGGAAATTCCCGATACGACCCCAGATGCCGGGGCCATTGCAACAACTGGTGAGCATCGAGGATTTATGAAAGTACGCATCCTGACTGACGGCGATAATTATACCATTCAGTATGCTGAGCTGGATGCGACTACCTTTGAGGAAGTAACCATTGCCAAAGATGCATCTAAAATTCAAACGGCCTTTAGTTTGACTTCTGGGCAAACCATAGACATAGAGCCGGCCAAAGAGGCGTGGGATATTCAAGTGCCTTCCGTATATAGTTACTACGGGCCTTTCGGCGGATTTGCCGGTGCAGGACTCACCTATTCTGATTTTGTGACGCATAATTCCTTGGGTGGTGTCGGAGTTTATCAAGTACTGACGTATGAAGTAGATGGAGAAGGTGTGCGTACCGATTTCAATGTACCTTCGTATGCAGATTTTACGATGGCAGACGCTGACGACAGTGCCTTTATTTATGACGATAGGGCCGTCATCGGCAGTGATTGGCGAGTTTCCGGTTTTGGGGGTACTCCTTCGGTAAAAGATGATAGGTACTACATCATTAAAGATGCCAGTGGAAACCTCTATAAATTTAGGTTTACCGCAGTATTGAGCGCTAGCGGTGAGAGAGGGTATCCTCAGTTTATTTACGAAAAATTATAAGATTCGTTTCAAATCTTTTTTCATTGGTGAAAGGCCCAGGTGTAATGCTTGGGCTTTTTAATTGGTGTTACTTAACATCCCTGAGCTTTAGTTGAAGGCTCACGTTACCCTGCCATTCATTTTCATCAAGGGAGAAAACGGCACTAAAAGGTTGTTGATTGGTGATGAGGTTCAATTTATTCCCCAAATTAAAACCTATACCTCCTATGGGTATTGAGCCATTTTGGCTAACAGTCACTTTTAGGTGGTCTCCATTTTCGCCAACACCCCTGCCATAACCGGTATCGCGAAGATTTTCGGCCATAAATACGGGAGTCATATTCTCAGGACCAAAAGGGGCAAATTGTTTGAGAATCCGCATCAATTTCGGGGTAACCTGATTTAATTCAATTTGGGCATCCACAGAAATTTCAGGAGTCAATAGTTTAGGGTCGATGGTTTGGGAAACCACTTGCTCGAATTGTGTTTTAAAGTTTTCGAACTGTTCTTCCAATAAAGTAAGTCCGGCCGCATATTTATGTCCACCAAATTGCTCAATGCAATCAGCGCAGTCTTGCAGGGCATTATATACATCAAAGCCCTTTACCGATCGGGCAGAAGCAGCCAGTTTATCACCACTTTTAGTAAATACCAAGGTGGGTCGATAGTAGGTTTCAGTTAAACGGGAAGCCACAATACCGATAACCCCTTTGTGCCAAGAATCTTTATAGACCACCGAAGTGAACTTTTTCTCTTCTTGGTTGTCCAGTATTTGTTGCAGTGCTTCTTCGGTAATTTCTTGGTCTAGCCCACGTCGGTCGGCATTGAACTTTTCAATTTGCGAGGCGAAAGTTAAGGCACGGTCCAAATTCGTTTCCTTTAGAAGATTGACCGCATGTTGACCATGCTCCATTCGACCGGCCGCGTTAATGCGCGGGGCAATGATAAAGACTACATCGGTGATGGTAAGCACCGATTTCTTCATTTGATCGATGATGGCCTTAAAACCTATGCGCGGGTCTGAATTGATTACTTGCAGACCATAATAAGCTAAAACCCGATTTTCGCCCGTTATGGGCACGATGTCGGCACCAATGGCGGTAGCAACCAAATCTAGATAGGGTATTAAATCTTCGATGGTCTCACCTCTTCTCGAAGACAGGGCCTGTACTAATTTAAATCCAACCCCACAGCCGCACAGTTCATCGTAGGGGTAATCACAATCTTCTCTTTTAGGATCCAAAATGGCTACAGCGGGCGGTAGTTCACTGCCTGGGCGGTGGTGATCGCAAATGATAAAATCAATGTCCTTTTTTTTGGCGTACCGAACCTTATCGATGGCCTTAACCCCACAATCGAGTGCTATGATAAGCGAAAAACAGTTATCGTGTGCAAAATCGATACCTTGAAAAGACACGCCATACCCTTCGGTATATCTATCGGGAATATAGGTAGCTATATTGGGATAAAAGCTCTGTAAGTAAGAGGATACCAGCGCTACCGACGTTGTTCCATCGACATCATAATCACCAAAAACCAGAATGTTTTCATGGTCTTCAATTGCCCTTTCTATTCTGTTGACGGCGATATTCATATCCTTCATCAAAAAAGGATCGTGCAAATCGCTGAGTTGTGGTCGAAAGAACTTTTTAGCCTCCTCAAAAGTTGAGATACCTCGTTGCAATAAAAGCTGGGCAATCAGGTCATCGACATTCAATGACTTGGCCAAGGCATCTATCTGCCGTTGTTCGGGTCTAGGCTTTATCGTCCAGCGCATAAAGGGTAAAATACAGGTTTAGTTGTTAATCTAGCAACGGCCATTTAAAGGTGATGAAAAATAGTCTTGATCTCCATTTTGGCAAATTGGCGGAACATTTCCATAACGCCACAATATTTTTCCACTGAAAGATCAACGGCCCGCTGTAATTTTTTCTCCTGAAGATTGCTTCCATGAAAATGGTATTCCACGGTGACCGCATCATAAAATTTCGGATGTTCATCAGTAAGATTGGCTATCGTTTCAATGTGAAAATCATCGACCTCCAATTTCATTTTTTTAATGAGGGCCGCTACATCAAGACCGGAACAGCCCGCTAGACCCGAAAGCATCAGCGCCTTTGGTCTATAACCCTTGCCTTCCCCGCCATCATCGGGGCTCGCATCTATATTCAAGTTCAGACCTGACGGATTCGTGCTTTCGAAGGCCATTTTACCTAACCATTTGGTCGTAATATGATTTGTGCTGGGCATAATTTTTTTGTTATTTGTTAGAATACAAAAGTAACTTAAAGTAGATTAAATATGGCCTTAGTAACCCCGCTTAACCCTAACCATGATCCAGAGACCCAACGATTGTCAGAGTTTTTCAATGAAACCTTGGGTTTTTGCCCTAATTCTGTCCTTACCATGCAACACAGGCCTGCTATTTCAAAGGCCTTTATCAACCTTAATAAGGCGGTTATGACAAATGAGGGCAGTGTAACCTCAGCCTTGAAACGAATGATTGCTTGGGTAAGTAGCAATGCCGCGGGTTGCCGTTATTGTCAGGCACACGCCATTAGGGCCGCCGAACGCTACGGGGCCGAACAAGAACAATTGAATCATATTTGGGAATATAGAACCCACCCTGCCTTTTCGGAAGCTGAAAGGGCTGCGTTGGACTTTTCTCTAGCTGCTTCGCAAGTGCCCAATACGGTGAACAAAGAAATTAAAGACCGACTTTATCAATATTGGAACGAGGGTGAAATTGTGGAAATGTTGGGCGTCATCTCCCTTTTTGGATATCTCAACCGTTGGAACGACTCTATGGGAACGACCATCGAAGAAGGGGCCGTAGAAAGCGGCAAACAATTTTTAGGTAAACATGGCTGGGAAAAGGGCAAGCATGATGGAAGTGTTTATTAAATTTAGGTTGGGTATTTTTAGTTCACTACTAATGCCGTCAATGGGAAAATATGCTGTGCCCAAAGAGAGAAACGTTGGGGCATATTCATAATATCTCCGTTCATTTTTTGCATTGCTAAAAACGAATCAAAATGCGTTAGGCTGATTTATGCTATTTTCCTAAACATCTTAAAACCTGCTATCTCAAATAATATTTGCAACCAGTTCTCTCAACTCCGGCAGTACATCGCTTTCAAACCAAGGGTTTTTAGCCATCCAAAACCGGTTGACAGGCGACGGGTGCGGTAACGGAAAAAATTTGGGCAAGAATTCTTGATAATTGGCCACGTTCTCGGTTAGGTTACCTCTCGAAAAGTTCTTTAAATAGCGGTCTTGGGCGTATTTGCCAATCACCAGAGTTAGTTTTACATTCTCTAAATTATTCCAGAATAGTTCATGCCATAAAGGGGCACATTCTTTTCTGGGCGGCAAATCTCCATTTTTTCCTTTACCCGGATAGCAGAAACCCATAGGTAGAATGGCAAAATTATTTGGATGATAGAATTGATCATCGGAAACGCCCAGCCACTCACGTAGTTTTCTTCCGCTCGGGTCGTCCCATGCTTTGTTGTGCGAGTGGGCCTTTCTGCCCGGTGCTTGGCTCACCAATACTATTTTAGAGGAAGTACTACCCGCTACTATGGGTCTAGGGCCCAATGGCAAATGCTCGCTGCAAACCGTACAATTGCGAATTTCAGTAAGCACTTTTTGCATGAAAATTTATTTTTTTCTTAAGGGAAATCTGTCGAAATGCAGTCCGCCGAAACTGGTCTGCATAAAATTCCTGATATTTTGATGTCCGTTGCCCCTAGGGTCGTTTAAAACATCATCAAAATAAAAACTACCAAAACAGGCCAATGTTTCCTCTTTGCTCAATTCTTGGTCTTGGGCAAAAGCCAAGAGCTTGCACGAGCCTGAGTTTTCGCCCGTTTTGTTAATGAGCTGTCCGTTTTTGAACGAGGTAGGTTCAAAATAGTACAGTGCCTCTATAACGGCCATGGTATCACTAAACTCTATAGCTTGGGGTGTGTTTCTTAGCTTCTTTAAAAATTCGGTAAGCATATTTTATTTTTTTCCTTCTACGATAATAACTATTTCTCCCTTAGGCGGCTTTTCGGTGTAGTATTCAATGATTTCGGTGAGGCTACCGCGAACGGTTTCTTCATAAAGTTTGGTCAATTCCCTCGAAACCGAGGCACTGCGGTCGGCACCAAAATACTCTGTAAAATGACCCAATGTTTTCAATAGTTTATAGGGCGATTCATAAAAGATCATGGTTCTAGTCTCTTCGGCCAATAGGTTTAATCGAGTTTGGCGCCCTTTTTTTGGCGGAAGAAACCCCTCGAATACAAATTTGTCGTTCGGTAGGCCACTATTGACCAATGCAGGAACAAAGGCAGTGGCACCAGGTAAACATTCCACATCTATATTTTTTTCAACGCACGCACGGGTCAACAAAAAACCAGGGTCGGAAATAGCGGGTGTACCGGCATCTGAAATAAGCGCCAAGGTTTCGCCGCTTTCCATACGCTGAACCAAATGGTCAACGGTCTTATGTTCATTATGCATATGGTGGCTTTGCATCGGGGCGGTAATCTCAAAATGTTGCAATAACTTGCCACTGGTACGGGTGTCTTCTGCCAAGATAAGGTCTACCTCCTTTAAAACCCGAACGGCCCTAAAAGTCATATCCTCTAAATTACCTATCGGCGTGGGCACTATGTAAAGCTTTCCCATGTTTTTTGTTTTTGGCAATATTAAAAAAAGACCGGCATCCTTCAAGAAGAATACCGGTCTAATAAAAGCTTTTTGAAAATATCTAGTTGAATCTTCTGTCGATTAATTGCATAAATCGCTCTACATACTCTTCTTTACCTACCCAACCGCTATAATCTGGCTTTACCATATTTTCGATAAACGAAATGGAGCGTTCTTGGCTATCTATCGTATTCAATTGCGATAGCACGCGATTATAATCTTCAGTACTACCATCAAACAAATGTTTCACAAAAGCAAGTCGATTGTTAAGGTCTACTTTGATTTCTTTGGTGTTGAAACGGTCGTTCACCGATTTCGATACCGTATCATTTTTTACCGTTGCCTCTTTTTGAGGCATAAATAACTCTTTGTCGTTCTTCATGTAGTTTGGTGTGGCCAAGAATTCGGCCAAAACTTCATCGACAGGCTTTTCATCATTCGGCATTTCTTGCACAATGTCTTTAATGGTGTCTATGCCGGGTATAATGATATCCTCTTCGTGGGGGTTGCTTTCGGGCACCGAAGAATTCGCATTAAGAACGGCATTTGCCATCGATTCGAATTTTGCGGCAATTACATTCTTCGAAACGTCAATTTCTATATCGTGAAGCTTTTCCTCAATAAATTTTAACACCGCCAATTTCTCGTAAAGTTCCTTTGAGGCCCTGTAGAGGTCATCAAGGTTGTTCATATCGCGAGAAGTAATGATATCGGTAGATAGTTTGCGTAGTTCTTCCTTTAATTTTCTCTTCATCGGTGAATTTTTTAGACCCTAGATTACGACCTTTTTATTGACAAAGTTGGTAATTTTAGGGTTTCAAAGCATTGTACCTATTTTTCGACCTAAATTTGTCTTTACCAACTTTCTTCAATAGTGAAGGTATAAATAGGAACGAAAAAGCATGTATTTTCGTCTAAAATTACAAAATGTTTCTCGAAAACACTGTTAATCATAAAGAACAATTTGGTTGGATAGAAGTCATCTGCGGCTCAATGTTCTCGGGCAAGACCGAAGAATTGATCCGTCGTTTGAAGCGTGCCCAATTCGCCAAACAAAAGGTAGAGATCTTTAAGCCGATGATCGATATAAGGTACGATGAAGAAATGGTGGTGTCTCACGATGCGAATGAAATACCGTCGACCCCCGTTCCAGCGGCCGCTAACATTCGAATTTTAGGTGATACTTGTGATGTAGTGGGTATCGATGAGGCACAATTCTTTGATGATGAGATAGTAACTGTTTGTAATGATTTGGCAAATAGGGGAGTTCGAGTTGTGGTAGCGGGATTGGATATGGATTTTAAAGGAAACCCGTTCGGCCCTATGCCCGCGCTTATGGCCACGGCAGAATATGTCACCAAGGTACACGCTATTTGTACGCGTACAGGCAATTTGGCCAATTACAGTTACCGAAAGTCAAGTAATGACAGCTTGGTTTTATTGGGTGAAACCGAAGAATATGAGCCCTTGAGCCGAGCCGCTTTTTATAAAGCGATGCTAAAGGAAAAAGTAAAGAATATGAATGTTGAAGGCGAAGAGCTGAAAGCAAAGACTAAAAATACAGATGCCAAAGGCTAAGGAAACAGTTTTAGAAATTGATCTGGGGGCTTTAGCGCACAATTACCAATACCTTCGTTCAAGGCTAGCTGCGAATACAATGTTTATGGGTGTGGTTAAAGCCTTCGCTTATGGTAGCGATTCGGTTGCCATAGCCTTAAAATTACAGCAGTTGGGCTTTGAATATTTGGCCGTGGCCTATGCGAAAGAAGGGGTGGCACTTCGAAAAGCCGGCATAACACTGCCTATTTTGGTATTGCATCCGTTGCCCATCAGTTTCAAAAAGATGATCAAGCATCGATTGGAACCGAATATTTATTCGTTTAAAATATTAAGGGAGTTTATTGCGGAGGCTGAGAAGAGCGAAGTAATAGACTTTCCCGTACACATCAAGTTCAATACCGGTTTGAACCGCTTAGGCTTTTTAGAGGAAGATGTACGGCAAATCGCTGAAATGGCTATGGGCCAGAATTCGATACAGGTAGCTTCGGTATTTTCACATTTGGCGGCATCAGAAGATCTGAACGAAAGAGATTTTACCAAAAGACAGTTGGCTACTTTTGATAGAATTGCGAATGCAATGAGAGCTTCATTGCCGAATAAACCTTTTAGGCATACTTTAAATACTTCTGGTATTATCAATTATGCCCATGAGGCCCAATATGAATTAGTGCGTAGCGGCATTGGTCTTTACGGGTATGGTAACGAGGCTTTGATTGATAAAGAGTTGAGACCCGTAGCTACATTGAAGACCATCATTTCACAGATACACCATATCAAAGAAGGAGATACTATTGGTTATAACAGAAAGTTTACGGCTGAAAAACCAATTGTTACGGCCACTTTGCCAATTGGCCATGCCGATGGTATCGGAAGACCTTACGGAAATAGAAAGGGTTTTGTTTGGATCAATGGGCAAAAAGCGCCAATTATCGGCAATGTTTGTATGGATATGATTATGGTAGAGGTAACAGAAATAGATTGTCAAGAAGGTGACGAGGTGATCCTTTTTGGCAAACAGGCAAGTGCAGAAACGTTGGCCAAGGGTGCGGGCACAATTTCTTACGAAATTCTCACGGGTATTTCACAGCGTGTCAAGCGGCAGATTGTCGATAAATAAATCTTCTTTAACATTTTCTTGACAAGTGTATTTTTTAGTACATTGCAGTAACTATAAATAATTATCAACTAATAAAAACACTTGAACCATGTTAAAAGAGTTTAGAGATTTTATCATGACTGGCAACGTTATCGATTTGGCCGTTGCCGTAATTTTGGCCGGTGCCGTAGGCTTGGTCGTTAACGGATTCGTAAACGATATCATGATGCCTATTGTTGGGTATTTTGCCGGAGGAATGGATTTTGCCGATATGAAGGTAATACTTTCAGAGGCTGTTGTGGCCGCAGATGGTACGGTCGAAAAACCAGAGAGTGCCATAAGGTATGGTGCTTGGGTGAACTCCATTATCAATTTGATTACCGTTGGGTTGGTATTGTTCATCATCGTTAAATCGTACAACAAGGTTCGTACTCCTGAGCCAGTAGCTGAGCCAGCTCCAAAAGGCCCTACTGCTGAAGAGCTACTTGCCGAGATACGTGATGAATTGAAGAAGAAAAATTAATAGTATTAACTGGGTCTAATCAAGGCTCGGTAACCGCTACACTCAGTTTCACATAAGCCGTCAGCAGATAGTCATTTGCTGGCGGTTCTTTTTTGGAATAATGTTATTTTTGAAACAAATTGTTATATTTTTATATAGAGCCTAGATATTGCTTGTCAACTATCTGTGGTTATAGTAAATTTGCGGCACAAAATTTATAAAGATGAAAGTAGCCGTTGTTGGCGCCACCGGAATGGTAGGCGAGGTAATGTTAAAAGTGCTTGCCGAACGTCAGTTTCCTATTTCAGAATTGCTTTTGGTAGCTTCTGAGAGGTCGGTTGGCAAAAAGATGGAATATAATGGTAAGGAGTATGCTATTATAGGATTGGCCGATGCGGTCGCTCAAAAACCTGATATTGCGATTTTCTCGGCAGGTGGCGATACTTCGCTTGAATGGGCCCCGAAATTTGCAGAGGTTGGTACTACAGTTGTTGACAACTCTTCCGCTTGGCGAATGGACCCTACCAAAAAGTTAGTGGTACCGGAAATAAATGCAGATGTACTTACAAAAGAAGATAAAATCATAGCTAACCCTAACTGCTCTACTATTCAGCTAGTGATGGCATTGGCCCCGCTTCACAAAAAGTACAAAATGAAGCGAGTGTTGGTTTCAACATACCAATCGGTATCAGGAACTGGTGTAAAGGCCGTCAAACAATTGGAGAACGAAATAGCAGGCGTTGAAGGCGAAATGGCATACCCATATCCTATCAGCAGAAATGCACTTCCGCACTGCGATGTTTTCTTGGAAAACGGCTACACGAAAGAAGAAATGAAATTGGCCCGTGAGCCGCAAAAAATATTGGACGATAGAACTTTTTCAGTAAGTGCTACGGCTGTTCGTATTCCTACAGCAGGTGGTCACTCTGAGTCGGTCAATGTAGAGTTTGAGAATGATTTCGATTTAAGTGATGTTAGAAAATTACTGCATGAGACCCCAGGGGTAGTGGTTCAAGATAATCCCGACACAAACACTTATCCGATGCCAATTTATGCGCATGATAAAGATGATGTTTTCGTGGGTCGCATCAGAAGAGATGAGACTCAAAGAAATACATTGAATATGTGGATTGTGGCCGACAACCTCAGAAAAGGTGCAGCTACTAACGCGGTTCAGATAGCTGAGTATTTGGTTAAAAACCAATTGGTATAGTATCTGGTTTCCACCTAAAATAAAGTTAAAACCTGCACAGTCAATTCATTGTGCAGGTTTTTTTATGCTATTTTTGGCCGTTTTCTTAACTATACTGCATGTTTAAGTACTTCTCAATTTTCTCAATTGGTCTATTCATTTTCTCATGTAGTGAGCCTTCTAATAAAAAAGCAATTTCCGTGACTTATCCGACCACCAAACAAGTTGATTCAGTAGATACCTATTTTGGCCACGAAGTGAAAGATCCTTATCGCTGGTTGGAAGATGACCGAAGTGAGGAAACGGGAGAATGGGTAAAGACCCAGAATAAGTCCACCTTTGGTTATTTAAATCAAATCCCTTTTAGGGAGGATTTGAAAAACCGATTGGAGAAGTTATGGAATTACGAGAAAATCGGGGCTCCTTTTAAAGAGGGCGACTATACCTACTTCTACAAAAACGATGGACTTCAGAATCAATATGTGGTTTACAGAAGCAAGGGTGAAGAAAATCCTGAGGTGTTTTTAGACCCTAATACGTTTTCTGAAGACGGTACCACCTCACTGGCCGGCCTGAGTTTTACCAAAGACGGTTCTTTGGCCGCCTATCTCATATCGGAAGGGGGCAGCGATTGGCGAAAGGCAATTGTCATCGATGCGGTTTCAAAAGAGATAGTCGAAGATACCTTGGTAGACATTAAGTTTAGTGGATTGTCTTGGAAAGGAAATGAAGGATTTTACTATTCTAGCTACGATAAACCAAAAGGTAGCGAGCTATCGGCAAAAACCGACCAGCATAAGGTCTACTTTCATAAATTAGGAACTTCTCAAAAGGAAGACCGATTGGTATTTGGGGGTAAGCTTGAAGAGAAACACCGTTATATTGGGGCTTCCGTTACTGAAGACCAACAATATCTGTTACTTTCAGCCGCCACTTCTACCTCCGGCAATAAGTTATTTATAAAAGATCTCACAAAGCTTAACACCCCATTGAACGTTATTGTAGATGATACTGATTCCGACAATTATGTGATCGACAATGTGGGTTCTAAACTATATATTGTTACCAATAGAAATGCCCCGAACAAGAAGATAGTTACCGTAGAGGCATCAGAACCTTCAACGGATAATTGGGTCGATTTTATACCCGAAACCGAAAACGTGCTATCACCGAGCACCGGGGGCGGCTATTTCTTTACGGAGTATATGGTCGATGCCATCAGTAAGGTGTTGCAATACGACTACGATGGTAATTTGATTCGAGAGGTAGAATTGCCTGGGGTAGGTAGCGCTTCTGGTTTTGGAGGAAAGAAAGAAGATAAAGAATTCTACTTTTCATTTACCAATTACATCGTTCCGGGTTCTTCGTATAAGTACAATGTAGAAACGGGTGATTACAAACCGTATTGGAAACCTGAAATAGATTTTGACCCTGAAGCTTATGAGAGCAAGCAGGTTTTTTATAGCTCAAAGGATGGAACAAAAGTTCCTATGATCATCACCCATAAAAAAGGCATTGAGCTGAATGGCAAAAACCCGACCATTCTTTATGGTTATGGCGGTTTCAACATTAGCTTGACGCCTTCTTTTAGTATAGTTAACGCCATTTGGCTTGAACAGGGCGGAATTTATGCGGTACCCAATTTAAGGGGAGGTGGCGAGTATGGTAAAAAATGGCATGTGGCCGGTACGAAATTGCAGAAGCAAAATGTTTTTGACGACTTTATAGCTGCTGCTGAGTACCTGATAGACAATAACTACACATCTTCCGATTATTTGGCGATAAGGGGCGGAAGCAATGGCGGACTTCTAGTTGGGGCCACCATGACCCAGAGACCTGACCTAATGAAAGTAGCCCTACCTGCAGTGGGGGTTTTAGATATGCTGCGATATCATACGTTCACAGCTGGGGCCGGCTGGGCTTACGACTATGGCACCTCAGAAGATGACGAAGAGATGTTTTCATATTTAAAGGGATATTCGCCTTTGCATAACATTGAAAAAGGTGTCTCTTATCCGGCTACATTGGTTACCACGGGTGACCATGACGATCGTGTGGTGCCTGCCCATAGCTTTAAATTTGCGGCAGAGCTGCAAGCGAAACAAGCGGGCAACAACCCTACGTTGATTAGAATTGAGACCAACGCCGGCCATGGGGCCGGTACCCCCGTTAGCAAGACCATAGAACAGTATGCCGATATTTTCGGTTTTACGCTGTATAATATGGGCTTTGAAAAACTACCGAATATGGCGGTAAGTAAGGAGTTCAAAGATTAACTGATTACGACCTTTTTATTCAATATAACGCCGTATCCTGCGTTTTTTAATAAGAGGTTATCAATTTCCTCCCCCAACAAAAAGTATATGCTACAAGTAGATCATGTATCGTTCGCTTATGAAGACGGTCAGCCTGTTCTTGAGAATATCAATCTTAGAATAGCGATAGGCGAGCACATTTCAATCATTGGGGAAAGCGGGTGCGGTAAAAGCACCTTGCTTAAAATCTTGTACGGTCTGCTTGATATTGAAGTGGGTGAAGTTTATTGGAACGATACCCAAGTACTGGGTCCTGCTTATAATTTAGTGCCCGGTCAGGTATTTATGAAATATTTGGCGCAAGACCTCGACTTGATGCCGTTTACGACGGTTCGGGAAAATGTAGGGGAATACCTTTCGGTATTTGACTCTGAAAAGATGGAAGAGCGAATTGATGAACTGCTTGAGCTTGTTGAAATGAGCAAGTTTGGCGACACCAAAGTTCGTTACCTCAGCGGTGGTCAGCAACAGCGTGTAGCTTTGGCAAGGGTCTTGGCGCAAGAACCACAAGTTCTTTTGTTGGATGAACCTTTCAGCCATATCGACAATTTTAGAAAAAACGGCCTTCGAAGAAATCTTTTTGGGTATTTAAAAAGACAAAAAATTACGGTGGTCACTGCTACCCATGATCCGATGGATATGCTTCCGTATGCTGATAGGGTGGTTGTACTTAAAGATAGGTTCATTATTGCCAAAGACACCCCGAAAAACCTCTACGAAAGGCCCCAAGACCTTTACATTGCTTCCTTGTTCGGCGAGGCTAACCGAATTCCTATCAACATATTAAAATCGTATGCCGACACTAAAAGGCGCATTATTGTTTATGCCCACGAATTTAAGGTTTCCGAAAAATCGGGATTAGAAGTGGTCGTTAAAGGTTCTTACTACATGGGAGGTTATTACATGATCGGCGGAATCTATGAAGAGCACGATGTGTATTTTCATCATCACAAACCTTTAGAAGTAGGCAAAGCGGTATTCCTGAACATTTCAATTGAAACCATCAATCAAAGAATGGCGACCCCCACTAATGTGGAATAGTAACTCCTTCGCCACAATACTTCTTTTAAGTCAATCATATACCTTTTACAGCGCTTGAAAATCTATCAAGCAGTCTAATTTCAAGGTTCTTAAGTTGGGCTTCTGTCCATACATTTAGTTAACTCAATTGAACCTAGAACTGTAAAATATGGCAAAGAAAAAATCTGATCCGGCAAAAACCGATAAAATCAAGCAACTTGAAAACTATTCGGTCGATTATACCGACAAACCCTTGACCACCAGACAGGGGTTAAAGGTGAACGATACCAATAACTCCTTAAAAGCGGGCGTGAGGGGCGCAACGCTTTTAGAAGATTTTCTCCTGAGGGAAAAGATACATAGCTTCGACCACGAAAGAATACCTGAAAGAATCGTACATGCTAGGGGCAGTGCGGCCCACGGTTATTTTGAACTTATCGAAAGTATTGAACAATATTCAAAAGCGGGCATATTCACAGATACTACGCGAAAGACCCCGGTTTTTGTACGATTTTCGACTGTTGCGGGCTCGAAGGGTTCTACCGATTTGGCAAGGGATGTTAGAGGGTTCGCTGTTAAATTTTATACCAAGGAAGGAACTTGGGACCTTGTGGGAAACAATATGCCCATCTTCTTCATTCAAGATGCCATGAAATTTCCTGACCTGATTCATTCCGTGAAACCAGAGCCGAACAATGAAATTCCTCAGGCAGCATCGGCTCATGATACATTTTACGATTTCGTTTCCAAAACTACCGAAACGTTGCATAACCATATATGGGTCATGAGCGATAGAGGTATACCTCGTAGCTATCGTATGATGGAAGGTTTTGGCATCCATACTTTTCGACTAGTGAACAAAGATGGAGAGGCTCATTTCGTAAAATTTCATTGGAAGCCTAAATTGGGGGTACACTCCGTCACTTGGGATGAGGCCGTAAAGATATCAGGGGCCGATAGCGACTTTCACAGAAGAGATCTTTGGGATGCCATTGAATCAGGTAATTATCCCGAATGGGAATTGGGCGTGCAGGTAGTGCCTGAGAAAGATGAGCATAAATATGATTTTGACCTTCTTGACCCTACAAAATTGATTCCTGAAGAGATGGTGCCGGTCAAAATAATCGGTAGAATGGTACTGAACCGCAATCCAGAAAACTTTTTTGCTGAGACCGAACAAGTAGCCTTCTTACCGGGAAATATTGTTCCGGGTATCGATTTTACCAATGATCCCCTTTTGCAGGGTAGGTTGTTCTCCTATCGCGATACGCAACTATCGCGCTTAGGCAGCCCCAATTTCCACCAAATACCCATCAACAGGCCGGTAGCTGATGTTTACGTCAATCAAAGAGACGGTCATATGCAAATGGATGTTCCTAAGGGACAGACCGCGTATTTCCCCAATGCGCTAAGCAATGGGTGCCCGTATCTTAGCAAAGTTGCAGAAGGAGGTTTTGATTCGTATCAAGAACGAATCGATGCCAAAAAAATTAGGGCCCGTAGTGAAAGTTTTAGTGATCATTTCTCACAACCCGCTTTATTTTATCGCAGTCTGGCAAAGTGGGAAAAAGAACATGTGATATCAGCATATTCATTTGAGCTGGGCAAGTGTAATAATGAGCCCATCAAAGAACGTATGTTATATATAATCGCGCAAATAGATACCGACTTGGCCAAGAAGGTCGCAGAAAACCTGGGTGTGAAAGTGCCAAAAAGTGTAGAAAAGCCCTTAAATCAGGCTATTGGTGCTGATGCCGTTGTGGAGGACCATCAACCTGGGAAAAAGAAAATCTACCTAGAGGAATCGCCCGTTCTTAGTCAAGCTAATACAAAGTTTGAAAGTATTGTCACTAGGCAGGTGGCCTTTTTGGTGGCGGACGGTTTTCACATGAA
Source organism: Euzebyella marina (assembly GCF_003687485.1). Taxonomy (GTDB): domain Bacteria; phylum Bacteroidota; class Bacteroidia; order Flavobacteriales; family Flavobacteriaceae; genus Euzebyella; species Euzebyella marina. The sequence continues at coordinate 52,116 of NZ_CP032050.1, read as the reverse complement.
AGATTTTGAAACAATGCAGAAAGCCTTGGAAAAAGAAAAGGCGGTAGTAAAGCTTGTGGCACCACACGGCGGAAGCATTAAATGCGATGAAGATATGAACCACAAAGTCGATGCGGCCATTATGACGACCGAGAGTGTTCTCTTTGATGCTGTGTATGTGCCCGGTGGGGAAAAGTCACTAAAGAGAATAATGGGCGAACCTAAATTTTTAAAATTCTTGAACGAAGCTTTTTCACACTGCAAGGCTATAGCTTTTGGTAAAGAAGCCGAAGATTTACTGGAGGCGACCGCTTTTAAAAACCATACCGATGATGAGGCTTTGTTGATGAACAAAAAGCCAAAGGATTTCATTTCGGCCATTGCCAAGCATAGAAACTGGAATAGAATGGAAGTTGCCCAAAAAATACCAGTCTAAATACGGGAAGTAGTGAATGGCCTCGCTTGTATAAGTGAGGTCATTTCTTTTTTAAAACTCGAACTTTAACTGAACGGATACTGTTTGACTTTGTTCCGTTTTTTTGCTTTTATCGGTATTTAGATTGGAAAGTGAAATACCCAATAGGCGAACTGAATTTTTCATTTCCTCTTGATAGAGAAGTTCTTTGGCAGCCTCAAGAATAAGGCTTTTGTCAGAAATAAAATAAGAAAGTGTTTTGCTGCGGGTGTTTAGTGTAAAATCACTGTATTTTATTTTTAAGGTAACCGTCTTTCCCGCAATTTTCGATTTTTTTAAACGCCGTTCCAATTCTTCAGCGATGTGGTTCAAACGCTCAAGCATGAAAATCTCACTGCTCAAATTTTCGTTGAACGTTCTCTCTGCGCCAACGGATTTTGGTATTCTGTGCGGTTTTACCTCACTTTTGTGAATACCCCGAACTACATGATAATAATAGCCCCCGTTTTTGCCAAAATGCTCCTCTAAAAATTCCATGGGCCTTGATTTGAGGTCCGCACCGGTAAAAATGCCCAGTTTGTACATTTTCTCGGCAGTAACCTTACCTACACCATAAAATTTTCTAATATCAAGGTTTTCCAAAAACTCTAAAACCTCTTCGGGATTCACCGTTTTTTGCCCGTTAGGTTTGTTATAATCACTGGCCACTTTGGCAATAAACTTGTTGATTGAAATACCTGCCGAAGCGGTGAGGCCTGTTTCCTCTAGAATTCTTTGCCGAATTTCTTTGGCTATCAATGTGGCCGAGGGGTTTCCTTTTTTATTGATGGTGACATCGAGATAAGCCTCGTCCAACGAGAGAGGCTCGACCAAATCGGTATATTCGAAAAAAATACGTCTAATTTGTTTCGATATTTCTTTGTACCTGTCAAAACGCGTTTTTACGAAAATCAATTGCGGACATTTTCTTTTGGCAATAACGCTGCTCATGGCACTTCTAACGCCAAACTTTCGTGCCTCGTAACTAGCTGCGGAAACAACACCTCTTTTTGAGCTTCCGCCGACGGCAATAGGCTTACCTTTGAGCTCCGGATTGTCCAATTGCTCTACAGAGGCATAGAACGCATCCATGTCAACGTGTATGATTTTGCGATTGTCTAATTCATTGGACATGCCGTAAAATTAAGTTATATTTATTTTGATGGAAGCACAGAAAAAGAAGGCGATCATTCTTGGTGCCACGGGCCTTACGGGTAGCGAGTTGCTTAATTTGCTACTGAACGATGATCGCTATGAAGAGATTATTTTGTTATCACGTTCAACCGTAGGTTTTGAACATCCTAAAGTGAAAGAATTCTTAGGAAATTTAATGAACCTAAAGAATTTTGAGGAGCATTTTAAGGCCGATGAAGTGTTCTGTTGCATAGGTACTACCAAGTCGAAGACACCCAACAAAGAAGTTTACCGCCAAATAGACTATGGCATACCTGTAGCTGCGGCAGAACTCTGCAAAAAAAATCAAATACCGACATTTTTGGTGGTTTCTGCCATGGGTGCCAACGATAAAAGTAAAATTTTCTATAACCGCACCAAGGGTGAAATGGAAAACGCGGTTCTCGCCCTAAAGATTGACAATACCTACATCTTACAACCCTCGCTAATCGGGGGCAAGCGTTCTGAAAAGAGGGCAGGCGAATGGCTTTTCAAGCAAATAATGAAAGTGGGCAATCTACTTCTGGTTGGCGGTTTAGAAAAATACCGTTCCATTCAACCTAATACCATCGCCCAATGCATGGTATGGTTGGCGAATAATGCTTACGATAAGATAAGAATTGAATCTCATACCATTAAAAAACTAGCTGCTAAGTGATAGAAATTGAAAGAAAGTTTTTGGTAAACTCGAACGATTTTAAAGAACATGCCACTCATAATGAGCGTATTGTTCAAGGTTTTTTGAACACCGACCCAGACCGTACCGTTCGTGTTCGAATCAAAGGAGATTCAGGGTTTTTAACGGTCAAGGGCAAGTCGAACAAAGAGGGTACGACCCGATTTGAGTGGGAAAACAAGATAACAGTTACCGAGGCCGAACAATTATTGATTTTGTGTGAAAAGGGAATCATCGATAAAACCAGGTTTTTGGTACCGGTAGGCAATCACCTTTATGAGGTAGATGAGTTCTATGGCGACAATTTGGGGCTCACCATTGCAGAAATAGAACTTTCGGCCGAAAATGAAAGGTTCATCAAGCCTGATTGGTTAGGTGACGAGGTTACGGGCGATATTAAGTATTACAATTCGCAATTGGGCAAGAAACCGTTTAAAACATGGTAAAATGAAGAACTTGTATTTTTTATTGCTTTTAGGAAGTTTAGTTGCCTGTAAAGAGGAAAAGCAAAATACGAATAATGAAACCAATATCACTGTTGTTGAGAAAGAGCCTTCGGTAGCCCAGAAAAAAGCCGATTTAGAGGCAAGGGGCTTTCAGATATTTGATTACGTCGATGAGTCTACGAAAGATACGGTGCTGATGCAGCAATATTTTATAGCCTTTCTAAAAAGAGGTCCCAATCGTTCGCAAAACAAGACGGAGGCGGATAGTCTTCAAAAATTACATTTGGCCCACTTGGGGAAAATGTATGAGTTGGGCCATGCCGATATTTCCGGGCCTTTCGGTGATGATGGAGACATTAGGGGTATAACCATTTACAACACACCTACGTTAGAAATGGCTGATAGTTTGGCAAACGCCGACCCTATGGTCAAAGCCGGAAGATTAGTGATTGAAATTCACCCATGGTGGGCAGCTAAGGGTTTTGGGCTAAGGTAAATTTGATCAACATGAGGGTAGTTTCTCCATAATCCTCGTTGGGAAAAAAGGTACTATTTCCTTATCCCCTGTAAGGGTACAATAATCAAATGGTCAAGCAGCTCTTCGGTAGTGTAATTTTCGAAGAATTCCCCATGGGGCAAGATGACCTCATCGATGCGTAAAAGAAATAGTTCGCACATCAATTTAAGATTGATGCCCTCTCTTATCAATTGGTCTTCTTTAGCCTTTTTTAGTAGGGTGTAAACATATTCCCAGACAACTTCACGTCTGAAGTTTTCAAACAATTTATAGGCTTCGGGGTAGTACTTTTTTAAACCGAACAAAAAGGTAGGGCTGAGATTTCTCAACTCTTTAAGCCCTACCCTATATATCTGTACAATTCGGTTAAAAGGGTCTTTTGGTTCTTCAGAGGTATGAAAAAAAGAACTCATTTCGCTGCGTGTTCGCTCTAAAAGGTAGGCCACACTTTGCTCAACCAACTCACTTTTGTTCTTGAAATGAACATAGATGCTCTTTTTGGAAATGCCCAATGAGTTGGCCACATCATCCATACTGACTCTCTTACATCCGTACTGTGTAAAAAGGTCGTGAGCCTGTTCTAAAACAACTATCTTCTCTTTCATAACTCGTCAGGCCTCCTATTGCCAACCTCCGCCTAAAGCCCTGTAAAGCTCTACTGTAGCACTTAATTGACCGTATTGCGAATTGATAAGATTCAACTCGGAATTAAGTGCATTCTGCCTTGCCGTAAGAACCTCTAAATAATTGGCAAGGCCATTGTTCAGTAGTTCTTCGGAATAATCTTCGGCCAATGCATACGATTCGAGCTCTTTTTCACGTGCCGATAATTTTTTCGTTTCGGCATTGTAGCTATACAAGGCGTTCGATACTTCTTGCCCTGCGGTAAGCAACACCTTTTTATAGCTTAAAAGAGCCTGTTCTTGCTGTGCTTTTGACACTTCTAATTGGGTTCTTAGCTGACGCTGGTTGAACAAAGGTTGGGTCAACGAGCCCACCAATGTCGAGAAGAGCGAACTGGCATCGAACCAATTGTCAAGCTCCAAACTTTGAAGCCCTCCGGTAGCTGTTAACGTCAGGCTAGGGTACATGCTGCTTTTGGCCACATTGGTTAGCTCAAAAGCATTCACAAGGGCATACTCAGACTGGATTACATCTGGTCTGTTGGCCAAAAGCGACGCAGGAACACCAGTTCTTAATTCGGTTTCGATTTCTTGTTGTGACAATTGACTTCTCTCAACCTCATGAGGGGGTTCGCCTAACAAAATACAAAAGCTATTCTCTAGTAGTTTGATGTTGTTCTCAAGGTCTATCAAAATAATTTCGGTGGTGTGTACCTGGGCTTCGGTCTGTTTTACCGCCACTTCTGTAACTTGGCCGGCATCTTTAAGAGCGGCGGTGGTCTCAAGACTGCTCTTTCGGGCATTTAAAGTCTCTTCGGCCACTCTTTTTTGCCGGTCAAGCGCCAATAATTGGTAGTAGGTGTCGGCGATACTGGCAATCAGTTGTGTTTTGACCGCTTGGTGGGCCGCTACACTCTGTAGATAGCTGGCACCAGCAGCCCTTTTATTACTTCTGATTTTTCCCCAAATATCGGCTTCCCAAGAAAGATTTCCTGATAATTGGTACTGCTCGATGGCTTCGCTAAAAATGCTTCCGAACTGGCTATTTTCAGAGTTCTTGGTCCGCGTCACGCTAGCAGTGGCCGAAAGGGTTGGAAAATACCCGGCCTTGCCTTGTTTAAGATAGGCTTCGGCGCTAACAACACTTTGCATGGCCATACGAATATCCAAATTATTGGTCAGTGCCTTTTCGATGTAGCCTTGAAGCTGTGCGTCCGTGAAAATTTCTTTCCAAGAGACTTCAGCTATTGAAAGGCTGTCTTGGGGCAACTGATCGGTTCGGTAAAGGTTCTCGGTCTGTAAATCGGGTCTTTCGTAGTTCTTGGCCACGAAACACGACTGCAAGATCAATGGTAAGACCAGAACGACTAGTAATTTTATATGGTTATGTTTTTTCATTGTCTTAAATTCTTAGGCATTGAGGGCTTTTTCTTCAGTAACAGGTTGAGGTTTGCTTGAGAAACGTTCTTGCAGCGCTTGAAAAACGACGAACAGAACAGGTATAATGAATACCCCTAGTATGGTTCCTATCAACATACCGCCGACGGCACTTAAGCCGATAGAACGGTTACCAACGGCACCTACCCCGGAAGAAAGGGCCAATGGCAACAGACCGAAAATAAAGGCGAAAGATGTCATCAAAATAGGGCGGAACCTAGCTTTGGCACCTTCGATACCGGCATCCCAAAGACTCATTCCTGCTTGCCTTCGTTGCAATGCGAACTCAACTATAAGTATGGCGTTTTTGGCCAACAGACCAATAAGCATAATCAATGCGATTTGGAAGTAGATGTTGTTTTCTAAACCGCCAATGTTCACAAAGAGAATGGCACCTGCTAGACCGAACGGAAGTGATAACAATATGGCGAAAGGTAAAATATAACTTTCGTATTGCGCACTCAATAAGAAGTAAACGAACACCAAACTCAAGATGAAAATGATGACCGTTGTACCGCCTGATTTACTTTCTTCTCTGGTTAAACCTGAGTATTCATAGGTGTAACTGTTGGGTAGTACTTGGGCAGCTACCTCTTCAATGGCCGTCAATGCGTCACCGGTACTATAACCTGGGTTCGGTACCCCTGTTACTTTTACCGAACTCAATAGATTGAATCGTTCTACTGATTCAGGACCATAAATTTTATCTAGATTAACGAACTGGCTTACCGCAACGGACTCACCGTTCGTATTTCTCACGTAAATCTTGTTCAAAGAATTTTCATTGGCCCTATCTTTAGGTTTGGCCTGGATCATAACCCTATATTGCTTACCGAACTTATTGAAATCGGTCGCATAAATTCCGCCGTAATAGCCCTGAAGGGCATTGAAGATATCTGTGGTCGAAAAGCCGGCCATCTTAATTTTTTCCACATCAACATCTAATTGATATTGCGGATAATTAGGGCTAAACTGTGAAATGGCATATTGAATTTCAGGTCTTTGGTTCAAAGCTCCTAAGAACTGATTTTTCACTTGGTCGATATCTGACCAAGCCTCTCCCGTTTTACTCTGTAATTGCACTTCAAAACCAGATGAGGTACCAAAGCCTTGAATACTGGGAGGGGTAAAATATATGATTTGGGCATCCTTAAAGGTAGCGGCCGTTCCAAAGAGCTTTTGAATTGTGGCATCAACGGAAAGTGAATCCTCTTTTCTTTCGCTCCAATCCTTTAGTTTCATAATAGAGAAACCATATGAACCGGCACTTACCCTATTCAATAAACTAAAACCGGAAACGGTCATTCGAGCGTCTATAACATCCATTGAAGCATAGATGGAATCCAACTTCATTAAAGTTTCCTCTGTTTTTTCTAAAGTGGTACCGGCCGGCATACTAACATTGGCAAATACGATACCCCTATCTTCATTAGGTACGAACCCTGATGCGGTCGATTTAAAGAGGTAGATTGCCAAAGCCGAAAAAACAACTAATGAGCCTACCGCCAACCATTTGCGCTTGATTAAGGTATTTACTGCACTAGTGTATTTGTTGGTTATAGCGTTAAAGCCTCGATTGAATCCGTTGAAGAATTTGTCTTTAAAACCTTGTTTTTTGCCATGGTCATCATGATGCGGTTTTAAGAAAAGTGCGGCTAGGGCAGGGCTCAAGGTCAGTGCGTTGACCGCAGATATCAAAATAGCTACCGCCAAGGTGATACCGAACTGCTGATAGAACACACCTGATGAACCTTGAATGAACGATACGGGAATAAATACGGCCGACATCACCAATGTGATGGATATAATAGCCCCGGAAATTTCACTCATTGCCGATTTTGTTGCCGATTTTGCCGATTCGGCACCTTCTTCCAGTTTAGCATGAACGGCCTCGACCACTACAATCGCATCATCCACCACAATACCGATGGCCAGAATCATCGCGAAAAGAGTCAACATGTTGATGGAGTAGCCAAATATCTGAAGGAAGAAAAAGGTTCCCACGATGGCCACTGGTACGGCAATTGCCGGAATCAAGGTAGACCTTAGATCCTGCAAGAAAAGGAAAACCACTATAAAAACTAGAATAAATGCTTCAATCAAGGTCTGAACAACGTGATCGATAGAAGCATCTAAGAAGTCTTTTACGTTAAATGGAATTACATAATCGAGACCCTTGGGAAACTCTTCACTACTTTCGACAAGTATTCTTTCGATTTCATCAATAATGATGGAAGCGTTCGAACCCGATGTTTGGTAAACCCCTACCGCTACCCCTGGGTTACCCATACCGTAGTTCTTTCTGGCATAGTTGAAAGCACCCAACTCAATAGTAGCGACGTCTTTTAGCCTTAAAAAACCGCCATCATCGGTAGTTTGAAGAATGATATTTTCATATTGCGCTACCTCATTAAGTCTACCTCTGTATTTGAGTACATACTCGTAGATTCCTTCTGCATTTTCACCGATTTTGCCGGTAGCAGCCTCGCGGTTCTGTTCGGTTAGGGCAGCCTGAATATCGGAAGGAACAATGTTGTAAGCGGCCATTTTATCAGGATCGATCCAAATACGAATCGAGTAATCTTTGGATCCGAATACGTTAACGTTACCCACACCATTGATACGCTGTAGTTTAGGTACCAAGTTGATTTTTGCGTAGTTCTCTACAAACGTTGCATCATAATCCGGGTTCTTTGAAAAAATGGAAAAGAACAATAAAGAACTGGTCTGCGATTTTTGTACGGTAACCCCAGTATTGATTACTGACTGTGGCAGTACGCTATTCGCACGAGACACCCTGTTTTGAACGTTTACCGCAGCAATATCGGGGTCGGTACCCAATTCGAAGTAAACGCTAATGTTGGCCGAACCATCGTTACTACTTGATGAGGTCATATAGGTCATTCCCTCAACACCATTGATTTGCTCTTCAAGAGGAATTACCACACTGTTTAGTACGGTTTCGGCATTCGCACCGGTATAGCTGGCCGAAACCTGAACGGTTGGTGGCGCTATTTCAGGGTATTGTTCTACAGGCAGGGTGGTGAGACCCAAAACACCTAGAATTACTATAATAACTGATATGACGGTAGAGAGTACCGGTCTATCTATAAATTTTTGAAACATTCGTCTGTTCTTTTCTGGCTATGATTTTGTAATAGGAGAGATTTTTTGTCCGCTTTTTAGCTTCGAGACTCCTTCAACTACTAAGGTGGTACCCTCTTCAAGTCCTTCTTCTACCAAGTACTCATTCTGTGTTTGGTCAACTATGGTAATCGGTTTACTGGTAACGGTACTATCTTCAGACATGATGTAAACCATCTTATTACCCTGTAGATCAACAGTGGCGGTCATTGGAATCACAAAAATGTCTTTTCTCTCTGCTGGAATCTTGATTTCACCGGTACTTCCTGAGCTAAGTAATAGATTAGGGTTGTTAAAATCGGCACGTAGAGCAACACTGCCCGTGGTGGTATTGATCAGGTTGTTGACCATGGCTATTTTTCCTTTCTGGTCATAGGTTTCTCCATTCACCATTATCAGTTCCACTTCGGGAGCTTTAGTGATATCTATGGTTCTACCTTCTTTAGCTACCCTCTTTTTAATTTCTAAGAGCTCCTTTTCGTTTAGTGAAAAATAGGCCCTTACCTCACTGATGTCTGATACCGTCGTCAAGGGCATGGTGGTAGTATTACTTACCAATGTACCGACTTTAAAAGGTATCTCACCAATGTAACCGTCTACTGGGCTGGTGATGCGTGAGTAAGCGATATTGGCGGAAATACTCTCATAACCGCTCTTGGCCTGTTCCAGCTGGGCTTTGGCCGTCTCGAGCTGCACATTGCTGATGATTTCTTTATCTACCAATGGTTTTAGCTTATCGACCTCTACCTGAGCCGCATTTACTGCGGCCTTTGCGGCGTTGGCGTCTTGTGATAAAGTTTCTGTTTCTAGTTTGAAAAGTAGCTGGCCTTTTTTGACTTTCTGACCCTCTTCAACATAAATTTCTTGAATAAAGCCAGACACTTTGGGCCGTATCTCTACGTTCTGTTTACCTTCGATAGTTGTGGAATACAGGTCGTAGGTAGTCATATCCTGTTTGTTTAAAGTGGCTACTTTTAAGCTCGGCGGCGGTGCTGCAGCTGCCTGAGGTGAGGCAGAGGTGGTGCCAAAGCAAGAGCTTAATAGGGTTCCGGCGGCCAATAAAATGATTAGTGATAGTTTTTTCATTTTAGGAGGATGTTGTTAAGGTTTTGTTAATTCTAAACGTTCGGTATAAAACGAACCAGTTTGGTAAAAAAATTATACTTGTATTTCTTTTAATTTAGTTATGGTAGATTGAAGTGTTTTAGTCATATCGTTTAAACATTTGGTATAGACTTCTCTTTTGTCTTCATTGGTATGGAATTTTTCGGGATTGAATTTTTTATTGTAAGCAGAAACTTTATCAATTATCTCGCTCTCTTTTTCAATTTTGGTAAGAGAAAGGTTTAACTTCTTTAAGAAGAAGGTATCTTTTTCAGCCACCTTGAAATACCGCTTTCTATCGCCTGCCTTGGTAAAGTAATTTATAAAGCCTAACTGCTGTAACAGGTTCAATGAAGTTGAGATAGAACTTTTGCTCGCCCCTCTTTTGATTAGGCAATCTTCGAAGGTAAGACCATCTTGATCTGTAAGAATAAGAATGGCAAACACCCTTGCGGCCAACGGTGGTAGGTTATGTTCAGACTCTAGGTGAATACCTAGCTCTTCAATTAATACCTGTTTGCTTTCCTCTTTACCCATAACTCGGAATTTTTTCGCAAATTTAGAGTTGGTTCGGAATAAAACAAACCAAAAGAACCTAAAGTTTGGTTAAAAAAATCGAGGCAAATGTATTTACTACAAATTAGGGTAGTATGCCTTCCCTTTCGACGATAGGAATTTGCTGTAGCTTCTTTTCGGAAACGCTGTATTTGGGAAATAAGAAGCGCTTTTCATACAGTTTGTCTTCGGCGAAGAAGGTTACGAAAAACTCATTGTCCAATGCTAGAACTTCTTCTTGTATAAGCTCAATTTTGGCAAACGATTTAGCTTCCATTTTACCTATACCATGACGCATTGTCGATGTTTTTCGGTCTTCATCAAAACCTTTTGACACTACGATGACCATTTCAATGGCATCAGAACGGTCATTGATTATGTATGCATTCCAGTCTTTTGATAGAAATTCATCGTTCCATTCTCGAATGATGGCAACATGAACATCTTTAGCAACGGGAATTTCAATATCTTTCTTCACAATGGGGGTAATTACAAGGCGCTCTTGAACTGCTCTAAGAAACGCACATCGTTTTCACTCAATAAGCGTATGTCAGAAATTTGGTGAAGCAAAAGAGCGATGCGGTCAATACCCATACCAAAGGCGAAACCAGAGTATTCTTTTGAATCAATACCGCAATTATCAAGTACGTTCGGATCAACCATACCGGTACCCATAATCTCAAGCCACCCGGTACCTTTGGTCATTCGATAGTCGGTCTCGGTCTCTAGGCCCCAATACACATCAACCTCTGCACTCGGTTCGGTGAAGGGAAAATACGAAGGGCGTAATCTTATTTTAGATTTTCCGAAAAGTTCAGTCGTGAAATACTGTAATGTTTGTTTCAAATCTGCAAAAGAAACATCCTTATCAATATAAAGACCCTCTACCTGATGAAAGAAACAGTGCGAGCGGGCCGAAATGGCCTCGTTTCGATACACTCTACCCGGTGAGATGGTACGAATAGGGGGTTTATTATTTTCCATATACCTAACCTGCACCGACGAAGTATGCGTTCTCAAAAGAACATCGGGGTCGGTTTGTATAAAGAAGGTGTCTTGCATGTCTCTTGCCGGATGGTATTCAGGCAAGTTCAAGGCCGTAAAGTTGTGCCAGTCGTCTTCAATTTCAGGTCCTTCGGAAACATTAAAACCGATTCGAGAGAAAATTTCGATAATCTGGTTTTTAACAATAGATATGGGGTGCCTCGCGCCCAACTCCATCGGCTCACCAGGCCTTGTCAAGTCACCATAGATACCTTGTTCTTCGGTACTGTTTTCAAGTGCCGATTTAAGGTTGTTGACTTTTTCAGTGGCTGCTGATTTTAGCTTATTGATGGTCTGGCCGAACTCTTTTTTCTGCTCGTTCGGCACATTTTTGAACTCAGCGAAAAAATCGTTCAACAACCCTTTTTTGCCTAGATATTTAATACGGAAAGCTTCAATGGCCTCTTTATCATCCGTAGTAAATTTTTCAACCTCCTCTATATGTTCCTTTATCGTATCGATCATGGTCTTGACTAAAGACGCAAATTTAAAACATTTTGATCAACATCGTTTTGCTTTCTATCGAACAATTACCGCGTACCCGACAAAAGGTAAAACACCAACGCAAATACTCAAAAATAAAAAGGCCGGCTATTTTCGCCGGCCTTTTTATACTGAATGCTATGATTATTCGTAGAAAGTTACGCCACCGTCCGATATGTCGTACATGGCGCCTACAATCTTAATTTCACCATTATCTTCCATTTCTTTAAGTACTCCGCTCTGCTTTCGAATATTATCGATGGTCAAATGAACATTTTTCTCAGAAACCTTGTCAACGAACTCTAGGTTCTTTGAATTTCTCAGGCTTTCATCTGCAGGTTCTTTAACCTCGTCTACGGCAGGTTCTATTTTATTGATAAGGGCAGTGAGGTTTCCAAGCCTTGCGTGGTCACAGGCACCTTTAACCGCACCACAACTAGTATGGCCCAGAACGACAATCAATTTGGTACCTGCCAGTTTACAGGCAAATTCCATACTTCCAAGAATATCCTCATTAACAAAATTACCTGCAATTCTAATACTGAAAATATCACCAAGCCCTTGGTCAAAAACCAACTCGGCCGAAACCCTAGAATCGATGCAGCTTAGTATAGTCGCAAACGGAAATTGACCTTCTCGGGTATCGTTCACCTGCTCTAATAAATTTCTGTTGGCCCTAAGGTTTTGTTGAAACCTTAGGTTTCCCTCTTTTAAGAATTGTAATGATTTGTCGGGGTTCATGGTGGCTTGGGTTTCTTTAGTATGTGCTCTCATATATATTTTATTTTCTATTAAAATTAGTACTATTAATCGCCTGTAACTAAAATCAGCTAAGGCTCAAATCTGATTTGGGTCTATTCTTGAAGAATTCTACAAAACTTTCGGGGTTTTCTACAATACCTCTTTTTGACACCAATTTTATATCAATTTGCCTTTCCCGCGCTTTAATGATAAAGTCTTCAAGAATCTCTATGATATCGTTGTCAAGATACCTCGTTTTCATTACGTCGACTTCCAAGAAGGTATTTCTTGGCAATTTATCCAATTCATTTAAAATAGCTCCTTTATTGAAGAAAGTAACTTCTTCGGCCAGGGTCATTTTCACATAATCTTTACCGTCGCCATTCTCTTCGATATGAAGAAAATGAGAGTTTTGGTAGCTTTTGATTAATATGACCACGATACCTACGGCAAGACCTAGCCCAATACCCCATAAAAGGTCGATAAAGACTATACCTAGAATGGTAACAATAAATGGTACGAATTGCTTCCAGCCTAAATTGTACATCACTTTGAAAAGCGCCGGTTTAGCCAATTTATAACCTACAATAAACAGAATAGCGGCCAATACCGATAAAGGAATCATGTTAAGTAGGTTCGGAATAAGTATGATTGAAATCAATAAAAAGAAACCATGTATAATGGCCGAAAGCTTAGTTCTACCACCAGATTGAATGTTGGCCGAACTTCTAACGATTACCTGGGTTATTGGTAAACCTCCGATCAAACCTGAAACAATATTTCCTGTTCCCTGCGCCAATAGCTCTCTGTTGGTTGGGGTCACGTTCTTATGAGGGTCCAATTTATCGGTCGCCTCAACGCATAGTAAAGTCTCTAAGCTAGCTACCAAGGCGATGGTGAAAGCGGTAATCCAAACTTGAGGATTGCTTACGGCACTAAAGTTAGGAAAGCTGAACTGCCCTAAAAATGAATCGATATCATCAGGAACCGGAACGCTTACCAAATGTTCTTTTGATATGCCCAAGGTTTCATGGTCTTTGGTCAATACATAGAAAATGATACCAACGGCCACTGCAACTACAGGACCTTGAACCAATTGAAATATTTTGCCCTTTTTACTTAGAACGTTATTCCATAAAATAAGTATCGCCAGGCCAATAATGGCAATCAAGGTCGCTCCCGGGCTTATATTGTTGACTGTGTTGAGTATTTCTGAAAAAGTATTTTCACCATCTACCTGAAAGAAGGCCCAATCGCCTTCAGGGTCGGGGTCGTAACCGAAAAAGTGCGGAATTTGTTTTAATACAATGATGATACCGATACCTGTGAGCATGCCCTTAATAACCGAAGAAGGAAAATAGTATCCTATAACTCCGGCTTTGAGTACACCGAACAAAATTTGAATAATACCACCGATGACGACGGCTACCAAGAAATTTTGGTATCCGCCCAAGGCGGTAATAGCTACCAGTACAATAGCTGCCAAACCGGCCGCAGGGCCACTAACACCGATATTGGAACCACTCATGGCACCAACAACGATACCGCCGACTATACCGGCAATTAATCCAGAAAATAATGGGGCCCCACTGGCCAATGCGATACCCAAACAAAGGGGCAAAGCAACGAAGAAAACGACGATACTTGCAGGAAGGTCGCTCTTGATATGTTTAAACATAGAGATAATTTTTTGGCCCTTAACCAAAAAGAGGAAAGGACTGGTTAGTCAATCGTAAAGTAAAAAATGGAAGGTCGTAAATGACTAACAAGACTGTTCCGGTGGGGGAGGTACTATTTCAAGAATGTGATCGAATGTTCCCAAAAGATGAAAATCGCTTATCTCAGATTCTTTTGAGTGCTTGATAAGGGAATAGTCGAAATCATGGTCATTTACGAACTTTTCCTCAGCTTGAGATTTTTTGCCCGTTTCTTGATGCTCTTCTTCATTGAGATTGGTGACCACTATAGGGTTGTCAACATCGCATAACGTTATTAGGCTAGGTGCGCCAATCGCAAATAGCCATAAAACCAAAAGTGTAGTTCGAACGATGCTTTTCATGGTCGACGTTATATACAAATATAACGGCATAAGCCACTATAGTTTGTTAAGGAAGTTTTAAAAATCCTTAAGCTCTTTGATGTCTTCTGCGGGGATCCAACCTATCGAGCCGTCGGCAATTTTTATCTTTTTCCAGTCATTGAGTTCTTCCAAGACATTTACCTTGGTGCCTTCATGAAGTGCAAAAGCTTCTTGACTTCGGGCATTGGGCTCTGCTTTCACACTTGATTCATCGGCGAAAACAATTGCAGGCATGTCATCTTTGAACTTATTATACTGCAAGATAGCAAATACCAAAGCAACAACGGAAAGAAATAAAGCGACGATACTTATCACGAACGAAATTCGCTTTCGTGATGAATACCTAAAATAATAAAAGGCGATATAAAGAAAAACAAAAAGTATAAGGAATGCCACTGCCAAATAGGCCCATTGGTCAAAACTTAGCTGACCTACTATATTTTTATAAATGTTGGAAAGTCCGGTTTCGGGTAAGGTTTCAATGGCGTCAAGGGTCATGTTATTGGCGTAAGCCAAGTTGTTCTTTATTTCTTCGTCATTGGGTCGAAGCAACAACGCCTTTTCGTAGTAATAAATACTAGGGGCTATTTGATTTAGTTTGTAATATGAATTTCCGAGATTGTAATAGAGCTCCGCCGAATGCTGGCCATTATCGAGAATTTCCAGATAATTATCGACCGCTTTTTGATAGGCTCCTTCGTTATAGGCCTCAGTGGCCTGATTGAACAAGGTTTCATTTTGCCCAAAGGCTACTAAACCGAAAAGAAAGATTACGACCGACAGTAATTTTTTCATTGTACTTTGCTGTAATTTATCGTTGTACGGTTTGTTTAAAGTTGTTTGTCAAGCTGCGATATGACTTCGCTGGCCTTATCATAATCTTGTTGCATCTGTACCTCAGAAAAGGGGCTATACCTGGCCATTTCGCAATTTTTCAAAAGCGCAATAAATCCATGAATGGTCACATCATCCACATTTTTTTCCTTGAGCAAATGTGCAATCTTGTCTTTACTGAACTCAGAGGTCTCAATTTTGAGCTTAGCTTTGAGGTAATTGTGCAGAGCCTTCTCCAACGCTACATAAAAGGCATCTTTATGCCCTAGTTCCTTACGGGCTTTCGAAAGATATTTTCTAGCTAATCTGTTGGCACGTTTTATTTTATTTCCGGCTACATCGCTAGCAATAGCTTCCCTTTTCTTACCTATCAAAATTGCAACCGGAATCAGTAATAAGGGCAAAAACAACCAGAGATAAAAGCAGGTCGAACCAAAAAACACATTGGTTGCCGTAGGAGAAAGGTTTGGTTGAAGTTTTAAAAAATTGAATTGGTTGCCTGTAGTTACTGCCTGTTTCGCTCCATTCAAATTAGGGGCATTTGCAGATGCCGAATTTACAGGGCCTTCTTTTACATCGATTACTATTTCTTCGGAACTTAAAGTCTTGTATGTCTCAGAATTAGGGTCAAAATAAGTAAATGAAATACTGGGGATGGGATATTTGCCCTTAAAAGTGGGAACAATCGTATAATTATTGCTCACCTTGCCTTGAGAACCTGATAAGGTAGTTCGAACGTCTTCACTGAATTCGGGGTCATACACTTCTAACGAACCGGGAAGATTAGGTTCCGGAAGTTGAAAAAGCTTAAGGTTGCCCTTACCGCTGACCTCCACTTTTGCCTGTAAGGATTCTGAGGCATTCAAAGCAGTTTTGCTTGTCGTGACCGAAAAACCATATGACCCTACAGCACCGCTAAAATTAACCGGTTTGCCTTTTTCAGGTAAGGCCTTTACGTTAATGGTTCTTCTACCGGCCGATACGGTTTTGTTTGTTTGGGAATAGATACGACCTCCAAAAAAATCTCTTTTGTTAGTAGGTACATCAACTGTTACATCAAGGGATAACGGCTCAATTTCAAGTTGCCCTGATTTTTGTGGATAGAGTACCACTCTTTTCAATACCACATATCTGTAGGGTTTTCCCTTATAGGTTCCGTTTTCGGCCGATAGTCTTCTAACGGGTATATCTTGGCTCCAAAAATTATTATACTTCGGGTTGTCAAGTGGTTGGTAATTAGAAACGCTAATGGATGGTGCCACATACAACTTATAAACAACGCTCAAGGCCTCATTGAGATAGGGGCTTGTTTTTGAAACCTCTGCGACGAGATGCAGGCTTTCGTCGGCTACGTCATCGACGGTCATTTGATCACTGGGCTTATCAACGGCGGCCGTTACTTCTACCTTTTTAGAAAGTGATTTATAAGTGTTTCCGTCAATGACTATAGAGGCCTGTTGAATGTTAAATTGGCCCCTAGCGGTAGGTGCCAAAGTGTACGAATAGGTCTTTGAATAGCTGCGAACCCCGTTGATCCAAGAAGAACTGATCGATTGAGATGGGCCCATCAATACCCTAAAGCCTTCAAAATCTGGGGGCATGAAGTTATCACCATCTTTGTTCATGGTGAAATCTACACGAAGACGCTCATTGATGCCTAATTTTTCTTTGCTGAGTTTGATCTCGAAAGTAACGGCATCTTTATCTTGTGCGTTGAGCCAAAAAGTAGCGAACGCCGCTAAAAAATAGGTCAATATTTTTTTCAACATTACTGGCATTACCAATCCTTTTCATTTTTGACCTTGACACCCTTCACTTTTTGGGCGTCTATTTTTTCCTGAACCTTTTTCTCTTCGTTTTGCATAGCTTCTAGCAGATTTTGGATCTGCTGTTTGCTTAACTGATTGGGTCGAGGCTGCTGCGGTTGTTCTTGCTGTTGCTGGTCGCCTTGATCAGGTTTCTTTTTCTGTTCTTCTTTCTGGTCTCCTTCACCCTCTTTATTCTCTTCTTTTTGCTGATCTTCTTGGTCGCCCTCATCACCTTGGTCGCCTTGATCTTGCTTATCTTGATCTTTGTTGTCCTCCTCGTTTTCTCCTTCCTCTTTATTTTCGTTCTTGTCTTTTTGGTCTTGTTTGTCTTCTTGGTCTTTGTTGTCTTGATTCTGATTGTTCTGTTCTTGATCTTTCTTCAACATCTCTTTGGCCAAAGCAAGGTTATAGCGTGTTTCGTCGTCTTTTGGGTTGTTTCTGAGGGCTTCTTTATAGGCCTCGACCGCTTTTTCATACTCTTTACGCTTCATAAAAACGTTGCCCATGTTATGGTAAGCTTGGTGCTTTTCGGCTTTGGTGGTGGCAACCTCTCCCGCCTCTTTAAATCGACCAAAAGCCTCACTGTAGGTTTCTTTGTCATAATAAGCTGTTCCAAGATTGTAAGGCGCAGCCGCATTTTGATCACTTTTTGCGATGGCCTTTCTGTAATCAACCTCGGCATCGATAAAATTATCTTCAGATAATTCTTTATTACCGTCCCAAGTGAGATTCTTTGAGTCACGCAAATTACGGGCACGCTGCTCATCTTCATCATCTTGGGCAACGATGAAATTGGCCACCAGAAGTAATAGTATGAAAAACAGATTTTTCATTTATTCCTCAATCTTTTCGTTAAACAAATTCAGTTTTTTCAACCACTTGGTTTTCTTATCGAGAACGAAGATGTCTAAAAATAGAAATAATAGCCCTATGGCCAAAAACCATTGAAATTGGTCTTTGAACTCGGCAAATTGCTTGGCTTCAAATTCCTTTTTATCCATCTGCAACAACTGTTCCTTTATCAGCTCAACGGCATCTTCGGTATTGGTACCATCTATATATTCACCGTTTCCTTCATCTGCAATGTCAGTCAAGACCTCTTCGTTAAGTCGGGTTATGACTACCTCACCCTGTGCGTCTTTTTTTAGACTTTCGACAATACCATTTCTTTTGATGGGTATGGGGGCTCCTTTAGTTTTACCGACGCCTATCGTATAGATTCGAATACCTTCATCGACCGCATTTTCGACTGCGTCTTGAACCGCACCTTCAGAATGGTCTTCCCCATCAGAAATGATGAAAAGCACCCGGTTGGTCTGTTCTGCGTCATTGTAATATGTCGTAGCTAATTCAATAGCTTCGTTGATAGCTGTACCCTGTGAAGTAAGCATATCGGTATTCATACTCTGTAAGAACATCTTGGCCGCCCCATAATCGGTGGTTATAGGCAACTGCGGAAATGCTTGACCTGCATAAGCGATAATACCGATTCGGTCGCTAGCCAGTTGATTGATGATTTCTGAAACCAAGCGCTTCGCTTTTTCAAGCCTGTTGGGCGCGATGTCTTCGGCCAGCATACTTTTAGAGACATCTACGGCAAAGACGATATCGACGCCTTCACGTTTGACCGTTTCAAGTTTGGTTCCAATCTTGGGATTTACCAGACCCAATGTGAGAAAGGTGATTCCTAATAAAAACAACAATAATTTCAAACTAGACTTATACCTAGACCTGTTGGGAGTAATGCGCTTGAGCAAAGGCAGGTCGGCAAATTTTCGTTGGGTGCGATTTTTCCAGACTTGCAGTAATACGAACAGTACTACGACCACTGGTATAACACCCAGCAGGTAGAAATATATTTCTTCGTCGAACTGTATCATGGTCAAAAATCTTTATAAATTTTGCTTGAAACCTAAATCACCCAAATGATTTAGATAAAGCTTCTGAAAATACTATTTCTTAACAGCCATTCTAGCAAAAGCAAACCCCCTGCCAAAAATATCCACGGCCTAAATTTTTCCTCGTATTTATAATATTTGAACTCTTCTATCTCGGTTTTTTCAAGCTTGTTTATCTCTTCGTAAATAGCCTCAAGCTTTTCATTGTCCGTTGCACGGAAATATTTACCTCCGGTAACCTTGGCAATATCCTTTAGTAATTCTTCGTCAATTTCAACTTGCCGCATTCCGTATCTATAGGAACCATCGGCATTATACGCAATCGGCGTAAGCGCATTACCATTGGTGCCCAGACCTATCGTATACGCCTTAATGCCAAATTCAATAGCCAAATCTGCGGCGGTCTGAGGCTCTATGAAACCTGAGTTGTTGACACCATCGGTCAATAGAATGATGACCTTACTTGAAGCCTTGCTCTCTTTTAGGCGGTTGACCGAAGTGGCCAAGCCCATACCAATGGCCGTACCGTCATTCAATTGACCATAAGTAATTTCTCTTAATGAACTTAGTACAATTGATTTGTCGCTTGTAATCGGTGTTTTCGTGTACCCTTCACCGGCATAGGCCACCAAACCGATTCGGTCATTAGGCCTTTCCCTAATAAACTTGGCAGCTACCTCTTTTAGGGCCGAAAGACGGTTGGGCTTAAGGTCACGGGCCAGCATACTCGACGATACGTCGATTGCCATTACAATATCTATTCCTTTGGTGGTTTTGGTTCTCGTAGAGATATCTTCGGTCTGAGGGCGGGCCATGGCCACAATTATGGCAGCAAGTGCCAAAAGACGCATGATAAATAAAAGGGGTTTAAGTCTAGGTAAGATGCCTTTCTTTGAGAAACCTTTGATAGTGGGCAATTTCAGCGATGCTACTTGCTCTTTGCGCTTGTAAAAATACCACAGCACTGCCAATGGAAGCAATAAAAGCAACCAGAAAAACTCAGGATTGGCAAATGATATATTTTCGAGCATCTAAACTTCGGTTTTGACCTCTAAGGTCTTTAAAATTCGTTCTACAATTTCTTCGGCGTACGTGTCATTATCGCGCCATGTCAAAATCACTTGTTGTTGAAAACCCTTGCCACCGAATAGTATGACACTGTATTTGCCTTGAACAAGTTCGTCAGATTCCGGTACGGCAAACTTTCCGCTTCCATATACTTTTATACCCTTCACACCACTTATTGTAGTGAATTCTTCTTGTTTTGTAATGATGTTCTTGGCTCCCTTATCTTCCAGATTTTTGATGAACATCTCTACCGATTTTTCAAAGTCGGGCTCTACTTCTTGTGTTAAAACGGTTGAAGAGGTGCCTACGGTAAATAGACTTTTGGCGTTGCGGTACATGAAAATCTGAAGGTCTGAAATATTGGCTTTCATGTCCGGAGTCAGCTCCGCCTCTTGACGTCTAAGAATTTCAGGTGTTTCTAGGCTGATAGGAGGATAGCCATAAGTACTTGCTACCCACTCGCCTTCTAACAATTTCTTGGTCGGATTGCCCAACAAGGTATCCTTTACCGGTACGAACCCGTAATAACCTATGGCAACTGCCGCTGCAATGAAAATGGCCGCAATCACAGAAACACCGGCGATGACCAGTTTTTTCTTTTGCTTTTTTCGAGCAAGTTCTTCTTTGTATTCTTCTTGTTCAAGAAGTTCTTCTTCCGTCGGTTCAGGAAGTGCATCATGCGTTTTTATCACAATTTGCTCTATGGCCTTACGGTCATTTTCGGCAACCGACGATTCCGGTTTTGATTTCGCGAACTTGACCAAATCGGCAGTTTGCAATATTCGTCTGAATTGCGATAATGTGTCATTGTCGAGTTTTAGCTCACCTGCATCCCTCAACATTTCAAGTTTTACGATCAACTCATCGGTCGTGCTTTCCAAAGCCGTAACGTGAACATCTTCTTCAAGGTAAGAACGCACGATGTTGGTGAGCTCAGAATAGTACTCTTTATACTCGTCTTGAATAATGTATTTAGAATTTTCGAGCTTCTTCAGTTCTAACAAAGCCCTGTCATAAGGGGGTAGAAGGGCTTCTTTCTCTTCTTCGGTCAAAGGTTTTTTCCTTAAAAAGAACCAATATACAAGACCTGCAACTACAGCAACGACAATTAAAATGATCAATAACCATTTGAAGAGGTCGACATTGCTTTTATCTACCTGCATGAGAGGTTTGATATCGTACATTTTTTGGGCCAAGGTGTCTACAGGTACATTGGCAACACTGATTTGGGTAGAGTCGGTAAAGTAGCCTTTACCATTGATTTCAATACGTTGCGAAGGCAATTTGTAATTACCTGAATCGAATTGGGTAAGGGCATAGATTTTCTGCAAGGTCATACGATCTTGCTTTCGGGTCGTATCGGTTTCAAAAGCCTCTACCGTTTCAAGCGGTGAAAAAGTGTGCCCATCGGGAAAGATAACTTGCGCCAAAGTATCGGTTTCTACCGTTACGGTGAAATTGATCTGTTCACCTATTTTGATGGAGGTCGTGTCGACCTGTGAAGATACCTTTGGCTCGGTCTGGGCCCAACTCTTAAGGCCGATGACCAATAAGCACAGCAAAAAAAATGTTCGTTGCAAAGACAACGACTTTATACGGGGTATTGATTTCAACTCTCTTTTCTGCATTAACCTCTGCGCTTAAAATAGCCCAATAATTTTTTTACATAGCTTTCATCTACTCGGCAACTAATGACTCCGCATCCAGATTTTTTGAAGGTATCCGAAAAATAATCGACACGTTCTCGGTAATAGCTTCCGTAGGCCCTTCTCACACTTTTTGATTGGGTGTTGACCAATTGGTATTTACCCGTTTCAGCATCTTGAATCTGTACCATTCCTAAATTAGGGATCTCCTCTTCTCGATGGTCGTACACCCTAATTCCCGTTAAATCGTGTTTGTTACCAGATATTTTTAGGGTCTTTTCATAGTCTTCGGCAATAAAGTCAGAAAGAACAAAGACTATTGCTTTTTTCTTCATCACGCTGCTTAAAAACTTCAAGGCCTCCGATAGATTTGTGCGGTTGCTTTTGGGCCTGAACTCCAATAACTCCCTGATAATCCTCAGTACATGACTTTTTCCTTTTTTAGGGGGAATAAAAAGTTCTACTTCATCTGAAAAAAGAATCAACCCGGCCTTATCATTGTTCTGAAGTGCTGAAAACGCCAGTGTTGCCGATATTTCGGTAATAATTTCTTTCTTGAACTGGTTGGTGGTTCCGAACAATTCTGAACCACTAACATCTACCATGAGCATCATTGTGAGTTCCCTTTCCTCTTCAAAAACCTTTACAAAAGGCTCATTGTACCTAGCGGTTACGTTCCAATCAATATTTCTAACATCGTCACCAAATTGATATTGCCTAACCTCGCTAAAGGTCATACCACGACCTTTGAAAGTGGAGTGGTATTCCCCACCAAAAATATGATCGGAAAGACGGCGTGTCTTAATTTCGATCTTACGTACTTTCTTAAGTAACTCTTTGGTGTTCATATTACTATAAAAGGCTTGGCCTACAATTCTCAGTCTTTTTTGGCCTACAAAGTTTCTGAGTTGTCAAATCAATCTGGGAAACCGAAATTTTAAGGAACTTCAATCTCGTTTACGATCCTATTGATAATTTCTTCTGAAGTAATATTTTCTGCCTCGGCCTCATAGGTAATACCGATTCTATGACGAAGTACATCATGCACTACGGCCCTTACATCTTCAGGCACTACATACCCACGACGTTTAATAAAGGCGTAGCACTTGGCAGCGTTGCCCAAATTGATACTACCCCTTGGAGAAGCCCCAAAGCTTATTAACGGCTTTAGGCTTTCAAGATTATACTTTTCTGGATATCTCGTGGCAAAGATGAGGTCGAGAATGTATTTCTCGATTTTCTCATCCATATAAACCTCTTTCACCGCCTGTTGGGCACTCAATATTTGGTTTAGTGTAACGACCGGTTTAACGGTTTCGTAGGCCCCCAAAAGATTTTGTCGCATGATCAACTGCTCTTCGTTCATTTTGGGGTAGTCGATTACCGTCTTTAGCATAAAACGGTCTACCTGCGCCTCCGGTAGAGGATAAGTACCTTCTTGCTCGACTGGGTTCTGCGTTGCCATTACCAAAAAGGGTTTATCCAATATAAAGGTTTCATCACCAATGGTCACTTGCTTCTCTTGCATGGCCTCGAGTAATGCCGATTGCACTTTTGCCGGAGCCCGGTTAATTTCATCTGCCAATACGAAATTGGCAAAAATAGGACCTTTTTTAATCGAGAAATCGTTCTCTTTTATGTTGTAAATAAGCGTACCTACAACGTCGGCAGGTAGCAAATCGGGGGTGAATTGAATTCGGCTAAAGCTTCCCTTTACGGCCTTTGACAGCGTATTAATGGCCAAAGTTTTTGCCAGACCGGGAACCCCTTCCAACAAAATGTGGCCCTGACCGAGCAGACCGATCAATAGTCTTTCGACCATATGTTTTTGGCCAACGATTACCTTGTTCATTTCCAATATCAACAAGTCGATAAAAGCACTCTCTTGAGCAATTTTTTCATTTACCGCGCTAATATCAACAGTAGTAGTTTCTTCCATATAAAGCTAATAATTTCGGTTTGGGGTCGGTTGTTTTTTGAACAGAGTGCAAATTGAAAATTTATTCATTGCTTAGCTGTTAACGATTGGTTAAAAAAATGCGTAAGCCCCTATTTTTGTGAAGTTTTTAAGGTATTTATTTATAATTTAACGCGCCTATGCAAAGTAACATTTTCTTATCAAATATCATTGCCGGAACTATGACTTGGGGTAGTTGGGGCAAGCAATTTTCAACGGCACAAATGGTAGAAATGATTCACCATTGCCTTCAAATCGGAATTACCACCTTTGATCATGCCGATATTTATGGCGATTACGGAACGGAAACCCAGTTCGGCGAGGCCTTTAAAGAAAGCAAGGTTTCTAGGAGCGAAGTTCAGTTTATAAGCAAGTGCGGCATTCAAATGCCAGGCTTTAGAAATAATCGTGTGAAGCACTACGATTATTCAAAAGATTACATCATAAGCTCGGCAGAGCAATCATTGAAAAACCTCAAGACAGAGTATTTAGATATATTGTTACTGCACAGACCCAGCCCTCTTTTGAACATTGATGAAGTAGCGGAAGCAATTCAGTATTTACAGGATGCCGGAAAAATCAAAGAGTTCGGGGTCTCTAACTTCAACAGTTCTCAAATAGCCCAGTTGGAAAAGAGAATTCCTGTAAGGGCCAACCAGGTCGAATTTTCACTTACTCAAAGTCAAGTAATGTACGATGGCACGTTAGACGATTGTTCGGCAAATGATAGATTAGCCATGGCATGGAGCCCGCTCGGGGTTTATTTCAACGATGAAACGCCAATGGTAAGAAGGCTGAAAGAAGCCATGACGCCACTTATTGAGAAATACGATGCAACTGAAGACCAAATTTTATTGGCTTGGGTAATGAAGCACCCTTCGAACATTCGGCCAGTGGTCGGAACAACGACAAAATCTCGCTTGTCAAAAGCAATTGATGCGGTACAAATCGATTTGGATTTACAAGATTGGTTTGTTTTACTTGAGGCCGCGAAAGGAAATGAAGTTCCCTAAAAAACAAATGAAATGATAGATAAAACAGTTTTGATTACCGGTGCAACAAGCGGTATTGGTCGTGCAACGGCTATTCTTTTTGCAGTTAAAGGCTTTAATTTGATTCTCTGCGGAAGAAGGCAGGAAAGGCTAGATGTTCTACAGACCGAATTAGGCAAAAAAACAAATGTTCACACCTTGAATTTTGATGTGAGGGATAAAGATTCGGTATTCGAGGCTATTAATTCGCTGCCCCCCGAATTTTCTCAAATCGACGTACTGATCAACAATGCCGGAAATGCCCATGGCCTCGATCCCATTGAGCATGGTAATGAAGAAGATTGGGATGCCATGCTGGATATCAACGTGAAAGGGTTGTTATATGTATCTAAAGCCATTATACCTAAAATGGTTGAGCTAAAATCGGGGCATATTATCAATATAGGTTCGACTGCGGGTAAAGAGGTGTATCCAAAAGGAAACGTATACTGTGCCAGTAAGCATGCGGTCGATGCCATTACCACAGGTATGCGAATGGACCTTAATCCCCACGGCATTAAAGTGGGTGCCGTAAACCCAGGAGCGGTTGAAACCGAATTCAGTAATGTGCGATTCAAAGGTGATGATGAGCGCGCCGATGCGGTATACAATGGTTTTGACCCCTTGGTTGCCGAAGATATAGCAGAGACTTTATTGTTCGTAGTTACTAGGCCCGCTCATGTAAATATTGCCGATTTGATTATAACACCTACTGCTCAGGCTTCAGCAACGATTTTTAATAAATCGGAATCGTAAGGCTATATGGATATTTGATTATAAGTGCTTAAACTTTAAGGTATTCTGAAATTATCATAAATAATCGGTAAATGAAGGATGCTTCTGTATCTTCATTCATATCTTCAGTATTAGATAGGTCGACTAAGACTAAATCGGCTATGAAAGACCCTTTGGTGCTATGATCAATAAACGTTTACTGGTAAAGAACCTGCTAGCACATAATGATGAGAATAGTTTTTACGATAAGAAGCGTTTTATCGCCATAGGTCAGAAAGAGGGTAAGGCCAAGTTTTTAAAACATGTTTGCGCCTTGGCGAACAGTAACCCTACCAACAATTCGTATATCGTTATCGGTGTTGAAGATGAGGATAACAAGATTGTAGGGGTCGATTTTTTCGATGACAGCAAGATTCAGAACTTGGTAAATGCCTATCTGCAAAATCCTCCTTTGATTTCCTATGAAAATATACCTTTTCCGCACCTTCCCGAAGGTAAGGTAGTGGGGCTAGTGACCATCAAATCGGCGGGTAAGGTCTGTGCACTCCGCAAAAATATCTGGAAGTATTACGGGGGGATGGTTTTCTTTAGGGAAGGCAGTATTAGCATGCCCAAAGCCTTCGATGTGGTCTTGAAAGATATTAATTCGCATGCCGTAGCTACTATAGAGCAGCATGCCAGAAATAATATTGAACTTACCTTAGATGGAGTTATTGATTTCATCAACTTTAGGCACAAAGACCTTGAAAGCGATTACAAGGTTTTTAAAGAGCAATTTGTGGTCTGTTGGGCAGGCCATAAGAAAAAGGTAAAGGGGCAGACTTATTTTTCTAGGGTTGACATTGAACTAATCAACGAACAAGTAAAATTGTTTTATTCGGCTTTAGATGAAATTACCATTAACTATGATGACCATTCTTTTGCTACCATTGAATATGTTCAATTGGGCCTTGGTCAGAAGCAAGGTTACTACCCTTTGGAGAAAATGGTCATCACCTTCAATGATAACGGCACTTATCATATAAAAAGTGATTTGTTGTTCGACCCCCCGCAGTATGATAAAAAGACACTTTATCACATTTATAACACGAACAATTCACTTTTGAGAAAGTTGGAGAGTCAAATAAGCTTGAACAAACCCGAGACCGAAGATTTAAAGCAATTGCCCGACACCTATTTGATTTGTTTTTTGAACGGATTTGAAGAAGCCCGTGAACGAATGGAAGAGGCGCGACCTATTCTGAAAAAACATGACCGACAGGTTTATGAGTCTTTAAAGGAGTCTCTTAGAATATTAAGAAAAGTAAAATACAGTTAAGCTTCTGATTTTTCTTTTAATTGTTCCAATGTGGGCAATGAGGGAATCGCACCATAATTGGTGGTAGTGATGGCCCCTGCAATATTTGCCTTTTTAACCATCTTAAGCAATAGTTCGTCGTCCTTCAAAATAGCGGTAGGGTGGGCGAGTGAAGATATTTGGTATAAAAGACAGCCGATAAACGCATCCCCAGCCCCAGTGGTGTCAACAGGGTTTACAGTTATACTTGGTACTATTGTCTTGATGTTGGCGGTACTGACCAATGTGCCTTTTCCGCCTAAGGTTACCGTTATTATTTGTGCTCCTTTCTTGTGTAAAACATCGCAGGCTTTTTCAATATCGTCTTCCCCAGAGAGCAATTGGGCTTCCTCCAGACTAAATTTGCATAAGTGCGATTTTTCGATGAAGGTTGTACATTTTTTTATGAAGGTCTCTTCTTCTTCCTTCCAGAGATCGCCCCTGAAATTTGGATCAAAGCTGATAAAGGCGTCCTGGGTAAGGGCGTCAAAAAAGTAGCGTCCGTAAGCTTCCTCCAAATCGCCACCTAACAAAGCAGTGGCGGCGCCTAAATGAACCATGTGCCCATTGAAACCTTTCTTTATTCCCGAATCATACTTTAGCTTTTTATCCGCCCCGCGACTGAAAACAAAGTCTCGCTCACCGTTTTCTGCCAATGAGACAAAAGCTAAGGTCGTAAAATGTTTTGACCGTTGGGCCAATGAAATATCTACATGACTTTTCTCAAGAACATTAAGAAGAAAAGTGCCGAACGGGTCAAAGCCTACGCACCCGACAAACCTGCTGTCGCCACCTAATTTCGCAATGGCACAGGCAACATTTGCTGGGGCACCACCGGGTTTTTTGGTGAATTCATCTGCTTTAGAGAGGTCGCTGCCCTGCTTTTCCGCGACAAAATCAATTAACAGTTCGCCAATGCAATAGACGGTTTTCATAAAAGAAGTTTGATGTTCTAAGGTAATTACAAATGTAGGTTTGTACCAAAAAATAAGACATTTTTCCTTTTTGATAGGCCTTCTGGTGAAGTCTCTTTGACCGCATGTTGTAAATCGTTACCTTTTTAAAAAAATAAAACAGGTCTAGAAATGGATATATTCAATGAGATAAAGAAGAAGTTAAGCCATGAATTCATCGATATCATCGAGTGGCTCGATTCTTCCAATGACACCATCGTTCATCGATTTGAGCGCTACCAAAATGAAATAAAAAATAACGCCAAGTTAATTGTTAGAGAGGGACAAACGGCGGTATTTGTCAACGAAGGCCAATTGGCCGATGTTTTTACGCCGGGCACCTATACTCTTAACACGAAAAACTTGCCGATTCTGACCACTCTAAAAGGGTGGAAATATGGTTTTGATAGCCCATTCAAAGCGGAAGTCTATTTTGTAAATACGAGATTGTTTACAGATGAGAAATGGGGAACTAAAAGTCCGTTTATGCTTAGTGACAATCGCTTTGGGTTAGTCGAAATACGTGCTTATGGCACATATTCGTTTAGAATTAGCGACCCCGGCAAGTTCGTTGTCAATGTGGTGGGTACCGATGGTAATTTTACCAGTTATGAGGTCAATGAACATTTGAAAAGTCTAATTGTAACCCGATTCACCGACACCGTAGGTGAGGCCAATTTGCCGATCGAGCTGTATGCCGCCAATACCACCGAGCTTTCCGATACCTGTCAAGAGGTAATGAAACCCGAATTTGATAGAGTGGGTATTGAATTGGAAAAGTTCTACATTGAAAATGTCTCAATGCCAGAAGAGCTGAAAAAAGAAATATTTGAATATAGTAGGCTCGATAAACTCGATATGGTCAAACTGTCTCAATTCAAAGCTGCCAAAGCTATGGAGGCCGCGGCCAAAAATGAAGGTGGTACTGCCGGCGCCGGCATGGGTATGGGAATGGGCTTTGCGCTTGCACAACAGATGGGTAATTTAATGAATGCTCCATCGAACCAAACAGCTCCACCGCCAAGTGCTCAGAGTGCTGTTCCTCCTCCAATTCCGGGCCAAGTGTTATACTATTATGTGGTAAACAGCCAACAAAACGGGCCGGTATCGATTGAAAAGTTAAGGGAGTTGTTCGCCAGTAGAACTATAAACAAAGATTCATTGGTCTGGAAACAAGGAATGCAGAATTGGCAACCTTTAAAAGATGTCGAAGAACTGAAATCGTTTTTGGGCGGCAATACTCCCCCACCGTTACCAACTGCCTAAATCAGTAATTACTTAAACACGAGCCCATTGACATTAGACGATTCTCAGAAGTCTGAACATAAAAAAGCATGTGCGAATTGTGGGGCCGAACTAAAGTTCAAGCCAGGATCTGACCAGCTGAAATGTGAATATTGCGGTTATGAAGAATTTATTGAGCAAACAAAGAGCAGTTTTGAAGAGCTAGAGCTGAAACATTACCTCGAAGTGGTGGGTGAAAATGCTTATTCGCATACCATCAACTTGCTTCACTGCAAAAATTGTGGGGCTAATCAACATGTAGAAGAGAACTACAAATCACTGCAATGTGTGTATTGTGGAGAACCTTTAATAAAGGAAGACGAAGAGCAAGAGGGTTGGATCTTGCCCGGAGCGCTCGTTCCTTTTCAACTTGACAGTAAATCGGCAAAGGCCATCTTCAAAAAGTGGGTCAACCAATTATGGTTTGCACCCAACAAGCTGAAAAGGGCAGCACTCGACCCAGAGGGCCTACATGGCCTGTACTTACCTTTTTGGACATTCGACGCGAACCTATTTGCCGAATATCAAGGGCAAAGAGGTGACTATTATTACGAAACCAAACGTGTAAGGACAAAAAACGGAACCAGAACCCAACAGGTACGAAAAACCAGATGGTCTAATGCGTCAGGTTCCGTTAATGGTTTTGTTGATGATATTCTCATTAATGCTTCTCAGAGTAAAAGAAATGATATTCCAACTAAAATTGCGTTTTGGGACATGAAAGCGCTAGTGCCCTTTAACTCTAAATACCTTTCAGGTTTCGTAACCGAGAAGTACACCGTTTCTTTAAAAGATGGGCATCACCTCTCTTTTCAAAAGGCGAAGGAAATTGCCCATTCATGGATCCGAAGGGATATTGGCGGTGACACCCAACGTATACATCACGCAAATATTAAGTTGGCAGACGAAACGTTCAAGCATGTTTTGCTTCCCGTGTATATCAGTTCATATCGATATGATGGAAAGGATTTTCAATTCTTTATCAATGGTCAGTCTGGAACCCTAAGCGGCTCAAGACCTTACTCTTTTTGGAAAATTTTCTTTTTGGTGCTGTTTGTTCTTGCCATCATCGCCATAATTGCGACTTTTGCAAAATGAGAACATTGGTTATAGGCGATATTCACTCGGGATTAAAGGGTTTGAAGCAGTTATTGAAAAGGGCTTCGGTTACAGAAAAAGACCAGCTAATATTTTTAGGAGACTATGTAGACGGTTGGAGCACTGCCGTTGAAACTGTTTCTTTTCTTATCGAATTGAAAAAGACCCATAATTGTATATTTATACGTGGCAACCATGATGTTCTTTGTCAAGATTGGCTGTTGCATAAAAAAGACAATCCCCTGTGGTTGCAACATGGGGGCAGGGCCACGTTGAGTTCTTATGATGCGGCCGACCCCGCTCTTATTGCCGATCACCTGAACTTTTATGAAAATTTGCGTAATTACTATTTAGATAAGAAAAACAGGTTGTTCTTGCATGCAGGGTTCACTAATTTAAAAGGTATTGATTACGAGTATTTTGAGCAGACTTTCTATTGGGACCGTACTTTATGGGAGCTAGCTTGTTCATTGAATCCGGAATTGAGACCTGATGATGTCAGGTACCCGAAAAGGCTTACCAATTATAAGGAGATTTTTATTGGCCATACGCCCATAACAAAAACGGGTGTTGCGAAACCCACAAGGGCCGCTAATGTCTGGAATATCGATACAGGTGCAGCCTTTAGAGGGCCTTTATCGATGCTCGATGTCGACACCAAAGAGGTTTGGCAAAGTGAGCCGGTTCAAGACCTTTATCCAAATGAGCAAGGAAGAAATTGAAAATAGCTTCCTTAATTCTGTAATTTGACTATTTTAAACGAACTTTGTAAAAAAGGAAAAGATGCCCGAAAAGAATATAAGATTAGAGGTAATGAAGGCTATCGAGCCACAGGTTGAAGGGTTTATGGAATCTTTTCTTCTTCCCGTGGATAAGATTTGGCAGCCAAGTGATTTTTTGCCCGATTCGGAAAATGACAATTTTTTGGAAGCAGTAAGAGAACTGCGTGGAGAGTCTAAAGAACTCGGGTATGACTTCTGGGTTACTATGGTGGCCGACACCATTACCGAAGAGGCATTGCCGACCTACGAATCTTGGTTGATGGATGTTGAAGGTATCGACCAACATGGTGATAATAAGAGAACAGGTTGGGCCAAATGGGTTAGGGCATGGACGGCGGAAGAGAATCGCCATGGTGATGTATTGAATAAATACCTTTATCTATCGGGCAGGGTGAATATGCGCGAGATAGAGATTACCACTCAGCACCTGATATCAGATGGTTTTGATATCGGTACCGATAGAGATCCCTATAAAAACTTTGTATATACTTCTTTTCAAGAATTGGCTACCAATATTTCTCATAAAAGGGTGGGTCAAATGGCACGAAAAAAGGGCAATGCTCTTTTAGGTAAAATGTGTACGATTATTGCCGGTGACGAGATGAGACATCACCTTGCTTACAGGGAGTTTGTTAAGACTATTTTTGGCGAAGACCCATCAGGTATGATGTTGGCCTTTGCCGATATGATGAAGAAGAAAATAGTCATGCCGGCCCACTTTCTAAAGGAGTCCGGTGGTGCTATCGGTGAAGCGTTTGAAAACTTTTCTAACTGTGCCCAACGCCTAGGTGTATATACCGCACAAGATTACGTTGATATTTTAAGAAAGCTTAATTCTTACTGGGAACTGGAAAGTGTGCGTGGCTTGAATGATGAAGCAGAAAAGGCAAGGGATTATCTGATAAAATTACCGGCTAGATTAGAGCGTATCGCCGAGCGAATGAAGTTTCCTGAAGACCAATACAAATTTAAATGGGTCGAGGCTAACGGAATGATTTAGACCTATGATAACAACAAAAAAGGGAGGCTTAGTTTAAGCCTCCCTTTTTTGTTTATAGTCGCCCATGGTCATGTTCATCTTGCCATTTGGCCAATTCTACCCATTTACCTTCATAACACATTTTAGCTTGCATGGGCCAAGAAGAAGGATCATGAATTCTGTATCTCTCGCCTCCAGTTGCCAGCACTTCTTTGCAACTGGCCACTGATGTTTCTGAAAGTGCTTTCCAAGTGGCGATACCGGCAGTCTGAAAAAGACCTGCAATTTTAGGTCCGATTCCCTCAATCACCTTTAAGTCGTTATTTTGAATGGTTTTGCCGAACACGGCTTTTGCGTTATCGGCATTAAAAGGAATTAATACAGGAAGTTCAGGAATATCATCTGAGGTATCTACGAAAGAAGTAGTGTCGTCTATTGCCGGGGCGCTGGCAATTTTTTGGGTACAGGCATCTAATTCAGCTTGCAGTTTGATATTTCTATCCTTAAACATTTGTAACTCTGCAACATTATTGACCGCTTTTATACTTCTCTTACCAAGACAATAACCTAAGAAGGCACATAAAATACCGAACAGAATAAAAATGAGCCAATACCAAATACTTATGTTTTCGAAATTCATACGGCTAAATTGATTTGAGGTTCTTTATTTAATGGACAGGTCGATTGTAAACAAATAGATGGTGGGAAGTAAGGAATTGAAAGCCTAAAAATTGAATTTTTGATTTTTTTATAAACTTGAGATTTTCTCTTTAGGTATGGCACGCTACTCTTGAATCTATTAATGATAGAGCCATAGGTTATTACCCAAAAGGTGATGACTATATCTAACGAAAGAATGGTCGTTTTAGTCATGTCTAGAAATTGATAGTTGTACTATACAATGTATTAAAAAAAACTAAAAGCGTGTTAATGTTGAATGATTTATTGGAATAATAAGTAGGCAAATTATTACTTAAGCCTTTGCGATTTTTTTAGAACATAGAATTTGCATGCGATAAAATGCTCATTTTACCGTGTAGTTAAGATTAAATGTGATTAGAAAATGACACTTAATGTATCTAAAAGTACATTGATACAGAATTAATGACCATTTATACAAAATTGATGGTCTTGCCTGTCTACCTTAAGTATATTTAGCCCACTTTATGAACCTGGTGAAATGAAATCCGAAATTTTAAAATGGGTCACTTTTGTCTGTATGGTAGTTGTCTTGGGATTACAAGAGCTGCTAAAGGGAAGTTGGAAAGTGCCCCAAGCTGAACGGATTAGTGATGTAGAGTGAGAAAATGAGGTTCTAGTAATTGTTCTGTATAGATACGGTACAATATATTGTTTGAGTTAGTTTAGTTTAAAAGCCCGTTACATTGATTCTTGTCTGTTCGGGGGAAGGGCAAGGAAGAAAATTGACGGGTTTTTCCATTATAGGTCAAACTTGATACCCTGCGCCAAAGGCAGTTCAGTAGTGTAATTAATGGTATTGGTTTGCCTTCTCATATAAACCTTCCAAGCATCGGAACCACTCTCTCTTCCGCCTCCGGTCTCTTTTTCTCCGCCAAATGCCCCACCAATTTCTGCACCTGAAGTTCCAATATTAACATTAGCAATACCGCAATCGCTTCCGGCGGCCGAAAGAAACCTTTCCGCCTCGCGTAAATTATTAGTCATAATTGCCGAAGAAAGACCTTGGGCTACGTTATTCTGAATGTCAATGGCCTTATCTACTTCCCCACTATATTTTAAAAGATAAAGAACGGGGGCAAAAGTTTCTTCTTGAACGATTTTGAACTCCGGTTCTGCCTCTGCAATCGCCGGTTTTACGTAGCAACCGCTCTCATAACCATCTCCTGATAGTACATCGCCATGAACTAGAATTTTACCACCTTCCTTTACCACATTTTGTAAGGCCCTTAGATAACTTTCAACTGCATCTGAATCTATTAGGGGACCTACATGGTTATTTTCATCCAAGGGATTTCCAATACGCAATTGTGCATAGGCATCAACCAGGGCTTTTTTAACCTTGTCATAAATTGATTCATGAATAATCAATCTTCGCGTTGAAGTACAGCGCTGACCTGCAGTGCCCACCGCACCGAAGACTGCACCGATGACGGTCATTTTTATATCGGCATCAGGGGTTACTATAATCGCATTGTTTCCACCTAATTCAAGCAATGATTTTCCTAATCGAGCTCCTACGGCCTGTGCAACAATTTTGCCCATTCTAATCGACCCGGTAGCGGAGATAAGAGGCACTCTAGTATCAGTAGTAAGCATTTCGCCCACTCGATAGTCACCATTGATCAAACAACTGATGCCTTCGGGAAGACCATTTTTCTTAAACACATCGGCAGCAATCTTTTGGCAGGCTATGGCACATAGAGGCGTTTTTTCCGAGGGTTTCCAAATACAGACATCGCCACAGACCCAAGCTAGGGCCGTATTCCACGCCCATACGGCTACGGGGAAATTAAATGCCGATATAATACCGACCACTCCCAACGGATGGTACTGCTCGTACATACGGTGGCCCGGCCTCTCGGAATGCATGGTAAGACCGTGTAATTGACGTGATAAGCCTACAGCAAAATCACATATGTCTATCATCTCTTGCACTTCTCCTAAGCCTTCTTGTAGACTTTTACCCATTTCGTATGAAACAAGCTTGCCCAGTGGTTGCTTTAATTCTCTTAGTTTGTTGCCAAACTGCCTTACAATTTCGCCACGTTGCGGTGCTGGCGTATTTCGCCACTCTTTAAAGGCATTTAAAGAGGTGCTTACAGTTTTTTCATAGTCATCTGAAGTAGCTGTGCTTACCTTGGCAATTATCGCCCCATCTACAGGGCTTTTCGATATGATTTCTTCACCCGATCCAAAACAGTCTGAACCGGTAGATACGCCAAAGTTGGTGCTTTCGATATTTAAATCTTTTAAAACATCATTAATAGCAAATTGAGGAGCAGTAGAAATCATAATTTAACTTTTTAAGTACAAATTGTTATATATCAAATATACTTCATTGTTCTTGACAATCCATGCAAACCGGATAATGATAAGAGCTTTTTAACTTTCAATACTACGTGAACAGAATAAGCAAAATGGCTACTAACGCAGGGGCGGCCTGAACAAAGAAAATCTTTTTATCAGCGGTTAAGGCGCCATAAATACCAGCAATACTTACACATGAAAGAAAAAAGAGGGCAACATTCCATTTCCAATCGATGTCTGTGATAAAAAATGTCCATATAAGGCCGGCGGCTAAAAATCCATTGTAGAGACCTTGATTGGCGGCCAATGGTTTGGTGGGTTCGAACAACTCAGCCGGAAACTTTTTAAATATCTTCCTTCCTTTTGTGGTCCAAGCGAACATTTCGAACCACATAAAGTATAGATGTAAGAGGGCGACAAGGCCAATCAATAGCGACACAATCATTATTAAATATAATTAAAAAAGCATCGCCAATGACACTTAATTATTCACTTTGGTTCATGAAAATAAGGTCGAATTGGGTCCCGTTTTCAGCTGATTCGTAGTTCAGTTGAGCCGAAATCTGTCTGCAAAGGGCACGTATGATTTCAAAACCGATGCCCTCTGCTTTATCTAAATCAAAATTTTCAGGAAGCCCCTTACCGTTGTCTTTGATACAAAGTAAAACCGATTCATCATCTAAACGGGTAACATCTATTTTAAGCTCGTTATACTTGGTATTATCAGGATAGGCATGTTTCACCGCATTGGTGACCAGCTCAGAAATGATCAATGCCAAAGGTACTGCACGGTCGAGGTCTACCGTAATCAAGGGGCAATCGATTTTATACGTGAAAAAGGGAGAGATTTTCTTTTGATATTCCATCAGGTCGATAAGGTAATCGTTAAGGTTGACCGCCTTTGAATCTTTATCTTGATAAATTTTCTGATGTGTAAGCGCAATGGCCGATATTCTGGCCTGACTATCAGAAAGTGCCGTAATCGCTTCTTTGCTCGAAAGCCTTCTTTTCTGCATGTTCATAAGGCTTGAGGTTATTTGAAGATTGTTTTTGACTCGGTGATGAATTTCGCGCAACAGATTTTCTTTCAATTTGTTCGAGGCCTCCAGTTCGCTGGTTCTCAGTATTACCCTTGCCTCTAATCTGTCATTATGTTCATCGCTTACCTTAATGGCGTAAATAAGAAGGCCTGTTGTCAGCAAGCCTAAGATCAAGACCAAGTATGATTCTAATACATGTGGAAAATTATAATGTTTGCTTTTCGGAGAGAACTCAATATTCCAAACCCGGTTGCCTGCCTTTATATGTTTAAACGTGCTCTCGTTTGTTCGATTCTCTAAAGAAAGAGGTTCTCGATTGGTATAAAGAAGATTGTCTTGCGCCAAAGAGTCTGTAATTGCCAAGTCGATGATGGCCAATTCATTCTTTAGGGTACGTCTTAAGAAAATATCCATCCGATAAATTGCGGCTACAACACCTTTTACTTCAGCCGTTTCCGAATTAAAAACTGATTTTAGGGCCAAAAAGCCCCGAAACCCATTGTTTTTGAGTACCAATTCTATGGGCGCGCTTAGAACTGTTTTCTTTGACTCAATAGCTTGGTCAATAGCTTCTTTTCTAATTTCTTCGGAATAATTGTCAAAACCAACGGCATCTTTAAGTGGCTCTAGCGGATTTATTAATGCGATGGGAAAATGTACCTTTCGCGATTGGGCGGTAATAAAATTTCCTGATGAATCGGTTTGGGTGATTTTAGGCACTTCCAAATCCTCAGAATTTGCTTCGCTTTCCAAAATACGAGGGGCCCACTCTAAGGCGCCGATACTTCGCAATTCACTTAAATAAGGACTCGTAAACCGTTCAAAAAGCTCTTGGGGCACGTCATCATGGTTTTCGAAAAAGAAGCCCATCGACTCCATTACCAGCGTAATTTTGTTCAATTCGTCATCTATTTTGATCAAAGCCCTAGAAATGGCATTATCTACCAAATCTTTTTGATTGCTTATATATCGATTGTTAATCGAAAAGAAAACAAATAACGAAATAGACGCCCCTATTAAAAGAACGGAAAAGTATTTGAAGATTTGAAACCTTGACATAGAATTACTTGGGGGTTTTAAAGTACTTTTTCTGAATGTCTAGGTTATCTACGAATAAAGACATTGTTTGGCCGATAAACACTTATTCGTCTGCAACAAATCGACTGTCTACTGGCATAACGGTGCCACAATTATCACATGTTCTAAGTTCTTCCGAGCTATAGAAGTGTTTAAAATGACCTAAGAAATCTTTCTCAATATCGTTTAATGTGAAATAGGCCTCGTACAATTTATGGTTGCAATTGTCGCAGAACCATAAAAGACCGTCGTCAACATTCATATCCGCTCTTTTTCGTTCAACGACCAGACCAATGCTTCCTTCTTTTCTTACTGGAGAATGCGGAATTTTTGCTGGGTGAAGATACATGTCGCCAGGCCCCAACTTCATAGTTTTCTTTCTACCTTCGTCTTGAATGTGAACTTCGATATTTCCCTCTAACTGAAAAAAGAGTTCTTCGGTTTCATTGTAATGGTAGTCTTTGCGGGCATTGGGCCCTGCAACTATCATGACTATGTAGTCACCGGCATCTTTGTATAAGTTCTTGTTGCCAACTGGTGGCTTTAAAGAGTCTCGGTTTTCATCGATCCACTTTGAAAGGTTAAAGGGGGGTTGTACCGCCATATTTGTAATACTAAAGGTTAATAATTTGGTAACTACCACCTAAACGTACTACAACTTTGCGAAAGTTCAACGCACGGTTAATTAAAAATGATAAATACCTTTAGGTTTCAAAGGTATAAAATGTATGCCACTAGTTCATACGCATAGTTTTCTAGGGTCGCACCGTACGTTTATCGGAAGAAGATTTGTGTATAGAACAAATTGCCCTCTTCATTTCTTTTTACACTTACAGCGGTATGGGTAAACTCTCCTTCCATAGTCTTTTTATGACTGGAACTGGTCAACCAGCCTGAGAATGCTTCCGAAGCGTTTAGGTAATCTTTAGCAACATTTTCAGCCACAAACTCTGCATCAACCTCAGTTGATATCGTAGAAGCGCGTTTACTGAAATTATCATGGTTTAAAGATCCGACTGTCATCATGTAATCGGTGTGCTCATTGGCCAAAAGATAGGCTACCGAGCTGAATTCTAAAGAGTTTTGGCCTAAAGAGAGCCTGTGTTGATTAACAACTTCAAGTAATTCTTGTTCTATTTCCGGAATGTTCTCGGCCTCAACAATATTTGCTGTTTCCATTGACTCCTTTGTGCAAGACGCCAATGTGCATACAAATAAAACGAGGGCAAAATAATGCCTTGTCATTTTCATATAGTGTTCTATTTGTAAGTAGGTATGTTCTCTAAGGTAGGTCTGAGAAATGGGGTGTTCTCGTGTTCTCAAAAAATCGATAGGGGAATATCGATAAGCGAATATCGAAAATTTAGTCGTCGGTAGAGATAAAAAGTCTTCCTTTTCGATGAATTGCAGCCATATGTTAAACGGCTGTAGGTTTTAGCCTATTAAAAACTATCTATTTTCATTTTTTCAATGTGCCACTGGAAATTACTAGGCGGTCTAATAGCCACTAATATATTTAGAGTATTTAGGCATTGCTTTTTTTAGGATGATAGCCAGAGCCATGCTTACCCCCACTAATAAGAACCAAGCCAAAAAGTAAGTTGCCCAAGGGTAATCACTAGTATAATTAAATATTCGCTTGAATTGAAACAAACCCTGTAGCACATAACCGTGTATAAAGTATATAGCAAAACTGGTAGAGGCCAAAAGAACGAGCAACTTATTGTTGAAAGATTCAAAACGATGTAGAAAAACCATAAAGAAAATACAGAGAAAAGTCTTTTGTAATAGAACTAGGTCAAGGCCATCATAATCGAACATCGGTTTTTGATAGTTGTCGTAGCGGCCGATGAACGCTTGAAAAGCTGCTATACCTAATGCTAAGAGTAAGAGATATAATTCCTTTTTAAGAAATATATAATACACCCTCTCTTTGTAAAGTGAGCAGAGAATACCCATTAAATAGGTTGGTGTAAAATAAACAAGAGACTGAAATACGTTTAGTTCGTCTACCGGTCTATGAACGAACAAGGCGATTAAAAATAATATGCCGAAAACCGAAAACTGAAGTTTGATCGGCCAGTTGATAAATCTTATATGTAGCGGATACATTAAAAACAAACACATTGCAAAAGGTATGTACCAGTAGGCTACCAAGTGGGCTCCCGTAACATAATATAAGCAAATAGGAATCACATAATTATTTAAGAAAGTATCCTCTTGCAAAGGAAAGTAGGTATTCCAAAAATCGGGTTCTGTGCTTAATTTCAGCAGTATCGGAACTATTGATAATACTGTATAAGGAATCAATAACCTCTTTATCTTATTTGGTAAGAAAGTAGTCGTTCTATCTTTTAAAACGAAAATGTGATGAAATAAAAAGCCAGAAATGAAAATAAAATGAAAGGTGCTTCCGGCCGTTAAGTTCGCAAAGAGTGCTTCGCTGAAAGAGTCAACTTTCACGTCGGCTATCGAATAGCAATGCGCCGAAACAATCAGCAATATGGCGATGCCACGATAAGTGTTGAGCGAATTTAAGAACATAAATTGGGGGAAGTTTTTGGTGTCAGATTACAATTTCTGGATTGTCTTCTTGAGGACTGATTTGATATTTGGGCGCGCGAAGTACTTTGGCAAATATAAAGGCACCTATCTTTTTTATGGGTTCATATAGAACCGATTGTTCGACCTTTTCGTTTTTTTCCATTCCCGCTGTTTCGTTGACCCTTTCAAAAAATATGATCAGCGCACCCAAT
Source organism: Euzebyella marina (assembly GCF_003687485.1). Lineage (GTDB taxonomy): Bacteria > Bacteroidota > Bacteroidia > Flavobacteriales > Flavobacteriaceae > Euzebyella > Euzebyella marina. Next base: position 12,369 of record NZ_CP032050.1, on the reverse strand, counting down.
ATAACGGCGATTTTAACCACACCGAAAATTCCGCCTGCAATACGGTTCAGCCACCCTAACATTGCAAATGCGGCGATTTTAGTTAATAGTCGGGCAGCAAGATGTACGACAAAAACAATGGCCAAAAACGTTATGACAAATGCAGTAATGTTGATGTAACGTTCTTCCCATTTCATGTTCTCCGATAGATAATCTCCGGCATAATATGAAAAGTGAATAGCACCATAAATGCCTGCAACTAGGGCAACAATAGACGCAAGTTCTATAAAAAGTCCGTTTTTAACTCCCTTATAAAGACCCCAAAGAAGTAGCAGACCGAATATAATGTCTAGAAAGCCCATGAGCACTGAATTTTCACAAAAATAGTGTTTTGATTTGTACCTTTGCACCTCATTATCGCAATAGCAACGAGGGCTTTTGCCCTTACTAAGAGAAGTCTATTATGTCGAGAGATATTAGGTTAAAAGAAAGGTGGGATGTGCTGGTAGAGAAATTATCGTCGCAATTTTCAGATGGAGACGCTCTTGAGCTAGATGCGATTATTTACTTGGTAGGTCTGCAAGAGTTGGGTCAATACCACCGTAAATTCAAAAAGGACGCCAAACTTGATTTGATGCATATTGCCATCTGTCGGCTGCTTGAGCCCTATGGTTACTATGAGTTCGATTTTTTTGACGAAGAGGGTTGGCCACATTATAAGGTGAAAGAAGAATTGCCCCTACTGAAATCCGGTGAGCAATCAGTTCTCATGAAAGAGGCGTTGGTAGACTACTTTATAGAGAAAGAGTATATCACCTAACTACAAACTATTTCGATTCGGATGAAAGAAGGTACTTATTACGCGGTCATCTTTACTTCATTAAAAAAGCCCGATGATGAAGGTTATGCAGAAATGGCCCAAAAGATGGTCGATTTGGCAAGAGAACAGCCAGGTTTTTTAGATGTTGAAAGCGCTAGAGACGAAATAGGAATCACGGTTAGTTATTGGAAAGATTTAGAATCAATCGCGGCTTGGAAAGTCAACCTTGATCACCAAAAGGCTCAAGCAAGGGGAATTAAAGACTGGTACCAATGGTATCGCGTTAGAATCTGCAGGGTAGAGCGCGAATACAGCCGATAGTACGTTTTATATTGTTGTATCTAAATTTGTCCTCATTGTCGTCTTTGTGAATTTTTCGTTACCAAGCCGTACTGCTATACTTTGTACTTTGAATTGCATGGTTTAAACTCTATATTTAACCATAATCAGGGTCGGTTATATGCTTTTCCAAAGCTTATCTCTTATTTCAGGTTTCCTTCGAGAAGAAATAACCGGTACAACTTACTCAACTTATACATGAAATATATTATCTCACTTGACCAAGGAACCACGAGTTCTAGGGCTTTACTTGTCGATGAAACTGGCCAAATCAAAGGAATGGTCCAAAAAGAGTTCAAACAGATTTTTCCGAAATCGGGCTGGGTAGAACATGATCCCATTGAAATTTGGGATACCCAAATGGCCGTATTAGAGCAATTGGTGGATGAAGAAAAAGTAGACCCCAAAGATATTGCTGCCATTGGTATTACCAACCAAAGGGAAACTACCATGGTCTGGGATAAGACTACCGGCGAGCCTGTTTACAATGCCATAGTCTGGCAAGACAAGAGAACGGCCGATATTTGCGAACACTTGAAGAATACCGGTTTGACCGAGCATGTAAAGAAAACTACTGGGCTCGTTATTGATTCCTATTTTTCTGGTACGAAGGTCAAATGGATCCTTGACAATGTTGAAGGTGCCAAAAAGAAAGCTGAGAATGGCGATTTGCTAATGGGTACCGTTGACACTTGGCTGGTTTGGAATATGACCGGAAGAGAAAAGCATGTGACGGATTATACCAATGCATCTCGAACCATGATATATGATATCGTTGAGTTAAAGTGGGATGATAAACTTTTAAAAGCTTTGGGCATCCCCAAGTTGATGTTGCCCGAAGTAATGCCTTCAGCACATCATTTTGGTGATTATGACCTTAAAGGAACAAAAATACCGATAGCCGGTATTGCGGGTGATCAGCAAGCCGCTTTGTTTGGCCAAGCTTGTTTTAAAAAAGGAACGGCAAAGAACACTTATGGTACCGGTTGTTTTATGCTTATGAATACTGGGGAAAAGCCCCAATTTTCAAAAAATGGCTTATTGACAACCATTGCCTACGGTTTAGATGGTAAGGTGAACTATGCACTTGAGGGAAGTATTTTTATTGCTGGTGCCGCCATTCAGTGGTTGCGCGACGGACTCGAACTTATTAAAGATGCCAAGGAAACCGAACCTTTGGCTGAGAGTGTGGAAGAAGAAAACCCCGTTTATGTAGTGCCGGCCTTTGCAGGTCTTGGTGCCCCCTATTGGGATATGTATGCCAGAGGAGCCATTTTTGGACTCACCAGAGATACCGGAAAGGCACACTTGGCAAAAGCCACTTTGGAATCGTTGGCCTACCAGACCAAAGATATTTTAAAGGCGATGGAAGACGATTCGGGCATACAACTAAAAAATCTTCGTGTAGATGGGGGTGCCTGTGCAAACAATTATCTAATGCAATTTCAAGCCGATATTTTAGATTCGGAGGTTCACAGACCTGAGGTTATAGAATCGACAGCCATGGGTGCCGCTTTTTTGGCAGGTATACAAGTTGGGTTATGGAAACAGGACGATGTGGATCAAAATAGACCTATGAACCGAATTTTTAAGCCTAATTTTGATCGGGTAAAAAGAAAGAGACTTTATAAAAAATGGCAAAAGGCCGTTGAACGAACCAAAGGTTGGGAAGAGCAATAAACACCAAGCGTACTTCATGAAGAACATCAAGTTTTCAAATCTAGATAGGTCAAGAACCGCAGAAAAAATATCAAAAGAAAAATATGACCTCGTCGTAATAGGTGGTGGAATCACAGGTGCGGGCATCGCTTTGGATGCTTCTTCACGCGGACTCAAAGTGGCGCTTGTTGAAAAGGGAGATTTTGCTTCGGGTACCAGTAGTAAATCAACGAAATTGATTCACGGGGGTTTGCGCTATCTTAAGCAATTCGATTTTTGGTTGGTCAAAGAGGTGGGTTCCGAGAGAGCTATAGTTCATAAGTTGGCGCCACACCTGGTTATACCTGAAAAGATGTTGCTTCCTTTGATAGAAAATGGCTCGTACGGTAAATGGCTTACTTCGATTGGGCTTAAAGTCTATGATATACTGGCCGAAGTTTCAGGTGATGATAAGCGAAAGATGCTAGAGAAAAAAGAGGCGCTTAAGCTAGAGCCTTTACTTCCCAAAAAGATTTTAAAAGGAGCCGGTTATTATGCAGAGTATCGTACCGATGATGCCCGATTGACCATCGAGAACATAAAAACAAGCCTGCTTTTTGGTGCTAGGGCCATCAATTACACGGCTGTAGAAGATTTCGTTTATAAAAAAGACAAGGTGGCCGGGGTCAAAGTGAAAGACGTTATAAACGGCAAAACATACGATATAAAATCGAAATATGTTATCAGCGCGGCGGGGCCTTGGGTAGATGAACTTAGAAGCAAGAATAATTCTAAGAAGGGCAAGCAGCTCCATTTGACGAAAGGTGTTCACTTGGTGTTTCCACATGAAAAACTGCCAGTAAAACAATCGGTGTATTTTGATATTCCCGATGGGCGAATGATGTTTGCCATACCTCGCGGCAAAATCACCTATATAGGTACTACCGATACCAATTATAATAAGGATAAAGACAATGTACGCACCGATTTGGCCGATGCTATTTATTTAATTTCCGCGGTGAACAATATGTTTCCAAAAATCAATCTTGAAATGGAAGATATTATTTCTTCTTGGGCAGGGTTACGTCCTTTGATTCATGAAGAAGGTAAATCGGCATCTGAGTTATCAAGAAAAGATGAAATCTTTACATCCGATACCGGACTTATCAGTATAGCGGGAGGTAAACTTACCGGCTATCGCAAAATGGCCGAGCGAGTAGTAAATCGCATCGCCAAAAAAATGGAAGAGGAGCACGACACGCAGTTGAAAGAATGTTTTACTGATAAAATTGCTTTGTGCGGCAATACCGATTTCAAGAAATACAAACATGTAAAGAAGTATATCAAAGAGGTTTTTGAACGTATTGAAAAAAAGGGGTTCAGTGAGCATGATGCTTGGTTTTTGGTCACCAATTACGGCAAGCAGACAGAAAAAATCTTAGAATATTATAAAGAGCAGAAAGATGACAACCCCCAATTGGGTATGGCCAAGGCGGAATTACGGTTCTGCATCGAATATGAGATGGTTCAGAACCCAATGGATTTCTTTATAAGACGAACGGGGCGTTTGTATTTTGATATCGATAGTGTTCGGAATCTTTTGGAGCCTATTTTAGAAGAATTCAAAAAATACTTCGATATCAATGACGGTAAAATCTCTTTATGGCGAGATACGATGTTAAGTGAATTAGAAGATCATTCTAACTTTTCATTGGAGCGGTCCTAATTAAATCAATCCAACTTATCGGTCAATGCCAAAAAGACCTTTTTAGCATTTTTACCCTCATAAAGTACCTTATAAACTGCATTGATAATGGGGGTCTTTACCTTTTTTTCAAATTTGCCCTTCAGTTCATAAGCGCTTTTGGCCGCATAGTAGCCTTCGGCTACCATGTTCATTTCCATTTGGGCACTTTTAACGGTATAGCCTTTACCAATCATATTTCCGAACATACGGTTACGACTAAAAGTGGAATACCCTGTAACGAGTAAATCGCCTAAGTAGGCAGAATCGTTAATATTACGGTCGATTTTATGAATGCTTTTGGTATAGCGTTTCATTTCACGAATCGCATTGCTCATAAGTACGCTCTGAAAATTATCTCCGTAACCCAACCCGTGTGCAATACCGGCGGCAATGGCATAGATATTCTTAAGCATGGCGGCATACTCGGTGCCTATGATGTCTTTGGTCACCTTTGTTTTAATATAGCTACTGCTCAGGTTTTTGGCTACGAACTTCGCCTTTGAAGTATCGGCACAGGCAATAGTAAGGTAAGATAGACGCTCCATGGCTACCTCTTCAGCATGGCAAGGACCCGTGATAACACCTATGTTCTTAAAAGGAATGTCATAGGTTTCATGAAAATGTTCGCCAACAATCAATCCCGTCTCCGGTACGATACCCTTTATAGCGGAAAACACTATTTTCTCTTTTATAGAACTGGTTAGTTTTTGAAGTTCGGTATGTAAAAAGGCCGAAGGAATGGCAAAAATTAAAATGTCAGCTTTTGAGACGGCCTCATTGATATCGTCAGTTAGGTGCAATTTTTCTGTGTTGAAAGTGACCGAGGTAAGATAATTGGGGTTGTGTTTTTGAATTTTAATGAATCCAATAGCATCGGTATTTCTCATGTACCATACCACCTCTTCTTGATTGTCGCAGAGCATTTTAACAATGGCCGTTGCCCAACTTCCCCCGCCCAATACGGCAAATTTCAAAGCTTTGTTCATTTAATCTTAGGCTAAAATCATGTTTGTTTTTCCTGAAACAAAACTAGTGAAATAAAAAATCGCATCCTTATTCTTTGATTATCAAAAAGTTAAAAGTTTTGGCACGGTGGTTGTTTTTAATCTGTTGAATTCTAATGCTATGAATATGAAAACAAAACTATTTACGCTACTAATGTTTGGCCTGTTGGCCACCTCTTGTTATACAGAGGTTATAGTTGAAGACGATTATATACAAGAGCCTTCTGTAAATGCTGAAGCGGTATTGGGATCATATGACCTTTGGTACGTAGATATCAATGCAACTCAAGGTAATGGTGAGATACCCTTTTTGCAAAGAGCGTTCACGGTGTCCTTTATCAATGGTAAGCTAATTGCCAATAACAATATTGTGGGTATTGGTAGAACAGGAGATGGATTGGGGGTCGATGTAGGTTACTATAATGGGAGTAATAGTTCTATTGAGGTTAACCACGATTTAGACGGCCATTATATTTTAGATGTATTTGTCATCGATGGTAATACGGTGGAAATATATGATGGCTATACCGATACTTCTTACTTTCTAGATGGTTACCAATTGAACAATTTTGATTTTGACTTCGTCTTTTACGATAACCTCAATTATTTTTTGCAGGAGTATGATGCTTGGGAAAAAGTATACACCAGCGAAAGAGGTACTCTTAATGATTTCGACAATGAGAATTTCTTAAACTTCGAACCTGAATTTTTTAGGTCTTCGATTGATGAGCCCGGAACGGCCATTAATAGGTTACAATGGGATTTTGAAGGCGAATATCAGGTGTATGACATACAAAACGATGAAATGCTCAAAACTTTAACACTGGCCTACCATTCATCGAGCAATGATTACTTTGAACTATACGTTATTAATGATAGTACTATCGAACTGTATCATCCTTCTAGCAGAACGGTCTATAAGTTTAGAGGAAGGGGATACAGGCAATACTTGAAATCAAGCACAGGTAGTACCGATAAAAAAAGAATTAAAACTTCTAATCCTTTAATGAAGGTCGAAAGAAGTAGAGATAGTAAATAAGATTTTTTTGGTTGGTTATTTAGTTAGAGACCGCTCCATTTCACTTGATTTGGGGCGGTTTTGTTTTAGTGCGATGATTTTACCTGTTCCAAAATCTCCGAGTCGATAGTTTGTTTGTCCGATGAATGCAATACCGAGATATCTCCGGTAGTTTCGAAAACTACAGCTTTCACTTCTGAAAGTTGCAAGACGTTGGCTTCTCGTAGTTTTGCCATAAGGTCAGATTTGCTGACCAAACATTTTTTAAGGTTATTTTCTATAATCTCGCCATCTTTCATAAGAAGTACGGGAGAATTGGTGGCGATGTTTTCCAAAGCCTGCGAAGAACTGACCAGTTTGGCAAAAAGCACCTGAAGGCATGCTAGAATTGCCAGGGCAACCACTGCGCTCATGAAACTTTTTGAAGGTTGGTTGACCGCATTCGCCAATATTGAGCCCATGGCTATAGTGATGGCAAAGTCAAAACTGCTCATTTTGGCGAAGGTTCGTTTGCCGGCCAATCGGGTTATAAAAATGATATACATATAGATCAAGATACCGGCAAGAGCGATTTTTAAGATGGTAGAGAGAGTTATTGAAAACATAGTTCTTGATTTTTCATTGACATGTTTAAAACATAAACTATTTACTTTTTTCAATAAACGGTAGAAGATAAATTACTGTCTCTAAAGATTATAACCGCATTTTCATTCTCTTTTTAAAATCTGATGGGTTTTCGCCCGTTATTTTTTTAAAGGTTCGGTTGAAATATGAAAGACTTTCAAAACCGCACTCAAAACAAGTCTCGCTCACGTTTTTGCCAATTAATAATAAACGTTTGGCCTGACTTATACGGTATTGGTTCAAGAAGTTGATAAATGTACTGTTGGTAGCCTTTTTGAAATATCGGCAGAAGGCAGGTTTGCTCAGATTGCAAATATCGGCGACCTCACCTATCGAGATATGGTCTTGGTAATGCTTATCGACAAAAGCATAAATTTCCCTAATTCGAGATTGCTCTTTACTGCTATAGGTGTTGATATATGGTTTTTTGTGTAGAACCTCGAACTCGTTACTGCCAGAAAGTTGCTTCAATATATTCAAGACTTGCATAAAGAAATCGTAGGGGTGCAACTGATAGAGTTGCCTCATCAATGCACCTATTTCTGTTTTGGTCTTTCCGTGAAAGGCTATACCGTACTTTGCCAAGTCCATAAGGCGGTTGAGGTTCTTCAATTCTGGAAGTGGGGCTATAAAACTATCTTTGAATGAAGGTTTTATATGCAACACTTCCTTGCGATATTCTGTTTTAACCCCGTAATCAAAGTTTAAATGCGGAATGCCAGAACCGATGAGAACCAAATCACTTTCGGTATAAGTTGAAATATGGTTGCCGACGTGTCTGGTGGCAGTGGCCCCTTCTATATAGACCAATTCATATTCCGGATGAAAATGCCAATAGAACAAATGATTGAGCTTAGGGTCGTGCAGCAAACGAAAAGGGCTGTCCGACTCAGGTTTTATGGTCTCTAATTGAACTTTCAAAGTTTACTCTAGATTAAAACACTTCATAAAGGTTTCACTAAATTATTAGTATTTCATCTATAAATCATCATAAATATCAATATTGTTCAAATCTATATCAATATCAAGGTAGTTTTCCATTTTCTTGTAGAGTAGTTTTATCTCTAGAAATTCTAAATATAGGCGTCATGAAAAACATTGATGAAAAGCTTGAAATGGCCAACAAGGCACACCAAGAGATACCCGGTAATCCTTCCACGGCAACCACGAGTAAAGTAAAATTAAACGACCGCTCTAATGGTCAACCATTGAGAGTGCTGAGCGAAGAGGATTGGCGATTTTGGATTGAGAACGGTTATATAGTTGTCAAGAATGCCATATCGAAGGAGCAGGCTCAGGCCACGGCAGATTTTATTTGGGAATTTGATGAAAAAGACCCCAACAATCCTGAAACGTGGTATCAAGCACCCCGTGCAGAAATGAAAATGAAAGAACTGACCGGTACTGGTATGGTAGAGGTATATAATCATCAGCACTTATGGAATAACCGGCAAACCAAACGGGTCTACGATGCCTTTGTCGATATATGGGGAACGGAGCATCTATGGGTAACCATTGATAGGGCCAATTTGAATTTTCCTCTACCGGAAGGGGTTAAGAAAAAAGGATTTATCCATTGGGACTATGACCCGGAAACAAGACCTCAAAACGTTCAGGGCGTATTGGCGCTAGCCGATCAGACCGATGAAAATATGGGTGGTTTTCAGTGCATACCATGGCTTTATCGCAATTATGATAGTTGGAAGCTGACGCAGCCCGAAGACCGCGACCACTTTCAACCTGATATTACCGGTTTAGAAGATGAATTGGTCAAAGTGAAAATGGAAGCAGGTGACCTCTTGATATTCAATAGTACCCAACCTCATGGCATACGGCCTAACAATTCGAAGAACAAGGTTAGAATTGCACAATATATTTCAATGATGCCCGCAGAAGAAGACAATGTTGAAATGAAAAATTGGCGGGTCAACTCATGGAAAAATAGAATTGCACCAGAAGGTTATGCCTTTCCTGGGGATCCAAGAAATTGGGAACAGACCAAATATGAAACGGCCGAACTAAGTGAATTAGGACAAAAACTGTTAGGTCTAAGAAGCTGGTAGACAATTTGTTCTGTTGAGGTGATATTGTATAATTGATAGCTATAACTAGGTCAATAGCTTATTTTGGTCTATTTTTGCACGCTCAAAACCGACCATGAAGAAGTATTTCAACCTTTTCGATTTTAAGCAAAAAGTAGATTATAAGACCGAAATCCTTTCAGGACTCACGGTGGCGCTTGCATTGGTGCCTGAGGCAATTGCTTTTGCCTTGATACCAGGCTTTTCACCGCTAACAGGTTTGTATGCGGCCTTTGTTCTTTGTTTTATAACCTCCATTCTTGGGGGTAGACCAGGTATGATTTCCGGAGCAACAGGAGCAGTGGCAGTAATTTTCGTAGGCCTGATTCTTGAATTAAAACGAACTTTTCCTGAAATCGGTCCGGAAGGTATACTTCAATATACATTCGCTACCGTCATTATTGCAGGTATTTTGCAAATTCTGGCCGGTGTTCTACGTTTGGGAAAATTTATTCGCTTGGTTCCCCATCCGGTGATGTTCGGGTTCGTAAACGGGTTGGCCATAATTATTTTCATGGCTCAGTTTCCGAACTTTTATCAAAAAGGTACGGATCAATTGTTGGAAGGATCATCATTTTATATGATGTTGGGGCTTACATTGTTGACGATGCTGATCATTTGGGGTTTTCCAAAGCTGACAAAGGCCATACCCTCCTCTTTATTGGCTATTTTGGTGGTGTCTGCGATTGTAATAGGCTTTGGAATCGATACCGTTACCGTGGCCGATACGATGTCTGAAGGCGAGAGTATTAGTGGTGGGTTTCCTCCGCTTTCCATCCCTCAAATTCCTTTTACGCTGGAGACTCTGAAAATTATATTTCCTTATGCTGCTATAGTGGCTGGGGTCGGACTTATTGAAAGTTTGCTTACCCTGAACATTGTTGATGAAATTACTGAAACACGGGGTAGGAGCAACAAAGAGTGCGTGGCCCAAGGTACGGCCAATATATTCTCGGGCTTCCTTTCCGGTATGGGAGGTTGTGCCATGATAGGTCAAAGTTTGATCAATACTTCTTCCGGGGCGAGGGCAAGGTTGTCGGGCATAACTGCAGCCGTTATGCTTTTGGTCTTCATAATGTTCGGTTCAAGTTTAATTGAACGTTTACCAATGGCGGCTTTAGTGGGCCTGATGTTTATGGTGGCTATCGGTACTTTTGAATGGGCCAGTTTTAAGACTTTCGGTAAAATGCCAAAATCAGATGTGGTAGTCATGGTTCTGGTAACACTTATTACGGCAATTACCCACAATTTGGCCGTAGCCGTATTATTAGGGGTCATCATTTCTGCATTGGCTTATTCTTGGGAAAATGCCAAGAGAATTAGAGCACGCAAGCGTGTAGATGAGAATGGAGTAAAACATTACGAAATTTACGGACCGCTATTTTTTGGTTCCACAACCTTGTTTTCAGAGAAATTTGATGTGCTTAACGACCCCGATGAGGTCATAATCGATTTTAAGGAAAGCCGGGTGGCCGATATGTCTGGTATAGAAGCTTTGAATAAAATTACCGAGCGCTATGCCAAGGTGGGAAAAAAAGTACATTTAAGGCACCTAAGTAAAGATTGTGTGAGGTTGTTGAAGAATGCAGAAGATATTATCGATGTAAATGTATTGGAAGACCCTACCTACAAGGTAGTTTCCGACCAAATAGGCAATTAAGTGCCAAAGTCGATTTTATCTTTCATTATCCTCTTCTTTTTTTGAATCGGTATATCCGCCTGCCCATCCTATCCAATACCTTAATGATATGTATGAGCGTTTTCTATTGAGAATTCTCTCGGGTAAATTATGCTCATTGAGCAGTAGTAGATCTTCTTTCATGTCGCCTAGATTAATTGATGAATGTCTTTGTTTATATAGACGAAGACCTATCTAAGCAATTGATAAAATTTTGTTAAAAAACAAATACCTCATATTGGGCAAAAAAAAACCGGGCTTCATTTGAAGCCCGGTTTTGGTATAAGATAAAATCCTCTTAGAAGGTTCTTAGGTATTCGGCTACCGCCCTTACCTCGTCTTCAGATAGATTTTGATTGAGCATTATAGCATTGTTGTACTCTTTCAACAAAGCTTTAGCAATCGGGTCTTCTTTCAACATTTTATCAGGACCACTGATCATGTTCATTACCCAAGCTGGGTTTCTTCTTTCATAAACACCTTTTAAGGCGGGGCCTATCATTCGCTGCTCTGCCATATGGCAAGCAGTACAGACAGCGTTGAATTTGGCTTCACCGGCAGCTGCCAACTCAGCATCGATTTCACCGTCAAAAGAGATATCTTTAAACGGGCCGACTCCCTCATTGTCCATATCAACAGGAACACCTTCTGATTGGGCTTCTGTAGTTTTTTCTTCGGTTTTGGTGCGGTTCATTTCAAAACCTTCTTTCTTTTCTTCCTTCTTTTTCTCGCCACAGCCAACTACAAGCGCTCCTAGGGCAAGTACAACAAGTATTTTTTTCATTGGTAACAAAATTTATGGGCACTAATATAGTGATTACCCATCTTTAAAGCCCTTCTTCTATGAACTTTATTGCTCTTTTTTCATTGTGATATCGATTACCATAATCCCAAAAACCTACATGTCCTCCAAATTTTGGTATTTCTAAGTAAATATTCTTGTTGTCTTTGGCCTCTTTTATTGGAAAACACTCAGGTCCAAGAAAAGAGTCGTTCTGGGCATTGATGATCAGGGTAGGTATTTGAACGTTTGGCAAGAATTGCAGGCAACTGCATTTCTCATAATAATGCATTGCATTTTTGAAACCGTGCGCGCGACTTGTATAGATGTCATCAAAATCTTTAAGGTTTTTAATGCGAGCGATATCTTTTTTGGTCAGTCGCTCAGGAAACAGAGGTTCTTTTAAGCGAAGTTTGGCTACCAGATGCTTCTTAAATCGTTGTGAATAGGCAAAATTCTTGGCTTTCAATAGTTCGGTCAGTGAACTAGAAAGGTTACAAGGTACCGATATGCCTATCACGGCTTTAATTTCTTTGGGCAGACTTCGAGGTTCACCAATATATTTCAGTGCCAAATTACCACCTAGGCTTACCCCTTTAATATAGATTTCATCGTATTTTTTGAGCCTCAGAATGTGCTGAACGATTTCTTCCAGATCTT